>JBFGLM010000008.1:0-123090 GCA_041576165.1 Acidimicrobiia bacterium
CGGCGCTCAACGTCAACAGCTGATAACGGTCTCGTCGCGCCGCCGACACGGTTACCCACGCCGCGGTGACGCCAGCCAGGAGCCATGCGACCCCCTTGTCAGTCGCCCATGCTCCGACGCTGCCAACGATGGCGGCCCCCATCAGGAGTGCTCCCAGCATGGTCACCGAGGCGAGATACCCGATCCGTACGGCGAGCACGGTCTTGCCGGCGAGCCGGTCGCTGTCGAGATCCGGCAGTTCAAACGCCAGCATCATGGCTAGATGCACTGGCACCAGAACCGCCATCGCCCACGCCAGGCCGGGCTTGATAGATCCGCCGTTTACCAGCGCGCCGACTGCGGGCACCATCCCCGCCACGACGACTGAGGTGACCATCTCTCCCCAGCCGGTCTCCAACAATCGCACCGGCGGGAATGAGTAACTCCAGGAGACCGCCAGCGCCAGCAGACCCAACAAGGAGGCAACAGGAGTCGCTGCTGCCACGAACGCCGCCAGCAGCACGGCCAGCCCGGAGGACACCACGGCCGCCCGTAGCGCCACCACCGGCGCCAGCCGTCCGGAGCTGAGGACGCCGCTCCCCCCTGAAAACATCGTACGGTTGGTGACCAGACGATCTGGGCCGACATCGGCATATTCATTGACATAGTGAGCGGTGACTTGAGCGGAAGTCACCATGCCCTGGCCGAGCAGGTAGGCGCCTGGGTTGGTCACGTCACCGCTGAACGCGCCGATCGCATACATCACTGCCCCGCCCACTAGAAAGTGCGGCCGAGTCAGCAGGACGAACGCCCGAACGAAAGCCACGACGCGATTCTCGTCGGCGGGGAACCGTGGCGGGACCGACACGTCAGCACTCGAGCAATCACGGCCCGCGTTCTGTGACCGCCGAGGCAAGAACGGGACTTGCCAACTGCCCGTCGGGGACGGATGCTGCCGAAAAGTGGCGCGCGTGTCACCAGATACGGAGGTTCTGTGTGCGACGTATGAGTACGGCGTTGATCGCGGCGCTGATCTCGGCTGGGGGGCTACCGGCTGGGGCAGCACCGCCGCCCGAGGCACCTGCTGCACAGGTCACCCACCTCAACTCTTCCGGTCTGGGAGCCGCCGCCCAGTGGTCCTCATGCCCAGCCGAGCCGGTTGCGGGAGACGAATGTACTGACACCTTCCTCTCGGCGATCTTCGTCAAGTCCGAGAATCAGCGCCCCATACGAGAAGACATGGTTCTTCTCGAGCAGTTCACATTCCGCTTCGTGGAGGTTGAGGGAGCCCTCGATTCGATTGTGGTTTCGAGCACGTCGGCCTCTGGTCCGATCGATCTCGACATCGATCGCAAACTCCAGGCTGCCGAGTTCAGCGCGACGGTTGGTGGGCAGAGATGCATGAGGGTCGACGATGATTTTGACTGCACGGAAACCACGGTGGATCTCGATGCATCGTGGTCGGCGGACGGAGAAGTGGTCCGCTTCAACGAGCACACCACGCCAACAGGAGGCTTTGGGCCGCCGTTCCTGATCGTTCACGAGCAAGGCAAGGTGCGCAACGCGTCGGCATCGGTAGGCGGAACATCGGTGCCCGGCGATCTGGTGTTGGCCGAGTTGTTCGACAGGTCCCGGAGCTTCATCTTGGTGTGCCGTGGTGGGCCGAATGTCGATCCGGCCGATTGCCCCGCCCCATGATGGCGGGTGCACGCGGCCGCCCAGGAGGCTCCGGCGCGCATGGTCAGAACAAGCCGGAGGTAGCTCCCCCGTCAACGCCGATCGCTACACCCTGGATGTGGCGAGCTTCCGGCTTGCACAGAAACGCTACGGCTGCGGCCACATCCTCGGGAGTACCCAATCTGCGCACGCCCTGCCGCTCCACAATCCTTTGCTGAAGTTCGTCGGGTGAGGTGCCGGCCGCTTCGGCCCGAGCCGCCAGCAGGGTCGTGAACCGTTCGGTTCGGGTCTGACCCGGGTGGATGGCATTGACGTTGACATCGTCGCGGAGGCCCTGACCGGCCAGTGCTTTGGTGAAGTTGGCCAGCGCGGCGTTGACCGCGCCGCCGATCATGATGTCGGGCGCCGGGGTGCGGGCCAGCCCGCCGACGATATTGACGACAGTGCCGTGTGACGCCACCAGATTGGGCCAGAAGGCCCGGCACACCCGGACGGCCCCGTGGAACTTGAGGGCAAATCCGTCTATCCACGCCTCGTCGTCGAGTTCCAGGAAGGGACCGGCCTTGGTGGCGCCGGCGTTGTTGATCAGGATGTCGATTGAATCGAATGCCTGGGTGGCGGCCGCGTGCAACGTGGAGACACCTTCGGCGATCCGCAAATCAACGGCCACGGTCTCGACTCGCCGGCCCGAGTCTGTGCTGATCGACTGAGCCGTTGCGTCGAGGTCTGCCGCGGTGCGGGCCGCCAAGACCAGATCGGCTCCTTCCGCCGCGAGTCGCCGCGCGATTGCCCGGCCTATTCCCTTGCTCCCTCCCGTGACGATTGCCGTCCTTCCAGCCAGTGCGCTCATTGGGCCACCTCCGTTGAGAGTGACTCAAGCACACGAACGGGCTGCGTGTTGGCAAATGGGTCGGCCGGGACAGCCGTACGTCCGGGTGCAGTCAACCCAAGTACTGACTTATGGCCGTGGCGGGCGTTTCGAACCCCCTGATGAAATGGCAGTGAGGCGCAGACGGGAAGCGAGGTTGGTATGGAAACGGACTGGCAGCGGTTGATCGATGAGCTGGGTCCCGAGAAGGTGGTGTTGCTGACCGACCCCGGGACCGGCCTTCGGGCCGTGTTGGTGGTCGATAACACTGCAGCGGGTCCCGCCATTGGCGGGGTTCGCATGGCGCCGGACCTGACGCTGGAGGAAGTGTTCCGCCTCGCCCGAGCGATGACCTTCAAGAATGCGGCGGCCAGGCTTCCCCACGGTGGTGGGAAAGCAGGGATCGTTGGCGACCCCTTGATGCCCGCTGACGAAAAGGAGCGTCTAGTTCGTGCGTTCGCCGGTTCCATCCGGGATATCGTCGATTACATCCCGGGACCCGACATGGGCATGACCGAAACGGCCATGGCTTTTGTCATCGACGAGATCGGGCGCGCAGTCGGGCTGCCTGAGGTCATGGGCGGTATTCCGCTCGACAAGCTGGGCGCGACCGGATTCGGCCTGGCAATCGCGGCGGAGGTCGCCGAGGAATTCGGATATGTCCGCTTGGACGGCGCCCGCGTGGTCATTCAGGGATTCGGTGCCGTCGGAAGGCATGTGGCACGATTCCTATCCGAGCGTGGCGCCGTTATCGTCGGCGTGTCTGATAGCCGAGGCGGCGTCGTGAACCAAGCCGGGCTCGACGTCGACAAGATGGCGCTATGGAAGGAAGCGGGGCACTCGGTTAGCGAGTTTGGTGGCGGGACAGAGGCAAACCACCAGCAGCTCGTACATTACCCGTGCGACATTTGGATCCCGGCGGCTCGACCCGATGCCTTCACCGGCGCCAACGCCGCCCTGGTGGAAGCCCGGGTGGTGTTGCCTGGAGCGAACATTGCAGTGACAGAGCCGGCCGATGAGATCTTCTTCGAGCGAGGGATCCTGTCGTTGCCGGACTTCATCGTGAATGCAGGGGGCGTGATTTGCGCTGCGGTTGAATACAGCGGCGGCACGGCTTCTCAAGCTTTCCACGTGATCGAGGAGAAGATTCGCGCCAACACCCGTGAGGTGCTGGAGGCAGCAAGCGGCCAGAACATGGTGCCGGCAGCCGCCGCCCGGCAGCTGGCGCGAAGCCGGGTCGAAGAGGCGATGAGCTACCGGCGGCGCTTTTGAGGTCGATGAGAAAAAGGGGGAGGGGCTCCGGCCCTCCCCCTTTTTGATCTCAGGTGCGCTCACATCTCGATTGCTTCACGCACTTCGACAGTGCCGCCGGCCGAGAGATGAGGGCTCGCTTTGGCGAATGCCACCACGTCGTCGATGGAGTCGGCATTGATCAGGCTGTAGCCGTTGAGGCTGGTAGCCGTGTCCGACACCGCGCCGTCGGCGGACACCGACTTGGCTTGCCCGAGCGGAGCGCCTCCATCGACCAACTTGTCGCCGGCCGAAGCCAGCCACTCGCTCCAAGCCGCCATCACAGAAGCTTGCTCAGCCTCCGTCTCTGGCATCCCGCCGCCGTGGTACGCGAGCAGGTACTTGGCCATGATCCCTCCTTGTGGGGCTCGTAGAACCGTCTTCCAAGGCCGACGTGCAACGACGGCCAATCTCGACAGTCCGTTTTCGTTCCGGGCGGAACAACGACACGGCGTGGTGTGAGACTCTTGTCAGGCCGTCTTGATTCGGTCGGTAGGGCGGAGGAATGCGGGGTTTGGCGTGCCTCGATCAGTAACGGGTGGGCCCGGGTCCGCTCACAGGCCCCCGGCCGTCAAGGAATCGACTACTTTCTGGATTGCAGCCGTCAGGCGGGGATGGTCGGCTTCGAATTGGTAGACGGCGTCAGTCAACACCTGGAGCACGCCCTCTCGCGACTCCTCCGAGGTATCTCTACCGTCGCCATATTCACCCATGCGGCGCAGCACCTCGCGAGCGCCCTCGTTGCCCTCGTCGGCGGCGTGCCGCAGCTGGCGTAGAAGTTCTTCAAAGTCTGGGTTGTCGGTCAATCGGCTGCTCCCGTCTGTTTGATCCACTTTAAGCATGACCTTGAACCTGTCGCCGAGCCGCTCCTCCCTGAATCCGGCGGTGTTCAGAAACATACTTTCCGAACGCTCGGCGCTCCCGGATCGCGTCGAAACCGGCCACGGCCCGGCCAAATGGGATCACCGTCACTTGGGGACGCAGCTTGCCATGGTCGTACAGGTTCATGACCCGGCGATACATCTCCCAATAGCCGGCGCGATCGCGCTCGACGGCGAGGCCGGCGTTCACGCCCACCACAGCCGAACCTTTCACAGCACCACGTTGTACGGAGAGACTGGATAGTGCCGCCGGCGAAGCCCAAAGCCAGGAGGCGGCCATTCCACGCCATGGCTCTCGCCAGATCTTCGAAGCCCGCGCCGCCGACGACGTCGACGGCGACATCGACACCGCGCCGGGCCAGCGCCCGGAGGGCAGGGCGCAGATCATCTTTTCCGCGAATCACGACGTCGTGGGCGCCGTTCTCATGTGCAAACGCGCCCTTCGCTTCGGTGCCGACGACGGCTATCACCTGGGCACCAAGAGCTCGACCCAGCTGCACCGTGGCCGAACCCAGAGCGCCGGCGACGCCCGTTACCACCAACGATTCGCCGGATCGGAGTTCCGCTTGCATGAGCAGGTCGGGAAAGTTCATGCCGCTGGCCTCCATGGTTATGCGCACATGCCCGTGGGGGAGAGGAACTGGTTCCATCTCCCGCAGTTCGAGGTTGCGATGGTCCCCGTAGGCGTCGATCTGCCACGCGTGCACGAGTGGAGGGTGCCAGATCCGCAGCTCGCCCGACTCAAGCCGCGATGTGACCGCGCTCGAGCTGATCTTGGACGGTGGCGGCGATTGTTTCATCAAGCGGCCGGTACCTCACACCCAGCTCGTCCTGCACCCGCGACGCATCAAATGTCGTCGGGCTTCCGAGGTTGGCGTGCAGGAACTGGCGTACGCCTTTGGGCTGCACATATGCCAGCAGCCTGACAACAGCGCTGCCGGCAGCGTTGTCGAGCGGAAGCCTGGGCAACTTCGGATGGTCGTGAATGGCCCGCGCCGCGGCGACGGAATCTCGCATGCTGATCTGGCCGGCGCAGGCTATGTAACGGCCCGATGCGTTTTGGGTCTCGGCTGCTGACTGGTGGACCTCGGCCAAGTCGCGGACGTCGACGACATTGAATGTCAAATCCATCAGAGCCGGCCACTTGCCCGCGTACATGTCCCGAATCATCCTTGTCGACTCGCTCAGCCGGGGACCGAGCGCGGGGCCCCACACAAAGACCGGCTGGACCGCGATGAGATCGAAATCGGGCTGCCACTCCTCCATGAACGCCCACGCTGCCTTCTCGGCCATCGTCTTCGAATATGCGTACGCGCCGTGTGTGAGCGACGAGTCGGTGTTCCAGGTGTTGTGATCTACCAATCGCCCATCCCGGCGTCCTCCCAGAGCGGCGACAGACGAGGTCTGCACGACGCGTTTCACGGTCCCGGCACGCCGGCTCGCATCGAGCACAGCCTCGGTGCCGTTGACGGCTGGGTCCACGAGGTCGCGCTGGGGGTCATCGACAGTGAGTTGCAGCGGGCTCGCAACATGGAACACCAATTCGGATCCAGCGATCGCGGTGTCGAAGGACCCCGGATCCATGAGGTCGGCTTCGAACAAACTCAGCCGGTCGAAACCGTCGAGATGGGAAAGGAACCCGGAGCGAGCACGATCGGCGTCGCGAACGGTCCCCCGCACCTCATAACCTTGATCGAGCAGACGCTGAACGACGTGCGACCCGATGAACCCGGTGGCGCCCGTGACGCACGCGGTAGCCGGCACGTTTCCTCCCTCCGGCGCAGACTGCTGAGCTTATCGAAGCGGTCCGTTCGTGGCATGAACGCATCATGGGCCGGAAGCGGCGTGGCGGTACACCTCCACGTCAACTGGGGCCAGCGGCGTGTTGCCCAGGATCAAGTCGGCCGCCTTCTCAGCGATCATCATGACGGGCGCATAGATGTTGCCGTTGGTCACGTAGGGCATGACCGAAGCATCGACAACCCGCAGATTGTCGACGCCGTAGACGCGCATCGATCCCGGATCGACCACGGCCACGTCATCTGCGCCCATCCGGGCCGTACACGAGGGGTGCAGGGCCGTCTCTGCATCCCTTTTGACCCATTCCAGGATTTCTGGGTCCGACTCTACTTCGTGGCCCGGCGACAGCTCGCCGCCGTTGTAGCGGTCGAACGCGGGCTGATTCAGGAGCCGTCGGGCCACCCGCACGGCCTCGACCCACTCCCAACGATCCTGGTCCGTCGACAGGTAGTTGAACTGCAACGCCGGGTGCACTCTCGGGTCGTCGGACTTGAGCTTGACCGAGCCGCGTGCGTCGGAGTTCATCGGCCCAACGTGGACCTGGTATCCATGGCCGCCGGCCGGTGATGTGCCGTCATAGCGTATGGCGATCGGCAGGAAGTGGAACATCAGGTTGGGATACGCGACCTCTTCGTTGCTCCGTACGAATCCGCCCGCCTCGAAGTGATTCGAGGCACCGAGACCGCGACGGCCAAACAACCACTCCCCTCCGATTATCGGGCGCCGCCACCAGGCAAGACCTGGAGCGATCGAGACCGGCAGCTTCGATCGGTACTGGATGTACACCTCGAGATGGTCCTGGAGGTTCTCGCCCACGCCGGGGACGTCGGCGACGGGTCTGATGCCCAACGCCTTCAGCTCGACGGCGTTGCCAACACCCGAAAGCTGCAACAACTGGGGCGAGTTGATCGCCCCCCCGCATAGGATCACCTCCCCGGCGGTCACCGTGTGGGACCGGCCGCGGTGCTCGTAGTCGACCCCGGTAGCACGGGGTCCGTCAAACCGAATGCGGGTTGTGAATGCTCGGGTCCTGACCTCTAGGTTGGGCCGGCGGATCACAGGGCGGAGATACGCCACCGACGCGCTGTGTCGCCGGCCGCGGGAGATGTTGCGGTCGAATGCGGCGAAACCCTCCTGCTTGTAGCCGTTGACGTCATCGGTGAGGTCGTATCCCGCCTGCTGGACTGCTTCGAAAAAGGCATCGAACAGCGGATTGGTGGCCGGCCCCCGCTCGAGAATCAGTGGTCCTTCGCCACCGCGGTACTCGTCGGCTCCGGCGAGGCACGTCTCCATCCGCTTGAAGTAGGGCAGACAGTGGGCATAATCCCAGGCCTCCATGCCGGAATCTCGCGCCCACTTGTCGTAGTCCATCGGGTTGCCACGTTGGAAGATCATGCCATTGATGCTGCTCGACCCGCCGAGCACCTTGCCCCGGGCGTGATAGATGCGCCGTCCGTTCATGCACGGCTCGGGCTCGGACTCGTAGCGCCAGTCGTAGAAACGGCTTCCGATCGGAAAGGCCAGCGCGGCCGGCATGTGGATGAATACGTCCCAGCGGTAGTCCGGGCGACCGGCCTCCAGCACCAGGACGCGGGTGGCCCGGTCGGCGCTCAGCCGGTTGGCCAGCACGCATCCGGCGGAACCCCCGCCCACGATCACAAAGTCGAATCGGTCCGTCACGGGTGCGCCGCCACCGTCTCGTTTCTTGGCGGCGGACTTTCGATCACGTGGCACACGCAGGTATCCGGCCATGCGTCGGTCACGTTGGCGGCTGCGGTTTGCAGGTGGCCGAGCTCGGCCCGAAGGCGCTGCAGGTCTTCGATGCGTCTGTCGATCGCAGCCGCCTCTCTCGCCATCGAGTTGCGCACCGTGGCGCACGGCGCCTTCCCCTCAGTGCGAAGGCCCACGATCTCGCGAATGTCGTCCAGCGGCAGCCCCAGCGAGCGCAACCGCCTGACGAAGCGCAGTAGGTCGACTTCATCGCGGCCGTAATCGCGATAACCGGCCGTGGTTCGACAGGGCGGGGGGGTCACGCCGTTTGATTCGTAGAAGCGTATGGCCGAAGCCTCCAGGCCTGAGAGTCGGGCAGCTTCTCCGATGCGCACAGTCACCTCCGTGATCGGCCGGATCCTAAACCTTCTAGCAGATTCAAGGTAGGGGGATACCAGTCATCTGCGGAGCGACTGAGATGAAGAAGAACCAGCCTCCCACGACCACCATGACCCAGCCGCTCCATCGCTTCACGGCGGGGCCGGCCATACGAAGAGGTTGGATGGCGTCCGCTGCGAGCCGCGGCACTGCCACGGCTGCCACCACCAGAAGCGCCGCAAACACCATGGCGGCGGTGGCAAACGCCCAAGCTGTCGCGACCGGGCCGGAAACGAGGCTCTGTGAGGCCAGACCGGCCAGCAGCGGCCCCGTTCACCCGAACCCGATCAGCAGGTAGGCGGCCCCATAGAGAAAATCCCGACTCCCAAGGCTCCGATGGCGCATCATGTCGAGGCGGGAGCCGGCCGCACCTGCGATCCGGTCGAGCCATGAGCCGCCAGCCAGCAGGCGACCGGCCTGGCGCAGTCCCAGCAGAACCAGAAACGTTCCGACTGCGATCCGAAACGCCCTGCCGGCGCTGGATTCCGACCCGACGATGTTTCCCGCGGCTAATCCGCCCGCGACGAAGATGACTGTTATCGCGCCGAATGTGACGGTCACGCCGGCGGCGATTCGTGCGACGCGAGCCGCCGAGCCCGAGCCGCTCGGCGGCCGAGCGAGGATGGTCAGCAGCAGGGGGAACGAGCAGGGGGAGAAGAATGCTCCGAACCCAGTGGCAGCCGCCAACACCATGGCGCCGCCCGCGGCGTCGCCACCTGGAACGCTGCGGGAGGCGATGAATCCGGCCAGCCCGGCCAGCAGCACACCGCCGGCGACGATCAGGAACCGAATGCGCCCCCGGCGGCGTTGCGTGAGGTCGTCCATCTGAGCGACGCTAGACCTTCAAGTCACTGGAAGGTCAACGGTCCAGGCGGCCGTTTCTATGACCCGGCCACGGAATTAGCACCTTCTTAGGAAGAGTTTGAGGCATCCACAGGGCCGCATCTGTGACACTTGTCCGCAGTTAGCAGACAGTCAGGAGCCCAACCCGTGGTGATAGCCAAAAAGTGGAAGGTCGTATCGGGAGGTTTGTCGCTCACCGTCGCCCTCGGCGGCGGTGCCGCCTGGGCAAATGCCGAGGATGTGACAGTTGAACCCGATGAAACCACCATTCCCACCTTGGCCGATGTGGTCCAGGACAAGTTGACCGAGACGACGGTTGTCACCGTCGGCGGTGAGGATGTTCGAGTCAAGATGCCGGGCGATTCGCCGCTGGACCCGCTGACGGTCACGGTTTCGCCTGTGGAGGAGTCGCCAGTCACGGTTTCGCCTGTGGAGGAGTCGCCAGTCACGGTTTCGCCTGTGGAGGAGTCGCCAGTCACGGTTTCGCCTGTGGAGGAGTCGCCAGTCACGGTTTCGCCGGTGGAGGAGTCGCCAGTCACGGTTTCGCCGGTGGAGGAGTCGCCAGTCACGGTTTCGCCGGTGGAGGAGTCGCCAGTCACGGTTTCGCCTGTGGAGGAGTCGCCGAAGACGGTGTCGCCTGCGACAGCAACGCCGGATACCGCATCGCCCGATACATCTGACGACTGATGGCGTTGAGGGCGGTTGACGAACCAGCCGCCACCGGGGGTTCCCTCGTAGCGGAGCTGCTCGGAGACGGGGCGGTCGATGTGCTCAGCAGTCTCCTCGCGGAGGATGGGCGCACATTGATCTCCGCTCGTCCCTGGCAGGTCCGCTATCGCCCCCCGGACGCAGTCCGGGTCGTGTACCACGTCGACTGCGAACGTGACGGTCGGGCTGCAACAACGTTCCTTGCGTTGGAGGCCGGACGTCGATACAAGGGCGGCGTCATCCTCCAGCGAGGATTCGACCAGCTTGTGGCCTGGGAGTATCCCAATGATCCGCGCTTGCCCGGGTTGGCGAGCATTGTCGAGCGCGAGAAACTGGCACCGATCATCGCTCAGGTCGGCTTCGACCAGGAAATCGTCTCGATCCGCGTCCGTTCCTACCGGGCGAGCAAACGCGCCGTCGCCGAGGTCACGGGCACGACCAAGCGGGTGTTCGTCAAGGCCGTGAGACCGTCGGCCGCGGAGGAACTGCAACGTCGACACGTGGAACTCACCCCGTATCTACCGGTGCCGCACAGTCTGGGATGGTCTGAGGAGCTCGGGATCGTCATCCTGGAAGCGTTGCCGGGCCGGACTCTACGCGACGCCCTTGCTGATGGGGGACCGGCGGGAGTCGATGTCCGGCCGCTTATTGCAGCTTTGGACCGACTCCCGCCGGCAAGCTCTGATGCGCCGTCAGCGCACGATCCATTGGCGGCTACGAGCTCGTATGCCCGCCTGGTTGCCAACGCCACACCCGAGCTAGCACACCTCGCTGGGGAGATCGCCGAGAGGTCGCAGCGGCTCGATCGAACCGCTGATCGATGGGTTCACGGCGACTTCCATCTGGCCCAGGTGATGGTCGGCGCTGAGGGAATGACTGGAATCGTCGATGTCGATCGGGCGGGCGCCGGTGACCCGCGCGACGACCTGGCGACCCTCATTGCCCATGCCCACAGTACGGCACTCGGTGTGACGAACCCCGCGCCCGTAGCCGAGCTCGGGCAGCAGGCGCTGGCGGTCGCCGAGGACCGCTACGACCGCGACGATATCCGGACGCGCGTTGCGGCGGTGATGCTCGGTTTCGCCGTAGGACCCTTCTCCTCGTACGCCGAGGATTGGAGGAGCGACTTGAAAATCAAGCTGGCGGCGGCCTGTGAATGGCTCCCCGCATGACCTGTGGGATTGAAAGGACGCGTGCGAGGCCCCGGAAGGTACCGGTCCCCGTCGGTACCTAACGAGCGGAGGGCCGGAGCCCTTGCCCGGCCCTCCGTATCTGGCAGGCCACTCCGTGCGCGGAGCCGGCCCGCAGTTCGACCTCACTGACTCAAAGTGAGAATCGGGCACGAAAGACCACTGAAAGTGATGATCGTCGCCGGGCGGGTGTCGGCTTTCGTGCGCGATAGCCGCGACGTCGGTCCGTGGGGTGACCTGTGGCGGCCTTCTCGGCGATGCCCAGCTGCGATGTGTTGTTGCTCCATCCCTCGGCCACCAATGTGGGCACCTCACGCTCCTTGTCGGTCAGGTGGAACGCTCGGGCGGAGTGTCTTGCGTTGACCGGTGCGCTGCCGGCACGTCTGTCCAACGACGACTCGCCGCGAGCGGCCGCAGGGCGAATGGGTCCGGGCCTGGCTCAGCCGTCCTCGGCTTCGGTGGGTTTGGTCTCTGTTTCCGGCTCTTCCTCGTCCGGTTCTTCTTTGATGTCGATGTCCCACCCGCCGGATCCGCGTTCGATCTTGAGCTCAGATTCGTGGTGATCGGCTTCGAACTTGACCTCCAGCTCGTCGCCGTCCACCTCGTCTTGCATCGAGAATCCCGAGTTGGGCCGGGCCCAGATCAGCAGCACTGTGTCCGGTCCCAGCTCTACCTGGGCTGAGCCGCCCACGAGGTTGAAGGTGCGGATCTCGGGGGTCGGCGGCGCCACCGCCGGGGAAGCTTCGGCCGTAGTGGTTGTCGGCGTGGTAGTGGCGGTCGTGGGCTCGGTGGTTGCGATCGTGCCGGCCGCAACGACCTCCGTCTCCGCGAACGTCACGGTCGTCGTGGACGCTGCGCTCGTAGGAGCCGGCACGCTGGTCGTGGACGTGATGCTCGTAGTCGTGGTCGGCGCCTCGGCGGGCTTTTCCTCGGGTTCAATCGGTTTGGCCGGGAGGGCAATGGCTGTCGCGTCGAGCGACGTCGTGGAAACGGGTAGTGCGCTGACCTCGGCTGCGGTGAGCGGTTGGACCGGTCCGTCGACTGCCTGAGCAGCGGCGAGCTGCACGACGCCCCAGGCCAGCGCGCCTGTGCTGACGGTGGCAACCAGCCACGAGACAACCATGCCGAGGTTCCGCCTCACGATCCACATTCTGGTGGAGCTGGCGTCATGAGCGGGTCAAATGGTGGTTATGGAGTTCCTAAAACGCTATTAACAGCGGATGGTGTTGGTCTATCGTCCCGCGAGTGGCGTCGGTTCTGATCATTGAAGACGAACAACGCATTCGCGAGCTCCTGTGTAGCGCCCTGGCCCGTTTCGGACACGACGCTCAAGCGACCGCGACCGCGATGGAAGGCCTCCAAGCGGTGGTCGAAGATCGGCCGGAACTCGTCATCCTCGATCTCGGCCTGCCTGATCTCGACGGCCTCGAACTGCTGAAGATGATCAGGGCCGTCAGCGACGTGCCGGTGATCGTCGCCACGGCCCGGGGGCAGGAGACGGATGTGGTCGCAGCGCTCGACGCCGGTGCGGACGACTACGTGGTGAAGCCGTTCGCAGCCGGGGAGATGGAAGCTCGGGTGCGGGCGGTGCTGCGGCGGTCAGCCGCGCAGGGCGAGATGGGGCTGATCCGTGTCGGACAGCTCGAGATCGACGCTCGGGGCCGGGTCGCCAGCCTCAACGGCACTGCGCTCGAGCTGAGCCCGAAAGAGTTCGACGTCCTGGTGTGCCTAGCCGAACGAGCGGGTGAGGTCGTTTCCAAGCGTGAGTTGCTGGCTGAGGTGTGGCGGGAGCCGTACGGTGGCAGCGAGAAGACAGTGGATGTCCATCTCTCGTGGCTGCGCAAGAAGCTGGGTGAGGCCGCGTCGAACCCTCGCTACCTGCACACTGTGTTCGGCGTGGGCGTCAAGCTGGTGGACCCTGAATTGTGAGGCGCCACGTCAATCTCGTAGCGCTCGCCATCTCCTCGATGGTGGTACTGGCATTCACCGTGCCGCTCGGCCTGCAGATTCGCCAGCAAACCTTCGATCGAGCCCTATCAGTCGCACAACGGGAAGCGCAATCGATCGCCACTGCCTTTGCAGTTGGCGCGTCGAGCAACGCCGATGCAGACGAGATACGTTTGCTCGCCTCATCGGTCATCAACTCGTTCGGTGGGAATGCCGAAGTCACGATCTTCCTGCCCGACGGAACCACCGAGGGCGCCGGGGCGGTTACAAACGACAACGTGCGGCGGGCGCAGAGCGGAGCGGCCTTCACCGCTGAGTTGGACCAAGGCGCCGAGGTCCTGGTCCCGATCGCCTTCTCTGAAGGTCAAGCAGTGGTGCGTGCGTTCGTTCCGAGCGCAGAATTGGAGCGCGGTGTCAGGCCCGCCTGGGCGCTTCTGGCGCTGCTGGGTCTCGCTCTGGTCACCGTCTCGTTGTGGGTGGCGGACCGGCTCGGCCGCTCCGTCACCGCGCCCGTGCTCGACGTGGCCGAAGCCACCCGTCGGGTGGGAGCGGGGGAGCGGTCGGTTCGGGCTCCGGTCGAGGGTCCCCCTGAGGTGCAGGAGGTCGCGGCGGCCTTCAACGACCTCGCCGACCGGCTCGATGACTTGCTCAAGGCCGAACGAGAATCGGTGGCCGACCTCTCTCACCGGCTGCGCACACCCCTCACTGCGTTGCGGCTCCAAGCAGAGGCACTGGATGATGCAGAGGCCGTCGCTGCGCTCATGCCAGAGATCGAGGGGCTGGAACGCGCCGTAACCCGCTTGATCGAGGACGCCCGCGCTCCCAACCCCGGAGCTGCCGCAGGCCGTTGTGACGTCCGGGCTTTGCTCACCCATCGACTTCGCTTCTGGAAGATCCTCGCCCGGGAACAGAACCGACCGCTCCATATAGACGTGCCGGACGAGCTGACCCTGGTCGCGCTATCGGGCGATGAACTGGGCGCCGCGCTCGATGTCTTGTTCGAAAACTTCTTCGCGCATACGCCGGCAGGCACCTCCCTATATGTGAAGCTGACGAGCGCGCCCTTCGAGGTCACCTTGCGATTCGAGGACAATGGCCCCGGCTTTTCGCAGCTGCGAACGTTGACCCGTGGCATGAGCGGGTCCGGCTCGACCGGCCTCGGATTGGACATCGTTCGCAGAGTGGCGGAGAAGGTCGGCGGCCAGATCCGCGTCGCCAATCGGCCGGGGGGAGGCGCCGTCATCGAGATGCGTCTACCCGCTGCAACTCCTGTTCCAGAGCCGATTTCTCCCGATCCAGCGAAGTGATTCATACCCGGGAATCGCCGGTCATCGGGCAACGGCCTAAAAGGAACATATTTGACTTTCTCGTGCCGGGGGGCTTATGCTTCCGTCCGACGATTTCGCAGCGGGAGAAGCCAGGAGGATCTTGCTGCAGAACATGAACGGGGCGGTCAAGGACGGCGACGTGTTCACCGTCACGATCGGAGCGGGCTGAAATGCGATTCCGGGGGCTAGTAATCACATTCGTGCTGGCGGCGGTCCTCCCGTTCGGGGGCGCCGTGCTCGCTCATGCGGACATCACCGACGTGTCACCCGCGCCCGGGGCGCATCTCGACTCCCCGCCGGAGCAGATCCTCGTTCGGTTCGAGGCCGAGCTGCACGCCGCCGACAGCGGACTCATTCTGCATGGCCCGGACGGGTTCGTGGCTGAGGGCTTGGTCGACCCGGATCACCGGTCCATGCGCATAAGCGACCTGCCGGATCTGGCCGATGGGCGGTATGAAGTCGAATGGACTGCAGCCGCCGCGCCAGATGGCGACGTGACGTCCGGTGTGATCGAATTTGTGGTCGGGACACCCGCGGCGCAGACGGCTAGCCGAACCGAACCGGTGCTGGCGGCGATCCTGGTGACCTTCTCTGTTGGTCTGGTAGTGATTGCGGGCCGGTACCAACGAGCGGAGGTGTCGGTATGAGCGGGCGCCGGCTGGGTTTGGTCCTGCTGGTGCTGGCGCCGTCCAGCATGGGCAATCGCTCACGTCGACCTAGTCGATTCTTCGCCGTCCACGGGATCGACCTGGTCAGAACCGAGAGATGTTGTTCGTGATCATTGGCGCCGCGGCGGGCGTCGTGATCCAGTTCGTACGCCTGTTCTTGGATGCCGCTTCGCTCCAGGCCGCCGGAGGCGTCGCTGGCGCTACGCCCAGCCGCTCCGCTTCAGCTCTGCCGGTCGCTGGATCGCGACCGGGGCGACGCTTCTGGCAGCAATCCTGGTGGTGAGAATCCTCAGCAGGGAGATGGGCAGCGGTGCCAGGCTCAGAGCCCCCAGCCGCGGGACTTACACATGTGGGGGCAGCCTCATCTGGAGGGGGGTGATCGTCGGGCCGGCGGCCGATAGCAGCGGCCGCCGCCCCACGATCGGCGAAAGACCTTGACCCCGGTCGCGGTGACGGTCTCGACCATGTCGATCGCAGCCAGCCTGTTCGCCATCGGTGAAGGGTCCGGCTGATCGATGGGCTGCCGGCCACGCTCGGCTAGGACGTTTTCGAACCAACCGAACGCGATGGCGAGATAGGTTACTGTGATCGCCCTCGATTTGGCGGGCTGATCCGGCCGCCACCTAGCCCGGGTTGCGGCCGCTCAGGGCGATCGTCTGGTCGAGCGGTGAGGCGTCGTCGGGCACTGTCACCGGGTCGGCGAACGCATCTCCGCGCGCACCCTCGCGGGCCTGTGCGACGATCTGGTGCACCACTGCCGCGATGTCGTCATCGACCGAGTAGGACGTCCCAGACGACATGGCGAGGTCCCAGCCATGAACGACCAGCTCCAGCAGTGTAATACTCGCCGCGTACTCGGCCGGCAACTCCCCTGGACCGAACTGCACTGTGCCCGCAGTGGCTCCCGGCTGCGACCAGGCATCGGCGAGGTCGCTCGCCAGGTGAGCGAACGTCTCAGGCCAATCGGGATCGGCGGCAAAATTGGGTGCCTCACCCTCCATCTCCGGACCCCGCCGAGCAGAGTTCGCGGAATAGCCAAGGAAACTCGTCAGATGGTTCGCCAGTTCGGCGAAATCGAACTTGGCACACGTGGTTGGTGACGACAGGTCGGGCACATCCATCGCGCGGACCATAGCGCTGGTATTGGCGGCCGACCTGGCGATCATCTCAGGCATTGACATGGGCTCACTCCTCTATCCGCCTGCGGGCAGTTTCGCACGTATCGACGCAGCATGTCCGGGCGGATCGACATCGGATTGGTTCCCGCCGTCCATCAGCACCGTGGCTTGCCTGCGACGGCGACGGCGCTTCCGATCCCCGGCGAGCCGAATCCAACCTGGGAGCGTTCGCCATAGGGTTGGTCGAGCGGCTCGCCCTCGACAACTACGTCAGCCCATGCGGGCATTCACCCGGTCACTGGCGTTGCCCTCGATCGTCAGGCGGCCGGATTGGACCCGGCGCTGCCCTCGGCCGCCGGCTCCGTGCCCGACAATGCTGCGGCTGCGGCACGGGCTGCGTCACCCCCGGCCAGTAGATCGTCGGTGATTGAGTCAATGTCGAGGTCGGCGGCGGCTACGACGCCGGACCAGTCAACCGTCCACCTCCGCTCCGGACCCGCCAGATGCACAACCGCCGCTCGGATGTACGGTCGCAGACCCTCGGAGTCGCCGGAGATAGTGAACGTCTGGGAGAGGTCCCGCCGCAGGCCAGCCTGGTCGCCCGCCGCCAATCTGGTGAGGAATGCCGTGGCGGCATCTCCATTGCCACCGCCGGCTACCCGCACGACCTCGCTGCCCGCTTCGGCGCGAGCGTCACGGAGGAAGGGGCCCGCGTCCTGCCACTCGACCGAGGTCAACTGTGCTTCCGGGTTGTAGACGAGAGTGGTCGCAGTCATCTCAAACTCTTCGGGTCGATGGAGCAGTTCGCGGGCGGGACGCCGATCGGCGGTGTGATTGTTCACGGGAAGCGACCGGATTGCTGCGACTCGTTCCTTTGCCGGCGGGTGCGTGTCATATGGGGAGGGTTCGGTCGGGTGTTCTTCGAGAAACTCGGTGATCTGGGCCTGGCGCTCCTCATCGGCGAGCAATGCGCGATAGCCCTCGAACAGATTGCGCGGTCGGCGGTCGCTTGCGGCCAGAGGGGCGACGTAGGCGTTCATGAGCAGGCTGTAGGCGGCTGAGGCACGGTCGATCTTCTCGAGGGCGGAGGCAGCTGCCTCGGTCCCCCCGATATCTGCAGCCCAGCGGTCGGCGGCCAGCTCCTGCGCCCGGCTCGTCTTACCGCTGACCCGCAGATAGAACTTGGCGTAGGCCATGAACAGGGCCCGCACAATGCCCTGGCCCATGGAGTTGACTGCACGGACGATCGATTCCCATCCGCGGTAGGCGACAGCGCCAAGACGGGTGTCCGACCCGGCGTAGTGCCCGAACTCGTGGGCGATCACAGCTTCGAGTTGGTCGACCTCCAGCGCGTTCATCAGGCCGACGCCGACGGTCAGGATGCGTCGACGACTGATCAGCCCCAGCATCGCCGTGTCCTCGACAACATAGGCGTTGACATCGGGGATCAGATAAACCTCGTCGGGCATGGTCGTGTCCATTTGCTCCGCGATCTTTTCGATCGACCGGAACAGCTCGGGCTGGTCGGCGGCTGAGATGCGGAGACCGTTGGTGGGAGGCTCGACGCCGCCCTTGACGAATACGACGGCTCGGAGGAGCAGGATGGCGATCACCACGGTGGCGATTGCCAACCGGGGGCTGATCCGGCCGGCGTTCCACAACAGAACGTTGAAGCCGGCGAGCGCGCCGACAACGCCGAACGTCAGCGCATAGAACCCCAACAACAAGCCGATCGAAGTTGCCGCCCGGCCCGACTTTGACGCATCCATACCCACTCACCGTATGAAGGACCCAGATGCTGGATCGGCGCTGGGGCCGGGCGGCTTGAGCGAAGGTGTCCGAGAGCCTTGGTCGGTGCGCTCCAGTTCCTCCCAGCGCCGCCGATATTCCCTACATGGGTCGAATGGCAAACTCGATAGAAATCGCCAAAGCCTCCTGGCAGGTACTCAAGGCCGACAAGGAACTCCTGGTGCTGCCGGTTATCTCCGCCGTGGCGTCGATCATCGTGGCGGTGACGTTCATAGTGCCGCTAGCCATCTCCGGCGGATTCGAGGAGGGGAGCTTGTCACCAATGTCCTACGTGGTGATGTTCCTCATGTATGTGGTGCTGGCCTACATCACGATCTTCTTCAACGCGGCCCTCGTGGATGCCGCCAACGACCGGCTGAAAGGCGGTGATCCCACGGCGGGAACCGCCCTGGCCGGCGCCCGGCTGCGAGCCGGCAAGATCCTGCCTTGGGCGATCGTCTCGGCCACGGTCTCGGTCATCCTGCGGGCGATCGAAGAGCGGGCCGGGTTCGTGGGCCAGATCATCGCCGGCCTGGCCGGGCTGGCGTGGACCGTGGTCACGTTCCTGGTGCTGCCGATCATCGTGATAGAAGGGTTGAGTGTCGGGGACGCGATCAAGAAGTCCTCCGAGCTGTTCAAACGCACATGGGGTGAGAACCTGGCAGCGCAGGTGGGGTTCAGCATCCTTGGCTTTGTGGCAATCCTGCCGGCCGTGGCGCTGGTGTTCCTCGGTGCTGCGTTGGGAAGTGCCGGGATCGCAGTTGGGATCGGCTTGGGGGTGGTCTGGGTGATCGTGGTGGCGGTCGTGCTTGCGGCCCTCAGCGTTGTGTTCCAGACCGCCCTGTACCACTTTGCCGCCACCGGCCAGGTCCCGGGCGCCTACTTCGGTCCGACCACCCTGCAACAGGCTTTCGCCCCCCGCCGCCGATGACGTCGGCGGCCGCTGAAAATCTGAGAACTTTTACCACTTCTCGCCGTCTGAACGGCGGTCAAAGTGTGGGAGGAGCATATGGCCGCCATAGACACAATTGAAGGCGTTGGACCTGCGTACGCCAGGAAGCTGCGCCAAGCGGGAATACGGACGTGCGAGGCACTTTTGAAGCGAGGGGCCTCGAAGAAGGGTCGGAAGCAGATTGCTGAAGCGACCGGGTTCTCCGCTGCCACCGTCCTCGAGTGGGTCAACCGGGCGGATCTGATGCGGGTCAGAGGTGTGGGTTCGGAATACAGCGATCTGCTAGAGGCCGCCGGAGTCGACACGGTGAAAGAGTTGCGCAACCGCAATGCGATGAACCTGACCGCTGCCATGGTGCAGGCCAATCAGGAGAAGATCGCGTTGACAGGCCGCTCGATCGTTCGTCGGGTGCCGGCCATCTCGATGGTCGAGCGCTGGGTGGAGCACGCGAAGCAGCTCGAGCCGGTCGTCACTTATTGATCCACGGCCGGACGAGACCGCGTCGCAGCCGGCGACCCCGCGTGGAACAGACCACGAAGTGATGGTGGGGACATCGGCCGTGATGGCTGATCGCCTGGCTGCGAGATAGCGGCGTCACCGGCGCCACGGTCGCTGCGGATGGGATCGAGCACCCGCATATCCTCACGGCGGTGCATGCGGGCCCAGAGCCCGTCGATCGTGAGGCCGTCAAAGAGTTGTTCTTCAGAGCCGCCGCCACTCGCAAGGTGGCCATCTTGTTCTCGACGGCAGGTTTCAGCCGGTTGGCTGCTCGCTGGGCCGCTGCCGCAGACGTCGGCCTGGTGGCAACCTCGGCGGGGTGTAGTCCCAAGCCCGATCCGCGGGCGGGCGTGCTCGCAATGCAGAGCGACGAGGGCTGGCGGCGGCTCCTGGTGTCGCTTCTCCACCTGCCCCGGGCCGGATCAGTGGAGGGTGTTGCTCTCGCAGCAGATTCCTCCTGGCGAATCGTGCGTCTTGGGTGGCGTGAGTATCAACTCGACACCGACCCGGACGGTGCTGCTCCGAACCTGCGCCCCGTGCGCAACCTCCGCGGAAGACCGGAGAGTGTGGTCGACGCGCTGCGCACCATGCTCACCGGACCGCTCGAGGACCTCGCCCGGTTTTCCCCGGCGGTGATTGGTAGCCGGTGCTTTCCCCGGCGGTGGTGCGGCATCGCCGGCGCAGGTATCCCGGGCGTCACGACCAGAGGGGCTGATCGATCGTGAAGCTCAGATCGTGGCCCCAGTGGTCGGCATAGGCGATCTCGTGGGCGGGACGCCGTTTCGCCAGGCCCCAACGGCCGAGTGGATAGCCGCACGATACGCCGGCATTGAGCATCCAACCCTTCTCTGTAGGAACCGAGAGCAGGTCCGCTACCTCCGACTGCTTGAAGATGCCGAGGACGGTTGTGAGGCACGTCCCGACGCCGTGACCGCGTGCAGCCAGCATCGCACTCCACACACTCGGATAGATGGAGGCGCCGCTCGGATCGTTACGCGAATACGCCATCAGCCACATTGGCACTTGTTCGAAGTTCTCCGCCAACCAGTCACTCGAACCCAGCACCCGCAAGGTGTCCCGATCGCCATGCGCCAATGCGGCTTCGCGGCGGCCTTTGTACAGCGTCTCGTGGAGCTGCTGCCAGGCGTCCCGATACAGCGGTCCGAGCTCGGCTCGTAGGTCCGGGTCGGTCACGACGACAAACCGCCAGTTTTGACTGTTTCCACCTGACGGAGCTCGGACGGCTGCGTCGAGGATTGAAGCGACGACGTGCTCCGGGATGGGGTCAGGCCTCACCCGACGCATCGCCCGGGTCGTGTAGAGCGCTTCGGTCAGATCCACAATCGAGCTCCTTTGATGCCACGGCGCCCGGCCTCAGCCGGCGCCACCGGATTGGGACGCAGCGGCCGTTGTCGGCTTGTCCAGAGACGGCCCGTACAGCTCCACTGGCCGATTGCGGCGAAGGCGGATGTTGAGGAGCTCCACGAGGACCGAGAATGCCATGGCGAAATAGATGTAGCCCTTGGGGATCTCGACGTGGAACGCCTCCATCACCAGCGAGGCACCGATCAAGAGCAGGAAGCTGAGCGCCAGCATCTTGACGGTGGGATGCCGCTCCACGAAGTCCGCGATGGGTTTGGCCAGCACCATCATGACCAGGACGGCCACGATGACCGCCGCCACCATGACCGCGATCTCCTCGGCCAGCCCTATTGCCGTGATGACCGAATCCAGCGAGAACACAATGTCGATCAGCAGGATCTGGATGATGACCGAGGCAAAACTCGCCGCCACTGTCGGTCCGTGCCCATGCTCTGCCCCCTCCAGGCTGCCGTGGATCTCCCACGTGGCTTTGCCCAGCAGGAACAGACCGCCTGCCAGCAGGATCAGGCCCTGCCCGGATATCTCGGTGTTGAACAGCTCGAACAGAGGTTCTGTGAGTCCCAACAGCCAGCCCAGCGACAGCAACAGCAGGACGCGCATGCCCATCGCGAGTGACAGGCCGACAATCTGCCCGCGTCGTTGCTGCTCGACGGGCAGTTTGCCGGTGAGGACCGTGATGAAGACGATGTTGTCGATGCCAAGCACGATCTCGAGCACCGCCAGCGTGACGAACGAGATCCACACTTCAGGATTGGTCAAGAGTTCCACGGGCAGAGAAGCTAGGCCCTCGCGCGCGTCGACTCAACTTCGAGGGCGGCTCAATCGAGCAGGCCGGGGTCGGGTCGGAGCAGCAACATGCCACGACGTGCGATAACGTGCCTGTCTAATCCAGCGCCCCACCACGGAGGTACGAGGTGACCACCGGAGCCTTTCTGCATCCTTTCGCGCCGCCCCGGCAGACCGACTTCTTGCGGATCGTTGGCGGCGAGGGCTCGACCGTGTGGGACGACGCAGGGAATCGGTATCTCGATGCGATGGCGAGCCTGTGGTACATGAACGTCGGCCACGGCCGTCCGGAGATGGTCGAGGCCATTCGGGCTCAGGCCGAGACGCTGGCCAGCTATCACACCTTCAGTCCCTTTTCCAACCGGCCGGCTGAGGAACTGGCAGAAAAGATCGCGTCGCTGGCCCCGATGCCCGATTCGAGAGTCTTCTTTTGCGATTCGGGATCCGAGGCGGTCGACTCGGCGATGAAGATCGCCCGTATCGCCCAGCGGGAAGCAGGCTGGCACGATCGACAGGTGATCATCAGCCGCGAGCACGGCTACCACGGGGTGAACTACGGCGGTACGAGCGCCCAGGGAATCCCGATCAACCGTGAGGGGTTTGGACCGTTGGTGGGCGGAGTGGTCAATGTGCCGGCGGGCAACACCGAAGCCATCGCGCAGGTGTTTGCAGAATATGAGGATGAGGTGGCGGCGGTGCTCACTGAACCGGTGCAGGGCGCCGGCGGCGTCTATCCGCCTCCCGAGGGCTACCTTCAAGCCCTGCGCCAGCTGTGCGACACCCACAATGCCTATTTGATCGTCGACGAGGTCATCACTGGTTTCGGGCGCCTGGGGGAGTGGTTCGGCTCAGAGTTCTACGGAATCGCCCCGGACATGATCACCTTCGCCAAGGCGGTCACCTCCGGCTACCAGCCGCTGGGCGGAGTCATCGTGGGTGCCAAGGTGCGGGCGGCGTTGGAAGCCAACGAGGGTTTCGTTCTGAAGCATGGCTACACGTATTCCGGCCATCCGACCGCCACCGCTGCTGGGTTGGAGGCGATTGCCATCCAGGAGCGAGAGGGTTTGGTCGAGCGCGCCCGTCACGTGGGCGAAAGACTCGCCAAGGGCCTGTACAGCTTGGCTGACGACGGCCTGATAGCTGAAGTGCGGGGTGTCGGTGCGGTGTGGGCAGTGGCGCTCACCGAATCTCACGACGCGGATACGGTGCGGGACGAGGTCCTGGCAAAGGGTGTGATCGTTCGGCCGCTGGGCAACAGCCTCGCCATGTGCCCGCCCCTGGTCATGACCGATGACGAAGTCGACCGGGTTGTCGACGTCCTGGCGGACACACTGGCCTGAAGCGAGAGTCCTGCACGCTCCAGCGGTCCGTCGCCAACCCTCAAGCACTGTCGCAAATGGGCCGATCAACCCAGCATGGGAAGACGGGTGCGGTTCGTCGCATTTGGGACGCTTCTGTTGCTGCAGGCAGCAACCATCTTCGCGCTCTGGTCGGTGTCCGGTCAGGCGAGCGCCGACGCGGTTGAACAGCATCTCGAGGCACTCCTCCTCACTGCAGCCGAGGAAGCCGCGATCCACACCACCGAGTTCATCGGTCCGGCCGAGGACACCATCACCGTTACAGCCGGCTTGGTGGGTGAGGCCGTAATTGATGCTCCGAACCTCGAAGAAGCCTTCCTGCAGCAGCTCTTGCGTAACCCTCAACTGGCCGGGCTGTATGTCGCGTCGATGAATGGAGACTTCTATTTCGTCTCGCGAACGCCAGGCGGGATCCAGACCAAGGTGATCTCCCACGGGGATGGCGGGCGCCGCGTGGAGATCACCAGCCGGGATGAGCAAGGTCGGGGGCCGCAAACCATGATCGAGCCTGACGACGGTTATGACCCCCGGACCCGTCCTTGGTTTGAACTGGCGATGGCCGCCGACGGGGAGATCAGCTGGACCGATCCTTATGTGTTCTTCACCTCACGGCGCCTGGGAACGACCGCCTCTGTGCCGGTGGTCGTGGACGGGTCCGTCGTCGGAGTTGTTGGAGCCGACATCGAACTGGATGCGCTCTCCGAGTTCTTGACGACGCTGCGCATCGGCGAGCGGGGCGGGGCCGTGATCACGACGTCGAAAGGGACGGTGGTCGCCCACCCGGATCCCAGTCAGACTCGCAGCTTGGGGCCGCTGGGGATTCTCGAACCCACGATGTTGTCGGATCTCCCCGACGAGACGGCGCGGCTGGCTGCACAGGTAGTGCGGGCTGGGGGGAGCAACGCAGTAGCGAAGGTCCTGCCGTTCGAAGCCGCCGGCGGCAGCTTCCGGGCGGTCGGACGAAACATCGCCACTGGCGATTCCACATGGTCGATCGTGATCCACGCTGACGAGTCGGATTTCGTCGGAACGATTCAGCAGGCCCAGCAGCGTGACCGGCAACTGCTGCTGGGTATCGGCGTGCTTGCTCTGGCACTCGGCGCGGGAGCGCTGTTCCCTGCGACGAAGCCGCTCGAACGCCTGGCCTTGCAGGCGGCCACCGATCCGCTCACACAGCTGGATAATCGACGCACGATCATGGCCAAGGCAGACATTGCCGCGCGCGACAACTGCGACCGGTGCTTCGTGATCATTGATCTCGATCGTTTCAAGCGAGTGAACGACCGGCACGGCCACGTCATCGGAGACCAGGTGCTCGAGGCGGTGGCCGGGCGGCTGGTACGGGCGATCCGTCCCACTGACTCGGTCGGCCGGATCGGTGGAGAGGAATTCCTGATGATTCTCAACGGGGCCACATGGGAGCAGGCCGAGCCGATTGTCGATCGAG
The DNA here is from genome assembly GCA_041576165.1 of Acidimicrobiia bacterium. GTDB lineage: Bacteria > Actinomycetota > Acidimicrobiia > Spongiisociales > Spongiisociaceae > JBFGLM01. Next base: position 24,658 of record JBFGLM010000008.1, read on the forward strand.
CACGGAATGCGATCCGGTCGACACCGATTCATACGGCCGCCGGCGTGCTCGACCTGACGGCTTCCTTTGGCGTAGCACACGCTACAGAGGCCAGCGAACGGGCGGTGCTGCTGAGCGTCGCCGACGAAGCGTTGCTGCAAGCCAAACGCCTGGGCCGGGACCGCGTGCGGGTGGTGCAGGTGAGCGACACCCCGAGCCGGGTCACTATCGACCTCACCGAGACCACGTCGGTCACCCGTGTCGCCCCGGCCGATCCCGATCTATAACCCAGGTCGAGCTGAGCCTTCCCCTGGCCACAGTGCCGGAGCGCAATGTCAATCCGATGTACCTGAGGCGCGCCCCGGCTCCACCGATTAGCGTGCCGTCGACTTGCATCAAGGGGGATGCGGTGAAGATCTTCCTGACCGGGGCGTCCGGCTTCGTCGGCGGCGCCCTCTTGCGCTCGTTCTCGAGCGAATATCATGTGCTGGCGATGGCTCGCACCCCGGCGGCCGAAGAGTCAGTCGGTGCCAACGGTGCTGAACCAGTTCCCGTCGCCTTGTCGAATGTGACGGCCGCTGACCTGGCCGGCTGCGACGTGGTCGTCCATTGCGCGGCACTGACCGACGAGTGGGCCCCTCCGGCTGAGTATCTCTCGGTGAACGCAATCGGTACCCGACGGCTGCTCCAGGCAGCTCGGCGGGCGGGCGCTCACCGTTTCGTGCACATCAGCAGCGACTCGGCACTCTTCCGCGGAAAACCCATGGTCGGCGTGAACGAGGATTGGCCGCTGGCCACGGACTCGCCATACGGGTATGCGCGGTCCAAAGCACTGGCCGAGTTGGCTGTCCGCCAAGCCAATGACCCGGGGGCCGGCTTCGAAACAATCGTTATCCGACCTCTTCTGGTGTGGGGTCCGGGTGACCGGGCGGTACTGCCCCAATTGGCGGAGATGGCTGCGCGAGATGCTTTTGTGTGGATAGGAGGCGGGCGCGCCCGGCTGACCGCGACCCACATCGACAATCTGATCCACGGCATCCGGCTGGCCATCGAACGCGGATTCCCGGGCGAGGTGTACTTCATCACCGACCGTGAGACGCATACGATCCGCACGTTCCTGACCCGCTATGCCCGGGCCGCCGGCGTCACCTTGCCCCAGCGGTCGGCGCCGGCGTGGGTGGTTCGCCCGGTTGCCTGGATGGTCGAGTCGCTCTGGCGTGTGTTCCGCCCCGGGGCTGCGCCCCCGCTCAGCCGATTCGCGGCAGCAACGCTGAGTTGCGACGTCACGGTCGCCAGCGACAAAGCAGCCCGCCACCTCGGCTATTCACCGGTTATCGGCTTCGAGGCCGGTCTGGACGGGATGACTGCGGGCGGTCGAGCAGCACCGGCCTGAGAGCGCCGCCGGGCGTCCCGCCGCAGGGTCACTGGGTGATGTACCGCTCCAGGTCGACGATCAGCGATTGCTGGGACTCGATGATGGAACGGACGACGTCTCCGATCGAGATCACTCCCACCACCGCGCCATCCTCCACCACCGGCAGGTGGCGGAACCGGCCTTCGGTCATGAGCTCCATGCACCGCTCGACATCGTCATCCAACCCGACGGTCGTAACGAGGCTGGTCATGATGGCGGCGACCTTGGTCTGGGCCGAGGTCCGCTGCTCGAGGATCACCTTGCGCGCGTAGTCGCGCTCGGACATGATGCCGGCCAGCTGGTCGCCATCCATCACGATGACTGCGCCGATATTGTGTTCGGCCATCACCTTGAGCGCGTCGTAGACGGTGGAATCCGGTGCCACTGCCAGAACGTCACTACCTTTGCGGTCGATTAGCCCTCTAACGGTCCTACGCACAGCTTCACCTCGCCTGACGAGTGACCCAAAAGTAGCGAAATTACCCCGGCTTGGAAGCCAGAGGCGCGAAATTGTGTCGAGAATGGCGCGTCGAGCAAGGGACTAGTCCCTGATCGGGCGTGTAACCATCATGCTGCCGCGGGGGCCTCTCGCCCAGGTGGATATGATCCCGCTGAACAGGCCGGCGTCGCTTCCTACTCGCACCAGCGATAGACCGTCGGGAGGGAATTTGGCGATCGGCCTCTCCGCCGGGCCGCTGAGCTTGTGGGCTGCTTCCAGAGTGAGGCCCTCTGCCATGCCGTCCGCCCCACGCAGGCGATCGGCGGCCGGGCTTTCAGTGAGCTCCAGTATTCGCGCCAGGGTGTGGTGCTTCGACCAACCCCCGTGCACGAAGACCCGCATGTGCTCTGGTGACATTGCGATGAGGGCGTCGAACGCCATCGCCAGTTTGGGATGCCCCACCGTCTGCAGCGTTCTGGCGAAGGTGCGGGCCAGCGACTCGGGTTCCCGCGACAGCTGATCAACCACCGGGGTCGGCCCCTGTCCGGCGATGACCGTGACGGCACTGGCACCTGGCGGAACACCTCGGTCGGTGGCCAGCGACGGCCACGGGGAGTCCTCCTCGCGTTCGGCCACACACAACCCCCACTTGGCCGGGTGGCCCATGGTCGAGCGGTCGACCCCACCGGGGACTGCGCCCCCGATATTGCGGACGACCAGGTTTACCGCCCGGCCGATCGTGGCATTGGCCCGGTTGCCTGGCCCGAATGCGTTGTATGTCGAGTTCATACCGATGCGAGAGGCGATCGGTCCGTTCACGATGATCACCGGGCCAGAGAAGAAGGTCGTAGCGGCGACGCCGTGCATGTTGAACTCGTCGGTACAGATCGCCTCGATCGCAGTAATCACCACCGGCAGGTACTCGGGCCGGCACCCTGCCATCACTGCATTGACCGCAATCTTTTCCACGGTGGCTGGGGCGTAGTTGGGCGGAACGTCGGCGATCTGCGTTTGTGGGGCCAGCTTCGTTCCGCTCAGCATGTGGTCCACGCGCTGCGGAGTGGGCGGGATCAGGGGGAGTCCGTCCGACCAGCCGCGCGCGAACATCGCTTCGAACTCGTCCTCGTCGGATCCGAGCTCGATACGGCGTGAAGTCAGGTCGGCGCCGCTCTCGCCGGCGAGTCTCCTCTGCACCGCCGGGTCCATCGTCATGCTGCCGCAGCCGGGACGGTGCGGTGGCAGGTTGGCACCGAGGTCGGGCCGGTCGGTGTGACGCCTCCATTCATCTCGGTTCCAGCCGAAGGTGAGCTCAACGGCTTCTCCGTCGGTGATGCGATACAACGTCGGAGTCACCTGCGTTCCCAGGTTCCAGGAGATGGCCAGATCCTCATCGTGCACCACCGTCATGCCGGACGGGAATTCGGGATCGTCTTGGGAGACAACCGTCAAGCCGGCAGACTCCAGTTCTGCGAGCGCCGGCACGATCTCCACGCAGGTCTCACAGTCGTGCTTGACGACGGCAACCAGCCCGTCGCTCAGGCCGTGACCGGTCATTGGGTCAATGCCGCGACGATCGCTTCGACACTTTCGTGGGCCAAGGTCCGCAGTTCCTCGTCGGTGCGGTCCTGAATCGGGTGCGGCAGCCACACAACGGCGGGATCGACGCCAAGGGCGTTGGCCTGCGCCTCACGCGCGCTTGTGAACGGCTCAGTGGCGACGAAAACGGACGGTATACCCCGCTCTTCGAGATCGGCGACGTCGTGCACACTGCACGACACGCACGAGCCTCAGTCGGCCAGGGCTTCGATCACCGCCCCGCAGTTCGCCGCGATCTCCGCTCTGAGGTCCGCGGGGGCGGGCTTGGCATGGGTGGGTTTGGTGTACCGGACGATCTGAGCTCCCCGGGCCGTGAGCAGGGGACCCAGGGCGTCGAGGTAGACGTTTCCCCGGGGCTTGGAGATATCGAGCAGGCCGATCCGGGCGTCTGCAATGGACGTCAGCCGTGCGGCGGGGGCGCGAGTAGCGGCGGCGGTCTCCGCGGTGGGGTCGAGTAAGACGCGTTCCATGGCCGGCACGCTAGCCCAAACGACGACCGAAGACTCAGCTGGCGCGGATACAACACACCGGCCCGAGTAGCCTTTGAGTCGCAGCGAAGCGTCGGGATGCCGCTCACCCGGGGTGCCATCCGCAGGCGCACAGCAGGGAATCCAGCCAGGAGAACTCGTGAATATCAAGCATGTGGCCGCACTGATGAGCCTGATCCTCGTGATGGCAGCGTGTGGGGGCGGCGACGATCCGACCGCTGACGATCCATCCCAGCAAAGGACGGAAGCGTCAGGGGTGGAAACAACAACCGCTGCGACCGCGGAGACGACGACTTCGATGGCCGCCACCGAGACGACGCAGGATGCCGCCACCGGAACCGGGGACGGCACCGCGGCCGGGGCCGGAGACGGCGACGCTACCGCACCCGGCAGCAACACCCTGGGCGCTGCGCTCCTTTCGGGTAGCGAGGCGGAGGTCACCTCGGCCCGGTTTGAGGCGAGCTTCACCTTCGTTCCCGAACCCGGCTCAGAACTCGAATTCCCCGATGCGGCGATTGTGATGGAAGGCGAGTTCGACAGCGCCACCGGTAATGCCCGCTTTCTGATGGACTTCGGCGCGTTTCTCTCCGCAGCTCCGACCGAAGATCTGGAAGGCATGCCCCCGGAGATGCTCGACGTCTTCGCCGAGCCGCTCGAACTGATCACGGTGGGCGACACGGCCTACATGAAGTGGGGGTTTTTCAATGCGCTCCTCGGTGCCGATGGATGGGTCGAACTCCCAACCGACGAGGCCGGAACCGTGACCGGGCAGTTCGGGATGGGAGCGGAGGCGACCTCACCGACCCAGATGCTCGAGCAGCTTCGCGACGCCAACGCCACCATCGAGGAGCTCGGCACCGAGACGATCCGCGGGGTCAGCACCACGCATTACCGGGCAACACTCAATCTCAAAGAACTGGCAGAGACACTTCCCCCTGACGAGCAGGCCGAACTGGAGAGCCAGTTTGGTGACACCGGCATCGAAGAGCTGCCGATGGAGATCTGGGTTGGGGACGACGGCCTGGTCTACCGATACACGATGGAGGTCGACGCGAGCTCGGCAGACACTGGAATGCCCGGTCTCCAATCCATGAGGATGGAGTTCGATATGTACGACTACGGGGCGGAGATCATCGTCGAACCTCCCGACCCGTCAGAGGTCACCACGATCGATCAGTTCGGGGGCCTGGCCGGCAGCTGACCCGGACCAGGACCAGTTGTCCGGAGCATGGACGTGAGTCTGCGTGAAGCTCCCGAGAGTCGACTGCTCGAGTGGCCTGGAGCCGGCACGGGCCGTTCGCCGCGGTCTGGATGGCTGCGACCACCGATCCCTGGTTGACTCTCGACGGTCGTTGTACCCACCCCGTCCAGCTGGGACCATGGTGGGCCATGGATCCGCGAGAGGAGCAAAAGCGTCGCGCCGGGGAGGCGGCGGCGAACCTGGTTACGAGCCAGATGCTGGTGGGTCTGGGCACGGGCACCACCGTGCGATACTTCATCGAGGCGATTGCCGAACGCATCCGGCTGGGCGATATCGCGGGGGTTTCTGGTGTGCCGACCTCTCGCGCCACCGCCGAGCTTGCACTCGATCGCGGGATCGCGTTGGTGGACCTCGAGGGTCCGCTCGACCTGGCCGTCGACGGGGCCGACGAGGTAGCTGCGGACCTGTCACTGACGAAGGGCGGTGGGGGAGCGCTGCTGCGGGAGAAGATCGTGGCTGCGGCCGCCGACAGGTTCGTGGTTGTGGTCGACGCTGCCAAGAGCGTCGAGGTGCTCGGCAGCACATTCCGCCTGCCCGTCGAGATTTCCCGATTTGGCCACATCACCACGGTTGAGCGTCTTCAGCGATTCGGTGACGCCGCCCTGCGCGGGGGCGCGCAGCCGACGGTGACCGACAACGGCAACTACATCGTGGATGTGGACACGGGTCCGATCGCCGAACCCGGCGCCCTGGATGGGGAGCTGTCCATCCTGCCGGGCGTGTTGTGCACGGGCCTTTTCGTCGGCTTGACCGACCTCGTATTCGTCGGCGTCGACGACGGAGTGGAGCAGCGGACACCGGCTTGATCGAGAGACATTTCAGCCGTTGCCGGCGCCCGTGAGGTCGATCAGCTGAAGGAGTGTGTCGGCAACGGCCCGAAACTCGGCGGCGGCCGCCGTGAATGTGGAGAGGCCTGCTCGGCGCAACTCCCCGGTATCGGGGGCCTTCAGGCCTTCCACCATGTTGTTCGCGGCCCGCTGAAGCGTGGCGGCCGAGGACACCAGCCGGTTGTGGCTCTCAGGACTCAGGCCCGCCGGCGGTGTTTGTAGACCCAGGCGCGAGTTGATGTCGGCCATGTCTCCGGCGAGTGACTCGAGCGCGGCCAGGGTCTCCTGGAAATCGGCTTGCTCGTCCTCCCACCTATTGTTGATCAGCGTCGCCTGCTCGCTCAGCCCGTCCACGTCGTCGGCGAGCTCACCGACGAGTGATCCATACATCTCCGCTTCCAAACCACCGACGAGCGTTGTGCTCACCTCCGGTGTTTCTTCTTCGCCGCCGCGCAGAAACGTGAGTATGACGATGACCACCGCCGCCAGTCCCAGCAGAGCCCACGCGGCGAGCCGTATGGTCTCGCGGGGATCGCGGCCGGGCTGCGCAGGAACGTCGTGCTCGGCGGCGGCATCCGCCTCGCTTTCAAATGGGCGCCGCGTGCGGGTCTCAGCAGAGTCCGGATCCCACCAGCCCTCGTCGGCGGCGTCGCCTACGTAGTCGAGTGCAGACTCATCGTCGGGTGATTGGCCGGGCGCAGACTCGCGCAGCCGGGACCCACACTGCAGGCAGTATGTGGCCGAAGGAGGATTGTGCTCCCCGCACACGTGGCAGACCGGCCCGCCGGGCTCGGCCTGTCGCGGCGCCGGGCTGGGATTGATCATCGCGTCCGTGACCGGCTCCGGCTCAGCGGGTGCTATCCCGTCCCGAAAGGAGCCCTCCTGCTCGCGGCCATCGCGTGGAGAAGTCATTTGCTCCGTCTCTCAGCGGTTTTGAGCCTAGTTTCCCGGGCCGTTCGAACGTCGGATATCGGGCAGAGACACCGAGCGCAGCGCGCGGCTCAGTGGTGGGCGGCCGTGGCGAGGTATTTCTGTAACACGGTCCACACCGCTGGTTCGGCAAGCCGGCTCCGGAGCCCGGTCAGGGTTCGTATGAACGACGGGACGGCGGCGTCGGCATCCATAGGATTGGGCCGCATCGATGAGAGCGCGCCAGGTGGTGGTTCGAGAACCAGGATCTCAGTGTCGGGCCACTCGGCGCGGATCAGCCCGAGCTCCTCTTCCAGCGCCCGGACCCCGACGCCGTCGAACACGGATTCGAAGAAGGTTCCACCATCACGCCGTTCCGGCAGAGCCAGCGGGGCCATGACAATGATCAAATCGAGCGGATCGCCGTAGCCGAGCAGCAAATCTGCGTGCGTGCCGGACGCAACACCCCCGTCTACGTACAGCCGGCCGTCGATTGCATACGGATTGAAGACCAGCGGGATGGCCGACGACGCAGCGACCGCGTCGGCTATCCCGGCTTCCGGAGCGCCGACGGTGCCGAATGCGACACGGCGTTTGGAGGCAACGTCGACCGCCACTACTGCGGTTGGCCGGTCGGGCCATTGATCCCCGGCGCCGTCGCCGATCTGGGCCCGGACCCAGTCGGCTACACCCCCGGCGTCGTACACCGCGGGGGTACCGATGGTGAACGTGACGCCCGGGGAAAGAACACCGGCGAGAACGCCGTGCCGGAGCCAGTTCACGACTTGGCGTTTTCCGCCCCGCCGGTAGATGGTCCGGCGAATTCGTCCCGCTACCTGGTCGCGGGTTTCGTGCGGCCGGACTATCGCGTCGACGTTGAGCTTTCCGAACCGCACCGTGGCCGCGACCGAGGAGCCGGCGGAGGTGCCGACGATCACCTCTGCGTCGTTCGGATCCCATCCGGTGGCAAGCTGCACCGCCATGAGCGCCCCGAGTTGGTACGCGGCGCCGGTGATGCCGCCGCCACCAAGGACGAGCCCTACCCTGTGCATATAGCGAGCTTAGGCAAGGTCGTGTGCGCTTTCGTAGTGTCTAGTCAGCCCATTTGTAGAGTTAGTCAGCCGATTCGCACAGCTGGCCGGAACGCAGCCAATGGTGCGTGAGCTGCGTGAGCTACGCACGCCGGACGACCTGCCGCAATTGGAACACCTCTTTCGAGCTGTGCATGCGGCGGACGGCCACTGGCCACTCGGAGAGCAGAAATACCTCGACCTTCAGCGGGGGCTCGGCCGGGAGTCGGAAGGGGTGGTCGCGCTGGTCGATGGCCGCATCCACGGTTACTTGCATCTGACACCAAATCGGGATCCGGGCGGCTGGGGGATGGAACTAGCCATCGACCCCGACGTTCGTGACCGACCCGTCCTGGAAGCGCTGCTGGCCGCCGCTCAGGGGCGCGTGCGGGCGGCGGATGGGAGTTCCCTCAGCTACTGGCTGTACAACCAGGAGCCACCGCCTGCGCTGGCAGAGCATGGGTTTGAGCCAGACCGTGAACTTCACCAGCTGCGGCGACGGCTGCCGGTTGATGAACAGGCTGTGGTCCCGGCCGGATTCGAAGTCCGTGGTTTCCGGCCCGGTCACGACGAGGAGCAATGGCTCAGGGTCAACAACCGCGCGTTTGCCGGCCATCCTGAGAATGGCAACTGGACGGCGGCCATCCTGGCCGAGCGAATGGCGGTCGACTGGTTCGATCCAGATGGACTTCGCACTGCGTGGCACGGCGATCAAATGGCTGCGTTCAATTGGACAAAAGTGCATCACGACGGCTCGGGCGAGATCTACGTCATCGCCGTCCACCCCGAGTTCCAGGGCCAGGGGTTAGGGCGGGCAATCGCAGTCGATGGCCTCGATCATCTACACCGGGTTGGCGGCTGCGGGGAGGCATCGCTGTATGTCGACGCCGCCAACGTCGGTGGGCTGGCGCTGTACAACCGGCTGGGATTTGAGCTCGATCACACCGATCGGGCGTTCCGCTGGACGGTTCCGACCGCCGATGTCAGGGAACAGTGATCGAGTCCAGCCTGCCGAACGCACGTCCACAATCCTGGCAGTGAGTGTCCGTCTCGAGTGTCGCCGCGCGGCACCAAGGACAGGGCAGGTCCGCCGAGGCCGCCGATCGCACCCGTCTGCCGCCGGTTCGGGCAAGGTTCCCCCGGATGGTTATGACTGCGGCCGCCAGTACCGCACAGGTCAACAGCAGTTCGAACATGTGCTCTCCTCGCTCGGGCCAGCCGCACGCTACCGCTGGTCGCGCTGAGAGTGGTGGATTTCGCGCTGTACACGTTCGCGACCGGGGTGGGAGCGCGAGCCGGGCGTCACTCCACCATCACAGAGAGTTGATCGACCATGTAGGCCAGGTCGGTCAGTGGACCGTCTCTCGTTTCCGCCTGGGTGAGGAGATACGAGCCGGCGTGATAGGCGACCCAGGACCGCATCGCGTCGTCGCTCATCATGCGCCCGTAGCCCTCGGTGAGCGCCTCACCGGCGTGAACCCCCACGTCGAGGCTCGTCATCCACACAGCCAGCGAATAGTCCCACTCTGGCGGTGCCAGAGTTGCCCAGCCCCAATTGATCAGTGTCACTCGACCGTCGTCGGCCACCAGGAACTTGGCTGGCGTCGGGCGAGTATGGGCGGCGCGAGGCTCAGAAGCAATCGGTGGCGGCGCTGCGAGAGCGCTGTCGATCAGCTCGGCCGGCAGATTGAGCCGCCGCCGGTAGCGGCGGAGCCGGTCGAACACGGTGACGAACTCGGATCGCAGCCAGTATTCGTCGATTCCGCCGGCGAGGTTGGTCAGTAGACCGGGATCGGCCTCGTGGAGGCGCCGCAGGATGGCGCCGGCTTTGCGAGCCGACGTCATGTTCTCTGGCATTGTCTGCAGGCTCCACTTGCCGCCATCGACGAATTGGGCCCACCAGTACTCGCCTTCGTTGCCGCGGTCCAGCACCTCGGGCACTCCGTCGATGCCGCCGAGAGCATCGAGCGCATGCTGCTCCCGCCTATACCGGCCATCATTGCCGTAGATCTTGACGATCGTGGTTCCACCGGTCGACCAGAGGCGGTAGTGGGTATCGGCACCGCTGGTCAACTGCTGGTATCGACCACCCTGCGCAATACGTCTGACGATGTCTTCCATCTTTTCCATGGGCGCCCTCGTTGAAAACTCGGCAAAGTGGCCGCGGTCGCTCGATTACCCTACCGACTCCTTATCGAACAGTTGGAGCGATGGCTATAGAGCTCACTTATCCCGACGGCAGCACCGCAGAATTCGAGGATGGAACCTCCGGTGCTGACGTTGCGGCCTCCATCGGCCCGCGCCTCGCCAGGGCCGCGGTGGCAGTGAAGCTCGATGGCGAGCTACTCGACCTCGACCGTCCGCTACCAAATGGGGGCAGGTTCGAAGTGGTTACGGATTCAACCGACGAAGGTCGCTCGGTCCTGCGGCATTCGGCCGCCCATGTTCTGGCCCAAGCGGTGCTCGCCCTGTTCGACAACGCCACCTTTGCGATCGGGCCGCCCATCACGGACGGCTTCTACTACGACTTCGACATTGGCCGGCCGTTCACGCCCGAGGATATCGACGCCATCGAGGAGAAGATGCAAGAGATCATTGCGGCGGACCAGCCATTCATCCGCGATGAGATGTCACGGGACGAAGGCCTCCGGCTGTTTGCCGAACATCCCTTCAAACGCGAGATCATCGAATCGGTCGACGAAAGCGAGGTTGGGGCGGGCGGGACCGTCTCGGTGTACCGCAACAATGGCTTCGTCGACCTGTGCCGCGGCCCGCATGTCCCGTCGACCGGCCATCTCCAGGCGGTGAAGCTGCTGCGCTCGGCCGGCGCGTACTGGCGCGGTGACGAACACCGGCCTCAGCTCCAACGAATCTACGGCACTGCCTGGGAATCCCCGCAGGCACTCGCGGACTATCTCCACCGCCTCGAGGAAGCCGAGAAACGCGACCATCGCAAACTCGGCCGGGAACTCGACCTCTATTCGTTTCCCCCCAACCTGGGCGGTGGGCTGGCGGTATGGCACCCGAAAGGCGGCATGCTCCGCAAACAGGTCGAGGACTACAGCCGCCGGATCCATGAGGAATTCGACTTCGATTTCGTCTATTCGCCCCACCTCGCCCGCTCCCAGCTGTGGCAGACATCGGGGCATCTGGACTTCTACGCCGAGCTGATGTATCCGGGCATGGAGCTCGACGAGTCGGAGGAGTATCGGGTCAAGCCCATGAACTGCCCGTTCCACGTGATGATCTACCAATCGGAGGCGCGGTCGTATCGCGATCTACCGCTGCGCTTGGGTGAGTTGGGTGCGGTCTATCGCTATGAGATGTCGGGTGTACTGCACGGGTTGTTGCGTGCCCGCGGCTTCACCCAGGACGATTCGCACACTTTCTGTACGAGCGAACAAATGGCGGACGAGCTCGCAATGCACCTCGACTTCGTTCTGAGCCTGCTGCGCGATTTCGGTTTCGAGGAATTCGAGGCGGACCTGTCGACTCGCCCGGACGACAAGTGGGTGGGGACAATCGAGGAGTGGGACAGGGCTACCGAGGCGCTGAGGCAGGCGCTGGAGGGCAGTCCACTTCCGTCATTCCGCATCGCCGAGGGGGAGGGCGCCTTCTACGGGCCCAAGATCGACATTCACATAACCGATGCGATCGGCCGCCGCTGGCAGATGTCGACCATCCAGGTGGACTTCAACCTGCCGCAGCGGTTCGAGCTGGAATACATCACCGCCGCCGACACCCGGGAGCGGCCGGTGATGATCCACTCCGCCAAGTTCGGATCGCTGGAGCGCTTCATAGGCATTCTCGTGGAGCACTACGCAGGGGCTTTTCCGATGTGGCTCTCACCGGTGCAGGCGGTGGTGGTACCGGTCGCCGACCGCCACGTCGAATACGCAGGGCGAGTGGCGGGTCAGCTCCGCGAACGGGGAGGTCTGCGGGTGGAGGTTGAGGCCGGGTCGGGCAAGCTGGGTGAAAAGGTCCGACGGGCTATCACCACCAAGACCCCGGCCATCCTCGTCGTGGGAGACAGCGACGTGGACAATTCCACTGCCGGCCTGCGCTTGCGCGGGGAAGACGAGGAGCGGGGGGTCGGACTGGACGATGTCGTCCAGCGGCTCAGCAAGGCAGCCGCGCCACCCCGCTGACCCACCCGGATGACCGGCCCGAGTCGGCGGGTCGGCGTGCCTCAGATGGCCTCGACGTAGGGAGCATCGACTAGGTCGCCGCTTTGCCCGTCCAACCGCACCAGCGCTCGCTGGGATGGCGGCTCGTCGGCTGCGTACACGATCACGTTCCACACCGGTTTCGAACGCCATCCTTCGAAGCCGACGGCGGCTGATACATGTCCGACGGGGAACTCGATGGCCCGGGCCGCCCGGCCGAGTGCGTCTTCTTGTCGAATCGCCAGGTCCCACGCCGATATCCAGTGGTACGCCGCCAGCAGTACGAAGCCAGCGCAGATCGCCCGGTAGCCGGGCGTGACCGCAGCTGTCGCCCACCCGGCGAACGCCGCCCCGGCCAGGTACAAGTACGCAGCGAGCCGCCGGCGACGCGGATTCGGGAACGCGTACGGACCGACGATGCTGGAGTCGAGATCCTCTGGCACGCCTTCTGCGTCGGCGATCTCCTGGGGGATCTCGATCGGTTCCATCAGCGCTGATCTATCGGGACGTAGTCCCGCAGCGGGACACCGGTGTACACCTGGCGGGGTCGCTGGATGCGGGTGTTCGGATTCACGATCATCTCTCGCCACTGGGCGAGCCATCCCGGCAGGCGACCAATCGCAAACAGCACTGTGAACATCTCGACCGGGAATCCCATCGCCCGGTAGATGATGCCCGAGTAGAAGTCGACGTTCGGATAGAGCTTGCGCTCCGCGAAGTAGTCGTCTTCGAGCGCGACTTGCTCGAGTTCGAGCGCCATCTCCAGCACTGGGTCGTGCATGTGGAGCTCGTCGAGGACCTCCTGGGCGTATCCCTTGATCAGCCGCGCCCGAGGATCGAAGTTTTTGTACACCCGATGTCCGAAGCCCATCAACCGGAACGGGTCATCGCGATCCTTGGCCTTGGCGATGTATTTCTGGGTGTCACCCCCCTCGGCGATCATCGCGTCCAGCATCTCGAGCACCCGCTGGTTGGCGCCGCCGTGCAGTGGGCCGGAGAGCGCGTGGATGCCGGATGCGATGCAGGAAAACACATTGGCCTGGCCGGACCCGACCAGCCGCACAGCCGACGTCGACAGGTTCTGACCGTGGTCGGCGTGCAGGATGAACAGCACGTCGAGGGCCCGAGCCATGGCGGGGCTCACCTTGAACTCCTCAACGGGTAGAGCGAACATCATGTGGAGAAAATTCGTCGAATAATCCAGATCGTTCCGCGGATAGACGTAGGCCTGTGACATCCGATACTTGTAGGCCCAGGCGCTGATCGTTGGCAGCTTGGCGAGGAGCCGACGAGCCGATATGTCTCGGGCCTCAGCGTCGAGCGGATCGAGGGCATCTGGGTAGTACGAAGCCAAAGCAGAGACCGCCGAGGCGACCATCTGCATCGGATGGGCCCCGGTCGGGAACGCTTCAAACAGGTGACGCATGTCCTCGCGGATCAGGGTATGGGTATGGATATCTTGCACCCATGCGCCGAGCTCCGTGGGTGTCGGGAGCTCGCCGTGATACAGCAAGTACGCCACCTCGAGGAACGAGCTGTGTTCCACCAGCTGCTCGATGGGATACCCCCCATGACGTAGGATCCCGGCTTCTCCGTCCAGGTACGTCACCGAACTCTCGGTTTCGGCAGTGTTGGCGTAGCCCCTGTCGAAAGTTATCAAGCCGGTCTCGGAGCGCAGCCGGCTGATGTCGATCGCCTTCTCGGTAGTAGTCGACTCCACTACGGGCAAGTGAGCGGACGTGTCGCCAAACTCGAGTGTGGCCTCCGGATTACTCATTGATGCTCGTTCTCCCTCAGATCACTCGTCTGTCACTTTGGCCGCAGCCACCACTCGATCTACCACCTGTGGTGGCGCCGGCTCGTAGTGCGAAAACTCGATGGTAAAGGTGCCGCGACCACCGGTCATCGAGCGAAGATCAACCGAGTACCGTTGCATCTCGCCCATCGGAACCTCCGCCGAGACTATTCGCCCCCCGCCCTCAGCGTCCATGCCGAGCACCCGGCCGCGTTTGGCATTGATGTCGCCGATCACGTCCCCCGTGTATTCGTCGGGCACCCGGACCGACACCCGACCAATCGGTTCGAGGATCGTCGGGCTCAGCTGCCGGCCGGCCTCCCGCACCGCCATGATCCCGGCCATCCGAAACGACATCTCGTCCGAGTCCACCGAGTGGTACTTGCCGTCGTACACCGTCGCCTTTACGTCGACGACCTGGTATCCAGCGATGATCCCGCGCCGTAGCGCCTCCTGGATGCCCTTGTCGACCGCCGGAATCAGGTTGCGGGGAATGGATCCGCCTTTGATGGCATCGACGAACTCGTAGCCAGACCCGCGTTCGTTGGGCTCGAACTTCACGTAGGCCACTCCGAATTGACCGCGTCCACCGGACTGTTTCTTGTGTTTGCCCTCCACGTCGGCCTGACCGAGGATGGTTTCACGGTACGGAATTGTCGGGATGCCGGTGGTGATCTCCACACCGAACTTGCGGGCGATGCGGGCGAGTGTGACATCGACATGCGCCTCTCCCAGCCCCGACATCACCGTTTCGTTGGATTCGGCGCGACGCTCCACAATCAAAGTGGGATCCTCTTCCTGGGCCCTCGACAGAGCGGTGGAGAGTTTGTCCTCGTCCTGATTTGACTTAGGGGCGACCGTCACCTCGTGGACCGGCCTGGGCATAGTGACCGGCTCGATCACAACGTCGCTCCCCGGCGAGCGAAGTGTGTCACCGACCCTGACATCATCCAGCTTGGCAACTGCGGCGATGTCCCCGGTGCCGACGGTCTTGGTGTCGTTGTGTTCTTTGCCGTGCACGAAGAACAAGTTGGACATCTTGACGCGGCCGCCACCAGCCCGCTCCAGATCAGCATCAGCTGAGACGGTGCCCGAGTACACCCGGAACAAATTGATCCGCCCGACGTATTGGTCGCCGGTGGTCTTGAACACATATGCGGCCGACGGACCGCCGCTCACGGCTGTCAGTTCGCCCGCCGAGGTCTTCGGCATCGGTACTTCGAGCGGATTGGGACCGAAGTCGATGACGAACTCGGCGAGCGTGTCGATCCCGATCATCTTTCCGGCCGATCCGACCATGACCGGATAGATGTCGCCCTTGAGCAGGCCGGCGTGGATGACCTCCACCATCTTGTCGCGGCTGGGCTCCTCACCTTCGAAATACGCTTCGAGCAGTTCGTCATCGGTTTCGACCACTGCCTCTACCAGGGCGGTGTGCGCTTCCTCCACCGTTTTGGCGACCGAGTCGGGCATCTCTGCTGCACTGCCCGTCGGTGAACCGGCCGTATAGGTATACGCACGCTGCGATACCACCCTGACGATCCCGCTGAGATCGTCCTCCTCACCGATCGGCACCTGGATTGGGGCGACCCGCTTCCCGAAGATGTTTTTGAGCTGATCGAGGGTGCGGGTGAAAGAGGCCCGCTCGCGATCGAGCTTGTTGATGAAGATCGCCCGGGCGATCCCCTCCTGGCCGGCGATGTCCCACAGCAGCTCGGTCTGAACCTCGACACCGTCGACTGCTGAAACCACGAAGACGGCAAGGTCGGCGGCCCGCAGGGCGGATCGAGCGTCGCCAATGAAGTCGGCGTAACCAGGAGAGTCGATGATGTTGACCTTGTGGCCGCTGCGTTCGATCGAGGCGACGGACAGTCCGAGCGAGATCTTGCGTTCGATTTCCTCCGGTTCGTAGTCCATCACAGTGTTGCCGTCGTCCACGCGTCCGGCCCGGGTGGTCCGGCCTGCCGCAAACAGCAGTGTTTCAGCGATTGAGGTCTTGCCTGAGCCGCCGTGTCCGACCAGGGCGATATTGCGGATCTTCTCGGGGTCCACCTCTTCTCCTTACCTCAACCGTGCCAGGAGTGTAGTGATGCCTTTCGGGTCGGGGACCTGTGGTACCTTGACGTGTCCAAGGGAGGTCTCTTGATCGAACTCCGGGTCCGGCATCGGATCGACATCATCGTCATTCCGATCGGGCAAACCCTCGCCAAGATCGGGATCCGGCCGATTCATCTGACCCTGGGCGGCCTGTTCGTCACATTGCTCGGGGCCGTGCTCCTGGCCTCGGGGGAGACCATCGTCGGCCCGATCTTGATGCTCGGCGGTTCTGCACTCGATGGTCTCGACGGGGCGGTGGCACGGGCCGCCGGCACCGCGTCGGCGCGTGGCGCCTTGATTGATTCGATATCGGATCGGATCGGTGAAACCGCCATGTTCGCGGCCTGTGCATTCTGGCTGACCTCCAAGGCCAGCCCCAGCGAAGGGGACCCGGCGCTGGTCCTCTTGACCGTGTTGAGCTTGGGGGCGGCCCTGCTGGTGTCGTACATGCGGGCGAAAGCCGAGACGACCGGAGTTGACGGTCGGGGTGGTCTCATGGGCCGGGCAGAACGGGTCATCCTGTTCACCGCGGGTTTCATGTCGGGACAAGTGACGGTCATGTTGTGGCTCATGGCCATCCTCACGTGGTTGACCGTCGGACAGCGCTTCTGGAAGACCTGGCAGCAGCTCGAAGGGTGAAGGATCGGCTCGTCTACGCCGCCTACCGTACCGGCTCCGCCTTCGTGGGCGCACTCCCGGAGCCGGTCATTCGCTGGGGAGGTTCGTTGATCGGCCGGCTGGCGTGGACATGGGCGGATAGTCGCAAGACGATGGCCCGCCGGCACATGGCCCGGGTAGTGGGCGACGGACCCCAGGCAGAACGTGCTGCGCGCCGGGTCTTTGCGGCCTACGGTCGCTACTGGGCCGAGGTGTTCTGGTACCGCCCCCGCCGATTCGCCCAGGTAGAGCAAAAGGTCCGGATCGATGGTCTCGACCACTTACGGCAGGCGGTCGACGCCGGACGCCCTGTGATCCTGACCCTGCCCCATCTCGGCAACTGGGAGATGGCTGCCACGGCGGCAGAGCGGGCCGGCGTCCGGATAACCGCTGTGGCCGAGTCGCTCGGAAACCCGCTCATCACCCAGTGGTTCCTCCGCGTGCGGAGGAAGCTGGCGATTGACATCGTCCTGACCGGCCAAGGTGGCGGCGCCACTCGGAAGCTCATCGAAGCGCTCCGCTCGGGGCAAACGGTTGCCCTACTGAGCGACCGGGACCTGACCGGCCGCGGGGTCGAGGTCGAGTTCTTCGGGGAAAGGACAACGTTACCGGCCGGCCCGGCGGCCCTGGCCGTTCGAACCGGCGCGGCCATCATCCCGGTGGCCTGCTACTTCCAGGACGGTGCCGGGCATCATGCGGTCATCGAGCCCGAGCTCGAAGTACCGGTCGAAGGTTCGACCGAGGAACGTGTGAATGCAACGACGCAGCGGCTGGCCGGGATTCTCGAACTCCAGATCCGCCGCCACCCCGATCAGTGGCACCTGGTGCAGCCCAACTGGCCGTCCGACCGCGAGCTGCTAGTTGAGGTCGGCCCGTGAAAGTCGCGGTCGTCTGCCCCTATGCGCTTGATCAGCCCGGCGGCGTGCAGTCGCAGACTCGCGAGCTGGTCCTCCGCCTGCTGACAGCAGGCGACGATGCGTGGCTGGTTGGTCCGGGGACGGACCCGGGCGACGTTCCCATGCGGTCCGTGGGCGGCAGCGTACGCGTGCCTGCCAACAAGTCGGTTGCTCCCATCTCGCTCGCCCCGGGCGCCGCCGCTCGCGTGCGAACAGCACTGGCGGGCGCCGACGTGATTCACGTCCACGAGCCCCTGATTCCGGTCGTGGCGTGGGCAGCGGTGCGGGCGCGGCCGGCGGTGCACACGTTTCACGCGGACCCTTCGGCCTTGGTCCGCCGGATCTACCGCGTGTTCGGCCCTGCGCTGGCCCGGCTCATGGCGGGGGCCACGGCCACCGCCGTGAGCGAGGTGGCCGCAAGCGCCATCCGACCCTTCATGGACTGCTCAGAAATCATCCCGAACGGCGTCGACGTGGCGTCATACCGCTCTTCTGAGATGGCCAGAACACCCGGGCGGGTGGCGTTCCTAGGGCGCAACGAGCCGCGCAAGGGGCTCGATGTGCTGGAGTCGGCCTGGCCCTCGATCAGCATGGCGGTGCCCGGCGCGACCCTGCACGTACTTGGTGCCTCCGGGTCCGACCGGGATGGGATCCGTTACCTCGGCCGGGTAGACGAGTCGACCAAACGCTCCGAACTGGCGGCCGCAAGCGTGTTTTGTGCGCCGAACCGCGGAGGCGAGAGCTTCGGGATCACTCTCGTCGAAGGCATGGCGGCTGGCTGCGCCGTGGTGGCATCGGACCTCGAATCGTTCCGGGCAGTGGCCGGTGACGCTGCTCTGTTCGTGCGTCCAGGGGAACCGGCGGCTCTGGCCGATGGGGTGATCTCGCTGCTCCGCAACGAGCCGCGCGCCAAGGGGCTGGCGGGCGCTGGTATGCAGCGCGCCCGGCGGTACGATTGGGATGCAATAGTGCCGCGCTACCGTCGGCTGTATCAGCAGGTCGTTGCGGAACTGCATCCGCCCGGCGGGCGTTAAACCGCCGCAACACGTTCCGACCCTCTTCGAGCTCCATGGAGTGCCCGTGAAACGCATCGCCACCGTTCTCGTGTGTTTGGCCGTCGCTTCCGCTGCCTGCGGTGGCGGCGGGGCCGAGGCGACCGACCAGACAACGACGCCAACTACTCGCGCAACCACCACCTCCAGTACCGAACCAGCTTCCACCACGGCACCGTCGACCCCGAGCACCACGCTGGCCGGCCCCGGCGACGGCTGGTATTGGTCCGGCGAGCGGCTGGAGGCCGGCGAGAACCCGGCCAGTACCGAAGTACTCATCGCCAAATACTCCAACGCGCCCAAGTCCCGACCCCAGCAAGGACTGGGGGCGGCCGACATGGCGTTTGAGGTCCTGGTCGAGGGTGGCGTCGTTCGGATCCTGGCCGTATTCCAATCCGAGATCCCGGACGTCATCGGTCCGCTCCGCAGCGCCCGCGAGGTCGATCCGAAACTGATCGAGCCCTTCAACGCCTTCTACGCCAGCTCCGGTGGCCAGCCGGCCGTAATGCGCGACATCGGCGCCGTTGCGGTAGATGTCAGCGACGGGCCTGGGCCCGGCTATTTCCGGCAGTCGGGCCGATCGGCTCCGTACAACCTGTTCGTGAACACCGCCCCACTCCTGGAAGTCGCTGAACTCAATCCCACCCCCAACCAATGGGTCACCTTCGACGAAACCGCACCCGACGGGGAGCAGGCGTTATCGGTCGAGGTAGACATCTCGAGTTTTCACACCGCCAACTATCGATACTCGGCCGCCGACGGCGGGTACCTGCGGTTCAACGGCGAACAACCCCATACGACGGTTGACGAGACCCAGCTTGTCGCATCGACCGTGGTGGTCTTGTTCGTCGAGCCCTTGTCGACGGGACGGGTCGACGGCTCGGGCACACCGGTCCCAGACTTCGAAGTCCTGGGTACCGGCGACGCAATAGTGTTCCGCGACTCGGTCGCCATCCCGGGTACCTGGGAGCGGGGACGGTCCTCGGATTTCTTCCGACTGTTTGACGCCGACGGCACCGAGGTACCTTTGAAACCGGGGCAGATCTGGTTCGAGCTGGTCCCGAACGGCCGCACCGTGGAGTGGCAGTAGAATCGGTCCCGGCACAGTCAGGAGCACGAGTCGTGGAACAAGGGACTGATCGCGTAAAGCGAGGTTTGGCGGAGATGTTGAAGGGCGGCGTCATCATGGACGTCGTGACGCCCGAGCAGGCCACCATCGCCGAGGAAGCCGGAGCCGTTTCGGTGATGGCCCTCGAGCGTGTGCCGGCCGACATCCGCCAGCATGGAGGGGTCGCTCGGATGGCCGACCCCACTGTGATCGACCAGATCATGGCCGCGGTGAGCATCCCGGTGATGGCGAAGGCCCGGATCGGACATTTCGTCGAAGCCCAGGTGCTGCAGGCGCTGGGGGTCGACTACATCGACGAGTCGGAGGTCCTGACGCCGGCCGACATGAACCTCCACATCGACAAGTGGGCATTCACGACCCCGTTCGTGTGCGGTGCTCGGAACCTGGGTGAGGCTCTGCGCCGCATCGGGGAAGGGGCAGCCATGATCCGCACCAAGGGCGAACCCGGTACCGGAAACATCGTGGAAGCCGTCACCCACATGCGGGCGATGAACGACGAGATCCGGCGGCTCTCCACCCTCACGTCAGAGGAACTCATGGCCGCCGCCCGGGACCTCAAGGCCCCCTACGAGCTGGTCAAAGAGGTCGCCGAGACCGGGCGCCTACCGGTGGTGAACTTTGCCGCCGGTGGCATCGCCACGCCGGCCGACGCGGCCCTCATGATGCAGCTCGGCTGTGACGGTGTGTTCGTGGGATCGGGCATCTTCAAGAGCGGCGACCCGGCCCAACGGGCGCGGGCAATCGTTGAAGCGACAACGTTCTATCGGGATCCGCAGATCATCGCCAAGGTTTCCCGCGGGCTGGGCGAGGCGATGGTCGGAATCAACATCGACGACATCCCCGCCGAGCAGCGGATGGCCGAGCGAGGCTGGTAGATGCGGATCGGCGTTCTGGCGCTCCAGGGCGACTTCCGTGAGCACAAACAGGCGGTCGAGGCGCTGGGCCACGAGCCGGTGGAGGTGCGCCTGCCCGAGGAGCTGGACACGCTCGACGCGCTGGTCGTCCCGGGCGGCGAGTCGACCGCAATTGGGAAGCTCGCCACGATGTACGGGCTCATCGAACCCCTCCAAAAGCACATCCAGTCGGGCCTACCTGTGCTCGGAACGTGTGCCGGCATGATCTTGCTGGCCGCGGGGGTCACGGATGGGGAGCAATCCCAGCTCGGGGTGCTGGATGCGGTGGTTGAAAGGAACGCATACGGCCGCCAAAACGAGTCGTTTGAAGCCGACATCGAGATCCGGGGTTTTGACCGACCGGTGCGGGCGGTGTTCATCCGGGCTCCCCGGATTGCAGCGCACGGCGAGGGTGTCGAGGTGTTGGGATCCGTCGATGGCCACCCGGTCGCGGTGCGGCAGGGGCACGTGCTGGCGATATCGTTTCACCCTGAACTGACTGAAGATCGCAGGTTTCACCAGATGCTGATTGAGATGGCAGGCAGGAAGACCGTGGGCGACGGAGCGCATGACTGATGGCCGGGCATTCGAAATGGGCCAACATCAAGCACCGCAAAGGACGCCAGGACGCAGCCCGCGGCAAGCTGTTTGCCAAGCTGTGCCGGGTGGTTGAGGCGGCGGCCCGAGCTGGCGGAGGAGATCCGGCCTCCAACGCATCGCTCGCCACAGCGATCGAGAAAGCCAAGTCGGCTTCGGTACCCAAAGACAACATCGAGCGCGCCATCAAACGAGGTGTCGGCGAACTCGATTCCGAGCAGCTCGAAGAGGTCTTTTATGAGGGCTACGCACCAGGAGGCGTCGCCTTGTATGTGCAGATCCTGACCGACAACCGCAATCGGGCCGCGTCGGATGTTCGCTCAGTCTTCTCCAAGAATGGCGGCAACCTGGGCGAGCCCGGCTCGGTGGCGTACCTGTTCGACCAGAAGGGATATCTGCTGGTGAGCGGGGACGAGGACGAGGTCATGCTGGCCGCGCTCGAAGCGGGAGCCGAGGATGTCCGCCCCTCAGGGGAACAGTTCGAGGTGATCACCGCCCCCACGGACTTCAGCAGCGTCCGGGACTCGCTGGTCGCCGCCGGGATCGAACCGGAAGAGGCATCGGTCACCCAGCTTCCTTCGACGACCGTGCCGGTGGACGAGAAGACCGCCGGGCAGGTGTTGCGGCTGGTCGACGCCCTGGATGACCTCGACGATGTCCAGGAGGTCTTCGGCAATTTCGACATCCCGGACGAGGTGCTGGGGAAGCTGGCCGACGCTTGAACATCCAGGAACTCCTCCGGCCTGGCGAGTCCGAACCTCCGCGGCGGCCCGGGTGCGAGATGGTCCGTGCTGTTACGGCTCCCGCCCGACTCATTCGCCTACTGCCCGCAGGCTCTCGGTCAACCACTTTGAAGTGGTCCGGTGGGTGATTGGTAGGGTCTGACGCCCCATCCGAATCCGGATCGGCCCGCTCCGCCCGTTCGGCCACGTACGGCATCCTCCTGCCATCCGTGGCTCGCCGACCCCCCTCGCAAAAGACGAATTGCCACCGCCCGAGAACCGGTGACGATACACTCCCCAAACATATGTTCGTATTGGGGATCGATCCGGGTTTGACCACGACCGGCTACGGAGGCGTGCGACGGGAGCGGGGCCGGCTCCACGCTGTCACGGTCGGTGTGATCCGCACAGATCCGCGACGATCTGTTGCCGAGCGGTTGGCGGAGCTGCACCGGGACATCACCTCAGTGCTCGAGGAGCAGCAGCCTGATGTTGTCGCCATCGAGCAGGTGTTCGTCAACCGGAACCTGCAGACAGCTATGTCCGTGGCCCGAGCCACCGGGGTGATACTGCTGGCTGCGACGCAAAGCGGGCTGGCCACCGCCGAGTACACCCCGTCATCAGTGAAGGCCGCGATCGCCGGTTACGGCTCGGCGCCGAAGGACCAAGTCCAGAAGATGGTGGTCAGCCGTCTCCGACTGGCCACGGTCCCGCAACCAACGGACGCGGCCGACGCGCTCGCCATCGCCCTGTGTCACCTCCAGTCGCACCGGCATCTCGCCATTCAGCAGAAAGGAACAGCATGATCGGCCGCCTGCGCGGAACACTGGTCGCACGAACCGGGGAGTGCGTGATCGTCGATGTCGGCGGGGTCGGGTACGAGGTCGTGGTGACCCCACGCGATGCGGCCGAGCTGCCCGGGGTCGGCGAAGAGATCGTGGTGCACACTCACCTCCACGTACGCGAAGACATCATGGCTGTTTACGGGTTTGTCAGCTCGGCAGCGCGGGATCTCTTCCGGGTGCTGATCAGCACCTCCGGCATCGGACCCAAGGTGGCGATGGCGATGCTGGCCAGTTACCGCCCCGACCAGCTTCGGGCCGCGGTCGCGACGGAGGACCTGGATGCCCTGAGCGCAATCCCCGGTATCGGGAAGCGAACGGCCCAGAAACTCATCCTCGAACTCCGGCCCCGGCTGGCCGACCTCGACGCGGAAACATTGGTGGGATCGGATGAATCTCCGACCGGACGCATCCGGGAGGCGCTCGAGGGGCTTGGCTACTCGCCGGCGGAGATCCGGACCGTGGTCGGCAGCCTACCGGCGGACGCTCCGCTCCAAGAACAGCTTCGTCAAGCCCTCCAGACCCTGGGGCGCCGTTGATGACGAGAGGAGCCCGTTGTGCGTGAAGAAGGGCTGCTGGTTGCCGGGTCACTGCCCGGTGACGACGCAATCGAGACAACGCTGCGGCCGCAATCACTGGACCAGTTCGTCGGACAGCCCAAGCTCAAGGAACGGCTGGGGATCTCCCTCGACGCCGCCCGCACTCTGCGCAAGCCACTCGACCACATGTTGTTGTCGGGACCTCCCGGCCTCGGCAAGACGACGCTGGCCCGCATCATCGCTCACGAGTTGGATACCCACATGCGGCCGACATCGGGACCGGCGATCGAACGCCCGGGCGACCTGGCCTCGATGCTGTCGAACCTCGACAACGGCGACGTGTTCTTCATCGACGAGATCCACCGCTTGCCTCGGGCGATCGAGGAGGTCTTGTACTCGGCGATGGAAGACTTCGAACTGGACATCGTGCTGGGCAAAGGTCCGGCGGCGCAATCAATCCGGCTAGAGCTCGCTCGCTTCACATTGGTCGGCGCCACCACCCGAATGGGAACGGTCGCCGCTCCGCTACGCGATCGGTTCGGGATCGTCGACCGTCTGGATTATTACGACGCGGATGATCTGGGCAAGATCGTGAGTCGCTCCGCCGCAATCCTCGGCGTGGACATCACGGCCGAAGGAGCTGCGATCATCGCCGGCCGCAGCCGCGGGACGCCCCGGATCGCCAACCGGCTACTGGCCCGGGTCCGCGAGTATTCGGTGGCTCGAGCCGATGGGATCGTCGATGGGGAAACGGCCAACCGAGCGCTCGCCATCTGGGAGGTGGACGCAATGGGGCTGGACAAGGTGGACAGAGCCATTCTCACGGCGATCATCGACACATTTGAAGGGGGTCCGGTAGGGCTCTCCACTCTGGCTATCGCTGTCGGAGAAGA
Organism: Acidimicrobiia bacterium; assembly: GCA_041576165.1. Classification (GTDB taxonomy): domain Bacteria; phylum Actinomycetota; class Acidimicrobiia; order Spongiisociales; family Spongiisociaceae; genus JBFGLM01. The sequence continues at coordinate 48,919 of JBFGLM010000008.1, forward strand.
ACCCGAGACGGTCGAAGCGGCCTACGAGCCCTTCTTGCTGCAGCGCGGCTTGCTACAGCGGACTCCCCGGGGGCGGGTGGCGACCGCGGCGGCCTACGAGCATCTCGGGTTCGAGCCGCCCGCACCGGGCCAGCCCTCGCTGCTCTGACGCTCACCTCGGCTCCGCCGTCGTCGCCCTTCGTTGCGAGCCGCGCCGGCGAGCCAAACCAGCCTCCTCGAGCGTCCGGCGTCCTGGAGAATAACGCCGGGGCGTGCTTCCATTTCTGCTGCTCTGCAATGAGAACAGACGACTTCGATTACGAGCTTCCGGACGGGCTCATCGCGCAGCATCCGCTGGACCGGCGCGATGCCGCCCGGCTGTTGCGCGTCCCATCACTCACCGACCACTTCGTGGCGGATCTTCCCCGCCTACTGCGCCCGGGTGACGTCGTGGTTGTCAACACGACCCGCGTCCGCGCCGCCCGGCTGTACGCCGCCCGCCCAACCGGCGGTGTGATCGAAGTCCTGTTGCTGTCGAGCCCGGCCGAGGGCATCTGGGAGGCGTTGGTGCGCCCGGCCCGAAAACTCCAGGCTGGCGACCGGCTGTCGGTCACAGATGAGATCGAGCTGCTGCTCCTGGATCAGCCCGAGCACGGGATCGTCCGTGTCGAGCTATCTTCCGCCGGCGCCACAGCCCTCGAGGACCAGATAGCCAAGGTGGGAGAGATGCCGCTTCCCCCCTACATCAAAACGCGCCTCGACGACCCAGAGCGGTACCAGACGATGTTCGCAGACGTCGTCGGATCGGCCGCAGCGCCAACCGCAGGGCTGCACTTCACCCCCGAACTCGTGGAGTCGCTTGCCGATGCTGGAATTGAGCTGGCGAAGATCGAGCTCCGCGTCGGCCTCGATACATTCCGGCCGATAACCGTCGATGAGGTCACCGACCACGAGATCCATTCCGAATGGTGTGCCATCGACGCCGCCGCCGCAGAGCAGATCAACGCATGCCGAGCGCGCGGCGGACGGGTGGTGGCCGTTGGCACCACCGTCGCACGCACCCTCGAGTCTTTCGCCGGCTCCGGCAGCGTCGTCGGCTGGGGGGAGCAAGCCACCAACCTGTATATAACGCCGGGCTACCGGTTCCGAGTGGTGGACGTGCTCATGACCAACTTCCACGTGCCGCGATCCAGCCTGCTGGTCATGGTGGCCGCGTTCATCGGCGACGCGTGGCGCGCGGCGTATCAAGTGGCGATCCAGCGGGGCTACCGCTTCCTGTCGTTCGGAGATGCCACGCTGCTGGAGCGAGCCGATGGGTGAGGCGGTTCAGTGGGAGGAAACGGCCGTCGACGGACGGGCGAGAACCGGCGTCCTCCACACCCCTCACGGACCGGTTCTGACCCCCGCTTTCATGCCGGTGGGAACCCGGGCGACAGTCCGGGCGCTGGACAGTGCCGACCTACGGGCGGTTGGGGCGGAGATGGTGCTGGCCAATACATACCACCTGATGCTGCGACCGGGAGCCGAGCTCATTGATCGGCTCGGTGGCCTGCATGAGTTCATGGCCTGGCATGGCCCCATCCTCACGGACTCGGGCGGCTACCAGATCTTCTCTCTTTCCCCTGCCGTAACCGAGGAAGGCGCAGTGTTTCGTTCAACCTATGACGGGTCCACGCATCTGCTCAGTCCTGAGGATGCCACCCGGGTGCAGGAACTACTCGGGCCCGACATCGCCATGGTGCTCGATCACCTCATTGGCCTACCAGCTGCGCCGACCGAGGTCCGGGCGGCCATGGAGCGCACCCACCGCTGGGCAGAGCGGGCCCGGGCTGCCCACACGCGGCCGGACCAGGCACAATTCGGCATCGTCCAGGGGGGAACCGACCCCGAGCTGCGGGCGCAGAGCGCTCGCGCCATCGCAGAGATCGGATTTCCCGGTTTCGGAATCGGCGGCCTGTCGGTTGGGGAGTCCGCCGGGGAGCGCAACACGGCGCTGGACGCTGTGATGGCCGAGCTGCCCTACGGTAAAGCCCGCTACGTCATGGGCTTGGGCGATCCCGAGGGGGTACTCGAGGCCATCGCCCGCGGGACGGACATCTTCGATTGTGTCTGGCCCACCCGGCTCGCGCGCCATGGCCGGGTCATCACGTGGTCGGGCGACTTCAACATCAAGCGAGCGGAGTTCGTAGAAGATTCCAGCCCGCTCGACGAGCACTGCCGGTGCTCTACTTGCAGTACCTACTCACGCGCGTATCTGCGTCACCTGCATGTCACCGGCGAGATGACAATTCATCGTCTCCTGTCGATCCACAATCTCACCATCACCCAGGACCTCCTGGAGGGGGTCCGATCTGCCATTTCCGCCGGCTCTTTTGCGTCGTACGCTGCGAGGGTGACAGAGCGGCGACGGGGCGCGCCGCACCGGCTACCATGAGTCCTCGCCCGCTGGCTGCGGGCTTTTTCGTGGAAGGAACCAGATGTTGGTCTTGGCCCAGGAGACGAGCGCAGGCAGCGGCATTGCCGGCCTGCTGCTCCCGCTCCTGCTTTTCGGCGGAATCTTCTACTTCCTGATCATCCGACCGCAACGCAACCGGGTGCGCAAACAACAGGAGCTGGCGCAGGCGATGGAGATTGGCGATCACGTCCGTACCTACGGTGGCGTCTTTGGCGTCGTCCTAGCCATCGACGACGAAGCTGTAGTGCTCGGCCTGGAGGAGGGTCGGATGCGGGTCGCCAAACAGGCGATCGCCGCTCGTTTGAACAACGAAACCGAAGGCTGACGTGCGCCGCCGCCTCATCACAATGCTGATCGTGATAGTCATCGCGTGGGGTGGCATGGCGGCCGCGCTGGCCGCGGGGATGGGGCCGCGGTTGGGACTCGACCTGCGGGGTGGGACCAGTGTGATCCTGACCGCTCCCGACGGCACCCCGGAGGAGCTGGTCGGCACTGCGGTCGACATCATGCGCCGGCGGATAGAAGACTTTGGCGACGTCCAGGAACCGGAGATCTCGATATCCGGGGGCACCAGCGTGCTGGTCAGCCTGCCGGGTGTGACCGACCAAGAACGCGCTCTGGATGCCATCGGACAGACCGGTGAGCTGTCGTTCCGTCCGGTCCTCGACCAGGGCCCGATCAGCCCGCTGCTGTTCGAACAGTTCCTGCAGCAGGCGGAGGAGGAGGGTGCGACGACCGACACCACTCTGGGCGAGGGTGAAAACACGACCGACGCAGCGGAAGAGTTGCCGCCGGTCGAGGTTCCGCCGGGGGTCGACCCCGATACCGGCCTCACCATCTCCGACAGTCCCGACCTTCCGGCCGCCTGGCTCCCGGAACTCGACGAAAACAACCAGCCAGTGGCCGTGTACGAGGTCGGGCAGGCCGCGCTGGGCGGCAGCGACGTCGCCGACGCGCTGGCGTTGTTCGGTCAGAGCCTGGGCAGCGGCTGGACGGTGCAACTGAACCTGACCGGCGATGGCGCAGAGAAATTCGCCGATATCACGGCTCAGCTGGCGGGCGAGCCACTCGGCAGCCCCACCCGGCAGCTCGCCATCGTGCTCGACGGAGTGGTGGTGGCGGCGCCGCAGGTGAACGAGACGGTGAGCCCGGCGACAGGTATCACGGGAGGGACGGCCGTGATAACCCTCGGCGGAGACGAGCAGGAGGCCCGTGATCTGGCGACGGTGCTCCGGTATGGCTCATTGCCGGTCGCCTTCGAGCGGTCATCAGTACAAAAGGTGTCGGCGACGCTGGGTTCCGACGCGCTGGCTGCCGGCCTCGCGGCCGGTATCGGAGGTCTCGTGCTGGTGATCCTCTTCCTGCTCTTCTACTACCGGGCACTGGGGCTGGTCACGCTGGTCGGCATCACCGTGTTCGGCTCGCTACTCGTTCTTGCGTTCTCGCTGCTCGGGGAGATCCAGGGGCTTACGCTGACGTTGTCCGGCGTGGCCGGCGTGATTGTTGCGATCGGCATCACGGCTGATTCGTACATCGTGTATTTCGAGCGATTGAAAGAAGAAGCCCGGGGCGGCCGAACGATCGCAGACGCGTCGGACGAGGCGTTCCGGCACGCGTTCCGGACGATCCTCACGGCCGACTTCGTCTCATTCATGGGGGCAGCGCTGCTGTGGGCCCTCTCGGTCGGCGCAGTGAAAGGATTCGCGCTCGCGCTGGGCATTGCAACCGTCCTCGACGTGATCGTCGCGTACTTCTTCACCCGCAACTTCGTGGCCTTGCTGGCCCGGAGCGGCGCGGCCGAGGGCGGCGCATTCAGCATCAGGGCCGCCACCGGTACGGGAGCGGCAGCGTGAGCGTCATTCAGCGGCTCTTCCAGGGCCGAACCGATTTCGATTTTGTCGGCGCTGCGAAGCGGCGATGGCTCATCGTGTCCGGAGCGGCGATCGTCATCTGTCTTCTCAGTCTCGGATTTCGCGGGTTGAACCTGAGCCTCGATTTTCTCGGTGGAATCTCGGTTGACGTGCCAAATGCGGCCGGGGCGAGCATCGGCGACGTGCGGGACGCAGTGACGGCTCTGGGCATAGACGATGCCCGCATTCAGCTCATCGACGACGGGGCGGAACTGCGGGTCCGCACCGGAACGGTGGACACCGCGGTTCAAGACCAGCTGACCCAGGCGGTGGCGGGGGTGGTCGGTGTCACGATCGACGACACGAACGTCGAATCGGTCGGCCCGACGTTCGGCGAGGACATCACGCGGCGAGCTATTCGCGCCCTCGTCGTGTTCCTGATCGTCGTCGTGATCTTCATCTCTCTGCGTTTCGAGTGGAAGATGGCACTCGCGGCGCTGGCCGCCTTGGCGCACGACCTCATCCTCACCTTCGGCGCCTATTCGGTGATCGGATTCGAGGTCACCCCGGCGACCGTCGTGGCTATCCTCACGATCCTCGGGTATTCGCTGTACGACACGGTGGTCGTCTTCGACAAGGTCAAGGAGAACATCGACCTGTACCGAGACGAGAAGACCATCACCGGCATCGTCAACCTGTCCATGAACCAGGTGCTGATGCGATCGATCAATACCTCTCTGACCAGCCTGCTCCCGGTGGGTTCTCTGTTGTTCGTGGGGTCCTTGCTCCTCGGGGCCGGCACGTTGCGAGAATTCGCGCTGGCCCTGTTCGTGGGCATCGGTGCAGGCACCTATTCATCGCTGTTCGTTGCGTCACCTCTGCTGGCCATTTGGAAGGAACGCGAAGACGAGTGGGGCCGGCGCCGGTATCGCACCGAGAAGAAGGCGGAACAGCGCGTCGTGTCCGAGAAGGCATCGAGGTCTGCCTCCCAGCGCCTCTCGTCACAGGGACAGAGGTCGGCCGGGGGCCGGCCACCGGGAGGTTCGGGTGCCGCGCCGCGGCCCCCCAAGAAACGCAAACGCTGAGCGGGCGGTCTCGATCGACATCCACGAATCCCAAACCCGGCCGCATACCGCACAGGGAACCCACCAGCGGATCTAACATTCAGGGCATGAACGCCGCCGAGCTGTCCTCATTGGTTCGGGATATTCCCGACTTTCCCGAGCCGGGGATCATCTTCAAGGACATCACGCCCGTGTTGAGCGACCGGGAGGCGTTCACCGCGCTCATCGACCACTTGGCGGCTCCTTTCTACGGTGAAGTCGATGCGGTAGCGGGCATCGAGGCGCGTGGTTTCATGCTCGCCACCCCGGTGGCTCGAGCGCTCGACACCGGGTTCGTCCCGTTGCGGAAGCCGGGCAAACTGCCATATGACGTGCATCGCGAGGAGTACGCGCTCGAGTACGGCACCGACGCCCTCGAAATGCATACAGACGCCGTCCGTGACGGCGACCGAATACTCGTCGTTGATGACGTGATCGCGACGGGCGGCACCGCAGAAGCTGCGGTCAGTCTGCTCAACGCAGCCGGCGCGCACGCCGTCGGCGTAGCGGTATTCATCGAGCTCGCCTTCCTCAACGGCAAGGACCGGCTCGGCTCAACTCCGCTGCATGCGATCACCGTCTATGACTGAACCCTCTTCCTACGACGTCGCCGCCTCGGCCGAACTGGCCCCTGTGCTGGCGGCTCTGCGGCGCCATTACGCCAACCCGGATGAGAGCGTCGTCACGGCCGCATACGAAGTAGCCCGCCGCAGCCATCAGGGTCAGTTCCGCAAGTCGGGGGAGCCGTTCATCACCCACCCGCTGGCCGTCGCCCAGATCCTGGCCGACTACGGCCTCGATGCCGACACGCTGGCTGCTGCCCTGCTCCACGACACGGTCGAGGACACCGATCTCACCTTGGAGGACGTGGAACGCCAATTCGGGCCGGATGTTGCGCGCATCACCGACGGCGTCACCAAGCTCGATCGGATCAAGTTCAACACTCGCGAGGAGGCCCAGGCGGCGACCATCCGCAAGATGGTCGTGGCGATGGCCCAGGACGTGCGGGTGTTGATCATCAAGCTGGCAGACCGTCTTCACAACATCCGCACCATCTCCTCCCTCCCCGAAGAAAAGCAACGCGAGAAGGCCACTGAGACGCTCGAGATCTATGCGCCGCTGGCTCACCGACTGGGCGTCCAAGAGATCAAGCACGAGATGGAGAATCGTTCGTTCGCGATCCTCCATCCCCGCCGGTTCCAGGAAATCAAGGATCTCATCCAGCAACGCGCCCCGGAACGGGAGGCCGTCATCGACAAGGTGATCGGGGAAGTCCAAGCGATCCTCGACAAGGCCGGCATCGAGGCGCAGATCACCGGCCGCCCGAAGCACCACTACTCGATCTATCGCAAGATGGTCGATACGGGCCAGTCCTTCGAGGACATCCATGACCTGATCGGAGTGCGGGTCGTCGTAGGGAGCGAGCGTGACTCTTACGCCGTCCTCGGGATGATCCATGCCGTGTGGCCACCGGTGCATGGGCGGTTCAAGGATTACATCGCGATGCCCAAGTTCAACCTGTACCAGAGCATCCACACCACGGTGGTCGGCCCCGACGGCAAACCGCTCGAAGTGCAGATTCGCACCACCGAAATGCACCAGCGCGCCGAGTTCGGTATCGCCGCCCACTGGCGGTACAAGGAAGGGGCGGACACCGATTTGCCTTGGATGGCGGACCTACGTCGTCTCCAGGAGGACTATGACGATCCCACAGAATTCCTCGACGAGCTGAAGCTCGATCTCTATCAGGATGAGGTCTTCGTCCTGACCCCCGCAGGTGACGTGAAGGTCCTGCCGCGGGGCGCCACACCGGTCGACTTCGCTTACTCGATCCATACCGAGGTCGGACATCGATGTTCGGGAGCCCGTGTGAACGGCCGGCTCGTGCCCCTGGCTACGGGGCTGGAGTCTGGCGACATCGTCGAGATCATCACGACCCGATCGGTGGATGCCGGACCCACCCGCGACTGGCTGGGCTTCGTTCGCACCGCCAAAGCCCGTTCGAAGATCAAGCAATGGTTCACTCGGGAGCGGCGGGAGACCTCAACTGCTCAGGGGCGGGAGAAGGTCTACGCGCTGCTGCGCCGCGAGCAGCTTGGAGGAGATGCCGATGCTCGGGATTCCGCGCTGGTGGAGGTCGCAGAGGCACTGAACTACAAAGATCGTGATGCCATGTTCGCAGCCGTGGGGGATGGCGGGCTTTCTCCAACGACCGTCGTCTCTCGGGTTCGCCGGCTCCGGGAAGCGGACACGACCGAGGAGATGGAAGCGCTGGCGCCGGTTCGCCAGCGGGCCAGCCGGCCGCTGGGTGAAGGGATCATTGTCGAGGGTCTCGACGACGTCTGGGTGAGAGTGGCGCGTTGCTGCAACCCCGTGCCGGGCGATGACATCGTGGGCTTCGTGACCATCGGACGAGGGGTGTCGGTCCATCGAGCCGATTGCGGCAACGTGGTGGCGCTCGGCGAACGGGCCGAGCGCATGATCGAGGTGGCCTGGGCGCCACACCGCGTCGGGAGTTTCACTGTCTGGTTTCAGGTCGAGGCCCTGGACCGGCCCAACCTGCTGCGCGACGTGACCGGCGCCATCTCCGATGTCGGGGGCAATATCGTGGCGTCCTCGACGTCCACCGACGCCGACCGGGTGGCGATCCTTCGGTACGAGGTGGAGCTGTCAGATCCGTCGCAAGTGGACCGGGTGCTAGCCGACATGCGGAGCGTGGAGTCGGTCTACGACGCGTTCCGGTTGGTGCCGCGCGGCGACCGGGCGAACTAGTCATCGCTGCTTTGGTCTTCGTCCGCTGATCCAGACCTGGGAGTCGTAGGGCCCTCCAGCGGTCCAGGGCAGCGCCGGCGTGCGGTGGACTAGTCACCACTTTGGGTGGTTGAATAGCGCTCAAAATACCACTGTTCGTGGTCGATACGAGCAGTATGAACATTCTGCGTTCCCGCGCCAGCGCCCGACTGGTAGCCGATGGGGGCTTCACGATCATGGAATCGGTCGTGGCGCTCGTGATCATCTTCGGGCTGATCCTGGTGATGGTCCGCACCTTCGACACCAGCACCGACGTCCTGGTGCAGTCCAACCGCCGCTCCGCCGCCAACGCGCTCGCCTCCGAGCTACTCGAGCGCTCCCGCTCGCTGGAGTGGGAACACATGGGCCTGACCGCCAACGCCAATGGGTCCGCCTGCCCCGACGACGTGGCGTGTGCCTCCCATCCGCCGAGCGTCAGTTCCGAAGTCACGGTCAACGCGAACGGGAACTATGCGTTCGACGGTGAAGAGATCGTGTTTGCCAACGGTGACACATTCGATCCCTTTCTCTCGTTCAACGACCAGGTCACTCGGGACGACGTCGTCTACGAGCGCTACCTCTTCGTGACGTCGGTGCGAGACGATCCGCTGGATCCTGCGACCGAGCGCCTCCGCCGCATCACTGCGATCGTCCGGTGGCAAGCCCCCAACGGGTTCCCTGAGGAGATTCGCATGGCGACCTTGGTCGCCGAGTTCATTGAGCCGTCCCAGCCGTTCATGACTGGCGAGGTGGCCTTCGACGGCGGCACGGTGAATCTGCGGGGCAGCGAGAGCCGCTGTGCGTCGGATCCGCAGTGCGGGGCGTTTGTGGAGGGGACGTCCGATCTCGCCGCAGGTCTTCCGAGAGAGGATCTTCAGCTCGATCTGTACTTCCCCGACCTTCTGCTGTCCGCCACGACCGACTACGTGTCCCAGGGTTCGTATCGGGGGTCGAGCTCCACGGCCGACATCCGCTGGGCCGGGCCCGACGGTCTCGTCACCACTGCCGACGACATCTTCACGCAGATCTTGCCGGTGGAGGAGGAGACCTACGTGGATGACGATGCGTCGTCTCTGCCCGTGCTCAACGAGCCCCGCACGGTTGCGGTCGATCTGCTGCCCCTGTTCCAGTCATCGGCGGCCCCGCCATATGATGTAGTACTGGCCGATCTGGACAGGGTTGGGGATCTGAACCTCTCGGTGAACCCGGATCTCGAGTACGCCACGGTGGACGGCGAGGCCTGGATCCGGCACGACATCGACCCCGGACCCGCTGTCGACGACGGACTGCCCTATACGGCATCCGAGCTAGGCAGTTCCGACACCACCAGGGTCGGGTTTCGGGAGTACGAGGACCCTGCAGCTCGGGCTGCGTACGAGATCTGGCTGGCCGCTCCGCTCGACGACCCGGTCTACGAGTTCACGTTCGCCCGCATGGGCGACACCACCAACGTCGATGCACTCGCCTTCGACGGTCACGTCGACCGGTTGGACGACGCTTCGGACAACCGGCAGGTGCACGCCGACTTCGACTGGTCCGGCGAGAAGCTGCACTTGTTCGACGACACGGTCATTCCGAAACAGCCGGGGTCGACCGACTTCGAAGGCTGGGTGCGGGTCACCCTCCCCGCGTTGAGCGCCACGACGCCGTTCCAGGCCGGCGAAAGCGCCGCGTTCCCGCCCGCGACAACGATCACCGGCGACCTGATTGTGGAGTTCTGGAACGCTCCGGACAAGCGCTACGACACAGCGTTTTCGGGTTTCGCCGGCATGGAGTGCGCAGCCAGTTCGACAACGGTCTCTTTCACGTCTGTGATCGGCGGGCCTCAGTCGCTGTCGCTGTCTCTGCCGGACGAGCCGCGGGTGACCTACGAGGTCGATGCGGAAGTGACCATTCGCCCGTTCTGCCCGTCCCACACCCTCGACCCGAACGGCGACGTAGCCCAGGCCGACGTGTCATTCGCCCAGATGGTCACCGGCACCGTGTCGTACAAGGTGACCGATGACCTCATGGCGCTGTTCCTGGGCGATGGGCTGCTGTACGACCTGGCGCTGGACTTCGACGCCGGCGGAGTGGACACCACAGTCATCTTCGTGAATCCGGAAGCGTGATCATGCTGCACCGCATTCGACAGATCAAGGACGACGAGCGGGGTCTCACGCTCACCGAATTGATGGTCTCGGTGATGCTGCTGACCATTGTTTCAGTCATCCTCACCAGCACGTTGGTGTCCACGACGCTGGCGACTCGAGATGTCCAAAACGCCGCCGTGAGCAACGACAACGTCCGCCTGGTCATCCAAACCCTCGACCGGGAAGTCAGGTCGGCCGAACGTATCTGCTTGCCAACGCCTGGTACGTCGGGGAACACGCTCTCGTTCCGCACGAGAGCCTGGGTAGCCGCGCCGCCGCCGCTGGGTTATCGCGACATCATCTACCAGCTCAACCCCGATGCAGGCGGGGACCTGACGGTTCTACAGAAATCCGAGGACAACGGCGTCACTTGGCGCACGGTGATCGAAAACGTCGAGAACGTGAGCATCGGAGACGACCTGTTCGAGAACCAGGGCGATGTGACGACGGCCTTGCCCAGCCAGGGCAAGGTGATCACGGTCCGCGCGTGGGTGGATTCCAACCCCAATGACCGGGTCGGGGCCGAGCTTGCAACGACCGAGATCTCGGGTCGAAACATTTGGACGCCAAGCGCGCAGGGCTGCTGAGGTGACTAGGACGCCCGCGCCTCAGTCAGATGACACTCCGGAAATCCGGTTCGATCTGCCGACCTCATTAGTGGAGGTTCAGAAATGAAATCACTGATCTCGCTGCTCAGAGGCGACCGAGGCGTAGGCATGGTGACTGCCCTTTCCGTGTCCTTCGTCGTGACCTCGCTGGCCGTCACTTGGTACGCGATAGGGGTCCACGAACTGGACGAGGTCGCCTTCGATGCCAACCGGACGGGCGCGATCAACATGGCGGAAGCCGGCGCCCGTGAGGCGATGTACCTGCTGGCCAACGACCAGACCTTCCGGGACGACGCTCTACTTGCGGACGGGGCCAACACGGGCATCACTGCCGGAGTGTGCCAGCTGACGCCGGTTGATAGCCGGGTCAACGGCACCCCCCGTCAAATCGGTGAGTACTGGTACCGGGCCACCAAAGTGGACCCGGCCGACCCCGTCGACTTGCGCTATCTGATCGAGTCGTGGGGTTGGGCGCCCGCTCACGATCGCCGTCAGTCCAGTGCCAAGAAGATCGAGTTCGAGATCGAGTTGCAGCCCTATGGGGGAGGCTTCTACCACGCCCTCTTTGCCTCCGGGGGCGGCCTGACGGCCGGCAACCGCAAAGAGATCTATGGCGACGCCTACTCCGGACAAAACGTATCGATCAACAACATCAGCCGGATCTATGCGAACGACGGCGGCTACCCGGGTGACGGCAACCTGGACATATACGGCGATCTCGAGATCGGTGGCGGGTCCAACGTCGACATCGAGGGCTACGTCAAGGTCAACGGTTACATCCAGGATGACAAAGTTGGCACGGTTTACCGCAAAGATGCCATCGTCCTGCACGACAACCTGGTCTCACCGTACGTGAACACCTGGTTCCGCAATGCGACCGTGAATCAGACCCTTTTCGCCGCTGCTCCCGCGAGCGACGTGACCGGCACGGTGGCGGCCGGCACCGAAGTCTACGACGCGACCGGAATCGCGCCGGTTCCCGACGTCGGGCTTCCGAGCTTCACGTGGGATGCCACCGAATACTCCCCTGCCGGCACCGTCTGGGCCACGTGGGCCGATTTCGATGCGTGGTACGACGCCAACGACAACGACCTCAAGGGAGCGCATTACGTACAAGACACGGGCTCCTACGTTCTCGACCTCGGCGGTTCTTACCTCACAGGACATTTCGTGCTGGCCTTCGACGGCAACGTCACGGTGAAGCGGACTCCGTCAGGTTCGTCACAGCCGGGGGGCGGGCCGGCCCAGATCGTCCTCGCCGGTCTGCAGACGACCAGCGACGTGGTCCTAGCCCAATCCTCAGACTCAATCGAGGGCGTCGTCCATCATCTGATCGTCACCCGGGGCAATTTCGGGGCTGCAAATCAGTCGACCATATATGGCGCGATCTACGGCTACGGCGACATCTCTTCCAACCGGCTGGAAGTCCACTTCCGCCCACCCGTCGAAGAAACAGTCGTCGGCTTCGAATTCGATCCCAGCCTGGCCGACCAGTTCCGGCCCGAGCCCGGTGTGTGGCGGGAGACGGCGCCGTCGGTCGACTCGGTGGGCCTGAAGAAGCCGACCACCGGGTATTGGTGCAACCTGCCGTAGGCAACCCATCGGGGGAGAACCTCAGGGGTCGCTCCAGCGCCACCGAGGCCGCAGCCGGGTAGGCCGTAACTCGACCAGACCACCACCGGTGGCTGACTACCCTGGTGGGCCGTGCTGATCGATGGAACCTCCTTGTGGGTCGCACAAACCAACACGTACGTGATCGCGCCCGAGCCCGGAGGTGCGGCCGTGGTAGTCGACGCGCCGCCCGACCCGGCCGGGATCGCCCGGCTACTGGCCCGCCACGACCTCACGCCGGTCGCGCTCCTCGTCACGCACGGCCACATCGATCACGTCGGCGGCGCAGGCTCTTTGGTGCGCTCGACCGGAGTGACGGCATATGTCCACCCCGACGACGACTACCTGACCATGGATCCCGAGGGCCAGCTTCGCGGTTTGTTCGGGATGGCCATCGAAGGTGACTTCTCGCCGCCGGAGCGATTCGAGGCATTGGAAGACGGACAGAAGCTCGACCTGGGCGGGGTCAGCTTCGAGGTAGTGCTCACGCCCGGCCACACGCCAGGGCACTGCTGCTTCCTGTTGCGTGACGAGGGGATACTGTTGTCCGGCGACCAGCTGTTTGCCGGCTCGATCGGCCGAACCGACCTGCCGGGCGGCGACTTCGACACCCTGATCCAGAGCATGAAGGACAAGATCCTGACTCTCGACGACGACATCGACGTCCTGCCGGGCCATGGCCCCCGCACAACCATCGGTCTGGAGCGGCGGACCAACCCCTTCCTGGTCGGACTCTGATGGCGCTGCGGGCACCCAAAGGGACCGATGACGTCCTCCCGCCGGTTTCGCGCCGGTGGCGATGGCTGCTTCGTTTGTGGGATGAGCTGACCGAGCGATATGGCTACGAGCTGGTGATGACGCCTGTGTTCGAGCTGACCGAAGTATTCGCTCGCGGAGTGGGCGAGGCAACCGAGGTCGTCGAAAAACAGATGTATACGTTCGAGGACAAAGCCGGGCGGTCGCTCACCCTGCGGCCCGAGAACACGGCTGGGGTCGTGCGGGCGTACATCCAGGATGGCCGCAGCGGCGTGTTCAAAGGCGCCTACTCCGGAGCCATGTTCCGTTATGAGCAGCCGCAGCAGGGGAGGCGGCGACAGTTCTGGCAACTGGGAGTCGAATACATCGGAGAAGAAGCTGTAGAAGCCGATCTGGAGGTCATCGAAGTTGGATACCGATACCTCCACGCGGCTGGCCTGCGAGACGTGGAGGTGCTGGTCAACTCGATCGGCGATCCGGCCGATCGGGCGGCCTACATCGACATCCTGCGGGTCTACCTCGAGTCGAAGCGGGCGCAACTGTCCGTCGATGCCCAACGCCGCATCGCCACGAACCCGCTGCGGGTTCTGGACAGCAAGCCCGACGTTGAGGTGTTGGCGGACGCGCCGACCCCGGTCGAACACCTGAGCGCGGAGACTAAGCAGCACTTCGAGCTGCTCCTGGCCGGGCTGGACGAGCGCCGGATCCCCTACGTGATCGAACCCGGGTTGGTGCGGGGACTCGACTATTACAACCGGACGGTGTTCGAATATGTCCCCCGTTCGTACGAGGCCGCCCAGAGCGCAGTCGGGGGCGGAGGTCGCTACGACGGTCTCGCCGAGCTGCTGGGAGGTCCCCACGTTCCCTCCACCGGCCTGGCACTGGGCCTGGATCGCATACTGGCTGCGCTCGGGGAGCAGCCAGCCTTGCCGGCACTCGATGCATTCGTGGTGGTCGCCGCTCCCGAGCGACGTCCGGCCGCACAACAGCTGATCCACCAACTGCGAGAGCGGGGATTGCGAGTGGATTCGGTTGCGTCGGACCGCTCCGTCAAAGCCCAATTCCGCGCAGCCGACCGCCGCGATGCGTCCGCGGTGGTGTTGGTGGGTGACGAATGGGATCAGGGTCTGGTGAAGCTCAAGATGCTCCAGACCGGAGAAGAAGAGCAGGTACCCGTGGCGGACGTCCCCGCCCGCTTGGAGAAGATATGACAGCGTTTCGCACCGCCTACGCCGGACGCCTCGGAGATGAACACATTGGCGACACGGTCAGGGTGGCCGGGTGGGTGGTTCGCCCACGCGATCACGGTGGCATCGTGTTCTTCGAGTTGCGGGATGCGTCGGGCCTGGTACAGGTCGTGGCGGACCCTGCACAGATTGCCGCAGCGGATCAGTTGCGGATGGAGTGGTGTGTATCCGTCGAGGGAACCCTCCAGGCCCGCCCCGAGGGGATGCAAAACCCGGACCTGCCCACGGGGACCATTGAGGTTCATGCCAGTTCATTGTCGGTCCTGAGCCCGGCCGAGGTGCTGCCGTTCATGGTGGAGGACAGGACCGAGGCCGACGAACGCGTGCGGCTGCAGTACCGATACCTGGATCTACGGCGGCCGCGGATGACCGCCAACGTGCGGGCCCGGTCAGCGGGGATTGCCGCCATCCGGCGCACCCTGGACGAGCTTGGGTTTCTCGACATCGAGACCCCGACGCTGATCAACTCAACGCCAGAGGGCGCTCGCGATTTTCTGGTGCCCAGCCGGCTCCGGCCCGGGCATTTCTACGCGCTGCCCCAGTCGCCCCAGCTGTTCAAGCAGCTGCTGATGATCGGTGGGGTCGACCGGTACTACCAGATTGCCCGCTGTTACCGGGACGAGGATTTCCGCTCTGATCGCCAGATCGAATTCACCCAGCTGGACCTCGAGGGTGCGTTCTGGGAACAGGACGACGTCTTGGGGACCATCGAACAGGTGGCGGCCGCCGTCGTACAGCGGCTGCGGGGCACTGAGTTGGCCCTACCGCTGCCGCGCCTCACCTACGACGAGGCCATGGAGCGGTTCGGCACCGACAAGCCGGATCTACGGTTCGCGATGGAGATCGCCGACCTGACCGATGTGTTCGCCGACACCGAGTTCCGGGGCTTTGCCGCGGTTCTGGGGCGGGGCGGCGTCGTCCGTGGCATCAACCTGGGGCCCCGGGACATGTCCCGGGGCCAGCTCGACGCGCTGGTGCCGCGGGCCCAGGAGCTGGGGGCGTCCGGTCTTGTGTGGATTGCGGTCCAGGACGACGGGACGTTCCGGAGCCCGGTCGCCAAGTTCTTCAGCGACGCCGAGATCACCGGAATCACCAAGTCTCTCGACGCGAATCCCGGTGACGTGGTGTGCCTGGTTGCAGATGAGCCGGCGGTGGCAGGACCGGTACTCGGCCAGCTGCGCCTCGACTACGGGCGTCCCGATGGGCACGAGCAGCTGGCATTTCTATGGGTAACTGACTTCCCGATGTTCGAGCAGACCGCGGATGGAACACTCGTTCCCGCCCACCATCCCTTCACCTCGCCCACCGACATCGATGAACTGCGCACCGACCCGGCCAGGGCGCTATCCAAGGCATACGACCTGGTCCTCAACGGATCGGAGCTGGGTTCGGGCAGTGTCAGGATCCACGACCCGGCCATTCAGGCCGAGGTCTTCGAGATTCTGGGCATCTCCGCCGAGGAGGCAGGCCGCCGCTTTGGCTGGTTCCTCGAAGCGTTGCGGTATGGGACCCCTCCTCACGCCGGATTCGCGGTCGGCCTCGACCGGATGTTCGCCATACTTCAGAACGAGGACTCGATCCGGGAGGTCATTCCGTTTCCCAAGACCCAGACCGGCGCCGATCCGCTCACAACCGCTCCGACTCTGGTCGACCGGGCACAACTGCAAGAGCTCGGCATCGATCTGACCCCTGAGGTCAAAGCGGAGCTGGCGGCGGGTGACGAGGCTCGGGCCGGCGCCGCTGAGGAGGCCACCTGAGCGACCAGGGCGACCTCTTCGCTGCCGAACGGGACGGCCGCAGGCACGCGGCCGCACCCCTGCCCGCCCGCCTGCGACCCCGTACGCTGGATGAGGTAGTTGGGCAGCCGGACTTGCTCAAACCCGGTGCTGCCTTCCGCACCATGCTCGAAACGGGCCGGCCCGTATCCATGATCTTGTGGGGGCCACCGGGAACAGGCAAGACGACACTGGCCCGTCTGGTCGCTGATGAGACCAAGGCCAAGTTCGTTCAGCTGTCGGCGACATCGGCCGGCGTCAAGGACGTCCGGGAGGTGCTGGCGCTGGCTCGCACCCGCGTGGAGCAGGAGGCCGGGCGCACCGTGCTGTTCCTGGACGAAATCCATCGTTTCAACAAGGCGCAGCAGGATGCCCTGCTACCAGGGGTGGAAGACGGCACGGTGATTCTCATCGGAGCAACCACCGAGAATCCATTTTTCGAGGTGAACTCGCCCCTGATCTCCCGCAGCACCTTGTTCCGGCTCGTCCCCCTCGGACCCGACGACGTCGCCGAGTTGATTGACCGTGCGATCGGAGATGCCGGACGGGGGCTAGGGGTCCTGCGATTGTCAATTGCCCCGGAAGCCCGGGCGGCGCTGGCCGACCGGGCGGGCGGCGACGCCCGTCTGGCGCTGAACACCCTGGAACTGGCGGCGGTAGTGGCCGCCGGCCGCTCCCGGACCCACATCACGGTCGACGAAATCGAGGAAGCGCTGCAACGCCGCATCGTGCGCTATGACAAGAAGGGCGACCAGCATTACGACGTGATCTCGGCGTTCATCAAATCGATGCGGGGATCGGATCCGGACGCCACGATGTACTGGCTGTCGACCATGCTGGCGGCGGGGGAGGATCCGGAGTTCATTGCTCGCCGCATGGTCATTTTCGCGTCCGAGGACGTGGGGCTGGCCGACCCCCAGGCCCTGACCGTTGCAGTGGCTGCCGCCCATGCGCTGCAATTCGTGGGCCTGCCCGAAGCCGAATTCAATCTCTCCCAGGCTGCCGTGTACCTGGCAACAGCGCCCAAGTCGGACTCGATCAAGCGGGCCATGGGTGCGTCGCATGCGGCAGTGGAAGAGACGCCGAGCGCACAGGTGCCGGTACATCTTAGATCGAGCGGTACCCGGCGGATGCTCGAACCGGACCGGGGTGAGGGCTACCGGTACCCGCACGACTTTCCCGATCACGTGGTCGCCCAGCAATATCTGCCCGACGACGCCGGCAGTCGGATTCTGTTCAGGCCGACCAACCAGGGCCGCGAGATCGAGATTGCCCAACGTCTGGCTGCATGGGACGAAGCCTTGGGACGCCCACCTCGGGCCGAGTAATCTCGCCCTCATGCGTATCCGATGGTTCTCGCTGGGCTTCACCGCCGGTATCGGCAGTGTCCTCTACGCCGCGTTGCGACTCCGCCGGCTGCGAGAGACGCTGACACCGCGGCGGATGGCCGGGGCCGCGGCCCATCGGGTGGCCGATGCGCTCGACGCCGGCTCGCGTCGTCTGTCCGGCGATACCTGAGCGGGCACGCACCGAAACTCGGGCGGGCGGCCACCGGGGGGTGGCTAACCTGTCAGCTCCGATGGACAGCAACGAGATTCGCGCGACCTTCTTGAAGTTCTTCGCCGATCTGGATCACCAGGTCGTGCCCAGCGCGTCGCTGATCCCAATTGATCCCACGTTGCTGCTCACCAACGCCGGCATGGTTCCGTTCAAGCCCTACATGCTGGGCGAGGAGACGCCCCCGTACCGGCGGGCAGTCAGCATTCAAAAATGCGCTCGGACGATCGACATCGACATCGTGGGTACCACCCAGCGGCACCTCACCTTCTTCGAGATGCTGGGCAACTTCAGTTTCGGCGACTACTTCAAGGAAAAGGCCATCCCTTGGGCGTACGAGCTGGTCACCGACGGCTTCGGCCTCGACCCTGATCGGTTGTGGTATTCGGTCCACAACGATGACGACGAGGCGGCCACGATCTGGATAGACGATGTAGGTGTTGCCGAGGATCGAGTCCAGCGATTCGACACGGACAACTTCTGGCAGATGGGAGTGCCCGGACCAGCCGGCCCGTCGTCGGAGATCTTCTTTGACAAGGGCCCCGAATATGGCCAGGACGGCGGTCCGGCCGTGGACGACGAACGGTTCGTCGAGATCTGGAATCTGGTGTTCATGCAGTACGTCCAGGACGAGCCATACAACGTCGTGGGCGACCTGCCGGCGAAGAACATCGACACGGGGGCCGGCCTCGAACGGCTGTCGACTGTCTTGCAGGGCGTTGACAGCGTGTTCGACACCGACCTGATCAGGCCTGTGATGGCGGCGGCCGAGGCGTCCTGTGGCATCTCCTACAGCGACGCCGAACGGTCCGACGTCTCGTTGCGGATCATGGCCGACCACGGACGGGCCGTCACGTTCCTGATCGCCGACGGTGTGGTGCCGTCCAACGAGGGTCGCGGTTATGTACTGCGTCGGCTGTTGCGCAGGTCCGTTCGCCACGCCTTCTTATACGGAACGAGTGAGCTCATCATGCCCGAGCTGATTCGCGCCACCGTGGACATCATGGGGGAAGCCTATCCGGATCTCGAGACACGCCGTGATTTCATCACCCAGCTGGCGGAGCGGGAAGAGCTGCTGTTCCGGCGCACCCTGGCGTCCGGCAGCCGTCTCCTGGACCAGGCGCTCGAAGAGCTCGATCACGGAGCAGCATTGTCCGGTCCCACGGCATTCAAGCTACATGACACCTACGGATTCCCAATCGACGTCACCGCGGAGATCCTGCAGGAACGGGGGATCGGTCTCGACAGGTCAGGGTTTGACGACCTGATGGCGGAGCAACGCAGCCGGGCGCGGGCGGCGTTCAAAGGAAGCGATGAGGCCGCCCGCCAGGACCTGTATGTGGCGCTGCTCGGCGGAATCGGGCCCACGGAGTTTCTCGGCTATCGGGAATCGGCGGGCACGGGACTCGTCCTCTCGTTGATCCAGGAGGGTGAAGCCGTCGAACGCGCAGAGGAAGGCCAGGAGGTCGAGGTCTTCCTGGATCGGACTCCCTTCTACGCCGAGTCGGGAGGTCAGGTCGGGGACAGCGGCAGGATCGAGACCGAGACTGGAACAGTTGCGGTGCGCGACACGCAGCACGCGCTGACTGGTGTCCACGGGCACCGTGGCCAGGTCATTGCGGGTTACATTCAGGTCGGTCAGGACGCGTCCGCGGCGATCGATCCAATGCGCCGCGAACGGATACGCAAGAATCACACCGGAACGCACATGCTCCACTGGGCGCTACGAACCGTCGTCGGCGATCATGTGCATCAGGCCGGTTCGCTGGTCGAGCCGGAACGTCTCCGCTTCGACTTTTCCCATTTCGAGGGTCTGTCACAACAACAGATCTCCGATTTGGAGCAAGTCATCAACGAGCGCATCGTTGAGAACGATCAGATAACCACGCTGGAGACGACGAAAGAACAAGCCGAGAAGATGGGTGCGCTGGCGTTTTTCGGTGACAAGTACGGGTCAGAGGTCCGGGTGGTGAGAGTGGGGGATTACTCCACGGAGTTGTGCGGCGGCACCCATGTCCGCACCACCGGACAGGTCGGCCCGCTCGTGGTCACGACCGAGGGGTCGGTGGCGGCCAACACCCGCCGGGTGGAAGCGCTCACCGGTAACGCCGGGTTCGCCTATCTGGCCAAAGCGCGCCGCATGGTCGATGACACCGCGCGATATCTCCAGGTCCGTCCCGAGGAAGTGCCCGATCGTATCCGGGCGCTGGCCGAGCGAGCGGACGACTTGCAGGCCCAACTTGATGCCCACGCCAAACGCTCCCAGGCCGAAACCGCCGGGCAGCTGGCCGCCGGAGCGGTACAGGTGGCCGGCGTACCCGCGGTGGTGGCACTCCGCAAGGGCGCTGACGCCGTACAACTGCGGGCACTGGCACTCCAGGTTCGCGATCGGCTTGATGATGGAGTGGTGGTGTTGGGCTCCGACCAGGATGGCAAAGGCGCGCTGGTCGGGGCGGCCGCGAGAGCTCTGGTGAATCGCGGATTCTCGGTGGCAGATGCAGTTCTGGCCGGGGCCCAGATCCTCGGTGGCGGCGGCAGTCGCGACCCCGAGCTCAGTCAAGCAGGAGGCCCGAACGGGCCGGCCATCGAAGAAGCGCTAGACGCAGCCCGCAAGTCGCTGGAGAAGGAGCTGGCAGCGTTATGAGTACCGGCAGGGTGATGGGTGTCGACTACGGCACCAAACGCATCGGTGTGGCGCTGTCGGACGGTCTGCGCGTCGCGGCTCACCCCTACGCGGTGATTGAAGCGCGCGGGGCAGTTGCACGTCTGGTGGAGATCATCGAGGCCGAGGACGTGGCGCATGTGGTGGTCGGTTTGCCCACCGGTTTGGGCGGGAATGAGGGTGCCTCCGCGACGGGCGCACGCGCGTTGGCGGACGAGCTCCGTAAACTCATAGGTGTTCCGGTTTCAATGGCGGATGAGCGATTCACATCAAAGATCGCCGAGCGCGCACTGCTGGAGGGCGACGTGAGCCGAGGCGACCGTAAGGAGCGCATCGACAAGGTGGCAGCGGCCGTGATGCTGCAGGCAGTGCTGGATCGGCCGGGCGGAGTGGAGTCACTGGATGACCGACACCCAAATACCTCCCTCAACTGACGACGACACACCCGCCGTCGAGCCGCGCCGGCGCAGCCTGCTCGGGATTGTCGTCGGACTCGCGCTGGCGGCCGGTGTGGTGGTCGGGGTCATGCAGTTCGGGCAACTCGCGGCTGATTTCCTGGCCGATCTCACCGGTGCGCCGGACGACATCACCGCCCCCGCAGTTCAGCCCGGCCAGCCGGTCACCGTGAACATCCCAGACGGCGTGAGTGCGCGAGCGATCGCCGAGATCCTCACCCAAGAAGCGGTCGTGTCGTCGACCCTGGAGTTCGAAGTGGCGGTCCGCACCCGGAATGCCGGCAACGCGCTGCAAGCCGGAGACTACGAGTTCGAAACCGGGATGGCTGCCGCTGAGGTCATCGACATCCTGATTGCAGGGCCGAACATCGAGACATTCCGACTGACCCTCCGAGAAGGACTGCGCATCCGCGAGGTCCTGGACGAATTGGCGGCGCAGACCCCGTACACAGCGACCCAGCTCGAATCCGCCCTGCTGTCGGGCGAAGTGGTCTCCGCCTTCGTGCCTGCCAACGCCCGGACGGTGCAGGAGTGGGAGGGTGCCCTGTTCCCCGACACCTATGAGTTCTTTGCGGACGCAACCGAGGTCGAGGTCCTGCAGCGCCTCGTCGACGAGCTCGAACAGAACATCGGTTCCATCGACTGGAGCTTCGTGCGGCGGCGGGGACTGTCACTGTACGAGGGACTGATCATGGCGTCGATGGTCGAGGCGGAGACCAGGATCGATCTCGACCGCCCGCAGGTAGCGAGCGTGCTGTTCAACCGGATGGAGATCGGCATGGCACTGCAGATCGACGCCACGGTGCTCTATGCGCTCGACGTGCGAGGCGTGGGACTCACATTGGGTGATCTCGAGGTCGACTCGCCGTACAACACCTACAAGTACGCGGGACTCCCACCCACTCCGATCGGCACGGTGGGGATGGCGTCGCTGGAAGCCGTGGCCGAGCCGGCGGACACCGAGTTCCTGTACTACGTGCTCACGTCAACCGACGGAACGCACAGTTTCACGGCGGACTACGACGAGTTCCTTGATCTCAAAGACCAAGCCAAGGAAGACGGCGTCATTCCGTGACGCGTCCGGCACTGGAGTTCCTGGTCGTCGGGGACCCGATCGAACATTCGCTGTCACCGCGCATCCAGCAGGCCGCGCTGGACTGGAATGGCATCGCCGGCAGGTACGGCAAGCTGCGGGTAGATGAACCCGGCCTGAACGAGGTCGTTTCGAGGTTGCGAGCCGGCCGGCTCCATGGCACCAACGTAACGATGCCCCACAAACTGGCAGCAGCCCGCCTGGCCGACGCGCTGACTCCTGCTGCCGCCCGGACGGGGGCAGTGAACACGCTCGTGCCGGTCGATGGTCGGGTACTGGGCGACAGCACGGACATCGAGGGCGTGGCCTGGGCCTGGAAAAGGGCAGGATTCGGCGAGAGAGCCCCAGCCCACATACTGGGGGCAGGAGGAGCGGCGGCCGCGGCGCTGGTGGCGCTCGAAGGTCGGGCCCTCTCCATCAGTGCGCGGCGCCGAGAACAGGCGCAAGAGCTGGTCGAACGCGTGGGGGCAGACGCCCAGGTCGTGCCGTGGGGAGAGCCAGCGGCCGCAGTGGTGGTCAATGCCACCCCGATCGGGCTCACCAACGATGATGCGCTGCCCCCCGTGGTTCTCGCAGCTGCGACCGGTCTATTCGACATGGTCTACGGGCATGAAACCCAGGCCGTGCGACGCAGCAGGGCTCGCGGGATCACTGTATGTGATGGACGTTTGATGCTGGTCGGACAGGCCGCCGCCTCGTTCTCGTTGTGGACCGGGGCAGCGGCCCCCCACCGGGTGATGCTCGCGGCCCTGGAAAGCGCCTGAGCGCCCCAACTTCCGCTGGGCGGTGGCATGGAGCCTGCTCCACGACGATGCACCGATCGCCAAACCGCACACCGCGCTGACTGACCGCGCAGAGTGGCAAACATCTCAAGCGAGCCCGATGCGGCGCCGAAAACTGGGACAGCATCAGCTGGAGGCGCCGTGTCGTTGACAGGCAACCTTGAATCGTTTCCGCTCGCAGAGGTCCTGCGGCTTGCAGCGCGCACGAAACAGTCGGGCTTGCTGCGGGTGGAGGCCGGCGGGACACATGGACGTCTCTTCTTCCTCGAAGGGGCACTCACGTTTGGCTCCACTCGTGAGGAAGACGATCTTGGTGGGGAACTGACCAAGGCTGGATTGATAGATCCACACAAGTGGTATCCGGTCGAACGAGGTGAGCAGCCGGTAGAGAGTGCGCTCACGGACGGCACCAACCCCGGTGACCTGCGGCGCCACATTGCCGATCGTCTCACTGATGCCCTGATCCGCCTGATGCGCCCCAGGCATGGGACCTTCGACTTCGTCGATGACTCAACTCCGCGTTATCACACCACCCAGGTCATCGACGTGGACGAATGTCTCGGAGCAGCCGAGAGCCGGGTTGCGGAATGGGCGGCCATCGAGGCCGTGATCCCCACCGCCTGGCGCCGGCTGACGTTGAGCCCGGTGCCGCCGGCCGAGTCGGTGACGCTCAATGCGGATACATGGCGCATCCTTGCCGCCCTCCGGGGCAAGGGGTCCATCGAAGAGGTCGCCGAACGAATGGGACTCAGCGACTTCCAGGCGGCGCGAGCGATGGCCGAGATGACCCGGGCCGGGTTGCTCGTCCTGGTCGACGATGACGAACACGCCTCCGAGGCGCTCCCGGAGCGGTTCGGCGACTCAGATCACACCAGCCTCCGGCAGTTCGAGATTCTCGGGGGACCCGAACCGACCGTCGAGTTACTAACCGGCCCAGGTCGCAACGGCCTCGACACCCAATGAAAGAGCGGGTGCAATGAATGGAGGAGGCCACCTCGGCACGGTTCTGCTCGACGAGGGACTGATAACTCAAGACGCCCTGGACAGAGCGGTGGAACTGGGTCAGGAGCGAAACCAGCCCCTCGGACGGGTCCTGGTCGACGAAAAGATGGTGTCGGAACCGGCGTTGGTCAAAGCGCTGGCCCGCCACATCGGTATCGAATTCGTTGACTTGGCCACGGTCACGATCGATCCCGCCGCCGCTTCGCTGGTCCCGGATCAACTGGCCCGTCGCTACGCCGCCCTACCCATTGGGTTCGAGGACGACAAGCTCGTGATCGCAATGGCCGATCCGGGCAATGTGCTGGCGCTCGACGATATCCGGGCGATATCCGGGCGCGAGATCATCACCAAAGTGGCCACCCGAACGGATGTCGAGAATGCTGTCAGCCGGCTGGCCGGCCTGGACGACTCGGTCACCGATCTAGCGGAACTCGCCGCCGATGGCGTTGAGCGAGAAGATCTCGACGCGATAGAAGCCGCTGCCGAGGAAGCGCCGGTAATCAAGCTGGTGAACACGTTGATCACCCGCGCGGCAGCCGACCGTGCATCGGACATCCACATCGAGCCGACCGATCGGGACCTGCGCATCCGCTACCGGATCGACGGTGTCCTGCACGAGCTGATGCGCACGCCCCGTTCCATCGCTCGGGCGGTGGTCAGCCGACTGAAGATCATGTCAGACATCGACATTGCCGAGCGGCGCCGCCCCCAGGACGGCCGGATCAGCCTACGAGTCTCGGGTCGACAGATCGATCTGCGCGTTTCCACGCTCCCGACCATCTACGGCGAGAAGGTGGTGATGCGGATCCTCGACAACTCGACCGCAACGCTCCAGCTCACGGACCTCGGCTTCTTGCCCGAAACGCTGGAACGCTTTGCCGGGTCGTACACAAAACCCTACGGAACGATTCTCGTCACAGGCCCGACCGGTTCGGGCAAATCGACCACGCTCTATGCCACGCTCAACGTGATCAACCGTCCCGAGGTCAACATCGTGACGGTGGAGGATCCGGTCGAGTACCGACTGAGTGGGATCAACCAGGTCCAGGTGAACAAGAAAGCCGGACTGGACTTCGCTTCCGCCTTGCGGTCGTTCCTGCGGCAGGACCCCGATGTAATGCTCGTGGGTGAGATCCGGGACCTCGAAACCGCCCAGATCGCCATCGAGTCGGCTCTGACGGGTCACCTCGTTCTGTCGACACTCCACACCAACGATGCGCCGTCCAGCATCAGCCGCCTCACCGAAATGGGAGTCGAGCCCTTCTTGGTGGGTTCGGCCGTCGACGCGATTCTCGCCCAGCGGCTGGCCCGGCGGTTGTGTTCCTCGTGCAGGGCGCCGTACGAACCCACCCTGGAGGCTCTGCGCACGGCCGGATGGGACCTCGAGAGCATGGGTAACGAAATGCCCACTCTCTACAAAGCAGAAGGCTGCTCCGCATGTTCCGGTACCGGCTACAAGGGCCGACTTGCCCTCCACGAACTGATGATCGTGAGCGAGGAAATCGAGCGGCTGACGGTAGAGCACGCCTCAACTGATGAAATCAAGAAGATCGCCGAATCGCAGGGCATGCGGCCTCTGCGGCTCGACGGTCTCGCCAAGGTGGCGCAGGGATTGACCACGATCGAAGAGATCTTCCGGGTTGTGGTTTGACGGCGACAAGGAATATGACATGACAACAACAGCGACCAACAGCGCATCACGCAAACTGGGCGAATTGCTCGTGGACAAGCATCTCGTGTCCAAAGATGTACTCGAGCGCCTCCTGATCGAAGAAGCAGATTCCGGCAAGCCGGTGGCGCGGTTGCTCGTGGAACAGGGACACGTCCAGGAAGCTGATTTGCTACGCGCCATTGCGGAACGAATCAACATGCCATTCCTCGAGCTCGACAGTGCGCATTTCGAGCCGGAAGCTGTCGCCAAGCTGGCGCCGAATGACGCGCAGTCCCTCGTCGCCATCCCCGTACGGGATGACAACGGGCGACTGATCGTGGCCGTCGCAGATCCGTTCGATCCCGAGAAGCACCGGCGCCTCGAGCATGCGACAAAGATGCCGGTGCAGCTGGTGCTGGCAACGCGAGCAAAGATCCGCGACGCAATCGATCGATCAACCCGAGCGGCGGGCGCCGAGTCGACCACCGCCCCCTCCGTCGCGCCGGATGACCCGGACGACGAAGGCTTCCACATCAATCAGCTCCTCAAGGAGCTTTCTGAACTGAACGGATCGGACCTGCATCTGACCGCAGGATCGCCGCCACAGGTGCGGGTGAACGGGGCGCTACGCCCGCTCGACGGATATGACGTCATGAAGCCGGCAACGCTGCGGCGGCTGATCTATGGAATCCTCACAGAGAAGCAGCGGGAAAAGCTTGAAGAGACGCTCGAGCTTGACGGATCACATCCGGTCCCGCGCCACGGCCGCTTCCGCGTGAACGTGTTCTTTCAGCGTGACAGCATCGGCGCCGTGTTTCGTGCCATCCCCAGCGAGATCAAGTCTCTGAACGACCTGGGCCTGCCGCCGGCTGTGGCCGGATTCGCGGACGTGCCAAGGGGCCTGGTCCTGGTGACGGGGCCAACCGGTTCGGGAAAGTCCACCACCCTGGCGTCGATCATCGACATGATCAACGAGCGTCATGCGGTTCACATCATGACGGTGGAAGATCCGATCGAGTTCCTGCACCGGCACAAGTCGGCCATCGTCAATCAGCGCGAGGTCGGGGCCGACACATTGGGATTCGAGCACGCGTTGCGCCACGCCCTGCGCCAGGACCCCGATGTGATCCTGGTGGGTGAGTTGCGGGATTTGGAGACGATCTCGACGGCGCTCACGGCGGCCGAAACCGGCCACCTCGTATTCGCAACGCTGCACACCCAGGACGCGCCGCAGACGATCGACCGGGTCATCGATGTGTTCCCGCCGCACCAACAGCAACAGGTCCGGGTGCAGCTAGCGGCCACTTTGCAGGGAATCGTGACCCAACAGCTCGTGCGAACTGCCGACGGGAAGGGCCGGGCGTGCGCGGCGGAAGTCATGGTGGCCACACCGGCCATCCGCAACCTCATTCGCGAGGCGAAAAATCACCAGATCACCACTGCCATGCAGGCCGGCGGCCGGCACGGAATGGTGACAATGGATCAGTCGCTGGCCGACCTCGTGAAGCGGAACTTGATCACGTTCGACGTGGGCGCTGAGCGGTGCGCCAACCTCGAAGACTTCCAGCGACTCGCCGGCCGTGTGAGCTAGGAGACGAGGATGTCAGCGACCTACGTCTACAAGGTTCGGGACAACAGCGGGGCCATTCACGATGGCGAGATGGAGGGCTCCAGTCAGAGCGCAGTCGCTCGAGCCCTGCGTGACAAGGGCTTCACCCCGATCACGGTCGACGAGAAGACGACATCGGCCCTCCAGAAGGACCTGAAGATCCCCGGTCTCTCCGACCGGATCAAGATCAAGCAGGTTGCGGTGTTCAGCCGCCAGTTCGCCACGATGATCAACTCAGGTCTCTCGCTGCTCCGTTCGCTGAGCATTCTCGCCGACCAGACCGATAGCTCGGCGCTGGCCAAGGTGATCCTCGAGGTCAAGGCCAAAGTGGAGCAGGGAGCCAGCCTCTCCGCCGCCATGGAAGCCCACCCGAAGGCCTTTTCCAAGTTGTACGTCTCGATGGTAAAGGCCGGCGAGGTCGGTGGTGTGCTCGACGAGACGCTGCTCCGACTGGCCGACACCATCGAAGCCCAGGTCGAACTGCGCGCGAAGATCAAGTCCGCGATGATGTACCCCACGGCCGTCATGGGCCTCGTGGTGCTGATCGTCACGGCCATGCTCATCTTCATCGTGCCGATGTTTGAGAACCTCTACGCCGACCTTGGCGGCGAGCTCCCGGTACCCACCAAGCTGCTACTGGCGATATCGGCATTCCTCACCAAGTACTGGTATTTGGCCGGAATCCTGACGTTCGGCACGCTGTTCGGCTTCAAACGCTGGATCGCTACCGACGGCGGGCGCGCCCGGTTCGACGCGATCAAACTGAAGCTTCCGATCTTCGGCCCGCTGGTGCACAAGACTGCAATCGCCCGCTTCTCGCACACATTGTCGGCGTTGACCCGCACCGGCGTGCCCATCCTTCAAGCGATGGACATCGTCGCAGAGACCTCCGGCAACGCGGTGGTCGCCCGGGCCGTCACAGACGTGCAGTCGTCGATCAAGGAAGGGGAATCCATCGCCGCCCCCCTCATGAATCACTCGATCTTTCCGCCGATGGTCGTGCAGATGATGGCGGTCGGCGAGGAGACCGGCGCTTTGGACACCATGCTCGAAAAGGTCGGGATCTTCTACGACAAAGAGGTCGAGGCGATGGTCGAGGGGTTGACCTCCCTGATCGAACCCCTGCTCATCGTCGTGCTGGGCGCCACCGTCGGTGGGATGCTGGTGGCCCTGTACCTGCCGATGTTCAACGTGATCAACCTGATCAACTGACGTGCGCCGCTCGCCGCGCACTGCGTCCCCTCCGCTCTCAGCTCACGCTGCCGCCTCCATAGGCGTGGCCCGGCAATGACCAGCCATCTGGAGGTGACTAGTCCGTCGGCGCAAAGAGCCATTAGCACCAACTCACACAAACAGTGCTCAATTCACCACAGAGGGTGGCCGATACACGATAACGGTAGGGAGGGCCGACAAGCGGCCCGACATCCAGGAGGTACGAGAAAGATGATCGGTTGGATTCGCAACCGTCTCAGCCGCGACGAGGGCTTCACGCTTGTCGAGCTGATGGTGGTGGTGCTTGTCATCGCTATTCTGATTGCCATCGCCATCCCGACGTTCTTGGGCGCTCGCCAGCGGGCACAGGACCGGGCCGCGCAGAGCGATCTGCGTAACGCGTTGACCGCCGCCAAGGTGTTCTACGTGGACAACGAGGACTACGACGCAGTCGATGACGGCGTGACGAATGACCTCGAGGACATCGAGCCGAGCCTGGCGCTGGACAACACCATCGCCAACGCGACGGCGGACATCGTCGGGTACACCGGCGCCGGCCAGACCATCGTGATGGAGAAGCAGAGCTCTTCGGGCACCTGGTTCTGTATCGCAGATGATGCCTCGGCTGGTGGTGGCACCACCTACGGTTCCGGCGCTGCGGCGGCTGACGCCGACACCGTGGCCGAGTGTGCAGCTGCAAGCTGGTAGACACTGACCAACTAGTTGAAATGAGGCGGGTCGTCAGACCCGCCTCATTTCGCGTTTCTCCATGGACAACAACCCTTTCCCGCGCTTCATGTTCGTCGGCCTGTGGCCGATAAATCTGGGAGCCCGCACAGGACAGGAGAACATGCGACGCCAAGAGTCCGACGGTGGATTCACGCTGGTCGAGCTGATGGTCGTCGTGCTCGTGATCGCGATCCTGATCGCCATCGCCGTCCCGACATTCCTCGGCGCCCGGCAAAGGGCCCAAGACCGAACGACCCAGTCCAACCTGGTCCAGGCTTCCAAAACGCAGTCAACGTATGCAGCCGATATCGACAGCTTCACAGACAACGTGCCGGCCCTCGTCGCCGAGGAGCCGTCACTTGACTGGAGCGGTACGGACCCCGAAGACATTCACGTAGTCGTGGCCGACGTCCAGCCGGGCGACAACCGCCAGGTGCTTCTCTATAGCCGGTCCAATTCGGGTACGTGGTTCGGACTCCGCATCGTGCGCCAAGGGGCGTCCGCCGGTCGCTACACATGCGCAGGTGCGGCAGAATCCAACGTCGACGACATGGTCGACTGTTCGGGGCAGGTTTGGTAGCTGTAGCACTGCTCGTCGGTCTGTTCGGGCTGGCGATCGGGAGTTTTCTCAACGTGGTGGCCTATCGGGTCCCTCAGGACCTGTCGGTCATCACGCCCCGTAGCGCATGTCCGAGCTGTGAACAACCCATCCGGCCGCGCGACAACATCCCAGTGCTCGGCTGGGTGCTGCTCCGCGGCCGTTGCCGAGACTGCGGCCAGGCGATATCCGTTCGATATCCGATAGTCGAGGCGGTCACCGGCGTGCTGTTCGCATTGACAGTGCTCGTGATTGGGATCCGGTGGGATCTGCCCGCGCACCTCTGGTTCGTCGGGCTCACCATCGTTCTGATCGTGACGGACTTCGACCACCACCGCATACCCAACCGGATATTGCTGCCCGGCACGCTCGTCGGAGTGGCGCTCCTCGTCATAGGTGGGGCATTGGAGGGCCGCTTGCTGGATGTTGGTGTAGGGCTGCTGACCGGGGCTGCCAATTTCTTGTTGTTCCTTGTCATTGCACTCGCTGCACGTGGCGGCTTCGGCATGGGTGACGTCAAACTGGCGTTCATCCTCGGTGCCTTCACGGGATATCACGCGTGGAGTTTTGCCGCCGTCGGAACGTTCCTCGCCTTTCTCCTCGGAGGCTTGGTGTCCATAGTGCTCCTGGTCATACGGCGCCGCGGGCGCAAGGACGCTATTGCGTTTGGGCCGCCAATGATCGTGGGCGCCTGGCTGGCCATAGTGTGGGGACGCGACATCCTCGACTGGTACTTGGGGTGATCGCCACCTCCGGTGGCGTGCGTGTAATGAGCGGCCTACGGCCGCGCTCTTTGTTGCTGGGTCGCACCGCACAGGTCGCTGCGCCCCAGATTGAGGGGAGCCGCTCCGCGGGACCCCTCAAACTCCCCCTTTCGGGGTTGGGGGCTCGCTGCGCTTCGCTCGGCGGGAAGGTCCGGCTGTGGCCGTAGCTGTGGCTGTAGCTGGGGTCGTGCCGCCGTAGGCGGCGGAACGGCTAAAACTCCAGGCTGTGGATATCTCCTAGTTCCTTGCAGTTCGACACGGGAGGCAATTACGCTCTTGTAATCACAAGCATGTGATTCTTCAGCGGCTGCGCTGGGCCGGTGAAGGATTGGGCGGTCAGCGCGCTGGCGACTGTCACGAGCGGAGTATTCAGATGGCGCTCAACGTGGGCCTGGACATCGGCACAACCGCAGTTCGTGCCGCATTGGTCCAGACCGGGCGGGGTAAACCGAAGCTGCAGAAGTACGGCCAAGTTGCACTACCCGAAGGCACGGTGGTGGGCGGCGAGATCGTAGACGAGGCAGTGATGCGCGACGCCCTCCATCAGCTTTGGAAGACCACCCGGCTACCCAAGAAGCGGGTGGTCGTCGGGATCGCCAATCAACGTGTGATCGTCCGGCGCATCGACATGGACTACATGGACGAGGAGCAGCTGGCCGAGGCGCTGCCCTTCCAGGCTCAGGAATACATCCCGATTCCGATTGACGACGCCATCCTCGATTTCGTCCCGCTCGAAGAGTTCACAACGCCTGAGGGGCAGGCCATGCTCTCGGTCCTGGTCGTGGCCGCCCAGCGATCGATGGCTAACGATGTGCTGCGGGTGGTCGGCTCGGTCGGCGCCCGGGTCATGGCGCTCGACCTGCAAGCGTTCGGGCTGGTTCGCGCCGCCTTCGGACCCGAGGCCAGCGCCGAAACCGGGCTGGCTGCCATCGTCGACATCGGTGGGAGCATCACCCAGGTCAGCGTCATTCGGGACGGAACGGTGCGTTTCCTGCGGATCCTGAACATGGGGGGAGACGCCTTTACCACCGCAGTGCAAACCGGCCTGGATGTCAGCCATGAGCAAGCCGACCAGCTGAAACGGCGCATCGGAGTAGCGCCGGACGAGCTTGACAGCGACGAATCCGAGGACGGGCGGGCGCGCCGGATCCTGACCAGACAGGGCGATCAACTCATCGACGAGGTCCGGGGATCGATCGACTACTACCTGTCCCAGTCCAGCGACACTGCCGCCGAGACCATCTACATCTCCGGCAACGGAGCCCGCCTCCCCCATCTCGCCAACCGAATGGCTCGGATGCTGGATGTCAGCATCCAACCCATTCGCCTGCTCGAATCCGAACATCTCGAGATCGGCAAGACCGGCCTTTCGGAAACGGAGCTCATGGCCACGCAGCCGGTTCTTCCGGTGGCCGCCGGCCTGGCGTTGTGGAGCGAGGCCTGATGCGGCCAATCAATCTTCTCCCGCCTGAAGCTGCCCAGCGAGCAGCCGCCCGCCGTAAACGGGTCGGATTCATCCTGCTCGGCGTCTTGTGGCTCGTCGTGCTCTTCATCGGATTCCTGTTCTTCAGCAATCGGGCCGACCAGAAAGAGGCCGAACGAGACGAACAGCTCGCTACCAACGAGGACATTCGCCGCCAAATTGCAGCTTTGGCATCAGTCGCCGGTCTCCAGGCCGAGCTCGACCAGCGCTCGGACGATGTGGCGACCGTGTTGGCAGTCGATGTGGCCTGGGGCCGACTGCTCAATGACCTTGGTCGAGTGATTCCCGACCGGGTCTGGCTGGAGAGCTTTGCCGCCGTTGTCCAGGTAGACGAAGAGACTCCGGGATTCGGGACAGTCCAGATGGGCGGGGTTGCGTTTGACTACCCGGACGCAGCCTCGTGGCTCCGCACGCTTGATTCCGACCAGTGGCCGGCGATCGGAGCCGGCTGGGTCCTGTCCACTGCGACGGAGGACATCGTCGAAGACGTGCCGGCGGTGGTATTCGCTTCAGTCGGCACGCTCACGTCCAATGCCCTTTCGAATCGGGTCGAGGAGCGGATACCCGAGGTGCCCGGATGAGTCGGAACGCGCTGATCATTTCGATTCTCGTTGGGCTCCTTGTCACCGCGGCCTGGTGGTTCCTGCTGGTCGGTCCGCAGCGAGACCGGCAGAATCAAGCCGAGGAGGAACTGCAGGCCGCACAGGACGAAGAATTCATACTCCGGACTCAGCTGTCACAGCTCCAGCGGATTCAGGACAACGAGTTGCCGTATCGGGCCGCCATCGCCGAGCTCGAGACTGAGATCCCCGACCAGCCGCAGACGGCCAGCCTGATCGATCAGTTGGCTGCCCTTGCTGACGAAACGGGCGTCCTGTGGCAATCGGGCAATTACGGCAACCCGGAGTTGAACGAGGACACCGGTTTGTTCGAGATCCCCCTGGCGCTGAATGTCGAGGGGCAGTTCTTCGAGGTGCTCGGGTATCTCTACGGAGTGGCCGATCTCGACCGGTTGGTACGGATCGACGGCGTGAACATATCCCCGCGCCAGGACGAAGCCGGATTTACGATTCTCAGTGTCAATCTGACGGGGCGGGCCTTCGCCACCGGCACCGTCCAAGTTCCGCTGATCGAGCTCGAGGTCCCGGACCAGCCCGCGGAGGAATCGACCACGACCACCACCACCACACCCGAAGATGGAACGGGCGAGAACGGCGCGCTCGACACGGGTGAGTCCACTACGACCACCACCACACCCGAAGATGGAACGGGCGAGAGCGGCGCGCTCGACACGGGTGAGTCCACTACGACCACCACCACACCCGAAGATGGAACGGGCGAGAGCGGCGCGCTCGACACCGGTGGGTCCACTACGACCACCACCGCTGCGACATCATCGAACTCGTCAACTGACACCTCGGCTCCCGCCGGTGAGGCCAGCGCGGGAGGACGTGCCTGATGCACCGCACGGAACGAACCAGCGGGACTGCGGCTGCCACGGCCATCATCCTGGTAGGTGTCGCGGTGGCGATGGCGTGGATCGCGTTCAGCGGTTCTCTGTCCGGGGTCAGCGTCCCCGATTTCGACGGACCGCTCGCCCGGGCAGAGATCCAGGAAGCGGTGGCATCTCCGCTCATCGAGGGCATGCGGATCGAGAGTTCCATACAGTTCTCCCAGCCCCGCGACCCGTTCCGCCCGCTCATCACCGAGGACTCAGCTGGTGCTCCCGGAGGTGGCACCGGCACCAACGGCGACGGCACCGGAGTCGGCACATCCGTGACCCTCCAAGAGATCCGCGACGTCGACGGGGTGTTGCGGGCAACCGTCATTGTTGACGGGGTGAGTTACGACGTCGGCATTGGTGACCAGTTTGCCGGACGGTTCATGGTGGTGTCCCTCGACTCCGATAGCGGCGTGTTCCTCAACGGAGACAACGCCTTCTCACTCTCGGTAGGCCAACAGATATTGAAGTAGTCGCCGGCGAGAGATCGGCCGGAGCAGGCTCCGGCTGAGTTTGGTCTAGGGATCGGCCTGTGGCCGTGCTGTTTTTCGCAGATTTGCACCGCAGCGGTCCGCTGCAAATCTGTGCGAGGGGGACGGCGGAGCCTATTCCCGTCACACAGCCCCTTTGGCGGCGGGTTTGCTCGCTGCGCTTCGCTCGTTGGGTCCGGCTGTGGCTGTGGCCGTACCCGTCGCTGGACCTGACAACCGCTCCCCAGCCGATACCATCACATCCATGTTCAGATTTCTCACTGCCGGGGAGTCCCACGGGCCCGGGTTGGTAACCATCGTCGAGGGGCTGCCGGCCGGCCTGCCGGTCATGCGGGACGGGATCGGCACCGAGTTGGCCCGGCGCCGGATGGGCTACGGGCGGGGCAACCGGATGAAGCTCGAACAGGATGAGCTGGAGATCATCGGCGGCGTTCGCCACGGGGTCACGCTCGGATCACCAGTGGCGGTGATCGTGCGCAATACGGAATGGCCCAAATGGGAAGAGGAGATGTCCCCGGATCCGGGAGAGCCGAAACGCCCCATGACGACGCCGCGTCCCGGGCACGCCGACCTGGTGGGGATGATGAAATATGACGTGCATGACGCCCGCAACATCCTGGAGCGAGCCTCCGCCCGTGAGACCGCGGCTCGAACGGTGGTCGGTTATCTGGCCAAGCAACTTCTGGGGTCGATCGGCGCGTCGGTGTTGAGCCACGTGGTAGCGATCGGCACCGTGGAGGGCACAGGGGAGACGCTCCCCAAGCCCGCCGACTTGGAGGCAATCGACAACTCGCCGGTGCGGGTGTTCGATCCGGCTTCCGAGCAGGCGATGATCGAGGAGATCGAACGGGCCAAAAAGGATCGCGACACGCTCGGCGGCGTAGTGGAAGTACTGGCGTACGGCCTGCCGCCCGGTCTCGGCAGCCATGTGCACTGGGATCGCCGGATCGACGCCCGAGTGGCACAGGCGTTGATGTCGATCCAGGCCATCAAAGCGGTGGAGGCGGGAGACGGCCTCCGAACCGCCCGACGACGGGGCTCGGAGGCCCACGACGAGATCTTCTACGAGGAAGGGACCTTCACCCGGCCCAGTGATCGGGCCGGGGGAGTCGAGGGCGGGATGACAACGGGTCAGCCATTCCGGGTACGGGCGGCCATGAAACCGATCTCGACCGTCATGAAGCCACTCCAGACGGTCAACGTCGTGACCAAAGAACCTGAGGTTGCGTTCCGGGAGCGATCTGACGTCTGCGCCGTGCCGGCTGCGGGAGTCGTCGCCGAACAAATGGTTGCGATCGTCCTCGCTCAGGAAGTGCAGCGGATGTTTGGTGGCGACACCGTGGCCGACCTGCGCACCAGCGTCGAGGCTTACACCGAACGCCTCGGCGCCTTCTGATCAGCCCGCCTCGCCATGAACGCAACGCTCATCACCGTTGGACCCAGCCATGAACCGTCCACCGAGGTCGTCATCGGGCGCGACCTCGTCGACATGGACCCCATAGTCCCGGAGCGGGCCTCCCGGTCCGCAGTAGGCATCCTCTGCCAACCCGGCGTCCCGGAGACGATCGGGCGGACCCTGATGGATCGTTTTCGCACGACGGGGCTGGCAGCCGACGTTCTGGTGCTACCAGACCGCGACGACGCCAAGACGCTGGCCCAGGTGGACGTCGTCTACGGGTGGTTGCTCGACAAAGGGATCAGCCGGTTCGACACATTGGTGGCGGTGGGGGGCGGTGCCGCCACCGACGCCGGCGGCTTCATCGCTGCCACCTATTTGCGAGGAATCGAGTCGGTATATGTGTCGACGACGTTGCTGGGGGCGGTTGATGCATCGATCGGGGGCAAGACGGGCATCAATCACGGTGGCAAGAATCTGGTGGGCGCGTTCTGGCACCCGCGTCGGGTCGTAATCGACCTCGACGTGCTGGACCGGCTTCCGGAGCATGTCCGACGAGAGGGATTCGCCGAAGCGGTGAAGACCGGATTCATCGGTGACCCAGAGATCGTCGAACTGTGCGAGAAGGATGGGCTGGCCGCCCGTCTGGATGAGATCGTGCCGAGATCGGTGGCGGTCAAAGCCGAGATCGTCAGCGAAGACTTCCGGGAGGCCGACCGGCGGGCCTTCCTCAACTATGGCCACACGCTCGGTCATGCGGTGGAGGTCTGCGGTGGCCTATCGCACGGGGATGCGGTGGGAATCGGCATGGTCGCGGCCGCAGCTGTGTCGGAGCGCCGGCGGGGTTTCGGCGAGCGCGAGCGGCATGATCGTGTGATAACCCAGCTTGGATTGGCGATCCGCGCACCCCAACTCGACCGCGTCGCCATCGACCAGCTGATCAGGCGCGACAAGAAGCGGGACTCCACAGGAATCCGCATGGTGCTGCTCGAGCGTATCGGTCGACCGGCCCTGCAGGCAGTCGACGCCACGGATGTGGAGCACGGGCTCGAGGCCATCGGCATCAGCAGCTGAGGTGGACGGCGCTGCGAGTCGCCGCGACCGATACACTCCGGATCCGATACGAGCCGCGAGGAAGCATGATCTCCACCAACGATGTCCGGCCGGGAATGGCATTGCAGCTGCCCGACGGGATCTTCCAGATCGTCGAGTACCAGCATGTCAAGCCGGGCAAAGGCAAGGCGTTCGTGCGGATGAAGCTCAAGAACCTCGAATCCGGTGCAGTGCTGGACAAGACGTTTCGCGCCGAC
Source organism: Acidimicrobiia bacterium (assembly GCA_041576165.1). Classification (GTDB taxonomy): domain Bacteria; phylum Actinomycetota; class Acidimicrobiia; order Spongiisociales; family Spongiisociaceae; genus JBFGLM01. Next base: position 85,520 of record JBFGLM010000008.1, read on the forward strand.
GAGGACGTGCCTCAGGCCGTCATCGACCGGCGTGAGCACCAATTTCTATACCGGGATGAACTGGGATTTCATTTCATGAACACCGATACCTATGCCCAGTTCGCAGTCGATCCACAGGACGTGGGCGAGGCAGCCAGCTACCTGGTCGAAGGCATGTCCGCGATCCTGCCGTTGTTCGAGGACCGCCCTTTGGGAGTCGAATTGCCCGCCGCGGTCGGGCTGAAAGTGGTGAAAGCCGAGCCGGCCGTCAAAGGTGATCGTGTTTCCGGCGCGACGAAGCCGGTCGAGGTCGAGACAGGCCTCACCGTGGCCGTGCCTCTCTTCGTCGAGGAGGGCGATGTCATCAAGGTCGACACGCGCTCCGGCGGCTACATCACCCGGATGTGAGGACGGAGCCGCGCGACCGGGCGCTTCAGGCGCTGTATGAGGTCGACCAGCGCAAGGGAGCCAGGCCCGACGAAGAGCTGTCCGGCAAAGCTCGCCGCCTGGTCGAGGGCGTTTTGGAACATCAGACCGAACTGGACCGGACGCTGGAGGAGACATCGAACCGCTGGCGGGTCGAGCGAATGCCGCCGGTCGACCGGGCCATTCTGAGGCTCGGCTTGTTCGAACTGCGCTACGAGCCAGCAACCCCGGTAGCGGTGGTGCTTTCGGAAGCAGTGCGGCTCGCCAAGACGTACTCGACGGAGAAGAGCGGTGCGTTCGTCAATGGTGTGCTGGGCGCGCTAGCGCCTTCCGAGCGGGGTGATCGCAACTAGCCGCGAACGCGGGGCACTCCGGTGCTATGGTCGTTCGAGCCTTTAACGCCGGTCCTGTGAGGCCGGGAAGGAGCACAGCACGATGCAGACACGGCCCCTGCCGGCCACCCGCCGGCGCCTGGCAACGCCCACCCTGCCTCCGGGCACCATCACACCTGGACCACCATGCCCCAGGTGATGAACGCCGAAGACATGCGGCGGGCGCTCCAGCGCATTGCCCACGAGATCACCGAGCAGACGGACGGGGCCCGCGACGTCGTTCTGGTGGGGATCCACACCCGGGGCGTCCCGCTGGCCCGCAGGATCGCCGAAGCGATTGAGTCGTTTGAAGATCACCGCGTCCCGGTGGGGACACTGGACATCGGCCTGTACCGCGACGACCTCCACCAGCGTCCGGTGACGCCTCTCGCGGAGACTTCGATTCCGGTCGACATCAACGGATCGGTGGTGGTGCTGGTCGATGACGTGCTCTTCACTGGAAGAACGGTGCGGGCCGCCCTGGACGCCTTGACCGATCTGGGCCGGCCATCGTTGATCCGCCTCGCCACGCTCATCGACCGCGGCCATCGCCAGCTTCCCATCCGGCCTGACTTCGTCGGCAAGAACCTCCCGACCTCATTGAAGGAGCGCGTCGACGTCCTTCTGCGGGAAACCGACGGCGACGAAGGCGTTTGGATCGAACAGAAAGGGGTAGCGGCATGAGAGACTTCCTCACGGTTGAAGGTTTGGAGCGCGGCACACTCGAGCAGCTGCTCAACCAGGCGGACAACTTCGTTTCCGTCTTGCGACGGCCCATCCCCAAGGTGCCGGCGCTGCGGGGCAAAACGGTGGCGACGCTGTTCTTCGAACCATCTACCCGGACGCGGTTGTCCTTCGAGCGGGCCGCCAAGGCGCTCTCGGCCGACGTCATGAACTTCAGCCCGGGCGGTTCGTCGGTATCGAAAGGCGAGTCGCTAAAGGACACGGTGCTGACCCTCAAGGCCATGGGACCCGATCTTATGGTGGTGCGGCACAAGGCCACAGGAGCACCGTGGCAGGTGGCCCGATGGACAGGGTTGCCGGTGGTCAACGCCGGCGACGGCGCCCATCAGCATCCCACCCAAGCCATGCTCGATGCGCTCACGATCCGCCAGCGGTTCGGGAAGCTCGAAGGTCTCCACATCGGCATCGTCGGAGACATCCGGCACAGTCGGGTGGCGCGGTCCAACGTCTTCGCACTCTCAACCCTCGGTGCCGAAGTGACACTCATTGCGCCGCGCACCCTGCTACCAGTGCATCTCGACGGCTGGCCGGTCAGCGCCACCGAGAGCCTCGACGAGGTTCTGCCCGAGCTCGACGTCGTCTACTTGCTGCGCATCCAGGCCGAACGGGGTGGATTGTCGGTGTTTCCGTCTCTGCCGGAATACGTAGCGCGATATGGCCTGACCCAGGCTCGCTTCGAGGCGCTCCAACCAGATGCAGTGGTCATGCATCCCGGGCCGATGAATCGCGGGGTGGAAATAGCGGACGGGGTTGCCGATCACGAGCGCTCGCTCATCCTCGACCAGGTACACAACGGGGTGGCAGTGCGCATGGCGATTCTGTTCGGGTTGTTGGGAGGTGAAGTCGATGCATGAGTATCTCCTCGAAGGGGGGACGGTGGTGACCGCAGATGCGGTCACCACCGCCGACGTCCTCATCTCAGAAGGCCGGATCGCACAGATCGGCACCGACCTCTTGGTGCAAACGGCCGAACGCGTCGATTGCACCGGGACGTATATAGGGCCGGGCCTGGTCGACATGCATGTGCACATGCGAGAACCCGGGCAAGAGTGGAAAGAAGATATCGCCTCGGGGGCGGCGGCGGGCGCTGCTGGTGGTTTCACAGCGGTCGTGGCGATGCCCAATTCGTCCCCACCGATCGATGCGGGGCATCTCGCCCGTTATGTCGCTGATCGGGGACGGCAGGTTGGCCTCCTCGAGGTGGTCCCGGCCGGTTGCATCACAGCGGCGATGGAGGGTGAGCGGCTGGCGCATCTCGACGAGCTGGCTGCGGCCGGCGTGCAGGTCTTCACAGATGACGGACACACGGTGGCCGACGCCGGGTTGCTCCGCCGGGCCATGGAGTACGTGGCCGAACGTGGAGCCCTGATCGCGCAGCACGCCGAGGACCCGGGTCTCGCCCGAGGTGGCCACATGCACGAGGGTGCGGTGTCGTCGCTGCTCGGTATGTCCGGCCTGCCGGTTGAGGCGGAGACCGTGGTCGTGGCCCGCGACCTTGCGCTCGTGCGTCTCACGGGTGCCAGGTATCACGTACAGCATGTCAGCTCCGCAGCCACCGTCGCCCTCGTCCGTGCGGCCAAAGCGGAAGGTCTGCCGGTGACCGCTGAGGTGGCGCCGCATCATCTGTGGTTCTCGGATGAGGCGGTCAGATCGATGGACTCTGTCTATAAGATGTATCCACCGTTGCGGGAGCTAGAAGACGTAGAGGCATTGCGTGAAGCGCTCGCCGACGGCACCATCGACGCGGTCGCCACCGACCATGCCCCGCACGCTGCACATGAAAAGGATGTGCCGTTCGAGGCGGCACCCCGGGGTGTGATCGGGCTCGAAACTGCAGTAGGCGTTGTCGCAATGTCCTGTCAGTTGCAGCCGGTTGGGCTGTTCGAGCGGTTGTCGGTTGCCCCGGCCAGGATCGCCGGATTGGAGAATCAGGGCTGCTGGCCCGAGGTGGGCGGCGTCGCCAATCTGGCGGTGATCGATCTGGAGACGCCCTGGACAGTTGATGGCTTCCAGTCCAAATCGACCAACAGCCCGTTCCGATCGCTCGAGCTGAAGGGCCGGGCTCGATACACCTTTTTCGAAGGCCGGATGACCTGGCGCGACGGAAAGAGCGAGCTGTGAAGCCGGCGGTTCTCGTGACCGCCGACGGCGCAGAGTTTCGGGGCCGCAGCGTGGGAGCAGACGGTGCCCGGGTCGGCGAGGTTGTTTTCAACACCAGCATGACCGGCTACCTGGAGGTGCTCACCGATCCGTCGTACGCCGGGCAGGTCGTGGTGATGACAATGCCCCATATCGGCAACTACGGGGTCGCCGAATCCGACGCTCAGGCCGGGCAGCCGGTGGCCAGAGGCCTGATCGTGCGCGCGCTCTCGCGTCGCGACTCGAACTGGCGCTCCGAAGGAACCCTCGCCCGCTATCTCGATGCCCATGATGTGGTTGCTATAGCCGACGTCGACACCCGGCGGCTCACCCGCCACATCCGGGATCACGGCGCGATGCCGGTGGCGATCGGTGTTGACGTCGACTCCGCTGAACTGCAGCGGATGGCGGCCGGGGCTCCCGGCATGAGCGGCCAGGACCTCGCTTCGACGGTGACGACCACCGAGCCTTACATCGTACGCCCTGCCGGCGACCCGATCGGGCGGGTGGTGGCGCTCGATCTGGGCATGAAGCGCGATATCGCCGCCCAGCTGACCGCCCGCCGCCTCGAGGTGCATGTCGTTCCGGCGGGAACCGGTGCAGACGACATCGGTGCCCGTCAACCCGCCGGGGTGTTCGTGTCCAACGGACCGGGTGACCCCGAGCCTCTCACCACGCCGGTCGAAACGCTTCGAGCGTTGCTGGGCGAAGTGCCGATTTTCGGAATCTGTCTCGGTCATCAGGTGCTCGGCCTGGCGCTGGGGGCGTCGACCTACAAGCTGCCGTTCGGCCATCACGGGGGAAATCACCCGGTGCGCCGGCTGGGCGACGGGCGGGTGGCGATCACGTCCCAAAACCACGGCTTTGCCGTCGACCTGTGGTCTCTGGCCGACGGTGCTCCGCCGGAGCGGCGGGGCGTTCCGACACCCGATCTGCTGCCCGAGTCCGTACCGACCAGCTCGGGTCGGGCGGTGCCCACGCACCAAAACCTCAACGACGGAACGCTCGAAGGTCTCCGCTGTCTGGACGTGCCGGCATTCTCCGTGCAGTACCACCCCGAGGCCGCACCGGGCCCGAGAGACGCCGTCGGCCTGTTCGATGAGTTCCTGAAACTCATGGGGTTGGGCAGCGGCTGATGCCCAAGCGAACCGACATCGAAACAATCCTGCTCATCGGCTCGGGTCCGATCATCATCGGCCAAGCCGCGGAGTTCGACTACTCCGGCTGTCAGGCCGCGAAGGTACTGCGGACCCAGGGGTACCGGGTCGTACTGGTGAATTCGAATCCGGCCACGATCATGACCGATCCTGAATACGCCGACGCCACCTACCTCGAACCCATTACGGCGGAAATGGTCGAACGCATCATCGAACGCGAGCGGCCCGACGCCCTCCTCCCCACCCTTGGAGGTCAGACTGCGCTGAATGTCACCAGCGACCTGGCCCGCGGCGGCGGCCTCGACCGCCTTGGGGTGGAGCTGATTGGCGCCGGGATCGATGCGATCGAGGCGGCAGAGGACCGCGGAAGGTTCAAGGAGGTCATGGAGGCAGCCGGGTTGGCGGTCCCGAGAGCGACCTACGCCCGTTCAATGACCGAGGCGATGCGGGCTGTGGCCGAGATCGGTTACCCGGTCATGATCCGACCGTCCTACATCCTCGGCGGCGGCGGCACCGGTATCGCTCGCACCGAAGCGGAGTTCATCGAAGCGGCCCGCCATGGCCTGCAAACGTCTCCGGTCGGAGAGATCCTTGTCGAGGAGTCCGTCTACGGGTGGAAAGAGTTCGAGCTCGAAGTCATGCGGGATGGCAAGGACAACGCAGTGATCGTGTGCTCGATCGAGAACCTAGACGCGATGGGTGTGCACACGGGCGACTCGATCACCGTTGCTCCGGTGCAGACGCTGTCGGATCGGGAATACCAGGATATGCGCGACGACGCCATCCAAGTGTTGCGAGCCATCGGGGTCGAGACTGGTGGATCCAATGTGCAGTTCGCGGTCGATCCCGCGACCGGGCGGCGGCTGGTGATCGAAATGAATCCGCGGGTATCGCGCAGCTCAGCCCTGGCTTCGAAAGCCACTGGGTTTCCGATCGCCAAGATCGCCGCACTGCTCGCCGTCGGCTACACCCTCGATGAGATAGCCAACGACATCACGGGCGCCACTCCCGCCTCGTTCGAGCCGGCATTGGATTACGTCGTTGTGAAGGCGCCGCGGTTCGATTTCGCCAAATTTCCGGCAGCCCCCGATGAGCTGAGCACGTCCATGCGGTCCGTGGGTGAGGTGATGTCGATTGGCCGCACGTTCCCCGAGGCGCTGCAGAAGGCGCTGCGCAGCCTCGAGACGGGTCACGCCGGCCTCAACGCAACGGGCAAGGAATGGGCGCTGCGCTGCCTGGACGACGATCAGCTGCAGCGTCGGTGTGCCCGGCCATCGTCGCAGAGGATCTTCGCCGTCGGCGAAGCGTTGCGGCGCGGATGGTCGGTCGAGTCGCTGGCCGAGTCCACGTCAATCGACCCCTGGTTCCTCGATCAGATGGCCGAAATCGTCGAGCTGCGTTGCGAACTGGAACAGAGCCCGGGGCCGGATGTCGATCTCGTCCGGGCGGCAAAGCGTATGGGCTTCTCTGATGCCCAACTCGCCCACATTTGGAACCAGGATGCCGACCAGATCCGGTCGCTGCGCAAAGGCGCCCGAATGGAGACCACCTACAAGCGGGTTGACACCTGCGCAGCCGAGTTCGAAGCGGTTACCCCATACTTCTACTCCAGCTATGAAGACGAGTCCGAGGTGGAGCCGGCCACCCGCCCCACAGTCGTCGTGCTGGGCTCGGGGCCCAATCGAATCGGTCAAGGTATCGAGTTCGATTACTGCTGTGTTCACGCTTCATTTGCGCTGAAAGAAGCCGGCTATGAGACCGTGATGGTGAACTGCAATCCCGAGACGGTTTCCACGGACTACGACACGTCAGATCGGCTCTACTTCGAGCCGTTGACGGTCGAGGATGTGCTCGCTATCTGTGAGGCGGAAGAGCCCCTCGGAGTGATCGTCCAGCTAGGCGGGCAAACCCCCCTCAACCTGGCCCGGGCGCTGGAGCAGCGGGGAGTCCCCATCGCCGGGACACCTCCGGACTCGATCGACATGGCCGAAGATCGAGAGCGGTTCTCCGCGCTCTGTCGGGAGTTGGGGATCAAACAGCCGCCGCATGGCATAGCCCGCACTGCCCTCGAGGCCGAGGAGATCGTTGACGGCATCGGACTGCCGGTGCTGGTCCGGCCCTCATATGTCCTCGGGGGCAGAGCGATGCGAGTCGTCTACTCCTACGATGACCTCAGCGAGTATCTGAAAGAGGTCTACGGCTCCGCCGACGGGGAAGGGCTCGACATCTCTGAGGCCCCGTTGTTGGTTGACCGCTTCCTCGAGGCTGCTACCGAAATCGACGTGGACGCGGTCTACGACGGCCGCGAGTTGCTGGTCGGCGGCATCATGGAACATGTGGAAGAGGCCGGGGTCCATTCGGGCGACTCGGCGTGTGTGACGCCTCCCCCCACCATCACCGAGGAAGCGCATAAACGCATCCTGCGGGCGTCTGAAGATCTCGCAGCGGCTCTCGGCGTACGCGGCCTGATCAACATCCAGTTTGCAGTGAGAGGTGACGAGGTATTCGTGCTCGAGGCGAATCCGCGGGGGTCGCGGACGGTGCCCTTCATCTCGAAGGCCTCCGGCGTGCCGCTCGCCAAGATCGCGGCCCGGGTGATGCTCGGGTCGACGGTGGAGTGTTTGCGGCAGGAGGCCATCGTGCCGGCCGAAATGACCGACGACTTCGTGTCGGTGAAAGATGCGGTGCTTCCCTGGGATCGCTTCCCCGAAGAGGACACCGTGCTGGGACCCGAGATGAGAGCGACCGGCGAGGTGATGGGCATTGGACGCGACGTCGGGACCGCGTTCGCGAAGGCGTTGCTGGCGGCCGGACACACCATCCCGCAATCGGGCACGGTCTTCCTGTCGCTGGCGGACCGGGACAAGGCCTTGGGGCTGGCGGTGGCGCAGGCGTTCACGATGTTGGGATTCCGGCTGCTGGCAACGGCAGGCACGGCCCGGTATCTGGAGCACCATGGCATACCGTCCGACGTCGTCGCCAAGGTCGGAGAGGGGGACCGCGACACGGTTCAGCGGATCGAAGCGGGAGAGGTCGATATGGTCGTCAACACGCCGCGCGGGCGGCGGGCCCGCGGCGACGGCCGGCTCATCCGCCACGCCTCCATGCGCCGGGGCATTCCGTGTGTAACAACCATCCAGGGTGCGCTCGCGATTGCTCGCAGTCTGCGCACCGGCCGGATGGCGGTGCTGAACGTGCGCAGCCTGCAGGACTGGCATGGTGACTGACCTGCAAGTCCGCTTGGGGCCGATCACGCTTTCGTCTCCACTGGTGGCCGCGTCCGGGACGGTTGGCAGCGTTGACGATTTCGCAGCAGTAGGAGTGCTGGAGGCCTACGGGGCTGCCGTCGCCAAGTCAGTGGCACCGGTGCCCTGGCGGGGTCGTCCCCCACCCCGGCTCGGTCCGGCCGGGACCGGCATGCTCAACGGAATCGGCATCCAGAATCCCGGGATCGAAGGGTGGATCGAGGCGCATGCGCATGCAATTGGGGACCTGGGCGTGCCGGTGTGGGGTTCCGCGGTGGGCGGCACCCCGGAGGAGTTCGCGCTGGTGGCAAAGGGGCTGGCGGGAGCCGGCGTACGGGCCGTGGAAGTGAACCTGTCATGCCCCAACCTCGAAGGCGAGGGGATCTTCGCCCTCGACCGGACGGCTTCGGCGGCCGTCGTCCAAGCGGTTCGCCGGGCGGTTGATCTCCCCGTCGGCGCCAAGCTGTCGCCCAATGCGACCGATATCGCCGATGTGGCTGGGGCTGTGGCCGACGCGGGCGCAGACTGGGTGGTGTTGACGAATACGGCACTAGGCGCGGCAATCGACGTCGAGACGCGCCGACCGGTCCTCTCCGGCACCGTCGGCGGCTACTCGGGTCCACCCCTGAAACCGCTGGCGCTGCGTTGCGTCGTCGAGGTCCACGCGGCGCGTCCGGAGATCCCGATCGTCGGCTGCGGCGGGGTGACATCGGGCACCGACGTGGTTGAGTACCTGCTCGCGGGAGCGTCGGCCGTGGCGCTCGGCACCGTTCATTTCGCCGAACCGCGGGCCGGACGCCGCATCCGGCGGGAGCTGATTCGGTGGATGCAGCGGCATGACGTAGCGGCTGTGAGTGATCTGATCGGAGCCATGGAACGTTGGTGACGGACGCGTCGAACCCCATTCTGGTCGCGCTTGACGTCGACTCAGCCGAGCGGGCCGTCCGCATCGGCCAGGAATTGGCGGCGGTGGTGGGGGGTTTCAAAGTCGGGCTGGAGCTCTTGATGGGTCCGGGACCGGCCCTGGTGGCCCCATTGCGGGATCTGGGACTCCCGGTCTTCGTCGATGCCAAGCTGCATGACATTCCGACCACGGTTCAGCGGGCGGCGCGCCAGATCGGACGGTGGGGAGCGAGGTGGCTGACGGTACATGCCGCCGGCGGCAGCGCCATGCTGGAGGCAGCGATAGAGGGGCTCGAGCTGGGCGCCGGCTCCAGACCGGCCGGGGTATTGGCCGTCACCGTGCTGACCAGCCTGGACGATGCGGAGCTCGCCAGGACCGGGGTTCCTCTGACCACCGGGAAGCTGGTGGCCCGCCGAGCGAGAATGGCCGACGCCGCCGGCTGCGAAGGCGTCATTTGCAGCGTGCGAGAGCTGGGAGTCGTCAGCGACGTGGCGCCGACTCTGCTCAAGGTCACTCCCGGTATCCGCCCGGAGGGAGCCGAATCGCACGATCAGGCTCGGGTGGCCCGACCCGAGGAGGCAATCGAGCGAGGGGCCGACTATCTGGTCATCGGGCGCACCATCACCCAGGCGGCGGATCCCGTTGCGGCGGCACGAACGATCCTCACGGCGCTCGAATCGTAGGTTGGGCCTGTCCGATTGTTAGAGTTGCTTGCGCCGCCGCGGATAGGAGTGGACTCTGATGGCGCCTCCGAAACTCTCTGAGGAACAGCGCGCTGCAGCACTTGCGAAAGCAGCCGAAGCGCGCCGGGTGCGGGCCGAGATCAAGGAGTTGCTGAAGACCGGAACTGTTCGTTTCTCCGAGCTGCTGGACCGGGCAGCAGACGATGACCTGGTCGCCGGCATGAAGGTGAACACCGTGTTGTCATCTATGCCGGGCACCGGCAAGATCAAAGCCAAGCGGATGATGGAAGCGATGGGCATCGCCGACAACCGCCGGATTCGAGGTCTCGGTGAACGCCAGCGGGCCGCCCTGCTCGAAGAGTTCTCCTGATCCCGGTCGCCTGATCGTTGTCTCCGGACCATCCGGAGTCGGCAAGTCAACCATCGTCGATCGAGTCGTCACGGCGCTCCCGCTCGAGTTCTCGGTGTCCGCCACCACGCGCGATCCCCGTCCGGGGGAGGAGCCGGGTCAGGACTATCACTTTGTGAGCCGCGAGGTGTTCGAGGTGATGATCGAAGCGGGCGAGCTGCTGGAGTGGGCCGAATACAACAGTCATCTGTATGGAACACCCCGCCGGCCGGTGCTGGAAAGTCTGGCTGCGGGATCCGATGTGCTGCTGGAGATCGAGGTTCAGGGGGCACGTCAGGTGAAAGCCGCGTACCCGGCTGCGCTCACGATCTTCATAGCTCCACCGTCGATTGAGACCCTCGAGGCCCGGCTGCGAGCTCGAGGCGACACCAGCGCTGAAGCGGTGGACCGGCGTCTTGCTATTGCGCGGGCGGAAATGGCCGCGGCCGACGAGTTCGATCACATCGTCGTGAACGACGTCCTGGATACGGCGGTCAACGAGATGCTGCGTATACTGGCAGCAGTCCAACCTGAAGAAGAGACGACATGAGCTACAAAATCGACGACGTACTCGAGAACGCAGGCGGCAGGTTCAACCTCGTCGTCCTGGCGGCCCGCCGGGCCCGTCAAATCAACGCGTATTTCAACCAGCTGGGCGAGGGGATCGGCCACTACGTCCCTCCCCAGGTGCATTCCCTCAGTCGCAAGCCGCTGACGATTTCCCTCGAGGAGATCTCCGAGGGCAAGGTCTCCTACGAATACGAGGAGTGAGGAGATGCTCCGGGGACGGAGGATCGTCCTCGGTGTCGCCGGTGGTATCGCCGCCTTCAAATCGGTATATCTGGCGCGGCGCCTGATCGAGGCCGGCGCCGAAGTCAAGGTCGTGATGACGGCGGGTGCAACCGAGTTCATAGGCGAGCAAACCTTCGCTGCGGTGACCGGGTCCGGTCCGGTGGTCTCGCTATTTGGTGACGACCTGGTCAGCCCTCATACCGAGCTTGCCCGCTGGGCCGAGCTCATGGTGGTGGCACCGGCTACGGCAAACGTGCTCGCGCAGCTCGCGCACGGCCACGCTCCGAACGCAGTCACTGCGACGGTGCTGGCGGCCGACGTCCCCCTCGTCCTCGCTCCTGCCATGCACACGGAGATGTGGGAGCAACCGGCGGTGCAGCGCAACGTGGCGACCCTACAGTCTGATGGGGCGATCATCGTAGGCCCCGTGAGCGGCGCTCTGGCGGGCGGCGACACCGGAGCGGGCCGGATGGTCGAGCCGGAGGAGATCGTGGCGGCAATTGCCGGCGCATTCGGTCAGCCCATGGCCGGCTGGAAGTTCGTCGTGTCGGCCGGGGGAACCCGCGAGGCCATCGACCCCGTTCGCTTCATCGGTAATCGTTCGTCGGGCAAGATGGGGTACGCGGTTGCAGAAGCCGCACTGCGTCGCGGGGCCGATGTCACGCTGGTGTCTGCTGCTTCGCTTCCTGCCCCGGCCGGCGTCACGCTGATCCCCGCTGAATCAGCGGAAGACATGGCGCGAGTGGTGTGGGATCACGCCGCGGCGGCGGACGTCGTCGTGATGACCGCAGCGGTGGCCGATTTTCGGCCGGCCAAAGTGGCGGAGTCGAAACTGGCCCGCACCGATGGTCCGCCTGACATCGTGCTCGAGCCGACGCCCAATATCCTCGCCGGGCTGGTAGAGCGGGCGACCGGGGCGACGATCGTTGGCTTTGCGGCCGAGACCGGATCGCTCGAGCGGGCTGTCCACAAAGCCAAGACCTACGGGGTTGACTTGCTCGTCGCCAACGATGTGGAGGAGCCGGGATCCGGCTTCGGAACCGACACCAACCAGGTCACATTCATCACTCCGGATGGCGTGTCGGATCCGCAGCCCTTGCTGACGAAACAAGAGGTCGCTGATCGACTGTGTGAACGGATCGTGACGATTCGCGGGGCCTGAATCGGCTGTGGGGATCAAGCTTCGTATACTCCTGGCGCAATGCGCTACTTCACCTCTGAATCAGTCACCGAAGGGCATCCAGACAAGGTGGCCGATCGCATTTCGGATTCCGTTCTCGACGCCGTGCTCGAGCGCGATCCAATGGGTCGCGTGGCTTGTGAAACGTTGGTGACAACCGACCGGGTGGTGATCGCCGGCGAGACCAGCTCGCAGGCCGGGCTTTCGACAGCCGACATCGAGAAGGTCGCCCGGGAGGCGATAGCAGACATCGGTTACACCGAGCCCGGGCTGGGCTTCGATGCGGCTGGGGCGGAGGTTTCGGTCATCATGGGCCAGCAAAGTCCCGACATCTCAGCCGGCGTCTCGTCCTCGGTCGAAGTCCGGTCGGGATCCGCAGATCCCATGGACGAACTCGGCGCAGGCGACCAAGGTCTGATGTTCGGTTACGCCAACCGGGAAACGGACGCGCTGATGCCGCTACCAATCCAGTTGGCGCATCGGCTGGCTGAGGAGCTCACTGCAGTCCGCAAACGAGGCACCCTCCCGTATCTACGTCCGGACGGTAAGACCCAGGTGACGGTGGCGTATGAGGGAGCCACCCCTGTCCACGTCGAGCGGATCCTCATCAGCACCCAGCACGCCCGCGGCATCACGGTCGCTCAGCTCGACGAGGACCTGTGGAAACACGTTGTCGAACCGGTCATGGAAACGCACCACCTGAAGCCGCAGACTGAGTGGATCGTGAATCCATCTGGAAAGTTCGAGGTGGGCGGGCCGCAGGCAGACGCCGGGCTCACAGGACGCAAGATCATCGTTGACACGTACGGGGGCTACGCCCGCCACGGCGGCGGCGCCTTCTCAGGCAAAGATCCGACCAAGGTGGATCGCTCGGCCGCGTACGCAGCCCGGCACGTGGCCAAGAACGTGGTAGCGGCGGGCCTGGCGGACATCTGCGAATTCCAGGTCTCATACGCGATCGGACGGGCCCGTCCGTTCTCGGTGTTGGTTGAGACCTTTGGGACGGCCCGGATCGCCGAGCAACGGCTGGCCGAGATCGTGCTGGAGCAATTCGACCTTCGACCTCAGGCGATCATCGACCGGCTCGACCTGCGCCACCCGATTTATGCCCAGACGTCTGCCTACGGGCATTTTGGTCGTGCCCAGTTCACCTGGGAACAGACCGACCGGGTGGAAGATCTGCGCGCCGCAGCTGGGTGAGTGAAGCGGCGATCGCGCGGGTCGTCCCGGACCTGGCGAGTTTCTCGGTAGACCACGGATTCGAATATGCGATCGGCGACCACGATGTGGAAGTCGGGTCGCTGGTACGGGTGCCCCTCAGCGGACGTCCCCGCCGCGGCTACGTCGTGGATGTGTATCCGGGCGACGCCAGCCACCTCAAAGAGATACGGGGCGTGTCGGGTGATCTGCCGGTGTTCTCACCGGCGCTGCTGCAAGCGATCGACGAGCTCGCCGCCTACTACGTGGCGCCCCGTTCTGTTGTATTGGCCAAGTCGCTCCCCCCCAATCTGCCGCGCCGGGTGCCACGATTGACGCTACCCAGCATCCCACCGTCCTCTTCTCCCGCCCCTGCCGCCACCGCGGCTGCTGCCGCCGGCCAGCCCGGCGGCCACGTCCAGTTGTTGGCGGGCGCCGGCTGGGGAGAAATAATCCGGGGATCGGTGACAGAGATCCTCTCGGCGCAGCGTTCAGCCATTGTCGTTGTACCGACAGCGGTTGAGGCGGATCGCCTGCTGGCCGTGCTTCGACCCGATCTGGGGGCCCGGGTTCTGGATGGACATGGGGATGATGCCGCCGTCACCCGGGCTTGGTCGGAGGCGGCGCTCAATCCCGGCGTGGTCGTCGTCGGGACCGCCAAGGTCGCATGGTGGAAGGTGGCCCGGCTGGCCGCCATCGTGCTGGTGGACGAAGGCCGCCGAGGCATGAAGGAGCGCCAGACTCCCACGGTGGCCGCGGCGCGCTTGGCTGCCACCCGGGCCCACCATGAGGGGCTGACGATATTTCACTTGAGTCGCTTGCCGACGGCCGACACCTTTGCCCGTGACCCCTTGGTTGTACGATTGGGCGGGCGCCTGTGGCCGCCGGTCGAGATCGTCGACCGAACCGGCGAGCCGCCGGGAAGCCGTCTCTTCACCGCGCGGGTGACTGATTCCGTCCGCGCCACGCTGCGCGATCAGGGCCGGGTCTTCCTGTTCACGCATCGCCGGGGTTATGCCCCGGCCGCCCGGTGCGGGTCATGTCGCCAACTTCGCCTGTGCCCTGGGTGTGGTGCTCGGCCGGATGCGGGCGCGGAGTGCCGGAGATGTGGATCCGGGTTGGGTCCGTGTTCGAACTGTGGTCATGACCGGTTCGAGCCACTGGGTGCAGGGATAGAGCGGGTCACGGAAGAGGCCAGGCGCCTGTTTGACCCCGGCGTGGCCAGCGACCCCGTTGCCGACGGTCCAGCGCTCGTCGTCGGCACAGAGCGAGACCTCGTGGCGTTGCGCCCGGTCGACCTCGCGGTAGCGATCGACGGCGACGGCCTGGTCCGAGGGACGAACTACCGCGCAGGGGAGGATGCGCTGGCGGTGCTCGCTCGCGTAGCCGCCCGGGTGCGTTCGGGACCCCGCCACCGGCTCATGGTCCAGACCGCCAGCCCCGGTCATCCCGTATACGAAGCGCTGCGCAAGGCCGACCCGGTGCCGTATCTCGAACACGAGCTGTCGGAGCGAAAGGCGATGGGTCTGCCACCGACCGGCGAGATCCTGGTGCTGGAGGTGAGCGATGCCGACGAGGCCGGCGACGAGATCCGCGCGGTGTCCGAGACGGCCACGGTTTTCGGTCCGGCCGCCTTCAACCGGGGTCAGCGGTGGCTGATACAGGGCGCCGACCTCACCGAGCCCAAGCAGAGACTCCGGGCGGTGATCGGCAGGCTGCGGGAACACGGTGCCCGAGTGCGAGCCGACGCCGATCCGCGAGATCTCTGATCGGGCCCAGCTATGCTCGCTGGCCGGACGAGGAGCACAGTTGGCCATCTTCCCGATTCGGGTTTTCGGAGATCCCGTCCTGCGCGCAGAGGCGGCAGCCGTCACCGAGTTCGATGACGCCCTGGCGAAGCTGGTGGACGACCTGATCGAAACGATGTACGACGCCCCCGGCGTCGGCCTCGCGGCGCCGCAGATCGGCATCTCGAAGCGGGTGTGCGTGTTTGATGCCGGCGACGGGCCGGAGGCTCTGATCAATCCGGAGATCGTCGAGACGACTGGCGAGTGGACGTTCGATGAAGGATGTCTGTCCGTGCCGGGTTACTTCTGGCCGATCACCCGGCCCGGATTCGCCCGGGCCCGCGGCCGGGACCTCAACGGCGATGAGATCGAATTCGCCGGCGAAGAGCTGCTCGGACGGGTCTTACAGCATGAGATCGACCATCTGGACGGCATGCTGCTGATCGAGCGACTCGAGAAGCGTGAACGCAAAGCGGCGCTGCGCAGCCTGCGCAACGACGCGCTTGGGCTGGTGGAGTGAGCGGGCTGATCTTCCTCGGAACACCGGCTGCCGCCCTTCCCAGTCTGGAGATCGTTCACGCGACCGGCGATCTCGCGTTGGTCGTCACAATGCCGGATCGCCCTCGCGGACGAAGCGGCCAACCGCAGGCTCCGCCCGTCAAGGTGAGAGCGGACACGCTGGGGGTTCCGGTGGCCCAGCCCGCCTCGCGTTCGGAACTCGATGCCGCGGTGGGACGAGCCGGCCCCCTGGATTTGGGCGTCGTAGTCGCCTACGGCCGGATCATCTCACAGAGTGCCTTCACTGCGCCCGCCCACGGCATGGTGAACGTTCACTTCTCACTCCTCCCCAAATGGCGGGGGGCTGCGCCGGTCGAGCGAGCGCTGCTGGCGGGTGACGTCACGACAGGCGTGTCCTTGATGGCCATCACTGCGGGGCTCGACACGGGCGACGTCTATGACCAGTGGATCACTGCTATCGGCCACGACGAGACTGCCGGCGAGTTGACCGAACGCTTGGCTCTGGGAGGCGCCGAATTGCTCGCCGCCCGGCTGGAGGAGCTGCGGGTGGGCGAATTGAATGCTGAGCCGCAGTCCGAGGCCGGAGCAACATATGCCCCGCGAATCGAAACCGACGAGGCCCGGATCGAGGTTGGGGCTCAGGCGGAGGCGATTCTGCTGAAAGTGCGCGCGTTCAATCCGCGACCCGGCGCATTTGCTCGGTATCAGGGTGGCCGTTTCAAAGTCTGGCGGGCGCGGTCATCACAAGCTGAACTCGCTCCCGGCCACCTCGAGCTGATAGACGCCGAGCTCGTCATGGGCACGGGCACCCACGCGGTCGTTCTGACGGAAGTTCAGCCGGCAGGTTCGCGGCGAATGGGCGGAGCGGCCTGGGCCCGCGGCCGCCATGACGGTATCGGGAGTCTGGAGTGAAACCCGGCGTCGCCGCCCGGGTCGCTGCGGCCAGTGCGTTGGGAAGGGTTCTTCGAGGTGGTGCTTGGTCGAACGTGGTGGTCGATACCGTCGCCGAAGGAATGACACCGCAGGATCGACGCCTCGTGCGGAGGCTCGTATACCGGACGCTCCGAAATCTGCATCGGATCGACTCCACACTGGCGGACCACATCACGCGGGGGCTTGACGCCACCCATCGCGACGTACTCGACGTCTTGCGTATCGGGGCCGCGGAGCTGATCTCGGGTGGCGGAGCCGGGCACGCCGCTGTGGATTCAGCGGTGGAGGCCGTCCGTGAGATCGGCCATCCGCAGGCGGCAGGATTCGTGAACGGTGTGTTGCGAAACCTGCTTCGCCGTGGAGCAGAGGCCGGCCCTGAGCCGCTATCCGACGCGGAGCGGCACAACCTGCCGCAATGGGTAGTAGACGACCTCATCGCACAGCTCGGCGCCGACAGTGCCGCGGCGTTTTTGGCTGCCTCAGAGGAAGACGCGCCCCGCACCGCCCGGGTGCGTCCCGGTGCGACTCGGCAGGGGGAGGCAACCGCTTTGAGCGACGTCGTGCTCGTTCCGCCCGGCGATTTGGCTCCCGGGCTGATCATTCAGGATGTCGCATCTGCGGCCGTTGTGGCGGCCCTGGGAGATCTGGCCGGCACGACAGTGTTGGATGTGGCGGCCGCGCCCGGTGGTAAGACGTTGCAGATCTGGGATGCTCAGCCCGAGCTGGTGGTGGCCTGCGACGCGCACCCGCGCCGTGTCCGCCGGGCCCGAGTCCGCTTGGGCGAGCTGGGTTACCCGGGTCCGTGGGTGCAGGCCGATGGTCGCTCGCTTCCCTTCGCACCCGGCACGTTTGATCGAGTACTGGTCGACGCCCCGTGTAGTGGTCTCGGGACGTTGCGGCGCCGCCCCGAGCTGCGCTACAAGATCAACGAACAAGAGGTCACACGCCTGGCGGCCCTTCAGCACAAGATGCTGTCCGAGGCGCAACGGGTGCTCGCTCCAGGGGGACGGATCGTATATTCGGTTTGTACGGTCACCAGCGCCGAGACCGGCGGCGTGGCTGCTGAATTCGATGGCCGATCCCCCGACCTGCCACTCGGCACAGCCGGCGAGCACGGACGGCTGCTCACTCCACATCGCGACGGCGTGGATGGGATGTTCATCTCCGTAGTTGGCAACTGAAGCGGTCCTACACTTCCCGCCATGCACTCCGTCAAGATTGCGCCTTCGATCCTTGCCGCCGATTTCGCCCGACTTGCAGAGGACGTGGATCGAGTCGCCGCGCACGCCGACATGCTCCACGTCGACGTCATGGACGGGCATTTTGTGCCGAACCTCAGCATGGGGCCACCAGTGATCACCGCCCTCAGAAGGCACACCGATCTGCCCTTCGACTGCCATCTGATGATGAGCAATGCCGACTGCTATCTCGAGCAGCTGGCCGAATCGGGCGCGACCGGCGTCACCGTCCATATCGAGGCGTTCCCGGAGCCCGACGACGTCGCCACGGCGGCTCGCGATCTGGAGCTTGAGTTCGGCCTCGTCATCAATCCCCCCACCCCGTTTGATGCCGTGCGGCCGTTCGTGGAGCTGTGTGACATGGTGGTCATCATGGCGGTGCACCCGGGCTTCGGCGGGCAGTCGTTCATCGATTCGGTCATTCCCAAGATACGCGCGGCACGAGAATTCATTGAGTCGCAAGGCCTAGGCGTCGATATAGAGGTCGATGGAGGTATCACCGCAGCGACCGCTCCAGCTGCTCGGGCAGCTGGAGCAAACGTATTTGTGGCAGGGACTGCCGTCTTCCGTCAGGCTGACCCGGCGGCTGCCATGAAGGCCCTGCGCGATTCGATAGGGGGAGCTGGCTGAGGTGCATCGGATCCTTGTGGCCGACGATGATCCCGATATCGTCCGGTTCGTTCGTGTCAACCTCGAGCTGGAGGGTTTCGATGTTCTGACTGCGTCCGACGGACGCTCGGCCGTCGACCAAGTTCTCGAACATCAGCCCGATCTCGTCCTGTTGGACGTGATGATGCCCGAGATGGACGGTATCACCGCACTTCGGCGACTCCGGTCCCATCCCGGCGCAGCCAACACTTCCGTCATCCTCCTCACCGCCAAGGCATTGCCCGAGGATCGGGTTCGCGGCCTCGAGCTGGGCGCCGACGACTACGTGACCAAGCCGTTCGACGTGAGCGAGCTGCTGGCCCGGGTCAAGGCGGTGTTGCGACGTACCCAGGCGATGCGGGACGTGTCGCCGTTGACCGGTTTGCCCGGCAATCATCAAATCGCAACCGAACTGGAACGGCGGATCGAGGCCGGTGAGAAGTTCGCACTCGTTCAGGCCGATCTCGACAACTTCAAAGCATTCAACGACCACTACGGTTTCATGCGGGGCGACCAGGTGATCACGTTCACGGCGAAGGCCCTGCTCCAGGCTCGCGATCAGATCGCCGAAGCGGACTCCTTCGTCGGACACATCGGCGGTGACGACTTCGTAGCGATTCTGAAGCCGGACATGGTGGAAGATTTCTGCAAAGCGACGATCAGCCTGTTCGACGACGGCGTGCTCGAGTTCTACGACACTGCGGACGCCCTGCGCGGCTACATCGAGGTCACCGATCGGCGAGGGGAGCGGCACGCCTTCCCGATCGTTTCGATCTCGATGGGGGTCACCACCAACGTGAGCCGCCCGATTGCGTCGCAGTGGGAGGCATCTGCGGTGGCGGTCGAGATGAAGGAATACGCCAAGCGCCAGCCGGGATCCTCTTACAAGATCGATCGCCGGACTGCCTGAGAGTCCGCCCACTAACATCCCCGCTGTGCGACCCATCGATGCCATGGAGCGTGCTATCGCGCTCGCATTCTCGCACCGGCCCCACCCCAATCCCAGGGTCGGAACGGTCATCGTCGACGCCGGCGGAACCGTCGTTGGTGAAGGTGCTCACGTAGAGCCTGGGGCGCCGCACGCAGAGCAAGTTGCGCTGGCGATGGCCGGTGACAGCGCCCGGGGGGCGACGGCGTATGTGACGTTGGAGCCGTGCACGCACCATGGCCGCACTCCGCCTTGTGTCGACGCGCTGATAGAGGCGGGTATCTCGCGGGTGGTGGCTGCGCTCACGGACCCGGACGAACGGGTGTCGGGCCGCGGATTCCAGAGCCTGCGGGCTGCCGGGATCGAGGTCGAGGTGGGCTTGGGCAAAGAACAGGCGGCGGAGCTCGACCCGGGCTACCTCCACCATCGGCGGACCGGCTTGCCGCTGGTGACCGTTAAGGCTGCGTTGACACTCGATGGGCAGATGGCTGCGGCGGACGGGTCGTCGCGCTGGATCTCAGATGCCGACATGCGGAGAGATGTAGCGACGCTCCGGACGCGGATGGACGCGCTGGTGGTGGGCGCCGGCGCAGTGCTCGAGGATGACCCCTCGCTCGACCTCGCCCCCGGGGCGGACCGGTCGCCGCTCATCGTGATCGTCGCAGGCCGGAGACAGATTCCCCCGACGGCCCGCTTGCTGCGGGCGGGCGCTCGCGTCGTGTCACCCGGCTTTGATCCCACCACGGGCCAGGGCCGGCGGTCCGAGCCGGGAGGAGATCGGGTGGACTTGGCATCGCTCCTGCGGGAGCTGGGCGAAGCCGGAGCTCTCGATGTGATGGTCGAAGGCGGTCCGACGCTTGTGAGCAGTATGGTGGCGGCCCGGCTGGCCTCCCGGTTCGTCCTGTATTACGGGCCCAAGCTGGGTGCCGGTGTGGGCATACCGATGTTTGGCGGAGTGTTTCACAGAATCGAGGATGCACTGGAGGGCCGGGTCGTGCACGTGACGCGGGTCGGGGCCGGGGTGCGGGTCGATTTTGCGCTCGCGCCGGCGTGAGCCGGGCGGCACCGTACGATACGCGGGCACGCACCGCGACCAGGAGCAGATGACCGTGTTCACAGGAATCATCGAGGAGACTGGGAAGGTCGGCCGGCTGACGTCGGTTGCTACCGGGATCCGGCTTCGCATCGACGCAACGTTGGTGCTCGGTGGGCTGCAAGAGGGCGATTCGATATGTGTGAACGGTGTTTGCCTGACCGCTACGACGTTTGACGAATCCGGCTTCACGGTCGATGTGGTACCCGAAACACTTCAGCGCTCCAATCTGGGCGCGCTCGAGGTTGGGAACACGGTGAACCTCGAGCGCCCAATGCGGGCAGACGGCCGGCTCGACGGTCACATCGTTCAGGGCCATGTTGACGGGACCGGCACCGTCACCGGAGCCGGTGCAACTGAGGAGGGCGGGTATCTGCTCGAGGTGGCGCCCGACCCCAGCCTCATGCGCTACATCGTGGAGAAAGGTTCGATCACGATCGACGGCGTCAGCCTGACGGTGGCCGCAGTGGGCGAGTCGGAGTTTGCCGTGGCGCTGATCCCCCATACGCTCGAAGTGACCAACCTCGGGCAGCGTGGGATCGGCGCCTTGGTCAATCTGGAGGTGGACGTCATTGCCAAGTATGTTGAGCGCCTCATGGAAGCACATCAACGATGACACACGCCTCGATTCCGGACATCCTCGGCGCCATTCGCCATGGCGAGATGGTCATCATCACCGACGATGAAGACCGGGAGAACGAAGGCGATCTGATCGTGGCCGCAGAGCGGCTGACTGTCGAGCAGATGGCTTTCATGATCCGATATACGAGCGGCATCATCTGCATGTCGCTAGAACGCGAGCGACTCGAAGAACTCGAGTTGCCCCAGATGGTGACGAAGAACACCGACATCCGTCGCACTGCCTTCACGCACTCGGTTGATGCGCGCGACGGAGTGACGACCGGCATCTCGGCTGGCGATCGTACGACCACGGTGCGACGGGTGCTCGATCCGGCCTCAACGCCGGCCGACCTGGCCCGCCCGGGACATATCTTCCCCCTCCAGGCGCAGCCGGGCGGTGTTCTGCGCCGGGCCGGCCATACCGAAGCGGCTGTTGACCTTGCCCGCTTGGCCGGTCTCTACCCCGCCGGGGTGCTGGCCGAGATCATGAATGAAGACGGCTCGGTGGCACGTTTGCCTGACCTCGAGCGGTTTGCCAAAGAGCACAACCTCCTCATCGGTACGATCGCAGACCTGATCGCCTACCGGCGCTCCCAATCGGAGCAGTTCGTCGAGCGGGTGGTCGAGGCGCGGCTGCCAACGCGGTTCGGCGAATTCCGGGCGATCGGCTACCACTCGTTCGACGACCGGCACCATCTCGCCCTGGTGATGGGGGACGTGGGAGACGGAGAGAACATCCTGGTCCGGGCCCACTCGGAATGCCTGACCGGCGACGTCCTGCACAGCATGCGGTGCGACTGTGGGCTGCAGCTGGAGGCCGCCATGGACAAGATTGCTCAGGAGGGTCGCGGGGTCATCGTGTATATCCGTGGGCACGAGGGACGCGGCATCGGTCTGCTGTCGAAGCTGCATGCCTACAACCTGCAAGACCAGGGACGCGACACTGTCCAGGCGAACCAGGAGCTCGGATTACCGGTCGACGCTCGCGAATACGGCGTCGGCGCTCAGATTCTCTACGACATTGGCGTCCGTTCGATGCGCCTCCTCACCAACAATCCGACCAAACGCGCTGCCATCGAAGGGTATGGACTCACGATCGTCGACCGGGTGCCGCTGGATACGGGCTCCACGCCACACAATCGGGCGTATCTGCAGGCCAAAGCTGAGAAGCTGGGGCACCTGCTCGAGGTAGATGAGTCGTGAACGTCGCCGAGATCACTGCCGAGGGTCATGAGGGCGAACTGCGGGTGGGCGTCGCGATGTCTGAGTTCAATGCTTTCGTCACCGAGCAGCTCCTGTCCGGCTGCCTCGATGCTCTGGCGGAGTTGGGGATAGACGACGTGACCGTGGCGCGGGTGGCCGGTGCGCTCGAGGTGCCGCTCGTGGCACAGCGTCTTGCCGCCGCACACGACGCAGTTGTTGCGATTGGCGCCGTGATCGAGGGAGAAACCGACCACTACCTACATGTGGCCACCCAGGCATCGGCCGGGATCGCCCGGGTGGCACTCGACACGGGAGTCCCGGTCGGGAACGCTATTTTGACCGTCCGGGATCCGGCCCACGCGCGGGACCGCAGTATGCCCGGTCCGTCCAACAAGGGTTATGAGGCGGCCACAGCCACCATTCAGGCCGCCCGGGTGCTTTCCCAGCTGTGACAGGCCGGGGAAGGCTCTATACTGCACCCGACAATCCAGGAACAAAGCGGAACGAGCTGTTTCCCACCCGGCCATCGGCGAGATGCGCCGCGGTACGATCCCCGGGGTTCACGACAGGCTGATTGCGGTGCCTCGGGGTCATGTCCCATACCCTCCGGTACACGCCGGTAGAGACCCAGTACTGACAAGTCAGTACGGAGACAACGCTGTGCGGCGGGATTGGGCGAGAGACGCAGCCGTGGACGCTGCGTCTTTTTCGCGTTGGGCTTGCCCGACGATCAGAAGGAATGATCGATGGATCGTTCCGTGACGACAAAGGAGGTCGGCTATCGCCGAACCGCGTGTAAACGGGAATATTCGGGCCAAAGAGGTGCGGGTCGTCGCGCCTGATGGCGAACAGATTGGGGTGAAAAAGCTCGAGGAGGCTCTGTGGCTGGCTGATCAGCTGGACATGGATCTCGTCGAGGTGGCCCCGAACGCCAAACCGCCCGTCGCCCGTCTGATGGACTACGGGAAGTACAAGTACGAGCAGTCCGTCAAGGAGCGCGAAGCTCGCAAGAAACAGTCGAGGAGCACCGTCAAGGAATTGACCTTCAAGGTCAAGATCGGCGACCACGACTACCAGATCAAACGGGACCGCGCCGCCAGATTCCTGCGGGACGGTGATCGGGTCCGTGTCCGGATTTGGTTCCGCGGCCGTGAGGCCAGCCGTCCCGAATTGGGCCGCCGGATCATGGACCGCCTAGCGACAGAACTGGAGCCGTTTGGCAAGGTCGAGCAGGACGCCAAGCAAGAAGGCCGCAATATGACCATGGTGTTCGCACCCATCAAGCACGCACCGGAGCCCGCAGAGAGCGCGCAAGAAGAGGTCGCGGCCGCTGCGGAGATGCCAACCCCTGAATCGAATGGAGAGGTCGCAGCTGATTCCGGCGAGGACACGGCAATGGAGACCGTCGAGCAAACCGGAGACAAAGACGCCAAAGCAGACACCAGCGAATAGGGAACGAACACATGCCAAAGATGAAGACACACAAGGGCGCCGCCCGCCGCTTCAAGACGACCGGCTCGGGCAAGATTCGTCGGCGCCAGGCGCATCGCGGCCATCTACGCCTCGCCAAGGGCGCCGACAGCTACCGGCGACTCAAAGGCGAAACCGACCTGGCCAAGGGCGACGAGAAGCGCATCAAACGTCTGTTGGGCCAGTAGCGCGGACGAGGACGGAGGAGGTAGCGCCATGGCACGGGTGAAACGCGCCGTACATTCCAAGAAGAAGCACAAGAAGGTCTTGGCGCGAGCGAAAGGTTACGGCGGAGCGCGCAGTCGCCGGTACCGCACGGCAAATGAACAGGTGATGCATTCCATGCGGTATGCCTATCGTGACCGGCGGGCGCGCAAGGGTGATTTCCGGCGCCTGTGGATCTCACGGATCAATGCCGCCGCCCGCCAGAACGGCACGACGTACTCGCAACTCATTGCTGGTCTGAAGGCGGCCGAATTCGAGGTTGACCGCAAGATGCTGGCCGACATCGCCGTGAACGACCCGGCCACGTTCCGGCAGATCGTCGAGCTCGCCGGGAGTAACGAAGGCTGAAGCGGCTCGCAGAGATTCGAAATGGAGCCGGTCACGTCGCCGCGAAACCCCCGGGTGGCGGCGGCTGCCCGGCTTCATCGCGCTCGTGAGCGAAAAGCCACCGGACTGACCCTCATCGAGGGCCCCCACCTCTTGGCCGAAGCGCAGGCAGGCGGCGCGGATATTCGTGAGGTCTTTGCGGTCGCTGATGACGCGAGCGCAACCCTGGTCGGAGCTGGCGGACCCTCCGTCACACCGGTCACCGAGCTCGTGCTATCCCGCATCGCCGGCACCGAGCACCCGCGGGGCCCGGTCGCCGTCATCGCAATCCCCCCGCCGGTTGCCGCCAGGAGTGACATCGTGCTCCTTGCCGTCAACGATCCGGGGAACGCCGGAAGCCTGATAAGAACGGCCGCCGCCTTCGGCTACGAAGTTGCGGTTTTTCCGGGCGCAGTCGACGTCTGGAGCCCGAAGGTGTTACGGGGCGCCGCCGGAGGGCACTTCCGAACCCGCATCGTCAACGTTCCGGAAGCAGACGAGCGGGCCGTGGTTACGCTGGCTGTATCGGGGGGCGTCACGTTGGATCGGGCGGCGAGCCTGCTCGATCCGGAGCCGCTTGTCACTCTCGTCGTCGGCAACGAAGCGCACGGGGTGCCCGAGTCACTTCGGCTGGGCGCCCGCCTCGAGATCACCATCCCGATGGAACCGGGGGTCGAGAGTCTGAATGCGGCGGTCGCCGGAGCGCTTGCTATGTACGAGTTGAGAAAGCGCCGCACCGACAGGCCGACCCCGTGATGCATGGCGGTAATCGTCTCGTCCACCGCCGGCTCATCCTCTAACCTCGCGCTGCTATGGACCTGGGTGAGCTCGAACAACTGGTCGAAGACGCGCCCCGCATGGTGGCGCAGGCGGCGACTCTGCCCGAGCTCGACCAGGTCGAGGCCGACCTGGTCGGCCGTCGTTCCCTTCTTTCGGAGCTGCGTAGGGGCCTGGGCTCGGTCGATCCGGATCAACGCCCGGTCCTGGGCGCCCGGCTGAACGAAATCCACCAGGATCTGCAGGAGCACATCCGAAGGCGGCGCGGATATCTGGAGCTCGAGGCAGAGAACGCATTGCTCGCAGACGAGCAAGTCGACGTCACACTGCCTGGTGCCCGACCGCCCCGAGGTACACACCACCTGATCACCCGGACGATGGATGAAGTGGCAGACATCTTCGGATCGATCGGCTATCAGGTCGCCTCGGGACCGGAGGTGGAAACGGCGTGGTACAACTTCGATGCGCTCAATACTCCAGAGACGCACCCGGCCCGCTTCGAGAGCGACACGCTGTACGTGGAATCGTTCGATGGGGAAGAACGGGTGGGCTACGACGAGCTGCTCTTGCGTACCCATACCTCGCCGGTGCAAGCTCGATATATGGAAACCCACGAGCCGCCGGTGTATGTCGTGGTGCCCGGTCGAGTCTTTCGCAGCGACACGTGGGACGCCACTCACTCTCCGGTCTTCCACCAGATCGAAGGGCTGGCGGTGGACGACGACATCACCATCGGTGACCTCAAAGGCACACTGGCCTATTTCGCCCGGGAGTTCTTCGGCCCGGAGACGAAGACGCGTTTCATCCCACATTTCTTCCCGTTCACAGAACCTTCGGCCGAGGTGCACGTCTGGTTCCGGGGGGGATGGTTGGAGATGTTGGGTTGCGGCATGGTCGATCCCAACGTGTTCGCAGCAGTCGGGTACGACCCCGAGGCCGTGACGGGATTCGCTTTTGGCATGGGCGTTGAGCGCCTGGCGATGGTCCGTCACAACATTGGTGATATTCGCTATTTCTACGAGAACGACCTTCGGGTCCTGGGACAGTTCCGATGAGTACCGATCGCGTTCGCGCCGCTTTCCCGGCTGTCGTCCGGCCCTCGACCCGGCCCCGGAGTGGCCAGCCGGTGAGGAGTGAATCGTGAAGGTTCCGCTGTCCTGGCTTGCTGACTTCGTCGACCTGCCTACCCAGGATCCCGATGAGCTAGACGAGATTCTCGGTTCGCTCGGTCATGAGGTCGAAGGCTGGGAGGAGATCCGCCCCACGTTCGAAGGCGTAGTGGTGGCCTCCGTCGAGACCATCGCGCCGCATCCCGACGCCGACAAGGTGCGGCTGTGCCGGGTAAACACCGGCGCCGGGGAGATCGACGTGGTTTGTGGCGCGTGGAACTTCGAAGAGGGAGCGATCGTGGCCTACGCCACTGTCGGTGCCAAGTTGGGAATGGACGGCGACGAACCGTATGAGATCTCCCGCCGCAAGATACGGGGAGTCGAGTCCAACGGCATGATCTGCTCGGCTGCGGAGCTGAAGCTGGGCGATGACCACCAGGGCATCATGGTCCTCGATCAGCTAGGAGTCGCCGGCCCCGAGGACATTGGCAAGGACGTTGCCACCCTTCTACCGATCTCCGACACAGTCCTCGACATCTCGATCACCCCGAACCGGGGCGACTGTATGTCCATCCTCGGCATTGCCCGCGAGCTGGGCGCCTACTGGAAGCTGCCGATTCGCCAGCCAGACCTCGACATGACGGTTACAGGACCCCCGATAGAAGCGTCGATCGACATCCTCGACGCTGAAGCCTGTCCGCGGTTCGTGGCCAGACAGGTCGACAGTGTGGTCATCGGACCTTCGCCGTTGTGGATGCAGCTGCGCTTGCTCGCCGCCGGCCAGCGCCCGATCTCGAATGTGGTCGATGTGTCCAACTACGTCATGTTCGAGCTAGGCCACCCCATCCACACGTTCGACGCCGCCACCATCCAGGACCTGTCTTTGACGATCCGCCGAGCCGAGGCGGGCGAGGCGCTCACCACGCTCGACGGGGTGGAGCGCAAGCTGGAAGCATCCGACATCATCGTGGCGGACGGGACGGGAGCCATTGCGCTGGCGGGCGTGATGGGGGGACTATCGACCGAGGTCACCGACGACACCTCCAGCATCCTGGTGGAGGCGGCGAACTGGCATCCACCGTCCATCATGCACACGTCGAGGCGATTGAACCTCACCAGCGAGGCATCGAAGCGCTTTGAGCGGGGCGTGGATCGGAACCTATCCGACATCGCGACACAGCGGACCGCAAAGCTGATCGCCGAAACGGGCTGCGGGGCGATCCGGACAGGAGTAGTCGATGCCTATCCCGCCAGGCTCGAACCGTGGCATATCGACGTCGCCGCCCGTGACATCCGCCGGCTGCTGGGGGAAGAGCCGTCTCTGGCTGAAAGCGCAGACTTGTTGGACCGCTTGGGGTTCGACCCCGTGGTTGGCGAGGGCTCCCTCGATGTCAGTGTTCCCACGCGACGCAGCGACGTGACCCGTCCTGCCGACGTAATCGAGGAGATCGCTCGGCTGTACGGCTATGACAGATTCGAGGATCGCGTGTCCCGGGGCCCGACCGGAGGGCTGACCCACGAGCAAGCCGCCACCCGACGGCTCCGGTCGGCCATGGTCGGGGCCGGCTACACCGAGGCACAGACACTCTCGTTTGTGGGCCAGGCCGAGCTCGACCTGCTGCGCATGCCCTCCGATGACCCACGAGCCACCGGTACCCGGGTTCTCAATCCGCTACGGGACGAGGAGGCCACACTGCGCACCACGCTGCTACCCGGTTTGCTGAGAGCCGTTGCGTACAACGTGGGGCATGGATTAGGAGATGTCGCTCTTTTCGAAACGGGCAAGGTCTTTCTGCCCACCCCCGACCCGGGCGACAGCCGGATCCCCGCTCAACCTGACTATCTGGCCTGGGCCGCCTATGGGCGGCAGGGTGCGGGGGGGTATCACGGGGTGAGTCGTGAGGCGGACTTCTTCACCGCCTCGGGCGTTGTCGAGATGCTGGCCTCTCTCACGGGCATTTCCTTGACCCTGGTCGAGGCCGCGTTGCCCTCGCTCCATCCGGGCCGGGCCGCCCGGGTGATGCAGGGCGAAATAATGGTGGGCTTCGTGGGGGAGCTGCATCCTGCGGTGGCCCGTGATTTCGGCCTGAAGGAACGGGTTGCGATTGGGGAACTGGAACTGGAGCCGCTCGTTCGCCCGAGCGAACCGTGGTCACTGCGCGATATCTCTCCTTTCCCGCCGGTCCGGTTCGATCTGGCGTTCGAGGCGCCCGAAGAACTGCCGGCAGGTCGGTTGGAATCCGTCATTCGCAGCTCGGCCGGCGACATGCTCGAAACGCTCAACCTGTTTGATGTGTTCCGAGGGGGTACGTTGGGAGAGGGGCGCAAGAGCCTCGCCTACCGGCTCACCTTCCGCGCTCATGACCGGACGCTGACCGACGAGGAAATGGGCGTGGTGCGTCAACGCATCGTCGTTGCGGCCGCCCAGCTGGACGCGCGACTACGGGGAGGCTGAGCCATGAGGGACTTCCTGAGCGTGGCCGATCTGGGTGTCGATGGGCTGCGGACGCTGGTCGACGTCGCCGGTCAGGTGAAATCGAACCCGGAGCGCTACTCGGATCGAATGGCCGGGCGGGCAGTAGGGCTGTTCTTCATGAAACCATCTACGCGTACGCGGGTATCTTCTGAGCTGGCCGCCGTGCAGATGGGCGCCCACCCCGTCGTGCTGGGCCAGCATGAGGTCGGGCTGGGAACCCGGGAATCCGTGAAAGATGTAGCCCGTGTCCTCGACCGATATTTGGACGTACTGGCATTCCGGGTCTTCTCGCATGGTGACCTGATCGACCTGGCGGAGCATGCGAACGCGGCTGTCATCAACCTGCTGTCTGATGCGGAGCATCCGTGCCAGGCGGTGGCGGACTTGCTCACCATCGAGGAGCATCTTCCATTGGCCAAGGCCACGGTGACCTACGTAGGAGATGGCAACAACGTGTGCCACTCGTTGATGGTCGGCGGTGCGATGCTCGGCGCGAACATGCGAGTTGTCACCCCTCTTGGTCATGAACCCGATGCCCGGTTCGTCGAGCTCTCCCGCCTGTTGGGCGGCCATGTCGAAGTCACCAACGACATCGCCGGCGTGGACGGCGCCGATGTCGTGTACACCGACGTGTGGGCGTCGATGGGTCAGGAATCGGAGCAGGCGAGCCGGGCTGAAACCTTCGCTCCGTACCAAGTGAACCTGAGTTTGTTCGAGCGGGCCCAACCTTCCGCGATCTTCCTCCACTGCCTGCCGGCCCATCGGGGCGATGAGGTGACCGACGAAGTCGCCGACCACGCTCGGTCGCGTATGTTCGATCAGGCGGAGAACCGGCTCCACGCCTTCAAGGCAATCCTTCTGTCCGTGTTCGAGTGATCGATCCAGCGCTGTCGGTTGACGAGGTGGCCCGCAGTCTGCTCGGCGCGAGGCTTCGATCTCTGGTCGGAGACGAGCTCACTGAAGTCGAGCTGACCGAGGTGGAGGCCTACGGAGGCGAAGACGATCCCGCCTCACACGCCTTTCGCGGGCGCACGGCTCGGAATGAATCAATGTTTGGACCGGCGGGGACCATCTACGTCTATCGCTCCTACGGCGTGCATTGGTGCATGAACATCGTGACAGGCCCGGAGGGCACCGGACAAGCCGTCCTGCTGCGAGGAGGAAGGCCGGTGGCAGGTGAAGCTGTGATGGTTCGCCGGCGGGGCCGACCGACCAACCTGGCCGACGGGCCCGGGAAACTGACCCAGGCCCTGGGGATCGATGCAATGCACGACGGGCTCCGCCTGGGAGCCACCGACCTGGTGGCACTGGTGCTGGGTGAGAGTCCTCGGCCGACCTTCATCGCTACCCCCCGGGTGGGTATCAGTCGCGAAGCGGACCGGCCGTGGCGCTACGTGCTCGCCCACTGAGGACAGCCAGCAGTCATATCGCCGGTCAGGCCGCCGGGTTGGCCCAGAGCACGATGGTGGATCCGGGTTCGGTCCCTGGTGCTGGTTCTTGTTTCCACACCATTCCCGGGCGTCTGGCTGCGTCCGCCGGGTCTGATTCCGATTCGACGCGCACGTCTACGTTGACCGCAATGGCCTCGAGCTCGGCCAGGGCGTGGTCGAGCTGGAACCCGAGCAATGACGGGATGACCGACCCGGGAGCTGGACCGGCAACCATCAGACGAACCGGCGTGCCGCGCTGAGCGGGAAAACCCGGCGACGGCTGCTGGTTGAAGATCGTGCCCTGGGCGAGGTTGCCGCCATCCTGCCAGTCGACCACGGTGTCGAACCCCTGCTCCGAAAGGAGACCGACCGCCGCGGATAGGTCGAGAGCGATGACGTCGGGCACCACGCCCGAACCGACCTCTACGACCCCGTGCGGATTGTGGACCGGACACACGACCGTGGGAATGGCGTCGGCCGGCAGCTGCACCCGCGCCACGTGCTGGGACGGGCACAATGGACCGGCCAAGAAGCCGGTCGAGGTATCGATCTCCACCTCGACGGCGTCGCCGGTGTTGGTCGTTTGCAGCAGCGAGAACGTGCCAGCCAGCGCGCCCGAGGCAAATCGGTTCCACACCTGAGCCGGCCACGTACCGCCGGTCACGGTGAAGGGCGTCGCCGGCGGTTCCATCGGGAACTGGCCGTCTGGAAACCCTACCCACACCGACGCCACCAGCTCGGGCGTGTAGCCGACGAACCACGCATCGTTGTGAGACTGAGAAGTCCCGGTTTTGCCCGCCACCGGGCGGCCGATCGCCGCCTGCTGACCCGTGCCCCGCTCCACGACCTGCGTCAGCGCGGTGGTCACGCCCAACGCGACATCCCGGCTCATGGCCTCGGTGATGACCGGGACGCTCTCGTAGATGTTGACGCCCTCGTTGGCGTCGATGTGCGTCACCAGGATCGGGTCGATATGGACTCCTTCGGCCGCCAGCGTCCCGAACGCGGAGGCGAGCTCGATTGGCGAGACCTCCTGGGCACCGAGCGCGATCGATGGCAGCGGCTCCAAGTCGGAGGTGATGCCCGCGGCGGTCGCCAGGTCGACCACTCTGCCAGGACCGACGATGTCGACCAACCGGGCGTACACGACGTTCACCGAGAACACGGTCGCTTCCAGCAACGTGAGATCCGGGAAGTTCAGCTTGTTGTAGTTCTCCACCTGCCACGGCCCTGAGTCCGTCGCAATCTCGACTTTTGACCCTCCAACGAACATCGAGTTGAGCGAATGACCTGACTCGATGGCGGCAGCGAGA
Source organism: Acidimicrobiia bacterium (assembly GCA_041576165.1). Taxonomy (GTDB): domain Bacteria; phylum Actinomycetota; class Acidimicrobiia; order Spongiisociales; family Spongiisociaceae; genus JBFGLM01. The sequence goes on from JBFGLM010000008.1 coordinate 116,861, forward strand.
ACAAACGGCTTGAAGGCCGAACCGGGTTGCCGGCGCGCCTGAGTCGCCAGATTGAACTGGGCGTTGGGGTCGTTCGGGTCGTAGAAGTCCCGGCCGCCCACCAGCGCCCGGACGTAACCGGTCCGCGGCTCGATTGCAGCCAGCGCAACCGCGGGACCATCTTCGGGAACTACCGAGCGAGCCGCCTCCTCGGCGGCCAGCTGGACCGAAGGCACGAGCGTCGTGTGGATATGGAGCCCGCCCCGGAACAAGGCGTTGTACCGATCGGTGGGGGTGGGTCCCAGGGCGGGGTCGTCGAGCAAGCGGCGCTTGACTTCCTCGGTGAAATAGGGAAATCGGACCTCTTCTGGAGGAAGCGGCGGCGCCAGCCGGATAGGTGTCTGGTCGGCCGTGGCGGCGACTTCGGGGCTGAGCCAGCCCAGTTCGGTCATCTTGCTCAAAACCACCCGCCGCCGGGCGGCGGCGGCATCGGACGCCCGGTAGGGGTCGATGGCTGAGGGTGCCTGGATCAGTCCGGCGAGCAATGCCGCCTCCGGGATGTCCAGCTGGTCGACAGTTTTGCCGAAGTATGTGGCAGCAGCGGCTCCCACGCCGTACGCACCGTTCCCGAAGTACACAGTGTTGAGGTAATTCTCGAGGATCTGTTCCTTGCTCAGCCCGGCCTCGAGGCGAACGGCCAGTGCCGCCTCGGTCAGTTTGCGGTCCAGGGTCACATCCGGAGTCAGCACGACGTTCTTGAGGTACTGCTGGGTGATGGTGGATCCGCCTTGAACGACGTCGTGGGCCTCGATATTGGCGACCAACGCCCGAGCCACCGCCTGGATATCCACGCCCTTGTGTTCCCAGAATCGTTCGTCTTCGATGGCCACGACGGCGTCGATCAGATGCGCGGGAACATCGGCCAGCTCGATCAGCACCCGGTTCTCTTCGGCGTGGAACTGGGCCAGGACTGATCCATCGGCGGCGTACACGATGGTCGTGAGTGGCAATTCACCCAGCCCCGGGTCGTCCAACGGCCGAACCGAGCAAGCGCCGAGCACCATCAGCATCGCGAGCGTCCAGGTTGTCGCCCGGTTCATGCCACCTTCACTCCGTGCGACCCGAGAGTACCGCCGCGCTCGACGAGACCCGCGCCTTTCGAACAACCAGCGGCCGTCGCTGTGGCTATTGCTGTAGCTACTGCTACAGCAGGGCCGCCATGGCTAACCTCACGGACCGTGGAGCCCCGCGAACAAGCCGCATTCCTGTTGCGCAACGTCGACACCTTCCTCCCAGAGGGCGAGCTCGCCACCCGGGTCGGGGAGGGGCGACCGCTGCGTGTCAAGCTCGGGCTGGATCCCACGGCTCCGGCCGTCACCCTGGGCTGGGCGGTCGTGCTGCGCAAGCTCCGGGAGTTTCAAGACCTCGGTCATGTCGCCGTGCTCATCGTCGGCGACTTCACTGCCCAGGTTGGCGATCCGAGCGGCCGCTCTGAAACTCGCAAGCGGCTGAGCGTCGAGGAGGTCCGCGGATATGCCGAGTCGGTGCTCGCCGAGTTCAACCTGATCCTTGATCAAGAGCGGCTGGAGATCAGATACAACTCGGAGTGGCTGGCCTCGCTCGACATGGCCGGGATGCTGGAGCTGGCGTCGTCGACGACACTGGCTCAGATGCTCGAGCGGGACGATTTCGCCAACCGGTATGCCGCCCAGCAACCGATCTCGCTGATCGAGTTCGTGTACCCCTTGTTGCAGGGATACGACTCTGTGGCCGTCGAGGCCGATGTCGAGTTGGGCGGTACCGATCAGCTGTTCAACCTCGTCATCGGCCGCCGGGTCCAGGAACGGTACGGGCAACGGCCGCAGATGGTGTTGACCATGCCACTGCTGGTGGGGACCGATGGTGCCAAGAAGATGTCCCAGTCCTTGGGTAACTACATCGGGATCACCGAAGAGCCGTCCGACATGTTCGGCAAGATCATGAGCATCCCCGACGAACTGATGGCTCAGTACTACCGGCTGGTGTCGGGCCTGCCGTGGGATCAGGTCACCGACATTTGCGCCCGCCTGGCCTCTGACGGCGTTCATCCCAACGAGGCCAAGCGTCGGCTCGGGCGGGCAGTGGTGTCCCAGTACCACGGCGCTGAAGCTGCCGGCGACGCCGAAGCTCGATTCGATCAGGTGTTCAAGGCGCGGGAAGTGCCGGACGACATCGATGAATTTCAGCTGCCGGACCTCGAGGAAGTCGCGGTGGCTTCCCTGCTGCGCGACGCCGGGCTTGTGTCCTCAGGGGCTGAAGGTCGCCGAATGCTGCAACAGGAGGCTGTTCGTCTGAACGGCGAACGGGTGGTTGGGGAACATCTACGGGTCGACGAGGCTCGCGGTGCCGTTCTCCAGGTCGGGAAACGGCGTTTTGTCAGGCTGATTTGAGCCGGCCGAAACGCGTGAAGGCCCGCCCGATCAGCTGCGCCTGAGTGCGTTTTCCGAACAGGTGGAAGCTGGCGTGCCCTCCCTCGAGCCAGACGAGTTCCGACCCCGGCCAGTGCGCGGCGAGTCGTTCGACGTCGGCGGGGGACACATACGCGTCTCGTCGGGCACCGCTGACAACTGCGGCCGCCGCGTGAGGTGTTGGCGGGTAGCGGATGACGGTTACGTCGTCCAGCATCGACCGCAACCGGGGGAGCGCGCGGGCTTGGCCTCCCAGCGCCGTCCAGTCGACGGTTGAGGAGAGGATGCCCGCGGTGAAGACGGGTGACGGCGACGGTCCGGCTGCCATGCAGGCGGTCGCCACCGGTCCCGGCGCCAGCGCGCTCACATATGCGGCCATGCTGCCTCCCTGACTGAAACCGGCAACTCCGGCGGCATGGCCTCCTTCTGCGACGTAACGCAGCAAAGCTCGTGCTTCAGCAACCGTGGCCGAACCCATCCGGAAGAAATCAGCGACGGTCGGGAGGGGTTGTCCGGCCTGGACACGCCGAGTTCCGTAGTAGGGGTTTTCGAGAATCAGCGCACCGATGCCCACTGCGGCCAGATGGTGGGCCACCGAGGCCCGGGTTGCCCATCCATGATCGTTCGAGGCAGCGAGGAGGACGACCTGGCGCTCGTGATCCGCGCCGAACCACAGCACCCGGGCCCGGCTCGCTTCTGCGGGCAGTGATTCACCGGGAGACGGGAACGTGCCCAACCGGGCCCCTTCATGTTCGACCGCCGGCTCCCATGAGATCGAGATTTCCTTCGTTTCCGGCGGATGGCGCCGCTCATGGGCAAAGTGGGCGAGTGCCTCAGGATCACCCCATCCGCCGGGGAACAGCCGGGGAATGACGCAGGGGAGCTGCATGAGGGCGTGCGCCAGCCGATCCAAATGATGGAGCATGACCATAATCCTGGCATGCCGCCCAGTTTGTGCGTCGCTACCTTTAGGGCATGAAACGGCGAGTAGGACGGTGGCCAGCGTGGGTGGCTCTCGTGGTGCTGGTGGGCTGGAGCGCGCCCGCCTACGCCAACTTTGACGGCACATTCGCCGATGACGATGGGTCGGTCCATGAGCCCAACATCGAGGCCATCGCCGCAGCCGGCATCACGGCGGGATGCAACAGCGCCGGCATGCTCTATTGCCCAGATTCCGGGTTGTCGCGCGGCCAAATGGCCTCGCTGCTCGCTCGGGCGCTCGACCTGACCGGCAACGCCCCCGACGCATTCGATGACGACGCCGGCTCGGTGCACGAGGCCAACATCAACCTGGTGGCCGCTGCCGGTATCACGGTCGGGTGCGAGACACGGCTCTACTGCCCCGACATCGTGGTGTCGCGCGCACAGATGGCCACCTTTCTGGTGCGGGCGATTCCCAGTTTCAACCCGGCCACGGCGGACTATTTCATAGACGACTCGGGTAACACCCACGAAGCCGCCATCAACGTGCTGCGGGAGAACGGCGTCACCACCGGATGTAACGCCCTTGGGAACTTCTACTGTCCGCTCGACCGCGTCTCACGTGCACAGATGGCCTCGTTCCTCGCCCGCGCGCTGGGCCTCGATCCGATCATCCCGACCCCTCACCCCGGCGACGATCCGCTGTTCTATGCGACGCCGGTCGTAACAGGGACCGGAGCCCGGACGATCGTGGTTCCCACCGGCGGATCCCCGTCATTGCAGGACGCGTTCGACGACGCCCGACCAGGCGACACCATCGTGCTGGCCTCCGGAACTCATTTCCTAGCGGGCCAGGGCAACCAGGTCCTGGGCCGGTCGGGCACGGCGAGCGCATGGATCCTGATCCGGGGGGCTGATGGCGCCCGGCCGGTCATCGATCTGCAGGGCACCGGCGAGCTGCGACTGAGCGCCAGTTATGTCGCGCTCGAGCATCTAGAGATTCGAAGCGGCGGCGGCAACAATCTGCACATTGCGCCGGGATCGACCAGCATCTCCAACATCGTTGTCCGTGATGTCAAGATCGACGGTCTCAACTCGGGCCCAGGCGCCGCCATCAAGATCAACCGCAACAATTCATCAGGCGCAGGTGTATCGCTGGTCTACATCGAGGACTGTGACGTCAGCGGAGCGCTGGACAACGCGGTCATTGACGGTGTCGGAGTGGAGCAGGCAGTCGTCCGCGACTGCTGGATTCACGACAACCAGGCCGGCAGCCATGGCATCTTCTTCAAGGGCGGCTCGGCCGACATTCTGATCGAAGGCAATCTGATCTCGGGCATCCGCCAGAACGCGGCTCTGCAGTTGGGCGGCAACACGGGCGCTGCCTTCTGGCACCCCCTCTATCCCAGCTGGGAGGGGGTCGATCAGGTGGCTCGCAACAACCTCATTGCCGACTTTGACGACTCCGGAGTCGAGATTCGGGGCGTCCAGGGCGCCCGCGTCTACCACAACACCATCGTGACCCAGAGCACGTTTGCGATCTTCCGGCTGGCTCTTGGCAACAATTCGGCCGGTGGCTCGAGCGACAACGATGATGTGGAGATCGTGAACAACCTGGTGATCGCCACCGGCGGCACTCCGCAATATGCTCGTAACGACGGCGCCAGTGAGGCACTGAGCTTCGTGAGCCAGCTGTGGGCGGGGGACTTTCGCAACTCCGGCTCGCCGACCCCCGGCGTTCCGACCTTCCCAACCAGCGGCGACGTCGTTGTTGCTGAGTCAGGGGTCGAGTTCGTCGTGATCGACCCGACCGCCACGAATCTGGCCGGCCGTGCGAACGCGCTGGCTAGATACCGCCCGCTCAACGGCAGCGTGGCGCTAAGCAACGGGGTCCCGGCCGATCTGGTGCCGTTCGACATATTCGGCGCACCCCGCTCACCGACCGCCCCCAGCATCGGAGCGATCGAGAATTCCTGATGTGATTCGGAGGTGGCGAAAGCGTGCTAAGGTTCTGTTTCCGGTCAACGACCGGGAGTCCGGGAACCGAGTATCTGGCAGCCGATGAGATGGATCTGTCGGCCTGCAGGTGAGCGGTGCCCGGGTTTGGCATCTTCCGGCCCCAGCTGGTAAAATGTCATGCTCGCACGTTCAGGCGTGCGACCACATCGCCCCGGCGCTCTCAGGGAGTGTCGGGTGACGAGTCCGGGCCCGTTTCGGCGGGTCTCGAGGTTCCAGGCGGGTGTTCACTCGAGCACCACCCATGTGGGTGAAGCCAGAACCGCGGGCTCCTTGACAACTAAACAGCGTGTCAAAAGCCAATAAACCATCGATTCCGCCGTGGCTGAGCAGGTTCACCTGCAACGTCGCGGAGGGAACGTACTCCATGATGCCGGTCCATAATTCCGGACCGGTTGCAAATGGGGATCAAACCATTGACTGATTGTGTGGGGCCGGTGTTCGCACCAGCCACATGCGAGATGTACGTTGGAGAGTTTGATCCTGGCTCAGGACGAACGCTGGCGGCGCGCCTAATGCATGCAAGTCGAGCGACGCATGCTCCATTCGTAAGAAAGGGGTATGACGGAGCGGCGAACGGGTGCGTAACACGTGAGCAACCTGCCCCAAAGACTGGGATAGCCCGAGGAAACTCGGATTAATACCGGATACCCTCTTCGGACTGCATGGTCTGAAGAGGAAATGCTTTTGCGCTTTGGGATGGGCTCGCGGCCTATCAGCTTGTTGGTGAGGTAACGGCTCACCAAGGCAACGACGGGTAGCTGGTCTGAGAGGACGATCAGCCACACTGGAACTGAGACACGGTCCAGACTCCTACGGGAGGCAGCAGCAGGGAATCTTGCGCAATGGGCGAAAGCCTGACGCAGC
>JBFGLM010000009.1:0-114440 GCA_041576165.1 Acidimicrobiia bacterium
ACCCGGGCCGGCCGGCGTCGACCCACTGGGCGAATGCAGCGTCGTTCCCGATGTCGAAGCCGGCAGCCTGCGAAGCGACATAGCGATAATGGAGGAAGTCGCAGTAGCCCTGAATCGGATCTCCTGACGGATTCTCCGCCCGGATCCGGTCGAGCAGGGGCTCAAATTGCGACACCCGCCACTGAATCGCCGCCACTGCTTTGCCAGAGCCGGTGGCCGCGTCGCGGTCGGCCGCGAAATAGTGCAGGTCGCTGAGGATCTGGCGGGCCTGCCACTCAGACGCCTCCAACCCGGTCAGCTCCCGCAGCCGGGCCGTGTTGTACACGCGGCCGCCCACGATCGGCCGCATGCGCAGCTTGGTCCCGCCGTCAACCGGAATGAGGTCGACCTCGTCCACCGTGAACCCCAACTCGTTGAGCCGCCGGATCCGCTCCGTGATCTTGTACCGCTCCTCGGCTCCGATCACGATCTCGCTGGTCGTCTCATCCCACAGCCAGTGGTACCAATCGGCGATCTCTTCGCCGAGTCCCAGGTCGGCGTCGTCGATGTCGGCACCCTGGGAAGCTGCGATGTCTGCCATGCCGCCCGCAACGTTGACGATCATGATCTCGACGTCTTCGTGCCGCTGGCCGTCGGTCAGGCGGTCGTGGATCTCGGCGGTTTCCGCGTCGACCATGAGGGCTTCGATGGCCATCGCGTCCCATCGGTACAGGACGTTCGAGAGCGAGCAGTCGCCCCAGAAACAGCCGGCGACGTGCAACTCGACGAGCAGCCCGGCGAAGGCTGCCAGCATCTGGCGCCGCCGCGGCCCGAACCCGGGGCCCTCGAGTAGTTCCCGATACGAGAACGAGAAATCAACGTATTTGGTGATCAGGGCGGCGGCTCGTTCCTCGGTTGGGTCATCGCTCCGCTGTTCGACCAGCGCTACGGCGGTGACGGCCGGTGCTGCTGAGTCCTCGAGGGCGCGCAGGACCTGGTAGTCGGTGCGGGCCGGCTCTGTGGGCAGCTCCTTGACCGCATAGATGCCCTGGTCGTAGCCGAGGAACCGCACCTCGTGGCGTGAGATGCCCTTGGGAAGATCGATCAGGCGTGGGGTGTCCCACTTCACGATCGACCGGTCCCACGGCAGGTCGAGGAAATCGGGATGTCCCGCGCGCACGGTCAGTGTGAAGTCGCCCATGTCCGACGCGATTGTGGCACCTCCGCGCAGGCGCCAGTGCGTGGCGGGCGGCGCCTAGGAGGTCTGCCCGGCGGTCTCCGTCAACGCTGCGACGAGGTCCCCCACAGCTGCTGGAGTTGGCCGGGTCCGGCTCTTCACCAGGTCGCTTTCGATGCGTGCGGAGAACTGGTCGAGACCGCCGAACGTGGCATTGCGGCCCCGAGATGTGAGGTATCGAGCTGGGCCCGGCCGTCGCTCGACATGACCGAGCCGCTCGAGGTCGCGCGCGAACGCGCCCGTCGACTGTTTGATGATCCCGGCCCGCCCCCGTGGAAGGAAATCCTCGAACTGGCCGGCTGGGTGTGGAGTAGGCGGATCTCCCGGCACCGACCTGATCGCCGGCCGGATGGCGAAGGCGCGGTGACAGCCCGGTACCCTTCGGGCCGGTGGAGGTCCTTCTCTTTGATTTTGGCGGCGTCGTCATCAAGACGCCGTTCGAATTGGTGCCGCGGCTGGAGCGGCGGCTGGGACTTGATCCGATGGGCTGGTACGGCCCGTTCGATCCGGCCCAAGATCCGCTGTGGCTGCGGCTGAGCCGGCGCGAGATCACGGAACGCGAATACTGGCGGCGGCGCTCGCTGGAGTTGGCGCCGGTGCTGGGGTCGGATACCGACCCGGTCCGTTCCTTATTCGAGGCGATGTATGACCTGGATGAATCCGACATCGTCCGGCCCGAGATGCGAGCGCTCATCGATCGTGCCGCCGACTCAAAGCGGCTCGCGGTGCTCACCAACGATCTCGGGCGATTTCACAGCCGGGAGTGGAAGGCCCGGATGTCGATCCTGGGCCGGTTCGAAGCGGTGATCGACCTGTCGGAGCGAGGCGTGCTCAAGCCGCATCCAGACGCATACGAAATAGCGCTGGCGGAGCTCGGCGTGTCCGCACATGACGTACTGTTTGTCGACGACCAGCCGCTCAACGTGGCCGCTGCCCGGGCGGCGGGTCTGCATGCGATCGGGTTCGATGTGACGTCTCCGGCTCGGTCGGTGGCTGCGGTCGAGCAGGCCCTCGGATGACCAAGGCGCTGTTGTTGGATCTGGACCGGACCCTGGTCGACGTCCAGTCGTTCACCGACTACGAGGCGGCCGTAGCGGAGCTTCCAGCAGAGCTGGTCGGGGTGGCGGCCCCGACACCGGAGACCGATTGGGGCGCCGCCACGCACCGGGCGATGGAGATACTCGTGGCGCTGTCTGGCACGGACCGCTGGCAAGAGGCGTCGGACATCATTGAGCGGTATGAGCTGGCGGCCGTGGCGGAGTCGGTGGCCATGCCCGGGGTGCGTGAGTTCTTGGCGGCGGTCGCCGATATCCCGAAGGTTGTGGTCACGCTGATGGGGCCCGGTGCGGCGCGGGCGACGCTGGATCACCACGGCCTGGGGCTCCCGAACGTACTCGGCCGGACCGCCGCGCACAGACCGAAGCCTGCGCCCGACCAGGTACTGGCCGGGTGCGAATTGGCCGGGACGGGCCCGTCGGACGTCACCATGGTCGGTGACTCGTCCTGGGACGCCGCCGCCGCGGACGCGGCCGGGTGCCGGTTTGTGGGATTGTCCTGGGGCGAGCCCAGCGTGTTTCCGGCAGAAGCCACGATCGTCCCGGGGCTGGTGGACGCGCTCGAGCTACTGGCCTGAGTTCGGTTCCCGGTTGGAGCTGGGGTAGCGAGAGGGGAGTGCCGGGGTGTTTTCGTCGTCGACTTCGTGATCAGACGTCTCGAGCTCGTCGATGGTTTCCAGGTGGTCCTGCGTCGGATCGCCGTCCTCGGTGTCCTCCGGGTGGATCTCCTTGGCCCCGGCCGGACCAACGACGGTGTCGGGTTCGGGGGCTTCCTGCCAGTCCGGAGGGAGCTGGTCGGATTGGTCCCGCTTTGCGCGATCAGTTCTGTCGTTGTTGCCCATATGTGATCGTTACCCGGCCCGGGCTACCTGCAAACCAGCTTCGTTACGCTTCGGGGGAGGGGGGCGGGTCGATCGGCTCGCCCGGGGCGATCTCACCCGGTTCGGGGACTGCCATGCCTTCTGACCCCGGCCCGGCGGGTCGGGCGCCGGTGGGATATTCGGTCCCGGTCGGTCCAGGCGGAACCGCGGCCGCATGGTCCTCGCGGGTGAATCGGCCGCGGCGCTGTCGCACCAGCACGGTCACGATGGCAATGAGGGCGATGACGACTGCGACCGCGGCAACGAGACCTGGGAATCCACCCATGGCGGGTCAATTACCCGTTCGGCCCAATCCCAAACCTCAGGGGTCGATCAAGGGCACGGCCGATCCCACGTGCAGCCGTTGGCATCCAGGTTGGCGGCCCATTCCTCACCGTATTGCGCCCGTAGGGCGCCCAGGCTGGCCGCCTCGTCGAGTGAAACCGTCCAGAAGGCGAGTCCCTTCCGGATTCAGACCGAAGAACGCCACGTCGGCCGCGACGTCCGGGTGGTTCGGCTCCGCCCAGTCCCGGAACCGATTCGCGTAGGCGTAGTCGGCGACGTCATCGTCCTCGGTGAAGATTGCGATCCCGCCCGGCTAGACCAGAATCCGGGCCGCAATGGGGACGGATGCCCCCACCGGACCGGCCACCCCGTCGACGTAGAGGTACCGGCAGTTGACGGTGCACGTTCCGCGGTCTTCGATCGGTTCTGCGCCACATGCCCGATCGAGGTAGTGGGCACCCTGAGCAATCTGGCAGGTCAGCTCCTTTTCGAGTTGCTGCAGCGTGATGGAGGATTGAATGCGCAAGCTCGGCTCTTCCGCAAAAACGCCGAGCATGGCTGCGACGTCGCGCGTCTCGTAGGCCTCGAATAGGAATCAAGAGTCCTCAATGCCTGCGCGGCGGTCAATCCGTCGCACGTCTCGTCCCAGGTAGAGCCGTTCGCCGCGAGGTACGCCGCCCACCGACTCGCGGGCTGCCGGTTCGGACATGTGGGGAATGTAGTTGCGGGCCTCTCATAGGGGTTGCCGGCCTGCTCAACCAGTCACCAGCTTCGCGGTCCGCTCTAGAGCGTCGAGGATGAGGTCGAGGCCGAACTCGAATTCGGTGTCGACACTCATTTCAAGTCTGCGGGCATGTTCTCCAATCTCGAGGAGAGAGGGGTATTCGTCGGTGATCTGCTCGAGTACGGATCCGTTCGACTCCGTCATCTCCTGCGAGGTGCTGAACGGCAAGCTGATCTCCTGGATGACGTGTCCGTACACGTAGCTGTCGATCAGCCAGAAGGCATGGGCGGCGTGCTCGATGGGGAAACCCGCCGATCGCAGGTTGCCGAGGATTGTGTCCAGATAGCGCAGGGTGGCGGGTCCCATCCGCTGCTGGCGAGTTTCAAATAGTCCGATCGCCCACGAATGACGGCGGAACACCTCTCGCGCCGAGACCGCCCGCCGGCGCATCGCCTCTTTCCAGTCGGCCCCGCCGGCTGGGATCTCGATCTCGGCGACGACCAGCTCAACGATCCCGTCTAGGATCTCGTCTTTTCCGGCGACGTGTTTGTAGAGCGACATCGCCTCGACGCCGAGCTCTGCACCCAGGCGGCGCATCGTCAGCGCTCCCAGCCCGTGCCCATCTACCAGGTCGACTGCGGCGCGCAAGATCCGTTCCTTGGACAGGGGCGGGCGGGGTGAGGTGTTTTGTCCAGACATAACGCTTGACAGCTTACTTAGTAAACCATAAGATTACTAAGTAAGCCATCCCAGTGGCTGACAGGAGGAATTGAATGTCCAGCCGCACCGAGCAGGCACGGACCACCACCGACGGGCGGTTCGAGCCGGCCAACGTCAATGTGAGGATCAAGATCTCGGGGCTGTGGGCGGCAGTGCTGTTCGTCTTCGCCTACGTCGACATCTTCAGCCTTTACCGGTCCGACGTTCGGGCCGACGTCGCAGCCGGCGAGATCGCCGGGTTCACCATCAACCAGGCGTTCCTTGTGGGCACCACGATCTACATCCTGCTTCCCTGTCTCATGGTTGTCGGCTCCCTCATCCTGCGGCCGGGAATCAACCGAATCGCCAACATTGCACTCAGCCTCGTCTATGCATTGACGATCATCGCGGGGGCGATCGGGGAATGGGCCTACTACGTCCTCGGCAGTGCCATCGAGATCGGTTTGCTCGCATCGATCGTCTACTACGCCTGGACGTGGCCGAGATTGGCTGAACCGGCCGGCGGGCGAGAAACCACACCCGACCGGGCTCAACTCACCACCCAATAACCAAGGCGGAGAGCTCGCTGGACGGCAAGGCGATGAAATTGCCACCCCACGGAGCCATAGTTCATTGAAGCGGGCCGGCTCGGGTCGGGATCCTCAGCGGGCGCCCAACCGGCGCAGCAACTGGCGGCACGACCTGGCCGGCTCGGTGTGGTCGAAGAAGAACCCTGGCATCCCGACCGCTTCGGCGCCGTGCACGTTCACCTCCATGTCGTCGATGAACAAACACTGTGCCGGTTCAAGCCGGAGCCGCTCGGCGGCGATCCGGTACGTGTCCGGATGAGGCTTGCGGAGCCCGAGCGTCTTGACATCGATCAGCTCAGCAAAAAGGTGCCGGTAGGGCCAGGTTTCCCACCAACCGTCTCCCAGCCACGTGCTGGAATCGTTGGATAGCGTGGCATGGACGAAGACGCCCTGCAGGGTCTCAATCGTGTCCATCACCTCCGGGCGCACCTTGCCGTCCCAGTTCATGCTGGCGTGAAGGGCGATTGGGAACCCCCGGCGGGCAGATTCTCTCTCATAGGCCGCCCAGTATTCGGACTCAGTCAGCTCACCCCTCGAGCACCTGGCGTACTCGGCATCGCCCCCACGGGCGAACGGTCCTCGCGGAAGGGTCCCTGGTGGCCATCCCTTGGCCGCTTCGATCTCGTCGAACAACTCGAATGGCGTCGCGTACACGACGCCGCCCAGGTCCCAGATCAGAGCCTCCATGTTCACTGGCGCTCCGGGTCGATCTCACCGCGGGCGACGCCGAGCAGGAAGTCGCGCATGGAGGTGACGGCAGGCGGCGGTGGAAGGTCGACGAACACTTCGCCATCGATCACGGTGACCGGGTACGACTGCAGCTGCCGTGCAGGTTCGCCCAGCTTGCCACCGGTCTCGAGGTCGTAGCGCCAGAAGTGCATCGGGCACGTGAGCACGCCGTCTTTGGTGATGCCGCCGCCTAGTGGCGACTGCTGGTGCAAGCACGTGCCTTGATAGGCGACCACGCTCCCTTCCATCCGGGCCACGATCGCGCGGCCACCGGCCACGGTGCGGCACCGATCGGCCGGTAAGTCGGCCAGGGGACCGACCGGGTGTCGCTCAGTACGTGGCGCCTCAGCCATTGGCCTCCGCCGCGGCCCGTTCGGCCTGGACGACGGTGATCGGTTTGCCGCCCACGCTGTACTGATGCGGCTTCATCTCGTTCACCATGATCCGGACCGTCTCGATCGGTGCATCCAGCGAGGATGCGATCGCGCTGGCAACAGCCGCGGCCATCGCCTCGACCCTCTCCGGTGGCCGGCCTTCGACCATATTGATGGTGACCAGGGGCACTCTGCTTTCCTTTCGGTTGACTGCGCGTATCTATTCCACCATCCGGAGGGATGTGGTGCCGAGCCGATCGATTTCGAGGGTCAATCGTGATCCGGCCGCGAGATCGGTAGGACCGGTCAGGCCGCCCGCGATGACCAGGTTGCCGCGACCGAGACCCTTCCCACGCCGGGCCAGGCTACGTACCAGCCAGGCCACGCTGTTGGCCGGATGCGCGGCCACCGCCGCCCCCGCCGCCGTGTGGGCAATGCGGCCATCCACCGACATCACAACCCCAACCGTCCGGAGGTCGATCGAGCCGGGCCGGGTCAGGGTGCAGCCCAGTGCGACGGCGCCGGACGACGAGTTGTCGGCAGTGTTGTCCGGCGCGAGGAAGCGGAACGCCTCGTAGCGCGAGTCCACGATTTCGATGACTGGGACGAGGAACTCCGTGGCGGCGATCACGTCCTGCGCCGAGACGCCGGCGCCGGAGAGAGGGCGGCCGAGCACGAACCCAATCTCCGGCTCGGCCTTGGGATGGATGAAATCACTCATCGAGGCCACACCGTTGTTCAAGAGCATGGTGTCGGTGAGCCATCCGAAGTTGGGTGAGTCCACGCCCAGGGCCGCCCGCATGGCCGCCGACGTGAATCCGAGCTTGGCGCCGCAGATCCGCTCGCCGTTCGCCGTGCGAAGTCGCAGCCCGGCGTCTTGCACTGCGTAGGCATCTGACTGTGTCATGTCCGGCCAGCGTTCGGTCAGCATCGAGGTTGGCCGTCGCTCCAGCCGGGCCAGGTGTAGCCGGCGAGCCGCTTCGGCGATCGCAACCGGTCCGATCATCGCACCGCCAGCTCGATCGAGCCGACTCGATCGATCGTGGCAGACACGACATCCCCGGCAGCGACTGGAACGGCGGAGGTGAGGGCCCCGGCGAGCACGACGCTACCGGCAGGGAGTGAGCGCCTACGCTCCGCCAGTTTGCCCACAAACCAGGCGACGGCCGCAGCCGGGTGGCCCAGAACCGCCGCCCCGGCGGCCGCGCCCACCAGCTGCCCGTTCTTTTCGAACACACAGCCGACTGTGCGCAGATCGATTCCATCGACCGGCACCCGGGTCCCCCCAAGGGCGAATCGCGCGCCGGAGGCGTTGTCCGCAGTGACATCTGCCAGCGTGAAGCTGTACCCGGCAAACCGGGAGTCGAGAATATCGATGGCTGGCATCACCGCCGTCGTGGCGGCCAATACTTCGTGGACCCCGACCCGGCCGCTCAGCTCGCGCCCGATCTCAAATGCAATTTCCGGTTCGGCACGAGGCTGGATGAGCTCGGCAGCCATCAGTGGGTCACCCGGCGCGATGAGGGCACCATCGGTCAGCCAACCGTAGAGCGGCTCGCCAACGTTCATTTGATGCTGCTTGGCCCGGCTGGTGAGCCCGAGCTTGGCACAGGCGACGCGCTCTCCCTGCGCGAGGGCCCGGCCGATGAGGTCGTCCTGAATGTCGTATGCCTCATCGATCGTGAGGTTCGGGAACTCGTGGGTGAGCGGTGCGAGGGCAGTCCGTTCGCGAACGGCGGCCTCGAGACGGTCGGCGCACGTAGTGAGGTCGATGCTCATCGCTGAAATGCCCTCATGTCATTGTGATCGTGACCGATCCGAGACGGTCGAAATCCGCCCGGATGACATCACCGGCCGCCACGTCCATTGCCGCATGCAACGCGCCGGTCATCACGAACTGGCCGGGCTCGAGGGTTACACCGTGCGGGCCAAGCGTATTCGCCAGCCAGGCGACGGTCACGACCGGATCGCCCAGTGCGGCCGCCCCGGCTCCGGTTGCTTGGATCTCACCGTTGATCGCGAATGTCATCCCGACCAACCGCAGTTCGAAATCCACCGGTACGATCCGGCTCGCCATCACCACCCCGCCGCACGACGCCAGATCGGCGATCGTGTCGGGCAGCTTGATCCGCCAGTCGACGATCCGCGAGTCGACGATCTCGACCGCGGCGACCGCACCCCCGATGGCCCGAGCTGCGTCGAGGGTCGTCACGCCGGGACCGGCCAGGGGTCGATCAAGGACAACTGCGATCTCGGCTTCCGCCTTGGGTGCGATGAGGCCGGCGGCCGCCACTTCGGGCTCGAACACCATCGAGCGTAATACCGGACCGTAGTCGGGCTCGTCCACCCCGATCATCTGCTGCATTGCCTTGGAGGTGAGCCCGAGTTTCCAGCCCGAGATCATGTCGCCGTCGGCCAGCATCTTGGATACCAACTCCTGCTGGATGGCATACGCGTCGGCTGCGGTCAGGTCCGGGTCGGTGTCTGTGAACGGCGCAATGGGCTTGCGATTGCGACGGGCCTCATAGAGCGCCTGCGCTCGTTCTGCCGGTGTGGTCATCGGGCTGCAGCTCCCTGCCGGATCATCGGTGGACCGTAGCGAGCGCGTTCCGCCATGGGGGATGCTGTTCTCACATACGGGACGGATGTGTGGAGCGAGCCGGCCGGGGCTGGGTATTCTGCGACGATCGATCCGATCCTGCGCACCCGACACCGCATCGCACGTTTGATCGTGCCGCTCTATCTGCCTTCGTTCCTGGTGGCGACGGGGACGGGGATGCTGATCCCTGTCTTGCCGCTGTACCTCCGTGACGTGGGACTCAGCTATACGCTCGTCACCACCGCGCTGGCCGCGGCCGGGTTGGGTGCTCTCATGGCCCAGCTTCCGGTTGGCGTGGCGGTCAGCAGATACGGGGTGTTGCCGGTGATGGTCGCGGCCATTGCGCTCATCGCGGTGGCGGTGGCGCTGCTGGGGGTGACCGCAGTCACCCTGGCCCTCATCGGACTGCGGGTTGTGGCAGGAATCGGGTCTACCGCGTGGCTGCTTTCTCGCCACTCGTTCATTGCGACCGCCATCCCGGTCGCAATACGGGGACGGGTCAGCTCGGCTTTCGGGGGCGTGAGCCGGGCCGGTCTCCTCGTCGGGCCGGTTTTGGGCGGCCTGGTTGCCGCCCGATGGGGGTTTGACAACGCCTTCGTGCTCACCGGGGTTGTAACGGCGATTGGACTAGGCCCCCTGTTGTTTCGCCATCACGTGGTTGCCGCGGGCAGTCCGGTCTCGCAGGTGAAGGGCGCAGTCGGCCGCCTCATCCGCGTATACCGGAAGCCACTCGCAGCTGTGGGCGCGGTGCAGCTAGGTGTGGTCGCGACCCGCGAGGGCCGACTGGCGGTGATTCCATTGCTGGGGGCGGCGCTGGGACTCAGCGTTGGTGAGGTTGGCGCGCTGGTGGCGGTCGGGTCCGCCAGCGACCTGCTGCTGTTCCCGGTCGCGGGCATCCTGATGGACCGGGCGGGCCGGGTGGCTGCGCTGGTCCCCTCCCTGCTGTTGCTCGGCGCCGGTTTGTTCCTCGCTGCGGCTGCGTCGACCACGCAGGTTCTGGTGGTGGCGGCGGCGATCATAGGGGTCGGCAATGGGCTGGGAGCCGGCAGCATGCTGACAATCGGTGCCGATCTGGCGCCGCGGGACGATCCCAGCCGCTTCCTTTCTGTCATCGGCGCGACTCGCGATGCCGGGCGCGTCGCCGGTCCACTGATCGTCGGTTGGATGGCCGACCTGGTCGGGCTGTCGGCCAGCGCGGTGGCGCTGGGAGTTGTCGCCCTGATAACCGCCGGTTTCATGGCAATCGTGGTCGGCGACACGCGGTCGGGGCTGGTCCGCTCCGGCGCCGACTGATCAATCGTCTTCGGGCGGAACCGAAGCCGGGCGCCGGGGCAAACGCAAAGTGAACGAGGTCCAGCCCGGCTCAGAACTGACGCTGAGAGAGCCGTTCATGAGCGCGGCCAGATCGCGGCTCACCGTGAGGCCCAGCCCAATCGACCCGGGCCGCCCGGAAGCAGCCGCATCCGACTCGTAGGCTTCGAAGATCCGCGTGAGCGACTCAGACTCGATGCCGGGGCCATCGTCCGTCACAACGACAGCGACATCGTTGTCATGGGCTTCGACCGAGACTTCAATGTGGGGTCCGCCGTGCCGGTGCGCGTTGAGAATGAGGTTCCGCAGGATCTGACGGGTGCGGAGCCCATCCGCCCACGCCACACATTCGTCCACCCTGACCAGACTCGTCTTGGCTGCGGCCTCCTGCGGGAGCGCCTCTACCACTCGCTCGATCTCGCTGTTGATCTCTATTTCGGCCGGAATGACCGTGATGCCGGCGTCGATGCGGGCCGCTACCAACAAATCTTCCACGAGGTTCACGATGTCGTGGGTCTGCCCGACGATCAGATCGATGAATTCCCGGACCTCGTGCGCTTGGAACTCCTCGAGGTTGGCAGACAGTTCCGATGCCAGGCCAAACACCACGGTCATCGGGGTCCGGATCTCGTGGCTGACACTGGCGACAAACTGGTCCTTGGCGCGCACCAGGTCCTGAAGACGATCGAGGGTGCGCTTCCGCTCGAGGAATGATCCAAGCATGGCGGCGGTCGTGACCAGGGTGCTCTGCTCGGTTTCGGTCCAGTCCCACGACTCGCGCGACATAACGCCGATCACGCCCTCGAATCTCGCGTTGATCATGATCGGAACTGCCAGGATCGCTTCGGTCTCTGCGCGCACCGCGCACCGGGCCAGATCGTTCGACATGTCGAGATCCGCAGACGAAGAGAACTTGAAGATCCGACCCCTTTCCAGCGAATGCCACAACTGCGGCCAGTCCGAGCGGCCGATCGCCGTGTACCCGGTCTCGGCCGGGGCGTTCACGGTGAGGGCCATGCTCGGTACCAGCCGGAGCTGCGGCCCCTCGTGCCCGGCCACCCTGTCGTGGAACGTGAGCCCGTGTCCGAAAGCTCCGCTGATCGCCCGCAACGCGTTCTCGAGCGCCGTGTCGTCGAACTCGGACAGCAGCACTCGTGAGCACTCCGTCAGCGCCTGTTGATGACGAAGAGTGTTGTTTCTGGACGCGAGCGCGGCCTCAGCCAGCTGCAGCGACCGGTCCCTCTCCCACGCGCCCGCGTACACGTCGGTGATCGCTTGCAGGATGAGGATTTCTGTATCCGACCACCGCCTACCTTCGGTCCGGTTGCCGAACATCACGTGGCCTGCCCACCGGCCTCCCACCAGAATCGGAAGCTCGATACCCGAGCGCAGGTGTGCGGGCGAGTCCGTGTACAGCTGCCGGTCGATCGGATCTAGATCGTCGAGGCTTTCGAAGCGGTGGAACTTGCCGCTAGACAGAATCGCCTCGGTCCCGGGCACCAAGCTCCAGTCGACCACGGGCAGGTGTTCCCGGGTCTCGCCTCCGAAGAACGGCGCGTCGGCGTCCACCCAATGCACCACGTTCGCCAGCGAGCTCCCGTGAGGTCCGTCGATGTTCTCGGTCACGGCGACCACGTCGACCTTCGCCGCCCGACCCAGGCGATAGAGCAGTGCCCGGATCTCGTCGTGTGAAGCCGATCCGACCACGGCCCGCGTCAAAGCCGCGATCGCATCAATGAGATCGTCGTTCAGCACCCCCGACTGCGACGGGGAACGCAAAGACTCTGGAGCTGGAGTCACCCATGACATATCGGCGCAAGCTCGGTGAATGTTGACCACTCTGAGAGCTGCGCTCAGCGGCTGAACCCGAGGCGGCGAGAAGCCATCGCGGCCGCCTCGACCACACCCTGGGTGATTTCCGCCATCGCCGGCTGTACGCGGGCGTCGGGCCCGGCGACACTCATCGCGGCTACGACCTGGCTCAGGCGATTTCGGATCGGGGCGGCCACCGACAGAACACCCTCTTCCGACTCATGCATATTGCGGGCGAAACCCTGCCGGCGCACGGTCTGCAGCTCCTTGGTCAGTCTTGTCCGGTCGGTGATGGTGTGGGGCGTCTTGGCCTCCAGTTCCCATCCGTCCAGCAGTCGCTGCAGGTCCGAATCGGGTAAGTGGGCCAGCAGTACCTTCCCCGTGCTGGTGGAGTGAGCTGCGTTCCGGCGGCCCACCTCGAGGAACAGCCGGAGCGTATTCGGCGAGTCGAGGCGCTCGACATAGACGACCTCGCGCCCGTCGAGCACCGAGACCTGAACGGTCTCCCTGGTCAGATTGCGCAGGCGCTCCATCGGCACGATCACGGCTTCGTGCAGGTCGAGGTGGCTGGCGACCGCCGAACCCAGGTCATACATAGCCAGGCCCAGCCGGTATTTGCCCGTTTCGGCATCCCGGGCGAGCAGGTGTTCCGCAGTGAGCGTTGTCACGAGTCGGTGGACGGTGGATTTGCCGAGGTTCAGGCGTCGGGCCAACTCTGAAACACCCAGTTCCCGATCCCTGGTCGAGAACTGCTTGAGCAGTCTGGCTGCGTTGGTCACGGATGACAGGGTCTGACTCTCACCCATCCTCGCCTCGCAGCGCCGCCAGCACCGCCCGGCGCAGGGCCTCCGGCTCGCCGCCCGCTGCGGCCACCGCCGGGCTGTCGGGTGCAATCTCTGCTGCCAGGAGCGCCTGGGCTCTCCGCAGACCCGCCCGGGCCGCCCCGGCCATTTCATCGACCAGCGCTTCACGCCCGGGCACCCGGGCCCGAATAGCGTCGAAGTCGCGTATTTCAGCCACATGGGCGTTGGCGAGACCCGTGCCTGCGTGCCCGGCATGATGCTCGCTCAGTTGAGATCCCGGTTGGACGATCAGGTGATAGAGGTGAGTGGTGATGCCCACTGCCCGCCGTACCTCTTCGCCGGCATTGCCGGCCGCCTCGTTGATCAGGCCTAAAGGGGGCAGCACCACCGGGTCGTAGAACCGGACCGTCCAGCGCATCTGACCGATGCTGTTCTCGAGTGACACCTCGGGACCGACGGGTGCTGGGAGCGGATCGGTGCTGGCGATCACGTGCAGGTTTTGGACTCCGGCCGCAATGACCGTGAACGGACCGTGCAGCAGCGGCATCTGCGCTCGCCCGGCGGGTGACTGCAGATCGGCCACGGTCAGGTACGACTGATGGACGGCCCGGACGTAGGCAGCCATCGCCTGGCGCATATCCTCGGGCCGGAGCTGCGGCAGATCGGGCATGGATCGAGCATACTGGTACGTCCCTCTATGCGGGACGGCGTCCCATGGAGGGGAACACGATGAGTAAGTTCCGCCCATGGGGATCCTGCGCCTCGGCCACGTCGACATCACCGTCCCAGATCTGGATCTCGCCTCGGCGTACTACACCGGTGTGATGGGCATGACCGAGACCGAGCGGCGCGACGACCGGCGTTTTTTCAAATGCTGGGATGAAGAAGATCATCACAGCCTTGCCGTCCGCTACGACCCGAGGGTCGGCATCGACCACTTCACGTTCAAGGTCGAGGAAGAGGATGACCTGGCGGTGCTCGAACGGCGGGTCGAGGCATATGGATATCGGGTCGACCGGATCTCCAGAGGGGAAGAGGTCGGGCAGGGCGAGTCGATTCGGTTTGAGACGCCGTCCGGCCACACGATGGAGCTGGTCCACGATGTCCACAAGGTGGGCTCCGCTCTGCCCAAGCTCAACCCCCACGCCGCGCCGATGGACCTGCAGGGAATCGCGCCGCCTCGGATGGACCACCTGCTGGTCAATGCCGAAGAAGTGCCCGAAGCGTCGAAGTTCTACATGGACGTGCTCGGGTTCCGCCTGACCGAACAGCTGCTGGACGGCGACGGCCATCAGATCGGCGTCTGGCTCGAGCGCTCACACTCCCCGCATGACTTGGCGGTAGTCAGCGGTCCGAACGGCGGACTGCACCACTTCGCATTCTGGCTGGACGACTGGGATCACGTCCGGCGGGCAGCCGACATCCTCGCGTACAACGCAATTCAAATCGACGTTGGTCCGACTCGCCACGGCATCACTCGAGGGAGCACGATCTATTTCTTCGATCCCATGGGCACCAGAAACGAGGTGTTCACGGGCGGCTACCGGCCGGATCCGGACTTCCCGACCATCACCTGGACCGAGGACAACATCGGCAAGGCGATCTTCTACTACGAAGGTGAGCTGAACGAGCGATTCATGAAGGTGCACACGTGACGGGGAGGCTCCGGTAGTGGGCGTGCTCCGCCTGTCGCACGTCCAGATTCGGGTTCCGGATCTCGAACTGGCAACCGCCTACTACTCGGAAGTCGTCGGCCTGATCGAGACGGCCCGGGAATCCGAGCGGGTATTCCTCAAATGTTGGGACGAGCATCAGCACCACAGCACGGTCCTGCGTTACGCCCCGACGTATGGGCTCGACGTGGTCGGGTTCAAGGTTCAGGACCGCGCGGACCTCGAGGTGCTGGCCTCCCGGATCGAAGCGGCCGGTTGTGCCACCAAGCGTTTCCAGGCGGGGGAGCTGGGCCCGGGATCGGGTGAGACGCTGCGGTTCGACGCACCATCGGGTCACACGACCGAACTCGTATGGGGCATGGAGCAAGTGGGCAACCTGCTGCCGCTCACCAATCCGCCTCCGGAGCCACAGGGCCTGCGCGGAATCCATCCGCCCCGGCTCGATCACGTGTTCCTGATGTGCGAGGACGTCGACGAAATCACGGCTTTCTATCAAACCGTGCTGGATTTCCGCCTCACGGAGCAGATCCTGGCCGATGACGGACACCAGTTGGTGACTTTCCTGGAGCGAACACACACACCGCATGACGTTGCCTTCATCACCGGGCCCAACGGCGCCCTGCACCATTTCGCCTACTGGCTCGACGACTGGAACGACGTCCGCCAGGCCGCGGACATCTGCAGCTACCACGGGGTTCGGATCGACGCCGGGCCCACCCGACACGGAGCCACCCGCGGCTACGGCCTGTACTTCTTCGATCCGGCCGGCAACCGCAACGAGGTCTACACCGGCGGCTACTGGGCCGATCCCGATCGCGACCCGGTCACATGGACCGAATCCGAAATGGGCCGGGCGGTGTTCTACTACGAGGGCGTCGTCGATCACCGGTTCTTGACGGTGCATTCATGAGCCCTACACCGGTGCGCCGACCGGCGGAGAGCCGGGTATGACCGACCGGCCGCCCCTGCCCCGGACCGAACGGGACGAGGCGCCGCTGTACCTGGCGCGATATCTGGAACGACAGGCCCGGGCCGACGACGACGATGCAAACGGCCACGATGACGGCACCCCGTTGTATCTGCGTCGCTTTCGCGAGCGCCGGGCGGCCGAGACCATCACTGATGCTTTGCCGCCGCTGTGGGAGCGCGCCGGCCGCGGTGTCCAGCAGGCCTTGAGTGAGGACAACCGCAACAAGGAGATCAGTGCTCCGCCCGACGCCCGTCCGCGAGTGGCGAACGAGGTTTACCTGGTGCGCCACGGCGAAACGCAGGGCTACTCCACAGAAGCCGGGCTGACGCCACTCGGTGCATGGCAAGCGCACACGTACGGCCACACGCTGGCCAAACGGGTGCGCTCCGGCGAGCGGATCGTGATCGCCAGCGCCCGCACCAACCGGGCCGGCCAGACCGCAGATCAGATCTTCAAGGCGCTCCAGGACGGCCTGGCGATGTTCGAAAAGGACGTCGAGGTGGACTCGCCCGAAGCGTACGACGAGTTCCGCAACTTCCAGCTGGCCACGCCGGACGGCCTACGGGATGTCACGTCAGCGTTCCGTCAGTACTACTCACTTCTGGAAGAAATCGAGCGAATTGCGCTGGGCGACCGGCCCCTGTGGTTGGTCGAGATCGATCGTTTCTGGCGCACCCAGCTGGGGGGAGGCGATCCGATCCAGCACTGGCTCACCGTGCCCATGATGCACTTTGAGCCGCCGGCGTTGTGCGTCCGGCGGTTCTGGATGGGGATCCGGCGGCTGGCCGCCGCTCACCCGGGCGCACGGATCGTCATCGCGTCTCATTCCGGCCCCATCCGAGCGTTCGCCGTGTGGGCGCTGGGGTACGACCCGGGGGAGCCGTACAACACCGAACACGTTCGGGTGAAGCTGATGGAGGGAGACGGCGCAGCGCTCGTCAGTTACCGCAACCGTGTCCAGGAAGTGAACGTCCCCGAGATTGACTCTTTGCCTACCTGGTCGTTGGAAGAATCGTGGATGCCATGACAGCCGCACCCCGCCACAGCACGGTGTCCGGCCGCTCGCCGGGGGCGCGATGTGTGTGAGGCTTGTCCCACTCTGGGCCCGGATGAGCTCGTCCCGTGTCCGGCGTCCGCGCCCGCTCGATGGATCGCCCCGATGAAATCCGAGTTCATCTTGTGGTTCGACGAATACCAGGAGTCGCACCGACCGCTCGTCGGAGGCAAGAACGCCAGCCTCGGGGAGCTGATCGGTGCCAGCCTCCCCGTGCCCCCCGGCTTTGCCATCACCACCGATGCGTACGACACCCTGCGCCGCAACGACGGCTTGGCGACCACGGTCAACGACCTGTTGGGCCGAGTCGATCACGAGGACCCGGTCGGCTTGCGAGAGATCTCTGTTGCCATCAGGTCGGCGATGGAGGCGGCGCCCATTGATCCGGCCATCACCCGCGACGTTGTCGCCGCGTATGAGCTGTTGTGTGAGCGGTGCGACACCCCAAATGTGCCGGTGGCCGTGCGATCCAGCGCCACCGCCGAGGATTTGCCGGACGCCAGCTTCGCCGGCCAGCAGGACACGTTCCTGTGGATCACCGGCGCGGATGCCGTCGCGCACTACGTCGTCCGCTGCTGGTCATCGATATTCACCGACCGGGCGATCTCATACCGCCATGGCACCGGTCACGATCATGAGCGCATTGCGATGTCGGTTGGGATCCAGAAGATGGTCCGGCCGAAAACCGCGGGTGTGGCGTTCACGCTCAACCCATCGGATGGTGATCGGTCCCAGATCGCGATTGACGCCAGCTACGGCTTCGGGGAGGCGGTGGTGAGCGGCGAGGTGACACCCGACAATTTCCTGGTGGACAAGGTCATCATGGAGGTAGTCCGGAGAACCGTGTCGCCCAAACACATGGAGTTGGTGCTCGATCCCGGCACGAATGGCGTCGTCCGCCGCGACGTCGAGCGGCATCGGCAAACAATCGCCTGTATGACCGACGACGAGATCAAGGCAGTGGCAGGGATGGCCAAGCGAGCAGAACAGCACTACGGCTCCCCCCAGGACGTCGAGTGGGCCATCGACGACGACCTCCCGGCCCCCAACAACGTGGTGCTGCTGCAAAGCCGCCCCGAGACGGTGTGGAGCCGCAAACCCCGCCGGTCCGTGGCGCGCCCGTCCACCGGGCTGATGGATGGCATCGTCTCGACGCTACTGTCGCCGGTTCACAGTCGGGAGAAGGCTCCCACAGTCGATGAAGAGAAATCCGCGGACAACTGAGCGAGAAGGAGAGTGGGATGGCAGAGCGCTTCCCGAGTCCGTTTGAAGTAGATACGCCGGCCGGTGCTGAGGGATGGGAGTCCCTCTACACATACTCGCTGCCGTTCTCCCAGGACCGCCGCGACGACGAGGACGCGACATTTTGGTTCTATGACAGCGTCCACTGGCCCGATCCGCTCACGCCGTGGGACGCCACCTGGCTCGAGTACGCCCTGGCGTCGCTCAGCCAGTACAACACCCGCCACTACTTGATCCCTCCCGCCATGGGCGTCGACTACCGAGTGCTGAACGGGTATGCCTACCTGTCGCCGGTGCCCGTGCTCGACCCGGCAGAGATCGAGGCGCGGGTTCCGCAGTTCATGGAACGCGCCGGCTTCTATTTCATGAACTGGGACGATCTCTACGACAAGTGGCTGGTCAAGATCAAGGCGCTGGTCGCCGAAGCTGAGGCGATCACGTTTGAGCCGCTGCCCGACAAAGAAGAGATGGAAGTCATAACCGAGGGCCACGGAGCGGGGTCGGGGCTGACCATCCAGGAGAGCTACCGCAACCTGCTCAATCTCGGACTGCGGTTGTGGCAGCACCACTTCGAGTTCCTCAACTTGGGATACGCCGCCTATCTCGACTTCTTCGGCTTCTGCAAGGAGGCTTTTCCCAATATCCCGGATCTGGCGATCGCGAAGATGGTCGCAGGCGTCGACGTCGATCTGTTCCGGCCCGACGAAGAGCTGAAAACGCTCGCACGTGTGGTCGTCGAGAATGGTCTTCAGGATGCACTCAACTCCGATGATCCGATGTCCGCATTGGCCGACACGCCGTTCATGGATCACTGGGACGCGGTGAAGGACCCGTGGTTCAACTTCTCGAACAGCACCGGCTTCTATCACCACCACAAGGTGTGGATCGAGCATCCGGAGATTCCGATCAGCTTCATCCAGAATTACGTCCAGGAACTCGAAAACGGGGTGGACATCGCTCGGCCGAGTGATGAGATCACGGCCGAGCGGGATCGAATCGTCTCTGAGTACGAGGCGCTGCTCGCCACCGACGAGGACCGGGAGGCCTTCCAAGCCAAACTGGGCCTGGCCCGGGTGGTCTTCCCTTACGTCGAGAATCACAACTTCTACGTTGAGCATTGGAGCCACTCGGTCTTCTACCGGAAGATGAAGGACTTGGGCGACGTGTTCGTAAAAGAGAGATTCATCGATGATCGCAACGATGTGTTCTACATGAAGCGGGATGAGGTCAACGAGGCGTTGTGGGACATGTACTCGGCATGGGCAGTCGGCACCCGTCCGCGGGGACCCCTCTATTGGAAGCGGGAAGTTGCGAACCGCAAGGACATACTCGAGGCGCTGCGCGGCTGGACCCCGCCGCCGGCGCTCGGAGCACCGCCGGAGGTCGTCACCGAGCCATTCACGATCATGTTGTGGGGAATTACTTCCGACTCCATCAACATGTGGCTGGGAGCCGAATCGGTGGAAGGCGGGGATCTTCAAGGGTTCGCCGCCTCGCCCGGAACGGCTGAGGGCGTGGCTCGCGTGATCATGGACGCCGATCAGATCGGTCAGCTGGAAGAGGGCGAGATTCTGATCGCGCCGATCACCGCTCCGAGTTGGGCACCGGTGTTCGGCAAGATCAACGGCGCCGTGACCGACATCGGCGGGATGATGTCGCATGCTGCGATCGTTTGTCGCGAGTACGGCTTGCCGGCGGTGACCGGCACCGCTTTCGGGACCAAGAACGTCAAGACCGGCATGCGGGTGCGAGTAGACGGCAACGCCGGCACCGTGACCGTCCTCGACTAGGAACGCGAGTCCGTTGGGTCGTGGGGTGGCGTCAGCCGCCCCGGGGGACACCGGACTCGAGACTGGAGACCGAGATGTTGTCCAAGGAACAGAATGAGATCCTCACCCGGGTTGGCCCGGGAACTCCGATGGGGAACCTGCTGCGCCGCTACTGGTATCCGATTGCGTTCACCAAGGACCTGGATGAATGGCCGATCAAGAAGGTGCGGCTGCTGGGGGAGGATTTTGCACTGTGGAAGACCCCGCAGGGTGGGTACGGCATCGTGCAGGAGAAATGCCCGCATCGACACGCATCTCTGGTCTACGGCGTGGTGGAAGAAGAAGGCCTGCGCTGCGGGTACCACGGATGGTGTTTCGACCTCGACGGAGCCTGCGTTGATCAGCCTGCGGAGCCGGAGAAGTCGACGTTCAAGAACAACATCCAAGCCTTTGCGGGCCACGCTCGTGAGCTGGGCGGGATGGTGTGGGTCTATACCGGGCCCGATCCGGCACCCGAACTTCCCAGGTTCGACGTTTTCGTGGATTCCGGGTTCAAGGATGCAGGTCACTCCGTGCTGCCGTGCAACTGGTTGCAGATCATGGAGAATTCAGTCGACCCTCACCACGTCGAGTTTCTCCACGGTCGGTACTTCGAGTTCCTGGGCAGTCAGCAAGGGTTCGTTGCGCCCAAGTCATTTCAGAAGAAGCACGTGAAGGTGGGCTTCGACCCCATGGAATGGGGAATCTTGAAGCGCCGGGTTCTCGAGGGACATTCTGAGGAGGACGACGACTGGAAGATAGGCCATCCGCTCGTCTTCCCGTTCTCGATGCGAGTCGGCGGCGCCGGCATCGACCAGATGCAGATCCGGGTGCCCATTGACGACACTCATACCTGGGCGATCTTCTATTCCAACCATCACCCGGAGGGCTTGCAGTCCTATCCCGACCAGATCTACCCCGAGATCTACGAATACGAGTGGCTGGACGAGGCGGGCAACCACATCGTGGATTACATCGAAGGTCAGGACATCATGGCCTGGGTGAGCCAGGGCGACATCGCAGACCGCAGCGCCGAACACATCGGCAAGTCGGACATCGGCGTGATCATGCTGCGACGTATGTTCAAGGAGCAGCTGTCGCTGGTGGAGGAAGGCAAGGACCCGACGGTCGGATTCACTCGAGAGCCGCACGACCGGATCGAGCTGCCATGCGAGAAGGACAAGTTCGGGGCCGGTGTCGACTTCGCCCTCGCCTGGCTCGACATGGGCTCGACCCGCTACTCGCCGTCGCTCGACACTCTCCGTAAGATCCACATCGAAGCGGCTGCGGCGCGGGGCGAGGCACCCACCCAACAGCCGTGACGTACCGCGAGGTCGACAACCATGTCGAGGTCCCCGAGCCCCAGCCGGGCAGCCGCACCGGCGGGGCCCATTGGTGGGACCCGGACCGCCTGCAACACCTACACGACCTGCCCCGATTTTGCCCCGACTGTGGGGCGGCTGTCACGGGTACCGGGGGAATCTCCATCGAATATTGGGAGTCCGACCGGCGGGTATACCACACGTGGTGCCGGGCGTGCGGTTGGACCGGCGACATCGTCCGGGTGCGGCGAATGATCGGCCACGAACCAGACGACGACGAGTGAGCCGCCGGTGTCGGAGTTGGGCCCGACGGCGGATACTGTGACGACGTGACCGGGGCAGTCATCTACGAACACAGCCAACGCAGCTTCTATTGGGTGGCGGTAGGGGCCTTCATCCTGGCCGTGGCCGGCATCCCAGTCGCATTGGGTGAGCCGATCGACGCTCTCGGGACGCTGGCACTCGTCCTGTTCACCGCGATCATCACGCTGCTGGTCGCAGCCTTCGCCCGTCTCACAACGACCGTGACTCGTGATGAGGTCGTCGTGCGGTTCACCTGGGGCTGGCCGAGACGGGTGATCCAGCGCCACGACATACTTGCTCACCAGCCGGTCCGGAACCGGTGGATCTACGGATGGGGCGTTCGGTGGATTCCCCGCGGCATGTTGTGGAACGTGTGGGGATTGGACGCAGTCGAGTTGATGCTGGGGAATGGGCGGCGATTCCGCATCGGCACCGACGACCCGACAGGCCTCGACGCGGCTTTGACGCTATGAACAAGGGGCTCGGAAATGGGTGAATCGTGGCACACCGCCCACCGCTGGGAACTGGAATGGCAGGACGACGTCAACATCCTGGCGCTCGGCCACGGCGTCCAGGTCAAAGTGCTGTATCAGGACCTCGAGACCGAGCACACCGATATGTTGGTGAAGTTCCCACCGGGCTATGTCGAACCCGTCCACACCCACGACGCCAGTCATTCGATCATCGTGCTGGAGGGCGTGCAGATCGCCAACGGCGAGCCGATGCGGCCCGGCGATTATGTATGGGCGTCAGGGCCCAACCCCCACGGACCGTTCGAATATCCCGAGGGTTGCGTGGTGTTCGTGAGCTTCCGGGGTCCGTCGATCAAACACATCTATCCGGGATCACCCGCGGGCGATCCGTGAAGCTGAACATCCGGTGATGCAGAGGTGCGGAGCGGCTCAGGCCGGTGGGAACTCGAATACCTGACGGGGTTCGATCTTCACGATCACTCGAGGCGAGCGGATCGGGTTCGGGTAGTCCTCGACGCCTAGGTAGCGCTGCGCCAGCTTGTCGATATGGTCCCGTGCTTCCTGGCCATGGACGGCGTCGACCATCTTTCCCCTCACCTCGACCCAGCTCCAATGGTTGTCCGGATCGACCACCGTCACAGTCACGTTGGGGTTCTCTTGGAGGTTCTTGAACTTCCGGCGCTCGATCTCGGTGTTCACGACCAGGTGTCCATCCTCCTGATCGATCCAGACCGGTTGATTCTGGATGAGTCCGCTGGGCAGCACGGTCGCCATCATTCCGATGGTTCCGTTGTCGATCATCTTCTCGAGCTTCTCCGGTAGCACTACGACCTCCTCGGGTTGGTTGCACGGTAGACGATTCAGTCTTTATGGGAATCCCGGAGATACTGCGCGGTCATCCCCATGTCGTCCTCGCCCATTCCGGCCGCTGACGTGGCCTCCATCACTTCCATGTTGGTGGCAGCCCCCGGCATCGGGGTTCCGGTTTCGTCCGCCAGCCCCAGGATCAACTCGAGGTCCTTGATCGCTAGGTCGACGGTGAACGTGACGGGGATCGAACCGGGCGACTCGTACACCGCACGCCGGTAGGTGAGCATGGGGGAGTTGGCGGCGCTTGCCGCGAAGGCATCGAGTGCCACCGACCGCTCGATTCCGGCGTTCTCGGCCAAAACCATGGCTTCGGATACGGCTTCGTTGATGGCGTAGATCATCGAGTTGATGGCGAGCTTCATGGTCGCACCGGCGCCAGATCGGCCTACGTTGATCACGGGCGATCCCATAGCCGAGAGCACCGGGGTGACCCGCTCGACGGTAGCGGGATCGCCACCGGCCATGATCATCAGCTTCCTGCCGGCGGCGGCCGCGGTGCTGCCCGACACCGGTGCATCTACCAGTTGCGCGCCCCGTTCCTCGACCTGGGGCGCCAGCCGGGCGATGGTGGCCGGACCCACGGTGCTCATATCCACCGCAGCTGCATGGTCTTGCAGTCCGGCGAGTACTCCGTCGTCACCGGCGTAAATGGCCCGGAGCGCCGTGCCATCCGCCACCATGGTGACGATCACGTCGCACGCGGCGGCTAGGTCACGGGCGCTCGGGTAGACCGTGGCTCCGTGGTCGGCAGCGAACGCCTCGGATTTCGAACTTGTGCGGTTCCAGACGCCGGTGGTGAAGCCGGCTTCGACCAGGTTGGCCGCCATCGGGGTTCCCATCCGTCCCAGGCCGATGAATCCAACGTTCATGCTGCTCCTCAGTCGTGTTGTGTCCTTGTGGCGTCCGGATCGCCGGCCGCGATCAAATCCCGGACCGCTTCCGGCGTCAGCGGGTAGCGGTCGGCCACCACGCCGAAGTCGGAGAGCGCGTTCTCAACTGCGGCGCAGATCGCGGCTGTCACGGGCAGTGTGCCTCCCTCGCCGGCGCCCTTGGCGCCCAGCGGGTTGTCGGGAGCGGGAGTCTCGGTGTGAATCTTGTTGAGCGGTGGCATTTCACCAGCCGAGACGATCCGGTAGTCCATGAAGGTGGTGGTGAGAGGCTGACCGTCGTCGCTGAAGACCACCCGCTCGCAGAGAGCATTGCCCAGACCATGGGCCACGGCGCCATCAATCTGGCCATCGACGATCATTGGATTCAACACGGTTCCGCAGTCATGGACCACTGTGTAGTTCTGGACGACGATCAGTCCGGTCTCGACGTCGACTTCGACCTCGGCGATGTGGCACCCGAACGCGTAGGTGGGGCGCTGGAGCCGGTACGCGGCGGAAGCAGTCAGCCCGGGGCCGATCACTTCATGCAGCGGGACCGCCGCGGTTCCCTGTACCGATGCGGCCAGCTCGGCCAGGCTCACCGATGCGTCTGGCTGTCCGGCGACCTGGACCCGCCCTTCCTGCAAGATCAAGTCTTCCGCCGCCGCCTCCAGCCGGTCCGCCGCCAGTATGCGTGCGAGTTGGGCGACCCCTTCGGCGGCGAGGTACACAGATGAACCAGCGGTCACAGCCGTACGGGACGCTGCGGTGGAGATGCCGTAGCCGTAGCGGTCTGAGTCGGCCGCCCGCACCGTGACGTCGCCGATGTCGATGCCCAGCACGTCGCTGGCAATCTGGGCGAACACGGTGGCGTGGCCCTGTCCCTGGGAAGCAGCGCCGGTGTCGATCATCACCTTGCCGCTGGGGAGCACCTCCATCTTTGCGCCTTCGAACGGTCCCAGCCCCGTGTCCTCTACGTAGAGGGCCACCCCGATCCCGCGGTGCCGTCCGCCGATCGTCGCGTTGGACTTGCGCGCCTGGAATCCGTCCATATCGGCCCGCTCCAGCGCCAGGTCGAGCGCCTGCTGATAATTACCGCTGTCGTACGTGACGAAACCCCCACCCCGCCCCGGCAGGGGCACCTCGTAGGGGAATGCGTCGGCGGGGATCAGGTTGCGCCGCCGGACCTCGACGGGGGAGAGCCCCAGACGCCGGGCGATGGCGTCCATCATCCGCTCATGTGCGTAGGTCGCGTAAGGGCGGCCGGCCCCTCTGATGGGATTGGTGGGCGGCTTGTTGGTGTAGACCACCTGGAGCGTGAGATCGAGCGCCGGCAGCACGTAGGGACCGGGCATCAACTGAAGACCGGTACCGGGCAGAATCAGCCCGTACGGCACGTATGCGCCGTTGTCGTGCAGCAGGTGGCCTCGTAGTCCGAGCAGCGTGCCGTCGGCGCGCACTGCCACCTCCAGCCGGTGGGTCTGGTCACGCTGCTGGAGTGTGGTGGTCAAATGCTCCCGGCGGGTCTCGATCCATTTGACCGGGCGCTGCAGGTGGCGGGCCAGACCAGTGACCACGTATTCCTCGGCGTAGACGGCGGCCTTGGGGCCGAACCCCCCTCCGACATCGGGGGCGATCACCCGGAGTTGCTCGAGCGGGATGTCCAAGTAACCCGACAGCTGGGTGCGCAACGGGTAGGGAGACTGGGTGGAAGACCAAACCGTGAGCGTCCCGAAGTTGGGATCCGGGCTGGCCGCAACTCCACGGGGCTCGATGGAGGCGCAGGCCCCACGATGCTGATGCAACTCGACCGGGATGATCTCTTCGGCCGCGGCGTAGGCAGCCGGGATGTCTCCGTAGGCCGCCGTCAGCTCGGCGATCAGGTTGGAGGCGATGCCGTCGTGCGCCAGCGGCGAGCCGTCGTCGAGGGCTCGTTGGTGGTCCAACACCGGCGGGCGCGGCTCGTATTCGACATACACCAGTTCGGCCGCATCCGCCGCCTGATACCG
Organism: Acidimicrobiia bacterium; assembly: GCA_041576165.1. Lineage (GTDB taxonomy): Bacteria > Actinomycetota > Acidimicrobiia > Spongiisociales > Spongiisociaceae > JBFGLM01. The sequence goes on from JBFGLM010000009.1 coordinate 25,651, forward strand.
GCTCTCCGCTACCACCACGACAACGGGCTCGCCGACATAGGCCACGGCATCGGTTGCGAGCGGGCTGGCCTGACGGCTGTCGGCGATGGTTGGCGCTGGATAGAGGTTGGGCATCGGCCGGCCGAGGCCGAGGTCGGCGGCTGTGAACACACCAACAACTCCGGGGGCGCGACGGGCGTCGTCGAGATCGATGTGGCGGATCGCCGCCCGAGGCTCGGGGCTGCGGACGAAAGCTGCGTGCAGGACTCCGGGTAGCCGGATGTCATCGGTATAGCGACCCCCGCCAGTGATCAGGCGCGGATCCTCCACTCGGTGGGGCGACGTGCCGATCGGCGTCATTCAGCGCTCCTGGCGGTCATCCCCGTTCGATTCCCGAGTCCTGTTCCAGGTATCGGAGCAGCGCGGCGGCGTCGAGGCCCCCCAGGCCGGCCGTTTTGGACGCTTCGTAGATCGGGACGGCCGCATCGAGCAGCGGGGTGGGTGCACCGACGGAACGTGCGTAGGACTGGATGATCTGGGCGTCCTTGAGGATGGTGTCGAGCCGGGCGGACGGGGGGTCGTAGCTGTCGGCCGCCATCATTGGGCCGCGAATCTCGAAGATCCGCGAGGACCCGACCCCGTCGGCGATCACCTGCTGCACGGTGTCGGGATCCATCCCGGCCGCGATGCCCAACGCGTGCGCCTCAGCGCTCGACAAGTTGTGCACCGCGACGAGCAGGTTGGCGATGAACTTCATGATCGAACCATTCGGGAAGGGCCCCAAGTAGTACGTGGCGCGCCCGAGCGTGTCGAACACCGACTTGGTGCGGTCGTAGGCGGCTTCGGTCCCCGACGCCATGACCACCAGGGTGGCGTCGGCCGCCTGGAGTCCGGTGCCGCTGACCGGCACGTCCATCAACTCGACCCCGCCCTCGGCGAACCGCCGGAACGACTTCTCCTTCGATTCGATGGGGAACACTCCCATCTCGGCCACGATCAGGCCTTCGGGCGCGCCCGATGCCACGTCGTCGGTCGCTTCGGCCAGGCTCTCCACCGTCGGCAGGGACAACAGGACAAGCTCGCTGGCGGCGGCCACGTCGGCGCCTGAGGTGTGCGGGGTGCCGCCCATCTCGGTGAAGGCGGCCACTTTGTCATCGACGACGTCGTAGCCGTGGACGTCGTAGCCGGCTGCGATGAGGTGGCGGGACATGGCCGATCCCATTATTCCGAGTCCGACCACCCCTACTCGTCGAATTCCGTTGGTCTCGCCGCTCACGCCGCCTCCCGCTCGATCGTGCAGAATATACGACCGCACCGGAGCACGGTGTGGGAAGAGCGAATCGCCGGTGAAACCGGCGAAAAATGATGGAGGCGTGTCAATGCGGCCATTCAATCCAGACGGGGTGGCGGGACCGTTCGCCAGCTATGTGCATGGCATCGAGGTTCAAACCCCGGCGAGGCTCCTGTTCGGCGCGGGTCAGACGGGGGTCGACTCGGACGGTCGCACCGGGGACGGTATCGAAGAACAGGCCCGACTGACTTGGGAGAACGTCAAGAGGGTGCTGGCCGGTGCCGGCATGGGCGTCGACAACATCGTCCAGCTCAACATGCTCCTGATCGACCGCGCCGACCGGGAGGGGGCCATGGTCGTGCGGGACGAGATGCTGGGCGATCATCGGCCCACTTCGACGTTGATGTACATCTCGGGTCTGGCCAATCCCGATTGGCGGATCGAGATCGACTTCATCGCGGTCGACGACAGCTGACCCGGCTGCGGGTGTAGCTGTGGCCGTCGCCGGTGCCCGCATCTGTAGCCGTGCCGGCGGCCGAATAGGATCCACGTCCGAAGGAGGTTGCGGTGCACGGATACCGGGTTCATGAGTGGGGCGCCGATCCGGTGTGGGAGGAGCTGGCGGATCCCGACCCCGCCGCCGGCGAGGTTTTGATTGACGTCGAAGCCTGCTCGGTGGGGCTGACGGTCCTCAACTGCATCAACGGCGACCTGGCCAACGATCTCGCTCTCCTGCCGCGGATACCGGGGCACGAGCTGATCGGGCGAGTGAGCGCCGCTGCGCCCGGCCCTGCGTCGGGGCTGATCGGCCGGCGAGTTGCGGCATATTTCTACCTTGTGTGCGGAGACTGTCCAGCTTGCCTCGACGGACGCGAACCCCATTGCTCGAACCTCGCCGGCTGGGTCGGTGTCCATCGCGACGGGGGATATGCGCCTCTCGTCACCCTGCCCGCACGCAACGCCATCCCGCTGCCGGAGGAACTCGACCCGGTTTCCGCCACGGTCGTTCCGGACGCGGTGGCCACACCGGTTCATGTGGCCGCCCGGGCCGGCATCCATGCCGGAGATCGCGTGATCGTGTTCGGAGCGGGGGGCGGCGTCGGCATCCACATGATCCAGGTGGCCCAGCATCTCGGCGCGGTGGTGGCCGGACTCGATGTGGTGGATGAGAAGCTCGCGCAGATCGAGCGTCTCGGAGCGATCCCCGTCAGGTCCGACGACCTGGCGGCCGTAGATCCGGCCAGAGTTTTCACGGCAGGGCCACCCACGGTGGTCGTCGATCTCCTCGGAACGGCCGCTACCGCCCGATGGTCGATCGATGGTCTCGACATGGGAGGCCGGCTGGTGGCGCTGACGACGTTCCGCGACCGAGGCTTCGACGTGGAATCACGGGAGCTGGTATTCCGCGAGCTGTCGCTGCTCGGCTCCCGATACAGTCACCGACGCCAGGTGGCGGAGGCGGCCGAGCTGGTGGCATCCGGAGCCGTCGAGCCCGTGATTGGGACGGTGCGGGGGCCGGCCGAAGTGCTCGAGATCCACGAGATGCTCCGCTCCCGCACGCTGATCGGACGCGGGGCGTTGGATTGGAGGATGACGTGATCGAGACCAGAGATGTGACCCTGCCGAGCAACATCGATGGCGTGTTTGTCGGAGCCGGCCACAACGCCCTGGTGTGCGCCGCCTATCTGGCAAAAGCTGGCCAGCGAGTGGTTGTGGTGGAAGCCGCCCCCCAACTCGGCGGTGGTACGACCACCGACGAAGTGACCCTCCCTTTCTTCCGGCACAATCTCCACGCTTACTTCGTGCGTTGGACCCCCGAGTACGCCGTGTGGACCGACCTCGACCTGGATCGCTACGGCGTCAGATCGATCTACCCGGCGGCGCAGAACGCCATTCCTTTCGACGGTGGCGAACGCGCGCTGGTGACCTATGCGGATGTGGATCGCAGCGCAGCCGAGATCTCGCGCCTTTCTCCGCAGGACGCGGAGGCGTACCGCAAACTCTACGAGGAGTACACGGAACTAACCAGGTTGATCGACACTCCGCTCAGGTTCAGCCCGCCCCTCCCGGCGGAGGAACTGGCCGACCTGCTCGGTGGCAGCCGTCTGGGCCGGCGCTACGTGGCGATGGATGCCGAAACACCGCTTGACATCGTGCGCAATGCCTTCGAGTCCGAGCCGCTGCGGAGCCTGATCCTCTTCAACGTTGCCGTTCGGGGTTACGTGCCCAACCTGGACGTCACCGGCATCGGATCTATCGTCGCCCTGGCTCTGGCCAACTCGCAGGGCGGGCGGATGGTCGAGGGCGGCACCTATGAGGTCGCCAAAGCTATCGCCGCGGCCGTGCTGGGTGCCGGGGGGACGATCATCACCGACGCTCCCGTTGCAACGATCAATGTCTCGGCCGGTCGCGCCACCGGAGTCACGCTGGAGGATGGCCGCGTGATCGACGCGCAGTACGTCGTGAGCGGGGTGCCGGCGCCAATCACCCTGCTGGAACTCGCCGGCGGGCAGCACCTCGACAGCGAATTGCGGGAAGAACTGGCGGAGTACCGGTGGCTCGAAGAGGCGCTGTTCGGGGTGCACTGGGCGCTGGCCGATCGGCCCCGGTTCACGTCAGAGGCCTACAACCCCGATGTCCCCCGCTCGCTCAACCTGGCGCTGGGGTACGAGTCGTCCGAGGACATCGTCGATCACATGCACGCCATTCGCGCTGCCGAGAACACTGATCACGGGGCCATCCACGTCTCCGTCCCCACCGTGCATGATGCGTCGCAGGCCCCTCCCCACCGTCACACGACCTTCGGCTGGCATTTCGTACCGGGCCCGCCGACCCGGGGCAGCTGGGATGAAACCGCGGTGCGGGAGCGGGCGGAGGCCATCGTTGTCACCTACGCCCGGTACGCGCCGAACATCGAGGCCGAAACGATGGCCGTCACCACTCACTCGCCCGACGCAACCGAGCGCCGCGTGTCGTCGATGCGGCACGGTGACCGCCACCACGGAAGCTATCACCCCACAAACTGGGGAATCGATCGTCCGACGGCGGCAATGCCCGGGTACCACACCCCGATCGAAGGCTTGTACTTGTGTGGAGCTTCGCAGCACCCCGGAGGGAGCTTCCATGGCCAGCCCGGCTACAACGCGGCCGGGGTCGTGGCCGACGACTTGGGGATCGACAAGTGGTGGAAACCTCAGGATGTGCGCATCGCTCTGCAGCAGCTGGACTGATGGGGCGGGCGCTCTTGCCGGACCGGGGGCTGAGTCGCAAGGGTCATTGCCTGACCGCGCCGACGACCGCCGTGTCTGCATTCGATTGCAAACCTTTGCGCGTTTTACATGCGGTACCCCGGCCAGGTCGTATATGGTGCATGATCAAGAGGAAGGACGTGCATGGCTGAAGTCGTAACGACCGAAGCTGCGACGGGCACTTCGGCGGCGGCTAGTTCTCAGCGGCTGCGGGTGACGGTGATCACTGTGGTCGCACTCGCCATTCTCGTGGGTTGGATCTTGACCCAGATGAGCTGGCGCTCATTTTGGACCCAGATCCTCAACGGCCTCAGCTTCGGAGCCATCCTGTTCTTTCTGGCCGCCGGGTTCACGATGATCTTCGGCCTGATGCGGATCGCCAACCTGGCGCATGGCGGCTTCTACCTCATGGGCGGGTATTTCGGGATCACGATCGCGCTCATGACCGGCAACTTCTGGCTTGGCTTGGTCGCAGGCGGGCTGCTGATTCTCGTGCTGGGGCTTTTCGCAGAGAGGGTCCTGCTCCGGCCCATCCGGGGCATGGAAAAACCGGAAGTGCTGCTGACGATCGGTTTGACGTTCGTGATCGGTGACGTCTCGCTCTGGCTGTGGGGAGGCGATCCGCGCACGATTCCGCTCCCTGGCGTTCTGAAAGGCGCCATCAATGTCGGTGACTTTTTCTATCCCAAGTACCGGCTGTTCGTGCTCGGGTTTGCCATCCTGCTGGGCGGGACGCTCTTTTACATCGACCGGCGAACCAAGATTGGTGCCATTGTTCGTGCCGGCGTCGACGATCGGGAGACGATTGCGGCGCTTGGTATCAACATCAAAGCCGTTTTCACGGCCGCGTTCATGTTCGGCGCCTTTGTCGCCGGCATGTCGGGTGTCATCGGCGCCGGGTTCCTGGCGCTGCTGCCCGGTCAGGACTTCGAGATCCTGCTCTTCGCGCTGGTTGTGGTGATCATCGGTGGGCTCGGCAGCCTGGAGGGAGCCGCGTTGGGCGCCGCCGTGGTCGGGCTGATCGATTCGTTCGCCAAGGCTCTCGTGCCAGAATTGTCGTTCTTCACGTTGTTCGCGCCCATGGCAATCATCCTCATGGTCCGCCCATCGGGCCTGTTGGGGAAAGTCTGATGGGCCGGTTCTCGTCGTTGACCCTCACCCGCAAGGTCCAGCTGGCGCTCCTCGCGAGTGCGCTCATCGTCGGCGCCATACTTCCGTTCTTCCTCGACGTGTTCCTCACGCGGCTGATCACCCTGGCGATGGTCTCCGCTTTGTTCGCCATGAGCATCGATCTCATGGCGGGTTACGCCGGGCTCGTCACGTTGGGTCACGCAGGAGTGCTCGGATCGGCCATGTATGGCGTCGGCTACGTGGCGTCCAAGACCGACGGCGGCATCGCACTGCAGATCCTTGTCGGCCTCATCGTCGGTATGGCCATGGCCGCCGTCTTCGGCTTGATGGCGATGCGCAGCACCGGCGTGTATTTCATCATGATCACCATCGCCCAGGGCATGATCATCTGGGGTCTGGCATCGCTGCTCGTGAACGTCACCGGGGCCGAGAACGGCCTGCTTGGGATCCGGCGTCCCCCGCTGATCGACTCGGCCTTCGCCTTCTACTGGGCAGCCTTCATCGTGCTGCTCGTGTGTTCGGCCTTGCTTTTCGTGATCGTACGGTCCCCCTTCGGCTACGCCCTCAAGGGCATGCGCGAGTCCGAGACCCGCGTGCGCATGCTCGGGCACAACTCGGCCTTCTTGAAGTTCTACATGTTTCTCGTATCCGGCTTTTTCGCCACCGTTGCCGGCATTCTCCTGGTCTATTTGAACGAGTTTGTGAGCCCCTCGGACGTCATTCTCGGTGCATCGGCGATCCCGGTGCTGATGGCCATTCTCGGAGGGATTGGGACACTCATAGGGCCTGTGATCGGCGCGTTTGTGATCGTTTTCCTGCGTAACTGGGTGAGCCTGCAGCTGGAGCGATGGCCAACACTCATGGGTCTCATATTCATCTTTGTGGTGCTATTTGCGCGCGAAGGTCTGGTGGGGGCGCTGGCCAGCTGGTGGTACCGGGTGGTCGACCCGAATGGTCGGGGTTCTGTAGTCACTGCTGAAGCTCCCGATCGGCGCGAGACGGTTCTGACCGAACAGGCCTGACAAGGGTTCGGCTGGCTCCCATCGTGGGAGCCGAGCGGACGAGTAGGAGGAAACGCAAGATGAGACAAAGACTACGAATGTGGCTCGTTCTGGCTGCGGTGTTTGCAATCGTGGCTGCGGCCTGCGGCAGCGGAGATGACGATACGGGTGCAACCGACGCTGCCGAGGAGGCAACAACGACGGCGGCAGCGGCCGAGGAAACGACTACGACAGCTGCGGGAGACACCACAGAGACAACCGAAGCAGCAGCGGCTCCGACGGGTGACACGATCGATCGGTTGAAGGTCGGCGTGCTGCTCCCGCTCACCGGATTTGTTGCCGGGCCGGGCGAGGACTCGGCACAGGGATTGCAGCTGTTCTTCGATCAGAACGGTGCCAACGGCGGAACGGAGATCGAGGTCGACGGAATCACCGTCGAGTACATCCTCGAAGACACCGGCTCTGACCCGGCCGTGGCCTTGACGTCGGCCACCAAGCTGGTGGACGTCGACAATGTGGACATCATCATCCCCGGCATCCTGGCCAGCACCGGCGGGGCCGTGGGTGACGCTCTGGGGGATCGCACCGATGTGCTCCTGCTGTCCCCGTATTCGTGCAACGACGACTTCACGCAACGGGCGCCCTTGCAGGGCTATGCCCGGCCCGGTGGTTGGGCATGCAGTCAAACGTCGCACGCGTTCGGCAAATGGGCAGCTGAGGAAGCCGGGTACCAGCGCATAGCCACCGCCTGCGCCGACTACACGTTCGGGTACGAGCACTGCGGCGGATTCGCCGATGCGTTCACGGCCTCCGGCGGGGAGATCGTCAACCAGATCTGGTTCCCGCCGCCGACGCAGGACTTCGGCACGTACTCGACTCAGCTCGCTGGTCTCGATGTCGACGCAGTCATGGCACTGTCGGTCGGTGGGTCGGCGATCCCGTTCATGACGGCGTACTCGGACTTCGGGCTGAAGCAGAGCGTGCCCCTCCTGGCCGGGGCCGTGACGACGGACCAGTCGGTGCTGCGGGCCATGGATCGCGAGGTTGCGATCGGCACGATCTCCCACGGCCACTGGGCCGAGGGTGCCGACATCCCTGAGACGCAACAGTTCGTCGAGGAGTTCGAGGCCGCGACCGGCAAGATCGCGTCGTACTACGCAGCAGCCAACTTTGCCGCCATGCAATGGATCGTGGCCACGCTGCGAGAAACCGGCGGCCAGTTCGAGCCCCAGTTGTGGCTCGACACGATGACCGGTGGGATGGAGATCAGCACGCCGTTCGGTCCGCAAACCCTCGACGAGTTCGGCTCGCCCATTCTGAACGTGTACGTACGCGAGGTCGTGGAACGCGATGACGGCAAGTTGTGGAACGTGCCGATATTCACCTACGAAGGGGTCGATCAATTCTTCCCGTTCGACCAAGCGACCTATCTGCAACAACCGGCATACACCAAGGAGTTCCAGGGCAACGGTGTGGGCGGATAAAACCATCGAGACGAGGCCGATGAGCACAGGAGCAGTAGTCTGAGCACCGTATTGAACGTTCAGGACGTGACCGTCCGGTTCGGCGGTGTCACCGCTGTCAACAAGGTGTCCCTCCAAGTAGAGGCGGGAGAACGGTGGGCGGTGATCGGGCCCAACGGAGCCGGGAAGACGACCCTGTTCCGCACGATCTCTGGTGAGGTTCGCCCTACCGAGGGTCGGGTAGAGCTCTTCGGTGACGACATGAGCCGCGCTGCGCCTTATCGCAAGGCGCAGCGCGGCGTCGGTCGCACGTACCAAGTGACCGAGCTGTTTCAACAGCTCACGGTCGAGGCAAACGTGGTAATCGCCATTCACGCGGTCACGCCAACTCGGTTCATTTTCTGGCGGCCCGTTCGCACGTCTGGCGCACTCAACGATTCGATCGAGTCGGTGCTGGGTGCGGTGGGACTCATCAATCAGCGCTACACCGTGGTTTCCCAACTTTCCCACGGCGAACAACGGCAGTTGGAGATTGCGATGGCGCTAGCTTCCAACCCGCGGCTGCTATTGCTCGACGAGCCGGCGGCCGGTTTGTCGGCCGCCGAACGCAAAATCATGAAAACCCTGGTCAACGACCTGCCGCGCGACCTGTCGATCGTGCTGATCGAACATGACATGGACATCGCGCTCGACCTGGTCGACCGGGTGCTGGTACTCGACAACGGCGACATGATCGCCGAGGGCGAACCCGATGAAATCCGCGTTGATCAGCGGGTCCAGGACGTCTATCTGAGGTACGAATAGTGCTGATCGCTGAAGACGTTCACAGCTATTACGGCACCGCACACATCCTCGATGGTACGAGCCTGCGGGTCGAGGATGGCGAGGTGCTCGGTCTGCTCGGCCGCAACGGCATGGGTAAGACAACTCTCGTCCGGACGATCGCAGGAATCGATCCCCCGGAGCAGCGGGCGGGCAAGATCAGCTGGCGGGGGGAGGACATCACGAATCTGGACTCTTACGAGATCGCCCGTCGGGGGATTGGCTACGTCCCGCAGGGGCGCCATGTGTTCGGCAGCTTGACCGTGGTCGAGAATCTCGATGTCGTAGCACGGCGCCCGTTGGAGGAAAGCCGCCAGGAATGGGACATGGATCGGGTGTTCGAGTTCTTCCCTCGCCTAGCCGAACGCAAGTCGAGCTTTGCCCGGACGCTGTCGGGCGGGGAACAGCAGATGCTCGCCATCGGGCGTGCCCTGATGACCAACCCGACGCTGCTCCTCATGGACGAGCCGTCCGAAGGTCTGGCACCGATCGTGCTCGGTGTCATCCGTGACACTCTGGCCAGCCTGAAGGGACCAGGCCTCTCCATCTTGTTGGTCGAGCAGAACCTGGGCCTGGCGCTGTCATTGGGGGATCGGATCAACCTCATGTCTGAGTACGGCCACATCGTCTGGGAAGGCACGCCTGACGATCTCAAGGCCGACGAAGACGCCCAACACAGTCACCTGGGCGTCTGAACCGTTCCGGCACGGTGGGCGGCCACTGCGTCGTACACCTCTGGGAACCGTGGGTCGATGTCGAAGTCGTACCCGTCCCAATATCCGTCGCGCTCCGGGGCGTAGCGGCGTGGTGCCACCATTCCGGGATGGAGCGCCAGATCCTTCATAGACGCCTCGAGCAGCCGCCATTCCCGTTTAGTTCCCGGAGCCGCTCGCGGGGCCATGATGTGGGCCGTCACCCGGCGCCCGTAGCGGAGCTTGTTCGTGAACGGGTGCTCCCACACCCGGTGGGTTCCCGTGATGACAACGGGAAGGACCGGCAGTCCTGCCCGCCGGGCCAGCCGCAACGCGCCCCGCGCAAACGCCACCTCGAGGCCCAACACCGAACCCTGGGGAAACACCACCACACTCTCACCGCTCGCCACCGTCGAATCGAGCTGGGCATACACACGGCGTAGTGCGGCCCGAGATGGCGCCCGGGGGATCAGTATCTGCCGGGACGCAGTCAGATAGCGACCGAGAGCAGGCCACTGGAACAACTCATCCCGCGCGACAAAACGTACGTCGAGGCCGAGGGCCAGCACCACCAGCGCGTCGGCGAACCCCTCGTGGAGGGCCAGCACCAGGTAGTTGCGACGCGGGTCGATCTGCTCCCGGCCCGTGATGCGCAGGTCGATTCCCAGATAGCGGGTCGTGGCGCTCGCCCACGCCCGCTCCAACCGATGCAGCAACCTGGGGTGGCAGGCGGCGGCGGCCAGGGCGCGGCTGGCGGCGCCGACCAGGGCCACCGATCCCGCGATCGTTTGCGCGGTTCGGCCGAGCCCGTCGACCGAGAATCGCCCTACGTCCCATGTCCGCACCGGCGCCAGTATGGACGCCCGCCGGCCGTACACCGAGACAGGCAGGGACGATGCCTCTTCGCGTGCAATCACTGGCGCGATCCCGGCAATCCCGGGCTGCGCCGGATAGGCGGCTCAATTCCGTCAGGGCGCCCCAACTCCTGAGCGAGTGGAGCGTTGTCGCCCGATCCCTGGCTGCCGGTCAGCGACCGCCATCCAGACCCTGTCCATCAAGAGCGTCTGGGTCTGACTGGCTTGAATTGTGCTGCACAGACCGCCGCCCTGCCCCCGGTGCCTGTGAGTCCTGGTTTGTGCGTTCGTGGTCGAGCCGGCGCATCCTCTGGATCGCGCCGATTGCTCCCAGTTCCCCCAATCGGGCGACGGCGGCATCACTGTCGCCGCCGAGAGCCATAGCGAGAGCGGCCTCGTATGGGAGGCCGAGATCGTCCCATCGCTCCGCAGCCTCGCTGAATCGGCCTCTGAGTTCACTCAAGTACGGCTCATCGACCGCCGCGTCGCCCATGTCGTGGCCGGCGAGATGCAACCAGCGGGCTAGCTCGCCGCCATAGCGCAGCTCCCCACGTTCGACCGCCAAGTCGAATGCTCTCAGGGCATCGGTCGTGGTGGCTTCATCCGATGACTCACCGCTGAGCCAATCGACCTCGGCACGAACTGCCGCCGCAGGGGCGATACGCTGAACCTCTCCGCTCGGGGCCGCCAGTGCCCAGATCTCTGCGGCGTACTGGACCGCCCGGGCACGATTGCCCCTTCGAAGCGTGATCCTGGTCAGGGCCTCCAGGGCCGGTACCCGAGATGGGCTTGAGATGGCGGGGCCCTGTAGGCAGCGGTGGGCCAGTTCTACGGCCTCGTCCCAGCGGCCGACCTCCATCAACAGCCACGCGAGCGTGCTGCTCAGGTATGTGACGAAGGTCTCTATCTCGTGCTCTGCGGCGTATGCGATCCCTTCTCGCAATCCCTGCTCCGCACGCTCGTATTGACGCCGGAGCACCCGCACCCAATTCAGATTGGTGTAGGCGCGGCATGCGTGTTCGGGGTGGCCGGCTGCGATCGCCGCAAGTCGTGCCTCTTCGAGCATCGCCTCGCCCCGGACGTGATCCGACCGTTCGAGCGCCGTGGCGACATTGATCATGGCGTGGATCCTCGTTTCGACATCGCCGATCGACTCGGCCAGCTCGATTGCGTGCTCGCCCCAGGTGATTGCCTCCTCGTTGCGATGCGCCAGCATTGCCAGCTGTGAACGGGTGCTGTAGGCGAAGGCAAGCTCTGGCGTGGGGGATAGGTGTTCGACGGCTGCGGCTGCCGACTCGGCCGCGCTTGCAGCTTCGGTCGGATGGCCGAGCATCCAGTGGAAGCGCGAGATCCACCGATGGTCGCGGGACTCGGCTCGCGGATCGGTCGTGCGGTGGATTTCGAGAACGCGCTGCCGCAGCCCTAGCGCCTCGTTCATGTGATTCATGAAGTAGGCGGCGACCGAACCACCCTCCAATGCTTCGGTCAGTGCATGCTGCTCGAGTGAGTCTTCGTGGTCGAGCACCCTGGACCAGTGGGCTAACGCCTGTCGGTGGGCGTTAGCAGCCGAGGCGGCCCTGGCAGCCGCCATGCCGTGGCGAACGATGGCCTCGGGAAGGTCGGCTTCGGCGGCATGGTGGACGAGGCGGGCTGGATCTGCTGACCGGCGCTCGAGTGCTTCGAGAACCGCCCGGTTGAGTCGTCGCCGCTCGGCCGGCGCCAGGCCAGCCTCGACCGCCCTGCGGGCGAGCTCGTGGCGGTAGCCGATGCCCTCGGCCAGGATCAGCAGGAGGCGAGCATCCTCGGCTTCCGAGAGCCCGGCAGTCCCGCCGTGCAGCTCAGTCATGACGTCGGCTTCTATTCGGGTGGGAGCGACCGACACCAACTCGGCGACCTGGCGTGCATCGGTGGACATCTGTTCGACTCGGGCCAGCACCGCATCCTGGACCGAAGCCGGGACCTCGTCGGTGCCGGACGCCAGGATTTCGCTCAGGAAGAACGGGTTTCCCGACGTGAGGCGGCGGAGCCGTTCAGCTGCCGCCTCGCCGGCCAGCGCAGCGATGGCCGCCGTTGACAGCGGGGCGAGTTGGAGCCGGGTAACCGCTCCGGCCGGTGCGTTCACGAGGGTGGAGCGAACCCGGGCCGCACCCGTGTCGCGCACTGTGAGCACGAGCATGACCGGCAGCTGACCGATACGCCGGGCCAGGTACTTGATCGCATCAATTGTTGCGTCGTCAGCCCAATGCAGATCCTCGATCACGACCAGGCGGGTCGGGCCGGTTGCCAGCGCATCGTGCAGAGCTGCAAGAATCCGTTCCGGACGCGGGTCGTCAATGAGCGCGGCCCGATAGCCCGGACCGAGGTCCGGCGCCATGTCGTAGAAGGGGCCGAAGGCGCGCGGTGTCATCAGGTCGTCGCACCAACCCCAGAGAACGGCGCCCGACAGTTCATCGGCGATCGCCCGTACCAGGCTCGATTTGCCGATGCCTGCTTCGCCGCCGACCAGGACCACATTGCCCTGACCGGCGGCGGCTCGCTCGAACGAAGCCCGCAAGATCCGCAGTTCATCGCTGCGCTCCAACAGCTCAGGATGGCTCGCAGGCCGGATGGTGGCGGCCGGCTGCGTCGAGGTACCGGCTTCGAGCATCGCCCGATGGATGCGCACCGGCTCGTCGATGTGTTTGAGCTGGTGATCGCCCAGGTCCTCGAATCGGACCGGCGACCGACCTCGGAGGCTGTCGCGCACAGAACCCGAGATCATGATCCCGCCCGGGTCGGCAAGCGCCTCCAGGCGGGCGGCGACGTTGACGCCGTCGCCGAACATGTCGCCGTCCTCGGTGACCATCACGTCGCCGACGTTGATACCGATTCGCAGTGTCAGCGGCCCGCCCGGCGCGACCCGCTGCACCTCCACAGCAGCGTCAACCGCCTCCGCAACGCTGGCGAACTCGGCGATCACCGAATCGCCGGCAGTGTTGGCGATTCGTCCGCCATGGCCTTCGATGATGGGATCGACTCGCCGTCGGAGCGCCTGCAGGTCTGCGAGGGTGCTTTCCTCGCTTCTCGCCATCGCCGCCGTGAAGCCGGCTACGTCGGCGGCAAAAATGGCAGCCAGTCGACGCTCGGTCATCGAACCATACTGGCGGATCTTCCCGCTCTCGGCGTCCGATCTGCCTGATGATGGGGTAAGCCGGGCGCTCCCTACGAGAACCGAGCTCGATGACGGAAGGACGTCATCTGCGAGGCTCACTGTGCCTCGGCGCACCGACACACCGGACCCAACCTGGCTGATCACATTTGTTGACGCGCAACGGGTCCCCGTAGCACCGCTTGGTGACGTCGTGTTGGCTCCGGAGCGCGGTCACCCCGCCACGGCGTTGAAATCAATCCGCAGCGCTTCGGTCATGACGGCGCAATGGCTCTCGGTCCAGATATCGGCCCCGCCCAGCACCCCGACCCATTTCGCCTCGACGTCGGCGGCAGCGACCCGCGCCAGCTCTTTGAGATATTCATCGAAGAGGTGCCACAAGTTCACGAACCCGGTGCGGGCTGCGATCGCGAAGAAGTCGACGGTTGCCAGTGCGTTACCGGATGCAGCTTGGACGTCGTGCAGGTATTCGCGTGCGGCCTCGATGTCCTCCCGGGTGCCGAGCCGGGTGAGATGGCCGCCCACAAAGGTCTGCCAGGGAAGCCCGAGAACGAAGTCGTGCACGGCGATGTACCCGGGCACGTCCTCTGCCAGCGCCAGTTCCAGGAATGGGATCCAGCCCGGGAACATGACATCAACCAGCATCAGGGTTTCGGCGTGCCGCGCCAGCACGATGAGATTGCCGGGTTCGTGTTGGGGTCCCGGATAGATCAATTCGAGCCTGTGGGGGCCGTGGCCGAGCTTCATGCGGCGTTTGAACGTCCGGTCGGGAACCGGTCGCAGCGGGTCGTTGGCCCGCCGCAGGATGGCGGCTGTCTCCTCGTGGCCCACGAACGTGACATCGTGATCGAACAGTCGCCCGGCCACACCGATGTGATCACCGTGGGAGTGGCTCAGCACGATGTGGGTCACCGGCTTTGACGTGACCTCGGCGATGGCGGCCGGTATGGCAGCCTCCAGGGTGGGCGGAGCGTCGACCAGGATCACGCCCTTCTTGGTCACCTGGAAGATCGATTGATAGGCGCCTTCCGTGACCCAGTACAGCCCGGCTCCGATCTCTTCGACCAGATATCCCTTGGCCGGGATGGGCGGTCCGAGGGCGCCGGGCGGAACCGGAGCGACGTCGTCCGATCCGGTCTGGGCGGCGGCGGCGCCAGCCGGAATCATGGATCCGACGGCGGCCAGCCCGCACGTCGTCAAGAAGCTGCGGCGAGACATGACCATTGGGAAACCCCCCTTCTCACGGCTGCCCGCGGAACCTGATACAGCCTACGCATCTGGATCAGGCCGTGACGGAGGGATCACGCGGCGACCGATGCGTAGACATCGGCGTAGTGGGCGGCCGCTCGGTCCCACGAGAAATCCGCCGCCATGCCGTTGCGCTGTAGTTTGCGCCACTCGGCCCGGCTCTTGCGGAATGTACGCATGGCCCGTCTGATCGTCTTGGTCAGGCTTTCGGGGGTGAAGGAGCGGAACCCGAAGCCGGTCGCCACGTCCGGCTGCTCGTCCAGATCGGTCACCGAATCAGCCAGACCCCCGGTCAGCCGCACCACCGGCACCGAGCCGTACCGCATGGCATACAGCTGGCCCAGGCCACACGGCTCAAAGCGCGAGGGCATGAGGTAGGCGTCAGTGCCCGCGGAAGTGAGGCGGGCCAGTTCCTCGGTATAGGGGGTATGCCATACGGCCGCGGGGTGGCGGGTCGCCCACGAGTCGACCAGGTCATCCAGCTCGCCGTTACCGACGAGGATCAACCGCATGCCGTCGTTGATCAGATCGTCGAGGTAGGGATCCAGCAGCCCGATGCCCTTCTGCTCGGCCATCCGTCCGACGTTGCCGAAGAACATCCCTTCGGGTTCGAGGCCGGATTGGGCTATCAGGGCTCCTTTGGCGTCGAGACGGCCCCGCAGCCTCCCCCGGCTGAACGGGCGGGGGAGCACGGGATCGGTGCGAGGATCCCACGAGGTGGTGTCGATTCCGTTCATGATGCCGATCACGTCGTCGCCCCGTGCCCGTACGACCGCGTCGAGGCCGCCCGAGATAGCAGCCTCACTCGTCAGCTGACGAGCGAAGCCCGGGCTGACCGTGGTGACCCGATGGGCCCGATCGATCCCGGCTTTCAGATAGTTCGCTTGCCCGAACCATTCGATTGGCCCTCCCGCGACCAGGTCTGTGGCGTCCAACCCCAGCAGCGCTGCCACCTCCGGGAGCGGTCCGAGCAGCGAGTACGCGGCGTTGTGCACCGTCAGAACCGAGGGAACCGGACACCGGAGCGCGGCCGCGGCCGCATGGGAATCGTGAAGATGGACGACATCGAAGTCGCCGGCCAGCTGGCGCACCCGGAGCGCAAAGAGCCCGAACCGGAACCATTGGTCGTCGTATCCGGTACCCGGCTCCGGGCCGTAGATGCCTGGACGGTCGAAGGCGGCAGGCTCGTCGATCAGCCACACCTCGATGCCGTCGAGTGAATCCTCAAACAGGTCTACGTCGCCCACGGTCCGACCGCTTCCGAGCGCTCGGAGATGCCGGTACCGGGGAATGGCCACGGTGACGTCGTGCCCGCCCCGGGCCAGTGCTCCCGCCAGACCGCGGACGGCTTCGCCGAGGCCGCCCGTGCGGGCCAGCGGGGACAGCTCCGCAGATGCCATCAGGATTCTCATTCGGCTGGCGGGGCGACGTCGACGATCGAGATGGACATCGTGTAGGTGCCGGCGCCTCCGGTCAGGAAATGGGGCCACAGGATCACACCCTGAAAGACGTCGGTGAAGCCCTGCTCGGTGCGCACCGCAGTGACCAGGGGAGCGTAGAACATGGCGCCGGGCAGACGGAGGTCGATCACCACCTGGGTGCCGCGTCCGGTGTGCTCGAACCGGAATCGATGCCCGGTGATTGCCCCGGAGTCTTGGAGGTCGAGCCAGTCGCCGCCATCGACTCGAAGACGGGCGGCACCTTCCCATACCGCCACGGGCAGCTCGGGGCCGAACCGTCCCGCCGGAGCTTCCTCGATCTCGTAGGTCAGCTCGAGCTGCCGGTCACGGGCGGTAAGCGACTTGACCAGCTTCCAGTCCCCGGTGGCGGCCATCCGCACTCGCACGGAGCCGCGGGAGGACTCCGCGGTTTCCAGCTCGAATCGGGCTGGGCCAGCATGCGGTTCGAACAAGGCGGAAGGTTTGGCGTCCATGCCGGTCGAGCGGTCGATGAGCCATTGTCGCTCCAGATCGTCGAACTGCTCGGTGTCCGAGTGATAACGCTCCTGGTGCCGGGCTACCACATCCGCCACGCACCAGCCGCTTGGTTTGTCGTCGTAGTAGTGCAGCGCGCCGCCCCGATGGAGGACCCAGCTCTGGTCTGGCAACTCGACGTGAATCTCCTCCTCGCCGTCGGCATCCCAGTCTTTGACCGTGAGGTCCGACCAGGTCCTGGTCCGGCGGCCGGAGTCGACGGCCCGCCGGGCCGCCAGCAGGCGCTCGTTGACGGCTGACCGGAGATGCGGCAGATAGATGCCGCCATATGCGCCGTGCCAGTAGGCGTCGTTGGTCTGGGCCGCCAGGACGTGTTCGACCGCTTCGGCCGTGAGTTTGGTGTCGGTGAGCGCCAGCATCCTTCGGTACATCACGTTCGATTCGGGATACCGGGTCAGGAACTCTTTCCAGGGTGCGGGCCAGCCGCGCTTCTCAGGGTCAGCGGTCAGCCAGCTGTTCATCTGCGAGTAGCTGCCAGCGCCGAGCGCCACTCGCTGCGTTGGCAGGTCCGCGGCTTCGGTCGGCTGCAGCACTTCGATCCAGTCCTGCGTCGTCACGGCCTCGAACAGGTCACGCAGCCATCCGTGGCGGTAGACCCGTTCATGGGTCCCCTCCCAGGCACCGAACTTCTCGCCGTCGTCGGCAGCCACAACCAGCGCGTCGGGATCACTGTCATGGGCCTCGCGCAACCGCTGAAGGATCTCGTCGACATCGGACCCCGGGAGCATTTCCCGGAGCCGGCGGCTGATCGGCAGCACCCGCAGGGTGCAACCGAGATGGTCCACGGCGGCCGGAATGGTCGGTTCGGCGCCTGCAACCTCAAACAGGGTCTCGTCGAGCAGGGTGTAGCGGATCCCCGCGTCATGAAGGAGCCACGCCAGCGTTGGTTCCCAGACCCGCTCGGCCAGCCAGATGCCGGTGGGTGTCTGCTGGACGACGGATTCGAGCATCTGACGATGACGTTGCAGCTGGCGACGCCGCCAGCTGTCGGGCAAGACCGGCAGGATTGGATCATGCATGCCCCCGCCGATGAACTCGATCTGTTCGGTCGATCCGTACAGCTCCTCGATCAGGTCTGTCCGGTGAGTTTGTGCCCAGTCGAGGAGCGTTCCGCTGTAGTGGGCGCCGATCCGCATCGCGGGAACCGCGGCGAGCGTCTCCAGCAACGGCATATACGCATCGTCCACGATCCGGTCGATGACCGAATCGAGGTTGCCGGTGGGTTGATGGCAATGGACCACGAAAACGAACTTCACCAGCGGCCTCGCTCAGCGTTTCCAACGGGTGAGGAGCCACACCACGAAGCCGACCGCCGCGCCCCACAGGATGAGTTGGGGGCGTAACAGCAACACGAGCGCCGGAATCCCAATCGTGGCCCACGTGCGACGATTCACGCGCCGGAGGTTGGGCAGTACCAGCCAGATCGCACCGAGGATGATCCCCGCCCGCAACACGATGCCGGGCCAACCGGGTTCGGACTGGGTGACCATGCCAACTCCACCCGCCACCACCAGTCCGAGCGACAGCACGCCGAGGATTCGGCGCTCCAGATCTCCAGCAGTGGTCTCCGACGACACGGGACGATGGTATCCGGGTTTCGGGCGAGCCGGTTGCTCACCTCGACGGAGAAGGTCGTACACTCTCCGGACCATGCCCATCGACATTGATATCGCGCACGTAGCGCGTTTGGCCCGCCTGGGACTGAGCGACGAAGAGCTCGCCAAGTACGGCGAGCAGTGCAGCCACATCCTCGAGCATGCAGCCCGGGTCCAAGCTCTCCCGACCGAGGGAGTGGAACCCACCGCGCATCCGCTACCGATGGTGAACGCGTTTCGCGATGATCAGATCAGGCCGGAGACGATGCTGGATCGGGCCGTCGCGCTGTCGATGGCCCCGGAGGCAGACGACGTCTACTTCAAAGTGCCTCCGGCCCTGGACGACGAGGGATGACAACGCCTTCGACTATCGTCGCGGCGGCGGCCGAGCTGCGAACCGGTGAGCTGAGTGCAGTCGATCTGCTCGAGGCGGCGCTGGAACGGGCTGCGCTGACCGAAGCCCACCTCCACGCGTACCTGACTCTCGATCGCGACAACGCCCGCAGCCAGGCAGAAGCCTCCGACGCGGCAATCCAAGCCGGCGAGGACGCCGGGCCCCTCCAGGGGATTCCCATCGCCCTCAAGGACAACATGGTCACCGAGGGAGTGGAAACGACCTGTTCGTCGCGGATGCTGTCGGGATATGTGCCGCCCTACGACGCCACCGTGGTCCGGCGTCTGAAGGCAGCTGGGGCTGTGTTGATTGGCAAGACGAACCTCGATGAATTCGCCATGGGCTCATCCACCGAGAACTCGGCCTACGGCCTGACCCGCAATCCCTGGGACACCGAGCGGGTCCCGGGAGGTTCGTCAGGCGGGTCGGCGGCGGTGGTGGCCGCCGGGTCGGCCCTGGCGGCGCTCGGGTCGGACACCGGCGGATCAATCCGGCAGCCGGCGGCCCTGTGTGGTGTGGTGGGGTTCAAGCCGACCTATGGCCTGGTCAGCCGGCACGGACTGATCGCGTTCGCTTCGTCGCTGGACCAGATCGGACCCCTGACCCGCACTGTGGAGGACGCCTTGCTGGTCTATGAGGCGATCGCGGGCCACGACCCGCTCGACGCCACCTCGTACCGGGGCGACCTGCCCGACGTGCGGGCCGAATGGGACCGGGGACTGGCTGGCCTGCGGGTGGGCGTCGTGCAGGAGATCTCCAACGATGGGATTGAACCCGAAGTGCTCGAAGCTTTCCGGCGCACCGTCGACGGTTTGACGGAGGCCGGCGCCAAAGTCGACGAAATCTCGATCCCGGCCGCCGACTATGCGTTGAGCGCCTACTACTTGATCGCCCCGGCCGAGTGTTCCGCCAACCTGGCCCGCTTTGACGGCGTCCGCTACGGGCTGCGCGAATCGGGGGAGACCGTCGAAGAGATGATGTCTCGGACCCGGGCGGAGGGCTTCGGCCCCGAAGTCATTCGCCGGATCCTCCTGGGCACCTATGCGCTTTCCGCCGGCTACTTCGACGCCTTCTACGGACAGGCGCAACGGGTACGGACCTTGCTCCGCAACGAGCTGGCCGACGCGTACGGACGGTTCGACGTGCTGGTCAGCCCGACCAGCCCAGACACCGCGTTCGAGATCGGCGCCAAGATCGCCGACCCGCTCACCATGTACCTGTCGGACATGTGCACCATTCCCTCCAACCTGTCGGGCGACCCGGCCATCTCGATACCGATCGGTCTCGACAGCCGGGGCCTGCCGATCGGCTTCCAGGTGATCGCGCCGTCGTTGGGTGAACCGGTGTTGTTCCGGGCGGCTCAGGGCGTCGAGGCCTTGGCCGGCTTTTCCGCCGTCCCCCGGCTGGTCGAGGAGCTCTGATGGCGGATCACACCGCGGTCATAGGGATCGAAACCCACGTGGAGCTGGCGACGATGTCGAAGATGTTCTGCGGCTGCCCGACCGATTTCCACGCCGACCCCAACACGAACATCTGTCCGACCTGTCTCGGATTGCCGGGCGCGCTGCCCGTCCCCAACCAGGCGGCAATCGAGATGATCATGAAGATCGGCCTGGCACTGAACTGCACAATTGCCGAACACTCGATCTTCCATCGCAAGAACTACTTCTATGCCGACCTGCCGAAGAACTATCAGATCAGCCAGTACGACTACCCCGTCTGCGTGGACGGCAGCCTCGACCTGGTCGACGGCAGCTCGATCCGCATCGAACGGGTTCATCAGGAGGAGGACACCGGCAAGTCGTTGCACGTGGGCGGCGACGGGCGGATCACCTCGGCCGAATACTCGTTGCTCGACTTCAACCGCTCGGGCATCCCGCTGGTGGAGATCGTCACCCAACCCGACATCACCTCGGCGGCGCAGGCTCGCGTTTATGCCCAGACCCTGCGCGACGTGGTGGCGTCGCTGGGTGTCTCCGATGCCAAGTTGGAAGAGGGCACGATCCGTTTCGATGCCAACGTTTCGATCAAGGATCCGGACGCGTCCGAGCTTGGCACCAAAGTCGAGATCAAGAACATGAACTCGTTCCGGTCGCTTGAACGCGCCATTGAGTATGAGATCACCCGCCAGGCAGCGCTGCTCGGCGACGGTGGTCGGGTGCTGATGGAGACCCGGCACTGGGACGAGGACGCCGGCGTGACCCGGGGGGGCCGGGTGAAAGAGGGCAGCTCCGATTATCGGTACTTCACCGAGCCGGACCTGGTACCGCTCCACATCCCAGCCGAGTGGACCGACAAGGTGAGGGCGGCACTCCCCGAGCTGCCCGGCGCCCGACGCGCGCGATATCAGGCGTTGGGTCTCGACGAGCAGCAGGCCACTGTGCTCGTCGGCACCGATCCCCAGCTGGCGGCGCTGTTCGAGTCCGCCGTCGCAGCTGGCGCTCCCGCTTCGGCAGCGGCGAACTGGGTGACAGGCGAGATCACTGCCGCGCTGCGGCGCGGCGAGCAGTCGGTGAGTGATACGCCCCTCGATGGGCCCGGGGTTGCAGAGCTCGTTGCGCTCGTGGGCGAGGGAGTGGTCTCCGCCTCTGCCGCCAAAGACGTGCTGGCCGGGGTGCTGGCGGGAGAGGGAGGTCCCCGAGCTGTCGCTGAGGCGCGCGATCTGATTCAGATCTCGGACTTCGGGGCCCTGGAAGCGGCCGTTGACGAGATCATCGCCGCCAACCCGGATGAATTCGCCCGCCTGCGGGCTGGGGAACAGAAGCTGATTGGCTTCTTCGTCGGTCAGGTCATGCGGTCCACCGGCGGCAAGGCCGACCCGGGAGCGGTCAGCGGGATCGTGCGGGACCGGGCCGGGCTCTGATCCCGGTGGGCTGCCGCCGTCCCGTTGTCTTCGACCTCGATGGGGTGCTGATCGATTCGGAAAGGCTCGCCTGGGATGCGTGGCGCACCGTGCTTGGCCGATACGAGATGTCGGTGAGCGATGAGGATTGCGCCACGCTCACCGGCCGTACCGAGCGGGTCGCATATGAGCACTTCGCGGCCCGGGGCGGGCTCCCCGAGTTCGAGCGGTTCTGGGAAGAGATTGCAGCCGTGACCTTCGAGCTGTTCGATGCACGGCTGACCGCGTACGAGGACGCCGTCGACACCCTTGATTACCTCACCGACCGGGGCTTTCAGGTGGCGGTGGCCTCGTCGAGCCCTCGGGCGCGGGTCGATCTGTCGTTGCGATTCGTGCAGCTGGACGGCAGGTTTGATTTCGTCGTTGGTGGTGACGAGGTCGCTAACGGCAAACCAGACCCAGAGATTTTCTTGGCGGCGGCGGCCGGGCTGGGCGTGGCGGCGTCCGACTGCATCGCAGTCGAGGATGCGCCGGCCGGGGTGCAAGCGGCCAAAGCTGCCGGGATGCGGGTGGTCGCGGTCGAACGCGGCATGTTCAGCCGGGAAGAGTTGTCCGACGCCGACCTGATCGTGCCCCGTCTGACACCGGCCCCGTTTCTGGACTAGAGGAGGCCCACTATGCGGTTCGAACGAACGAAATTCCCCGGCGGGCTCGGACACCCAGTCTCCGCCCGGCTCGATCTGCCGGTGGACGGTGAGCCGGTTGCTTACGCCATCTATACCCACTGCTTCACCTGCACGAAGAATCTGCGGGCAGTGGGCCACATCGCCAATGCGCTGACGTCGTGCGGGATCGCAATGCTGCGCTTCGACTTCACCGGCCTCGGCGAGTCGGAAGGGGATTTTGCCGACACCACCTTCACCTCCAACGTCGAGGATGTGCTGGCGGCGGCCCGTTACCTAGAGAAGAAATTTGCGGCGCCACGGCTGCTCGTGGGCCATTCGATGGGTGGCACCGTGGCGATCCGGGCGTCCCAACAGCTGCCGGCGGTGGACGCGGTCGCAGTGATCGGCGCGCCGGCCAATCCGGAGCATGTGCGCCGGCATCTCGGGCACGCAGAGGAAACCATCGAGGAACAGGGGGAGGCCACCGTCATGCTCGCCGGGCGCCCGTTCCGACTCAAGCGGGCGTTCCTGGAAGACGTCGAAGCGGCGTCGCTCGAAAAGTCAGTGGTCGGCATGCGCCAGAGCCTGCTGATCCTGCATTCGCCGACGGACAACTTCGTCGGCATCGAGAACGCGAGCGAGCTGTTCATGACGGCCCGGCATCCCAAGAGCTTCGTTTCGCTCACCGGGGCCGACCACCTTCTGACGGATGACGCCGATGCGGCGTATGTCGGGCAGGTGATTGCCGCCTGGTCCACCCGCTACCTCGGCATCGACCAGGCAGCCGTCAAAGCTCCCGACTTCACCTCCGACGCGCCGGAAAGCGTCGTTACCGTACGCACCGAAGATGGATTCCGCACCGATGTGATCGCCAATGGCTTTCCCTTCGTGGCCGACGAACCGTTCGAGCTGGGAGGCACCAATCTCGGTCCCAGCCCGTACGAATACTTGCTCGTGGCGCTGGGTTCATGCACGTCGATGACGATCCGCATGTACGCGGATCGCAAGCGGTGGCCTCTCGAGTCCGTGACGGTCCGGCTCACCCACAACAAAGTCCACGCCCGTGATTTTACCGACGTTGAGAACACGGAAGGCATGGTGGATCACATCACCCGCACGCTCGACCTCGTGGGTGATCTCGACGATGACCAGCGGTCCCGTCTGGTAGAGATCGCCGAGCGTTGTCCGGTGCATCGAACACTGCACGGCACGGTGGTGGTGGACACCACGCTCGCGTGATCGGTCCGCTTCCCGCCGTTCACGGCCCCCGCCACTATCCTCGCACCGATGTTTCAGTTCTTCGCTCAGGTGGGTGACACGGTCAATGAGGCCAGGAGCCTCTTTGCCGAGAACCTGACGCTGGTCATCGCCATCGGCCTGACGGCACTGGTCGCCTGGTGGATATTCAAGAAGATCTTCAAGCTCGCCCTCTATGCGGGGGTCGCCGGGTTCATCGCCTGGATCTGGTACTTCAACATACGCGGGTGATTCCGACGCGATGATGGGGACCTTGGGTCCCCATCATCGCCTGGCACCTTTCGATGGCATCAGCGCCGGTGACGCCTGGTTCCCCCGTCTTTCAGCTGTTTGCGCTCGGGTGATTCTCGCTCGGCTGGCCGATCTTCGCTCTTGCGGCCCTCGCGTCCAGCCTCTGACCCGTCACGGCCATCGCGTCCAGCCTCCGAGCCGTCACGGCCGCCCAATTCGTCGCCGTGCCGCCGCTCTCGTGGCTTGGCGTCGGGATCCTGCCGAGGTGGATCGGATTTCTTGGCTTCTGGGTTGGAAGCGCTGATGCATTCCCGCATGGCCTGACGGTCACCAAGGTGGGATTCGATGCACGTGAGTCTGGTCGTGATCGGCTCGACGAGACGGGCAATCCGCATTTGCGCCTTCTCGGAGAGCTCGGCCAGCGCCTCGTCAGTAATGCCGAAAGCCTCCGGCGTGGGAGCGTCGCCGCACGCGGCTATGTCGGGGGGCTCGGGTTCGTGGAGACGGTCGCCGATCACGCAACGGCGCCACTCGCGGGCGGCAACCCGATAGTCCGCAACGGACTGCAGCATGGCGGCCACCTCCGGTGGAATCCGGTGAACTACCGGCTTCTCGTCGGGACGATCGGGATGGTCTTTGGCGCTATCGTCGTGGCCGACCATCGTGGTGTCGGTCGTCGTGGTAGCGGTTGGCGACGGCTCCTCCTCGTCTGAGGATTGGTCGGAGGCGACGGCCGGCGGCTGGGCCGCGTCGGCCACCTTCGGCTCCGGCAGGCCCAGCGAGGACGTGATTTGGCTGACAGCGCTGCCGACCTCGGCCGGCAGAACCCCCGCGTAGGCGGCTCCGCCGGTGGCGATCATGAGCGCAGCGGCCACCCCCGCCACCCGGGCGAGAGCCGTCATCCTCTGGCGCCCGCCGCGGGGCGGCGCGCTCGCCAGCTCAGCGGCCAGGGTGGCGGCCGCAGTGACGTGGCGGGCAGCGGCATCTTCCGCCGGCGGATGTTCACGCAGGTTGCGGAGCGTTTCGGCGGCGTCGATGAGCTGCTCGTCGTTCGGGTCTATTTCGAGTTCGGCCGCCAGCTCGTCGCGGCCGGTGCCGTTCCTTGAGTTCTCAGTCATACATACGGGTAACCGTACGAACCGCTCAGGGGGTTACTCCGAATGCTTGCGATCGCTCGCGCAGCCGCTGCAGTCCCCGACGCTGAGCCGCTTTGACCGCGTTCTCCTTTTTGCCGAGGATCCGGGCCGTCTCGGCAATGCTCAGGTCGGCCACGATCCGCAGCAGCAGCACGTCACGTTGGTCGGGCGACAGCCGGGCCAGCAGGGATGCGATTTCGTCTGTGACCAGCACCTCGATCGCCTCTTCCTCTGTGTCTCCGGTCACCACCACGTCGAGCGCAACGGATTCACGGTCTAGTTTGCGGCGGGCGTCGACGACCCGGTTGTGGGCCATCATGAACAACCACGACCGGAATGACGACTCGTCCCCAGTGAAACGGGCGAGGTTGCGGGCCAGATCGGCGAAGACGTCACCGACGACTCCGTCGGGATCGGCCACACCCTGACCGGCAGCGTAACCGCGGATCGGTCCCGCATATCGATCGTACAGTACCGACCAGGCGAACTCGTTGCCTGTGATGGCGCGTTCTAGGAGCTGTTCGAATGTCGCCTGATGCATCCCCGGCATCCGCCTGTGTGAGGTCATTGGTTACTCGCACGCTAGGCGTTCGAGGTTCACCGACTCCGGGACTTTGGTTTTTGCGGACGGCCCACCGGCTCATGAGAATGCGCTGGTCCGGTGCGGGACACCGGGCCCAATCCAGTTCCAGGAGCGTTCATGCGTCCCGTTGTTGTTGTCGCAGAGCAGATCGCCGAAGCGGGCCTCGACGCGCTGGAGGCGGTGGCCGACGTTCGGGTCGGGGTCGGGCTCGGCCGCGAAGAACTTCGGGGCCTGCTGGCCGACGCCGATGGATTGGTGGTCCGCTCGGGAACCCAGGTCGATCACGACTTGCTGGGCGCAGCACCCCGGCTGCGGGTTGTTGGCCGGGCCGGGGTAGGGGTGGACAACATCGACCTGGAGGCCGCCACGGCCGCCGGCGTGCTGGTTGTCAACGCCCCCCAGGCCAACATCGTGTCCGCAGCCGAGCACACCATGGCGCTGCTCCTGGCCCAGGCCCGCCACATCCCGGCGGCGGACGCTTCCATGCGAGCGGGCCGATGGGACCGCAAGGTATATGTAGGTGTCGAGCTGACAGGCAAGACCCTCGGCGTGCTCGGGCTCGGCCGGATCGGCACACTCGTGTCGCAGCGGGCGTCGGCGTTCGGAATGCGAATTGTGGCGTACGACCCGTACGTGACCGCCCAGCGGGCGCGTCAGCTGGGTGTGGAGCTCGTCGAGACGCCCAATGAGCTGTTTGCCGCATCCGATTTCATCACCGTTCATCTGCCCAGGACCACCGAAACCGAGGGTCTGGTCGGAGCTGATGCCTTCGCCAAGATGAAGGACGGTGTGCGAATCGTGAACGCCTCCCGGGGAGGGATCGTCGACGAAACTGCGCTGGTCGACGCGATTCAAACGGGGAAGGTCGGGGGTGCGGCGATCGACGTGTTCGCTGAGGAGCCCCCGAGCGGCAGCCTCCTTCTTTCGCTGCCCGAGGTGGTGCTGACCCCGCATCTGGGGGCGTCGACAGTCGAGGCCCAGCAGCGGGCCGGCGCGAATGTGGCTGAAGCGGTTGCGGCCGCCCTGCGCGGGGAGTTGGTGATGTCAGCCGTCAATGTGGATCTTGGGCCGGAGGTGGCTGACGACGTGCAGCCCTACTTGCCGTTGGTCGAACACCTGGGTCGGGTGCTGGTGGCGCTGGGCGGCGGAGCTCCGCACGAGACGACGCTCACCGCCGGCGGCCGGCTGGCAGCGTTCGACACAAAAGCCCTGCACCTAGCCGCCCTGAAGGGAATCCTCGCCGGCATCCGCGAAGAGGCAATTTCGTACGTGAACGCAGCTGCCGTGGCGGCCGAGCACGGCATCATCGTCACCGGCCAGACCGATGAGGAAGCCGCCGAGTATGTGTCGACGGTACGACTCAGCGGAACAGCGGGCGGCAAGGAGATCTCGGTGGCGGGCACAGTCGGGCGGCGGGGACCAACGCTGATCGAGGTCCGCGGACTGAAGATCGAGCTTCCCGCCCACCAGCATCTCTTGCTGATCCGCAACGTCGACGTGCCGGGAGTGATCGGGCGGATCGGCACCTACATCGGTGATCTGGGAGTGAACATCCAAGACATGGTCGTCGGCCGTTCTGAGGTGACCGGGGAGGCGGCCATGATGGGGATCGGAATCAACCGGCGGATGACGCCGGACGAGGTGGCCGGGTTGCGGGCACTGGATGGGGTCACCGGCGCGGAGTATGTGGGCCTGGAATAGACCGGTCGGCCGGGTCATCCCAGGAACCATTGCAGCAGCCAACCCAGCGCCAACCCCCAGCCGCCGGCGACCAGATCGTCGGCGGTGACACCAACGGCGCCGCCCAACCGCTCGGCGGCTGCAACTCCCGGCGCCGTCTTGGTGATGTCGGCGACCCGAAACACCACGAACGCCAGTGCCGCCCCGGCAGGCCCGAGACCGATGGTGGCCAGCAGTGTCCCGGCTGCCTCGTCCACCACCACCCAGCCCGGATCCCCCTCAGCGGCTGCGAAAGGACGGGTCGACCACAGCGACGCGATGGTGACGGCGACAGCGGCGGCCGCCTGGGCCCACCAGCCAACCTGTGCCAGACCCCAGACGAGCAGCAGCGTGGCAGCGGCGGCCAGGGTTCCGGAGCCCCCGTCGTCGCCGCGAATTCGACGCAGGATCAGACCGGTTCCGAACCAAGATGCGATCACCCGTTGCACGCGTCCGAAGTTAGAGGATCCCGGTAGCAGTCGCCCGGCGGCAGCGTATCCGCGATCTTTGGCGGTAGCCTGCGCGGTGATATGCGTCCCCAGGATCTCAGCCGGTTCCGCACCGTGGCCCGGCCCCACCTCCACCCCGACGGCCACCGGGTCTGTTTCGACGTCGCCCAGATCGACCTCGATGAGGACCGATATCTGCGCCGCGTGTGGTTGTGGGATGGCGAAGCCCGCCCGTTCACAGCCGGCCCGGGCGACTCGAATGCCAGGTGGTCGCCCGGTGGGAGCCGGCTCGCGTTTCTCCGCCAGCCGGGCAAGGACCCGGCTCAGCTGGCGGTGATGCCGGCCGAGGGCGGCGAGGCGGAAATCATCACCGACTTCTCGCTCGGCGTGAATGGCTTTGAATGGTCGCCCGGCTCGGACCGCATCGCGGTCGAAGCGACAACTTGGCTCTCCGACTGGGCCGAGCTCGATGACGAGGAGCGGGCGCGCAAGCCGCGCAGGGTCGAGCACGCTGTCTACCGGTTCGACAACCAGGGGTGGCGCCACGACCGGCGAACCCAGGTGTGGCTGGTGGATCCCTCCGGAGGCGCCGAGCCGGAACGGCTCACCGACGGTGAGGCTGACGAAATCGCCCCGGTGTGGAGCCCCGACGGGACCCGGGTGGCGCTGCTCACCGTGCTCGACGACCCCAAACGGATGGCCCCCGGCACCGACATCCTCGAGGTCGAGCGGGCCAGCGGTGCGGTCACGATCCGGCACCGCCAGGGCGGCTGGTCGGCGCTGGCGTACC
Source organism: Acidimicrobiia bacterium (assembly GCA_041576165.1). Lineage (GTDB taxonomy): Bacteria > Actinomycetota > Acidimicrobiia > Spongiisociales > Spongiisociaceae > JBFGLM01. The sequence continues at coordinate 54,183 of JBFGLM010000009.1, forward strand.
GCCCCGACGACACGTTGCTGGCGGTAGGCGACGTCGACCCGATGGCGTATCCGAGCCTGTCGACCCTGTGGTCCATCGAGGCCGACGAGCCCCGCGACCGGACCGGCCACCTCGATCGTTCGATCTGGAGCTTTCTCCTGCCCCCGGAGATGGCTCGACCGGTGTGGCTCGAGGACGGCTACCTCGTCGGCTGGGAGGACAGCGGCCGCCTAGGCGTTGTCCGCATGGACGCGGCTGGTGGCTGCGAGCCGGTGATCGAGGGCGATCGCTACGTCACGGGCTTCGCCGCCGCCGAAGACGGCTCCCGGATCGTTTTCACAGCCACCGACCCGACCAACCCGGGTGAGCTCTATGAGCTGACGGCGGAGGGGGAGCGTCCGCTGACCACCATGAACGACGAGTTCCGGGGCTCGGTACCCATGTACCGCCCGCACCATTTGCGGGTGACGTCGGACGGCGTCGACATCGACGTGTGGGTGGTGCTGCCGGACGGTGCGGAATCCGTCCCGGTCTTGCTCAACATTCATGGTGGGCCCGCCAGCCAATACGGCTTCTCGTTCTTCGACGAGTTCCAGGTGTATGCCGGGGCCGGTTTCGGGGTAGTGGCATGCAACCCCCGGGGCTCGTCCGGCCGCGGGTTGAAGTTCCTGCGAGCCGTGGTGGGGGAGGGGTGGGGTGAGGTCGATGTGGCCGACGTCGCCGCCGCACTGGAGGGAGCGCTGGCCGCCCATCCCCGGCTGGATGCAGCCCGGGTTGGGATCATGGGTGGTTCATACGGCGGATTCCTCACCGCGTGGATGACGGGTCGCGACCATGGTTTCGCATCGGCGGTGGTCGAACGGGCCTTGATCAACTGGGAGTCGTTCGCCGGGACGTCCGATATTGCACCCCATTTCTCGGCCTGGTATCTGGGGGCAGTTCCCCCAGGAGGGCGGGACGTGCTGGGCGCGGTCAGCCCGTCCACGTATGCCGACCGCATCACCACCCCGACGCTCATCATCCATTCCGAGGAAGACTTCCGCTGCCCCATCGAGCAAGCCGAGCAGCTGTTCATGACGCTGCTGCGCAACGGCGTCGACGTGTCGTTGTTACGTTTTCCAGGCGAGAGCCACGAGCTCAGCCGCTCCGGCAAGCCGCGCCACCGGGTCGAGCGTTTCGACGCGATCCTGGATTGGCACCGCCGCTATCTGGGGCCGGGGCCCGAATCCAGTTAGCGGCACGCGAATTGTCAGAAGGTTGAAACGACGGCAAACTCGACGCGTCGCCGCGGAGGACCGCCATCGGTCAGCAACCCAATATCGAACTCGACGGGTCCGATCTTCCCCGCATCGAGCCCGAACGGGCCGCGGAGCGCCGCTGGTCGCCGAACCGTCCCGGCGAGATCACGGCTCCCTCGGACATGCCCCAGAGCCCAGCCTTCGGCCGCCCGGGCCCGGACACCGGCTGGGCGCTGCGGCTGCTGCGGTTTGCGGACTATGACCGGATGGCAGCCGGTCCCCACGCCGACGATGTGTTGGTGGCGCTCATGTCGGCCCGGGCGTCCCGGCTGGGACGAGCTCCGACCAAGGAAGACGTGGAGGCGGCGCTCGTTCTTCTGGGCCTGCAACCCGATGGCCTCGAAGCCGAGACACTTCGAGTGCTCGCCGATCACCGGGCGGCATGGCTCCACGCCGCCGCTCATGAGTGGTCAAAGGGAACGGCGGCCCTCGAAGCCATCCCGACCGCGCTCCTGCTGGAGACGCCCATCCATCTGCGGACTCGCCTCAACCAGAACCCGCGCCTGATCGGGTCCGGCCCGCTGGAAGGCCACCCGGTCTAGCCTGCCGCGTGGCTCGGCCGTAATCTCCGAGCCAAGGGCGTCCGAAGCTGGGCGCATGTCGACCACGAGCGTCGGATGGGTTGGGATGAAGATCGTACGAGTACAGACCGAAGAAGGAATTCGCTACGGAGGAGTAGAGGAGGAGGGGATTCGCTTGCACGAGGGGACCCCTCTCGTCGCGTGGGAGCCCACCGAGGTGATCCTCGAGTTCGGTCACGTTCAACTCCTCGCCCCGATCTTTCCGACCAAGGTGGTGGCGCTCGGCCGTAACTACGAAGACCACGCGGCCGAGTTCAACAATCCAGTTCCGGAGCGCCCGATGATCTTCATCAAACCCAATACGACGGTGATCGGACCCGACGCCCCGATCGTCATCCCGCCCGGATCGACCAACGTCCACTACGAAGGTGAGCTAGCGGTCGTCATCGGGACTCTGGCGAAACGGGTGGCGGCGGAGGACGTTCACAGCGTCATTCTCGGCTACACCATCGGCAACGACGTCACGGAACGGGACCATCAACAGCAGGACGGTCAGTTCACCCGCGGGAAAGGCTATGACACCTTTTGCCCGCTGGGGCCGGCCATCGAAACCGAGTTCGATCCGCTCGAGCCCGTGTTCGTCGAGACCCGGCTCAACGGCGAATTGAAACAGAGCGCCTCGATTCAGGACATGGTGTTCGGTGTGGCCGAACAGATCGAGTTCATCTCGAACATCATGACGTTGCTGCCCGGCGATGTGATCCTCACCGGCACCCCGTCAGGCGTCGGCCCGATGAAGCCGGGCGACGAAGTTGAAGTGTCGATCGACGGGATCGGGAGCCTCCGCAATCCCGTGGTGGCTACGTGAGCGTGCGACTGCGCATCGCGCCATCGCCGACCGGACTGCTCCACGTTGGGAACGCCCGCTCGGCCGTCTTCAACTGGCTCTACGCCCGGCGGATGGGCGGCACCTTCATCGTGCGGGTGGACGACACCGACCGGTCGCGCAGCGAGCCGCAGTATGAGGACGACCTGCTGGCCGGCTTTCGCTGGTTGGGCCTGGACTGGGACGAGGGGGTGGAGGTTGGTGGTCTCCACGGCAGCTACCGGCAGAGTGATCGGATCGACCGGTACCGGGAGGTGGCCGAGAGCCTGATCGAGCGGGAGCTGGCCTATTACAGCTTCCGGCCCTCCGAGGAGCTGGAGGAGCTGCGGACCCGGGCACAGAAAGAGGGAAAACCCCCTGGTTTCTACATACGCGGCCCGGAGATGCCACTGGACGAGGCGCAGGAGCGGGTCGCAGCGGGCGAGGCCGCGGTCGTTCGCATGGCGATCCCCGACGAGCTGGTTGTCTTCGACGATGTTGTGCGGGGCGACATGGAATTCACTCACGCCGCCATCGACGACTTCATCATCCTGCGCTCCGACGGGTCGCCCACATATCACCTCGCTTCTACGGTGGACGACGTCGACTACGAGATCACCCATGTCGCCCGGGGTGAGGACTTGCTCTCTTCGACCCCAAAACACATTGTCCTGACCGACGCGATGGGCGCCACCCGTCCCACGTACGCCCATCTCCCGCTGCTGTTCGGCCCGGACGGCAAGAAGCTGTCGAAGCGTCACGGCGACACGTCGGTGCGGGCCTACCGGGAACAGGGGATCCTGGCGGACGCGATGTTCAACTACATGAGCCTGCTGGGCTGGTCACTCGATCCCGAGAACGAGGTTTTCAGCCGGGAGGACGCGGTTGCGGCGTTCGACCTGGCCGATGTATCGAAGAGCCCGGCCGTGTTCGATCCGAAAAAGCTTCAATGGATGAACGGGCTGTACATTCGCAAGATGGCCGCGGCCGACTTCCAAGTGCGAGCCACCGCCGCATTGGAGGAGGATGTGGGCCGCGACCTGACCGCCGACGAGCGGGCCCAGCTGGCCGAGGTGGCGCCGCTCGCGCAGGAGCGGGTGGCGCTGCTCACCGAGATCGCCGACAGCGTGCGCTACCTGTTCGTCGACGACATCGAGACCGACGAGGCGGCCTGGGGAAAGACTATGAAAACGGACGCACCGCGGGCAGTGGCGGCCGCCATTGCGGCCTTGGAGGCGCTCAAAGAGTGGTCGACGCCCGGGATCGAAGCGGCCTTGAAGGCCATGCTGGACACCGAGGAGCTGAACCCGCGCAAGGGCCTTCAGCCGTTGCGAGTTGCGATCTCGGGGTCGAACGTGTCGCTGCCCCTCTACGAGTCGATGCACGCCTTGGGCCGGGACCGCACGCTACAGCGGCTGCGGGCAGCGGGGGAGCGCCTGGCCAGCGAGGGCGCCGCCCGCGAGTGACGTTTGGTCGATGACGTAGTGGGGCGGGCATCGGCCTAAGATCTGTCTGCTTCTGGCCCCGTCGTCCAGCGGCCTAGGACGCCGGCCTTTCAAGCCGGTAACGCGGGTTCGAATCCCGTCGGGGCTGCGAGGTTAAAACCCCTGGTCAGCGGGGGTCTCAGCTGGTCTGAGGCTCACCAGCCGCCACGGTTTGGGCCACGCCTGGGCGACGAACGGATTGCGCGATTGCTGTGCTCCTTCGGTTGATACTGGACGTTGTGGCTCCGGTAGGTGGGTTCCACTTTGTGGACGCGGTTCCGGTTGCTGGGCGACGGTGGCTCCGGTTCCTGGGTGACATCTGCTGGTTCCATGCTCCTCGGCTGGTCCGAGGAGGTCGTGTTGGTGGAGCTGGGTGTTGTGGAGCAGCGGTATCAGGCGGTGTTGAAGGTGTTGGCGGGGGCGTCGGTGACGGGGGTGGCTTGTCGGTATGGGGTTGCTCGTCAGACGGTGCACACGTGGCTGCGGCGGTATGCCGCCGGTGAGCGAACTCGTGGTGCACCACGTTGTGGCCGCGTTCGGGATGGCGCGCCGCCGCCAGGGCGGCGTCCCAGGCGACCAGGACCGGCCCGTGGAGGAGGGCCTCACCGGAAAGCGCGGTCGGCGCGTGGCGTTCGATGCCGTCGCCGATGACGTGCCGGCCGCGGCGGATCACCGTGGACGGGTAGACGATGATCGCGCCCACGTCCCGGTACCACTCGTGACCGAGCCCCAGCACCAGCAGCGAGGCCTCGGCGGCGATGGTGACCTTCACGTCCTCGCAGGCTTCGAACCCGGCGGCGGCCTCGAAGGTCTTCGTGGCCAGGAAGATGCGCACGAGGTCCTCGAGGCGGGATCGCTCGTCGGCGTTCAGTTCGTTCCACCAGCGCAGCCGGTCGGCAGTGAGGCTGGCTCCATGCACCTGAACGGCGTGGGTCCTGAGCTTGGATGACCGCGACCCGGAGGGGGTGCCTAGCGTCTGCTGGAGGCCATGTCGAGCACGCCCCCCAGTCCGAGTGTCTCGGCCGTGGCGCGAGCTCGGGAGAGGAGGTCGACGGACCGTGCCGGGTCGCTTTCGGCGAGAGCTCCTCCGTGTGCCGCTTGCGTCAGCGCTGTGAACGCCGGTGCCTGGAGCCGTTGGTGGATCGCTGCCGCCGCGGTGAAGGTGGCGTCGGCCGCGGCGGCATCGCCGAGAATCGTGTGCATCAATCCGACGAAGAATTGGCCGGCAGGGAGGGGAGTCCACGGAACCCCGCTCATCAGGTCGCTCACGGGTTCGAAGGCCGTGATCGCGGCCTCAGCCCACGCTGGATCGCCGAGGTGCCACACGGCCATGGCGCAGGTAGCGAGAGCGATGCTGCCGAGGAATAGCTCGGGAAGACGAGGCAGGCGGTCAAGGCGCACCCGATGGAGCAGCTCCCGGGCCGCCGACTCGTTGCCGCCAGCGGCCTCCGTCCAAGCCAGCGTGCACCGTGTCGGCTGGCCTCCGAATCGCTCGTGGAGGGCAGCCACTCGCTGCCGGGATGCTGCGATGTCTCCCTCGAGCCAGTCGATCACCAGCCGTTGCCACATGTGGGTGCCTAGCGATGAGTCGCCCCAGCCTCCGATTTCTGCGGCCCGGTCCGCTGCCGTCTTTGCCAAGGGCAGGCGGCCCTCGACAATGGCGACGGCCGCCTCGAGCTGAAAGCCGACGGTTGCGATCCAATCCGGGGTTCGGGGATCGTCGGGCTCGAGGGCTGCGACCACAGCCCGGTAGGCCTCGCCGTCGGCGCGCCAGTACTGCGGACACGACACGCCAGTGGAGTAGCCTGCGGCCACGGGCACATCGAGGAGTTGAGGTAGCCCGGTGTTTGTGTGGGCGCTCATCTCGGCGAGTTCTTGCTCGATCCGATCCACCTCTTCGAGAGCTAGTGGGCAGTTGATGGCGATGTGTCGCGTGACCAGCGTGGCCGCCAGGGTTGCCGGGTTGGGCTCATCGCGAGCCAGCGCCACGGCTTCTGCGGTCACCCGATCGCGTTCGCCGAGGGGAGCGGTGAAGATCGAGAAAGCGGCCAGGCCGGCCTGGAGCCTCGCCCGGCTCAGCCGATCGTCGGCGGGACAACGTTCGAGCGCGGCCTGCAGCAGCTGTGGTGCGCGCGGGTCGAAGTTGGCATACCACGGATTACCCGCCCAGCAGCCGAGGGCCGCCTCGGTGAGCAGGTCGAACTGGTCCTGTTCGATCGCCCCGGCGGCCGCTCCTTCGAACCAGGGGACGCCCGCGGCAGCCCGGCCGGCGAAGTTGAGCGCGTTGCCGATCTCGAGTGCCAGTTCGGCACGCACAACCGGATCGTCTGCTATCGCGAGTGCGCCCTCGAGCAGCGATACCGCCTGGTCAGGGCTCCCCTTGGTGACGGCTTCCTTGGCTGCGCTTCGCGTCGCACCGATCGCGTCGGCCTTCCCCACGAGCGGTGTGGCAGCAAGGAGGTGATGCGCGACCTCCGCACTCGGGCCACCCCGCTGCTCCAGCGCGGCGGCGAGGTCCCGGTGAATGCGCGTGCGGCGGCTTCGCGACGTGTTGGCGGTGATGACATCGACCATGAGGCGATGGGTGAACTGGTAGCGATCGAATCGATTCGGCACCTCGATGAGAAACCGCGCCGCTGCTGCCTCCTCGACGGCGTGGACGGCGTCTCTCTCTCCGAGGCCCGTGATCTCCGCGATCAAGCCGAGGTCGAACTCCGCACCCGCGACTGCGCCGGTAGTGAGCAGGTCTACGGTGGCGTCACCCAACCGGCCGACTCTTGACTCCAAGAGGGCCTGAATCGACCGGGGCACGGCTGCGGAGCTCTCGCTGTGATCGCGCGCATAGCGGACAAGTTCGGACACGAAGAAGGGATGTCCTGCGGTCTGTTCCCAGAGCGCTTCGGCGTCAACATTTGCCTGGCTGCGGTCGACCAGCAACCGCAAGTCGTCGGCATCGAGGCCACCAACCTCCAAGACCTGCACCTGGGGGAGTCGTTCCAAGCTCCCCAGCCAGGTGGCGCCCTCGTTTCCTGGTTCACCTGCGCCATCGCGGCACGTGACGAACAACCCCACAGCCCCTCCATCGGCTTGGTGCAGCATACGTTCGAGGAGGATCCGTGTAGCCGGATCGGCCCACTGAACGTCGTCGATGAGCAAGGCGGTGGCTTGACGAGATGCGGCCTCCCGCACGATTCGGTTGAGGCCGGCCAGCAGTCGCCAGCGCTCGGTTTCCGCGTCGGGATCGGGCGTCCCCACGCTGACCCCGGCGTGCGCCGCGAACGCCGGGAAGTGGCGGCCAACCTCGTCGAGATAGGGGCCGGCGTCCGCTTTCACGGTCGCAGCATCCTGGTTCCGGAGGTACATATCGACAGCGCCCTGAAACGGAAGCAACGGCGCGGTCATTCCCTCCTCGCATCGGCCGCTGAGCACGAGCCCGCCGGCGGCCCGAATCTCCCGAGCCGTCTCGACGAGAAGCCGAGTCTTGCCCACCCCGGCCTGGCCCACCAGGAACACAGCAACGCACGCGCCCGCGGTAACTTCCATCCAGATGTCGTGGAGCACCTTCAGCTCTCGGACGCGACCAACGAAGGGGAACTCTTCGTCAACCAGAATCCCGACCCCCGCAGGGGCTGGGATGGGAGTCTCCGACCAATCGAGAGCCCAGCACCGAACGCTCCCGAGCCCTTTGAGCTCGATGTCACCGCGATCGATCAGTGGGAATCCCTCCCACGAGCCGGCGAGCGTCCGGACGACGTCAGAGACGAGGATCTCGTCATCGGCCGCAGCCGCGCACAGACGGGCCGCTTCAACCACCGGGGTGCCGAACACATCCCCCCCAACCTGGGATACGTCGCCCGCGCTGAGACCTACGCGCAACTGGATCGGCCCGCCCTCGCGGCGAGTAGCGGCGCGGTTGCATACCACGATCTCGGCCGCCGACGCCAGCGCAGCTCCAGCGCTCGTGAAAACCGCCATGACGCCGTCGCCCGTCCCCTTCACGACGCGGCCCTGGTGACGCTTGATGACCTCAATCTGCGTCGATTCCACCATTTCGCGCAGCTTCTCGGCCTTCGCGTCGCCAAGACGCCGTCTGCCCTCGGTGGAACCGACCACGTCGGTGAACAAGACAGTGGCCGTTCCGAGCTGGCTTTGTTCCACTGCCATTGAGCCTACCGATGGCCGGTCGAACGCGGCGTGGCCGCTACGTGCTCGGAGCCACCACCCGGCATCTGAGGACGGCCTGTGCCTACTCAGGCCGACCACCTGGGCCGCCCCGTCATCCTCGGCCTCGTGGTCACAGGCCTCCCCATCGCCCGGAACATGGGCCCTGCCCGTCGAGTCCGAATCGATACACGGTGACGATCCAACAACCGGCGGCGTATGCCGCCGCGCCCATCGGCTGCTCTGACCCACACGAGACCATCCCCGATCACCCGCTCTGCTCGATAACGAACCGACACGTGAAGCGAGCCGATCGGCACCTCGGCGCTCGGTCGAGGCGAGGTGTCGCGTCGGCTTCATGGCGACGTAGCAACGGTCTCGATTTGTCGGCAGGTGGCTTCGAGCGCAGCATCCCGATCGACGAGTTCTGACAGCTCTTGCGACCGGGTCGCCGTGTCCCAGCTGAGGGACAACTCCACCGCTTGCAGGGCCCGCGTGCCGCGGAAACGACCCATGGGGAGGAGACCACCTGCTCCCAGGTCGGCCAGGCGCGAGCCGTTGTCTGGCTGATCGAACCCTGAGTAGGGCCACGAGGTGGGGGATGCCGGCTGCGAGTGCCTGCGCGATGCTGCCAATGCCGCCGTGGGATACCAGGGCGCGTGATCGGGGTAGCAGCCGCGTGAACGGCGCGTAGGTTTCGTGACGAATCGTCGGTGGCAACGAATTTGGTACCACGGAGGCGTCGCGGGTCACGAAGACCCCACGAAGGTCCAGGGTTGCACAGATCGACTGGGCCGTGCGGAAGAATGTGGCGGCGCGGATGTTGGCGGTGCCGGCGGTGAACACCACGGGCGGTGTCCCCCGGGCGATCCAAGCCTCCAGCTCGCCGCCGAGCGGTTCGGCATCGTCGTAGAGCGGGAACCCGGTGAGGCGTACGAATTTCGGCCAGTCGGGCTGCGGCGGGCCATACCACTCGGGGAACAAACCGAGATGGCGGAGCGGGCCGGGATCGAGAAGCGGGTCCATCCGGATGGCCTGCGGCATACGATGGCGTTCGAGCTGATGATGGAAGGCGTTGCATGTCTCCTTCGACCTTCACCCTAAAAGGGCGATGACGCCGGCTTTGCATGACATGGAATCCCGGTTCGTGCCCCGCTTCGCCTAATGAGCTCCATGCCGCCGACGGAGAACGCGTCATGCGCGCCAAATGGGAGTGTTAGATCGGCCGCGAAAAGCGCTCAAACTCTCGCAATGGCACCCGGACCCAGATGGCTCTGATCCGGATCGATATCACGCCGTGTCCGACTCGCGCAGACCGGCAGCTCCGTGCGACGTCATGGCAGAGGTGTCACACCTGTTCGATGATTGCCCCGTACCGTTGCTGCGCCGCCTGCGCAGAAGTTCCGAGCAGCTCGCCGATCCTCGCCCAAGAGATACCGGCAGCACGTGCCGCGGCCACTGCGTCGAGGATCTGACGTTCGCTCCGGGCGCGGGCCATCGCGGCCCGCTGGAGCGAATACTCTTCGATGGGCGATTCGTCGCCCTCGGCTGGCTCGTAGTCTTCGAATCGCTGCGCCAGCTCGTCGGCGTGGTCGAGGATCTCTTGGATAGATCTAGGCATCACGGTCACCTCAGAAATCGTGGTCGGGCCGCCATGGCGTGAACAATGAACTCGATACCTTCACCGACCGCCACGCCTATCTCGAGCATGCGCCCAGCTTGGTCGGGGCCGATCAGCATGACGAGATCGTCGAGATCGAAAACTCGGATGGGGTTGCGGTAGGCATGAAGCATGTCGTTGTCACGGACCCCGTGCTTGCGGGCGCTCATCAGGATCACCGGATCCACGCCATCAACTTAGCTTGATGATCTTTGATTGTCCATGCGTGGTGTTGGTCCAGGGATCGTTGTCGGTAGCCGCAGCCCGGTCACCAGCCATGTCGTTCGTCAGGACGATGACCGTGCCACCTGGTGTGGGTTTGTGGGCGAGCTTGTTCTCGGCGCCCGAGCCGCTGCCTTCAACAAAGGCAACGCCAATTATCTTCAAGTCATGTCCGACTATCAGCGATGGGTCGAAGAGTCCCATCCCGAGTCGTATGACGAGATGTTCGTCCGGAGTTCACCCACCATGCTCCCGGAGAGCATGGAGTTGCAGAGCCAGATGATGGCCGAGTTACTTCGACACGGCAGCGTGACCGAACTAACCGATGGCGCCAGCGGAACTCGGTGAGACCGGGATGGGGCCGCACAGTGGAACCCGCTGGTCATCGGAGGCGGGTCTGAACAGCTCAGGCGCGTGCTTCGGTATCTATCCGGCGTCTTCGCCTCGTCGTGGGAGTCGGTCAAACATGTCAACGAGCTGTTGGAGCGCTCTCCACGCACGCTCATGGTGAGTATCCATAGCCTTCAGGATCTCTCGCTCGGGATCAGGCTCATGTTCCTGTCTCCACCGAGGCTCGGTGAGCTGGCCCATAGTGGGTCGGAGGTAGCCGAGGTGGTAGCAAGATCTGATTTCGTTGACGCCTCGGGCCACAAGCCCGCAAGTGTGAGGAGAACGATCACCGAACGCCGCCGATGCAAATCCGCACCCACGTAAGGTGTCATCAGAGAGTCTCCTCGCATCGGTTGTGATGACACCCCGAGTCTCGCCTCGGGACACAAGAGCGGGGAGGCTCCCGCTCTTCATCGCATCACGTCGAGGGGCGATTCATAACTGCCGCATCGGTGGGGCCTCGAACGTGCGAGAGCCGTGTTGGTGCGCGTGGTCATGGGCGAGGCTCTCAGGAAGGATGGCCCTAGCGACGCCGACGTAGGAACCCTCATACTCGATAGCGGCAGCCGGGGCTGGGAACGAGTGGGTTCGCAATCCCGGTGATAGCCGGGATTGCGAAGATTGGGGGAGGTAGCTATGAAGCGAGCGACTGTCGTTCTTCTGTTCGGCTTGCTGTTCATGACGGGGCTCACGTCCGTTGGCGCGGCACCGCCCGACAACCCGTTTGTCGGGTCGTGGGAGAGTGTCTATCTCGACGAGAGCAATGACATCGGCGAGCTACTCGGCGAGCGCGCCCTGAGGTTCCAGATTGGGGGCGGGAAGGGCCACATCCACGGTACGGCCAACCCCACCGGTATCTGCTACGCGCAGTATGAGGAGTTGATGCGCAGTTCATCCCTGGGGTGGGGCGCCATCGTCAGCGAGGACCCATACGTCTTCGAAGGCTATGTGGATGTCTACTGCCACACCGAGCAGGGCAAGCAGCTGGCGTTCGAGGGCTTCCGGCTCGAGTACCAATACGATCCCGACACCGACACCCTCATCGCGCTTCACTACCCGGAAACGGCTCAGTTCAACTGCCTGTGGCGATCTGGTTCGGATCGGTCAGTCTGCCCGCCATCCGAGTGACGTAAGGAGACAGACCACCGGGAGGGCGGAACCAGCGACAGCTCGTCGAGCGCCATGACCGAACCACCGAGCCGATCACCAGTCGGGCGCCCTAGCGAGCACTTCGCCGAGTGCTTGGTATCAGCACGTCGTGCGCTAGCGGTGGATGACAGTGGCGACACCGGGAAGGTCGGTGAATGCCTCCTGATCGGCGGTCACGATAGACCGATCGGTAGCTCGAGCGGTCGCAGCGATCAGCAGGTCGTGTGCACCGCGTGGGCGGCCCTGGTCGCGAACGGCGACAAGGAGGTCAGCGTGCTCGACCGCAACCTTGCGGTCGTAGGCAATGATGGGGAGCGACTCGAGGATCTCTTCGACGTAGACCTGGCGGGCATCCCGCCGCTTGCCAGAGGCAAGCCTGACTCCAACGAGCAGCTCGGCGACGGTGACGGCCGCAATGGCCACGTCGTCGTCATCGTCGATGGCATCGTCGAGGGTGACGTCGCCACGCGCGGCATCAATCAGGAAGGTAGTGTCGAGGAGGAGAAGACTCATGCCCGGTCTTCAATCTCCAGCAGTCCTCGGAGATCGGTCAGTTCCTGCGACCACGCCGGATCGGGCCGGTGCCGGCGCAGGAGCGACTTGACTTCGGCGCCACGTCCGCTGGATATCGGTTCGAGATGCGCGACCGCCTTGCCGCGGCGAACGATGGTATAGCGCTCGCCGCGGTGTTCAACACCGTCGAGTAGATCGGCGAAGTGACGAGCAGCGTCAGTAGCAGTGATATCCGGCATGTGATCAGATTATCAGATTCGAACTTCGAGATGAACGCCTTTGTCGTGCCGATCACCAAATCGGGTACACGAGCGAACCACTCGAGTGTTCGAGATCGGCACGTCGTGAGCAGTCCCTCGCTGCAGCACCGAGTGCGGCGTGGTGCGGCGTGTGCGCAGCGGCCGGCCGCCGCTCCTCGCGTTAGGCAATCCCACGCCGGTTGCCGGATCCCGGACGCTGGTGGGTGCGCGAGATTGCTCAGGGTGGTGCGTGAGCTGTGCGGCTGATTCCGGGTGCTGGTGGCTTCCGGCGGCGGGTCGGGTCAGAGTCCGAGCCTGGTGCGGATGGTGGCGCGGATGGCTTGGAGGATGGTGGGGTCTTCGTGGAGGAGGTAGGCGATGTCGGCGCCGGTGAGCATGGTGCTGAGCTCGAGGGTGAGTTGTTCAGGATCGGTGTCGGTCGGTAGTTCGCCGGCTTCGATGGCTTGTTTGGCGTTCTCGGTGAGGAGACTGGTCCATTGCCTCTGTTCGTCGGCGACTCGGTCGCGGACAGGTCCGGGTCGGTTGCTGACTTCGGAAGCAACGGAAGCGAAGAAGCACCCGCCCGGGAACACGCGTCGTTCGACGTGATCGAGATACTCGAGGCACAGCGCGAGAAGCTGGTCTCGGCCGGGTAGAGCTTTGAGGGCGGGGCCGATGACCTCGTTGATGAACACGTGGCGGGCCTTGTCGATGGTGGCGAGTTGGAGCTCTTCTTTCGAACCGAAGAGCCCGAAGACGCCGCTCTTGCTCATCCCGCTCACTTCGGCCAACCGCCCGAGCGACAACCCGTCGAGGCCTTCGACGGTGGCGAGCTGGGCGGCGGCGTCGAGAATCGCTTCTCGAGACCGCTCGCCATCTGAGCGTGTCTTCCGGCTCGTCATCGGGGCCTTCTTGGTCGTATCACCTTGACAAGATAGCACGCACGGTCGTACGCTCTAATGACTTCGCACGATCGTGCGGACTAAGGGAAGGAGCAGCGATGACCGACCAGCATTCCATTGTGGCGACCCGACAGGCACCACTGCGGCGGATCTACACCGGGGACGGCACCCAGGCGATCACGGTGAAACGGGTCCGCACCGTGCAGACCCCCACCACCGATGCGTGGCACGGCACCGTCGAAGCCGTCGACTACCCAACCGTGCAATGGGAGTATGGGATCGACGCCAAAGTCGGCGGATACGACGATCTGCCCAACCCCGGGCACATACTCTGCGCAGCCCTCGCCGCCTGCATGGACAGCACCGTGCGCATGATCGCCGACCACCTCGGTGTGAGGATCGAGAACCTCGAGGTGGAAGTCGTCGGTGAGGTGGACGTGCGCGGATGCATGGCCATGGACTCCACGGTCCGATCCGGATTCCAGCAGCTGCGATGCGAGATCCGGCTCCAACCCGCCACGGGAGTCGAGGAGCGATTGGTCCGGATGCTGCTGCACCAAGCCGAGAAGCTCTGCGTCACCCTCGACACGCTCCGCACCGGTGTCCCAGTCGCCGTGGAGGCCCATCTGGGTGTCCCTGCCGAAACCCCGGCCTGACCGCAGTTCACCACGCCGATTACCAAATACGGCGCAGGAACGACGATTTCGCAGAGTGCGCTGGATCGGCAGTTATGGGGGTAATCGTGTCAAACGATTTCGAGATATGGGGGTAAGCGTGGTTCACGGGGTGTGCTGCTGGTTCGGTCGAGGAGCATCTGGAAGAGGTCGACGCAATGGTGTTGCCCGTGGGCGGCGCCGTGGTCGCGTTGAGCCTGGAGCACCGGTTCGAACGGCGCGCGGGCTCCCAGGTGGACAAGCTTCTCTTCCGATGCGTCACGATCGTGTGCCGGTTCGAACGTAGTTCCGTCGGGGCTGCGCCGGTTTCGGCCTTCGGCCGAAGCCGTCACCGAGTTTCCTGCGGGTGCATCACACCCTCAACGACCATGGCCGCCGTCGTCGCCTGGACCCGGCGCGTCGTCGCAGGTGTTGTAGGTGTTTGCGTATGCTCCCGGTCAGGTCGCCGTGCAAATGGTTCAGGATTTGTCTTATTGGGCCCCACCGCACGAGTTCCTTCGATCCGCTCAGCTGGCCAACGGCCTTTGCTGAGCTGCCCGGGCCGGGGCATACTCCTCTCCTAGCAGGGACCCTCGACGCGTGATCTGGGATCTCCACCCCTGACGGCCCGCCCCGCGCCGCATCGTGCACGCGTCCTACCAGCAGGAGCGAACACAGCAATGTCCAATACAAAATGGGTCTACCGGTTCGACGAGGTCGATGCTGCCGAAGCGCACGTCGACGGCGATTGGGAGTCGGTGCGCGGCCTCCTCGGCGGCAAAGGCGCCAACCTCGCCGACATGACACGGCTCGGTGTCCCAGTTCCGCCTGGATTCACGGTAACCACCGAGGCGTGCCTCGCATACCTCGAAGCCGACGAGCAGTTGCCCGAAGGGGCCTGGAAGCAAATCGAAGCAGCGCTTGCATCCATCGAGTCTGCGACCGGAAAGCGGTTCGGCAACGCGTCGGACCCGCTCCTGGTATCGGTCCGGTCGGGAGCCAAGTTTTCGATGCCCGGCATGATGGACACCGTCCTGAATATCGGTCTCAACGACGAAGTGGCCGAAGGCATGGTCGCCCTCACGGGCGACGAGCACTTCGTCTACGACTCCTACCGGAGGCTCATCCAGATGTTCGGATCCGTGGTGCTCGGTCTCCGCGACGAGCTGTTCGAGCATGTGCTCGAACGGTCGCGGATCCGGCGGGGCGCGGAGTCGGACGCCGAACTGACCGTCGAGGACCTCCGCTCGATCGTCGACGAGTTCAAGGGTATCGCAGTGCGTTTCCCCGACGAGCCGATCGAGCAGCTGCGGCTCGCCACCGAGGCGGTGTTCAAGTCGTGGAACGGCAAGCGCGCCGTCGACTACCGCAACGCCGCAGGCATCGACCACGGCCTCGGCACGGCGGTCAACATCCAGACGATGGTCTTTGGAAACATGGGCGACGACTCGGCCACCGGCGTCGCCATGTCGCGGAATGCGACGACCGGTGAGAATGAGATCGAAGGCGACTTCCTGGTGAACGCCCAAGGCGAGGACGTCGTGGCCGGGATTCGGCCGACCCAGCGGATGGCCGACATGGCCGTGGAGATGCCCGCGCTCTACGAGGAGTTCGCCAATATTGCGCGGACCCTCGAGGCGCACCACCGCGACATGCAGGACATGGAGTTCACCGTCGAGAGCGGGAAGCTCTGGCTGCTGCAGACCCGCGACGGCAAGCGGACCGCCCAGGCGGCGGTTCGGATCGCCGTCAGTCTCGCCGAGGAGGGTCTCATCGACCGGACCGAGGCAGTCATGCGGGTTCAGCCCGAACAGGTCGATTTCTTCCTGCACCCGCAGTTCAGCCCGGAGACCAAGAAAGCCGCGCAGCTCCTTGCGTCCGGGCTCAACGTTTCCCCCGGCGCAGCTGTCGGTGTCGTCGCCTTCGATGCCGACCTCACCGAGGAGTGGGCGAAGGAACACGGCCGGGACGTGATCATGGTGCGGCCCGAGACGAAGCCCGACGACGTGCACGGAATGCTCGCCGCAAACGGGATTCTCACGAGCCGCGGCGGGCGCACGAGCCACGCCGCACTCGTCGCTCGCCAGTTTGGGAAACCGGCGGTCGTCGGCGTAAGTGAGCTGCAGATCGACCTGCAGAGCCGGATGATGTCGGTGGGCGACACCGAGGTCGAGGAGGGCGACTGGATCTCGCTCGACGGCACCACCGGCGAGGTGTACCTCGGCAAGCTCGATTCGATCGTGCCCGACATCGAGGACCCATGGCTCATGACGCTGCTCGAATGGGCGGACGAGCTCCGCACGCTCGATGTGCGGGCGAATGCCGACTACCCGGTGGACGCTCAGCGGGCCCGGGCGTACGGCGCGCAAGGGATTGGGCTCACCCGCACCGAGCACATGTTCTTCGAGACCGAGCGGCTGCCCATCGTACAGACGATGATCATGGCCGAGTCGCCCGCCGAGCGCCGTGAGGCGCTCGAGGCGCTACTCCCGCTGCAGCGGTCCGACTTCGAGGGCTTGTTCCGGGCAATGGACGGGCTCCCGGTGATCATCCGGCTCATCGACCCACCGCTCCACGAATTCCTCCCCGAGGAGCGGGCGCTCACTCGACTTCTCGCGGACCACAAGATCCGCTTGTCGCACGCCGGCACGCTCGACGAGATCGAGGAGCTCCTCGCGCAGGTCGAGGAGGAGGAGCACATGCTCGCCCGCGTCGAGGCGCTGCACGAGGCGAACCCCATGCTCGGCACCCGGGGCGTGCGCCTGGGCATCATGCTCCCCGACCTCACGAGGATGCAGGTCCGAGCGATCTTCCAGGCGGCCTGCGCGGTGGCCCGCGATGGGGTCGACGTGCACCCCGAAGTGATGATCCCGCTCACCAGCCACGTGAACGAACTCGCCCGCCAGCGCGCCGCCCTGGAGGCCGAGGCGCACGCCGTCATGGAGGAGGAGGGCCTCGAGGTCTCATACATGTTCGGGACGATGATCGAGATTCCGCGGGCGGCGCTCACCGCCGACGAGATCGCCGAGTACGCCGAGTTCTTCTCCTTTGGGACGAACGATCTCACCCAGACGACGTTTGGGATCAGTCGTGACGACGCCGAGGCCGGCTTCCTCCTCGCCTACCTGCAGGAGGGCATCCTCGAGGACAACCCGTTCGATACGCTCGACCGCAACGGCGTCGGAAAGCTCATGGGCCAGGCCGTGGCGGCCGGCCGAGCAGTTCGGTCGGACCTCGAGGTCGGAATCTGCGGAGAGCACGGAGGAGACCCCCGCTCGATCGCCCTGTGCCAGGAGCTCGGGATCGACTACGTGTCGTGCTCACCGTTCCGGGTGCCGATCGCCCGGCTGGCCGCGGCCCAAGCCGCCGTGCGAGCCGAAAGCTGAACCGCACGGAAACCGCCCCGTGCCGCGCACCCGCGGATGGCAGGCGCATGATCAGCTCGCATAGTGCGATCACGGGTGGGTTGCGACGCGGATTCTCGGTGTCGGGTCGTCCTCGACGAGCTTCAACGGGTATCGCCGGCTGGCGTCGTGGCGGTGGTCCTATGGTGAGCTCACACCGGTCGGGGTCGAGTCCGTGACGACCCAATCGGAGCCTCCGCCGGGACGCCGGCGAGGCGGCCCGACCCAGGAGTGGCGATGATCGCCTACGCCTCGCTACTGCAGCCGGGCGCAGCATTGGGCCGCCAGCGTAGGATCGCCAGCCAGTCGATCACTCCCACGAGATCCCGACCCTGCCCGAGGACATTGTCGTGATGAACGTCACGATGGATGACGCCTTGCGCCAGCTTCGGAGGTGCCGAGCCGGCTACCTCCCGAGCTCGTTCCCAGAGCCCGGGTCTCAGCACAAATCGCCCAGCGGCCGTTTCCAACCTGCGTACGCTCGCGGTGGTCGCGCTGTCCAGTGGCTCGATGTTGGCGATGGGCTGGCCGAGCATGCCGTCCAACCACATCCGCACTCGTGGCTCAATCCCGTGTGAGTGCAGAGCCTTCGTCCGCCTCATCGTTCCAGACCTGGCAGAGCCTGGCAACGAGGCGATCATCGAAAGGGCGCTCCGGGGGCTTCAGGAAGATACGAAGACCAGCCTCTGGTGCTCTGGGCGCTCAGGTCGAGAGCTGAGCCCATGATTCTGCAGCGACCGCAGCGAAGACAGGGCCGGTAGAGTCGGGCCTCGCCGGCCGCAGAGGAGTTGGGATGTCAAGCGGGGCCACCCTCGAGGGACCGCTGCACGGAGTTCGGGTGCTCGACATCGCCACGATGCTCGGCGCGGGCCACTGTTCGTCGCTGCTCGCCGACTTCGGCGCTGACGTGATCCATCTCGAATTACCGGGTCGCGGCGACAGCCTGCGGGGCATGGGCCCGTTCAAGAACGGCCACTCATTGCGCTGGGCGGTCGTCGGCCGGGGGAAGAGGTCGATCACCGTCGATCTGCGCACGCCAGAGGGCCAGGCCATCGTGCACCGGCTCGCCCGCAAGTCCGACGTCGTCCTCGAGAACTACCGGCCGGGCACGATCGCCCGCTGGAACCTAGGTTTTGAGACGCTGTGCGAGATCAACCCCGACATCGTCCTGCTCAGTCTGTCCGGGTACGGCCAGACGGGACCGAAAAGCCACTTGGCGGGCTTCGGCAGAGTGATCGAAGCAGCAAGTGGACTGATGAACCAGACTGGCGATCCGGCAGGACCGCCCTATCAGATGGGCGTGCCCCTCGTCGACTACGTCGCCGGTACCTTCGGTGCGATGGCGGTGGTCATGGCACTCTACGACCGGGCCGAACGCGGAGGGCGAGGGCAGTGGATCGACCTGTCCCTTTACGAATCGGTGATCCGGCTTCTCGACTCTCTCCTGACCAGGGAGGATGTTCTCGGGGAGACGCCGACCCGGATGGGCAACCGCTACGTGAACGTAGCCCCCTCCGACGTCTACCGAGCGGGGGACGGACGGTACTTCTTTCACAGCTCCGCGACGCAGAGCGTCTACGTCAGGCTGATGAAGGCGATTGGGCGCCCGGACCTCGTGACCGACGAGCGGTACGCGACGAACGTGGCCAGAACCGCCGGGGGCGGGGACATCAACGACATCGTCCAAGCCTGGTTCTCAGAGCGCGACACCGAGGAGATCATGCGGGTGATGGAAGCACATGACGTTCCGATCTCGCCCGTGAACACTACAGCCGAAGTGGTAACCGACCCCCAGCTGCACGAGAGGGAATCGCTGATCCGGGCCGCCTACGCCGACATCGGCGACGTGCTGATGCCGGGCGTCGTGCCGAAGCTCTCGCGAACGCCAGGATCGGTCCGCCATGCCGGCCCGCCCCTTGGTGCCCATACCGATGAGGTCCTCGGTGAGTTGCTGGGTATGGGACCTGACGAAATCACTGCCCTGCGCGAGCAAGGAATCGTCTGAAGGGGTCCGACCATGGAAGCAATCCGCAGCCTTTTGAGCGTTCCCGGGAACCGTGATCGCATGATCGCCAAGGCCCCCGACGTCGGGGCCGACGCCCTCATCCTGGACCTCGAGGACTCGGTGCCTGAGGATCGCAAGGCGGAGGCGCGGGAGATGACTGCCGGGTTCCTGGGGGAGGACGCGGGCGGAGCGATCACCTACGTTCGCGTGAATGCATTGGAGTCCGGTCACCTGGAGGCGGACCTCGATGCGATTGTTCGTCCCGGACTGGCGGGGATCCAATGCCCCAAGACCGATGTTCCCGCCGTGGTGCAGACGGTCGACCGGATGCTGCACGAGCTCGAGGCCGATCGGGGCCTGGAGCCGAACTCCGTCGAGCTGATCGCCGGGGTCGAATCCGCGGCCGGGGTATTTCATTGCTACGAGATCCTGTCGGCGGCGCGCCGGGTGAGCTCAGTGGTCGTTGGCGTCGCGGAGAACGGGGACCTGCAGCGAGACGTTGGCTTCGTCCACAGCCCGGAAGGCCTCGAGTCCTTGTACATCCGATCCAAGGTGCTGCTCGAAGCCCGTCACGCCGGTATCACCAACCCGCTCGACGGTACGTTCAGCGACCTGGCGGACATGGAGGGTTTCGAGGCCGAGGCCCGTCGGGCCCACAACCTCGGATACAGAGGGAAGAAACTGATTCACCCCAAGCAGGTGGAGCCAACCAATTCGATCTTCATGCCAACGGCGGCAGAGCTGGATTTCCATTCACGCGTGATCGAGGCGATGAAAGCTGCGGAGAGTGGAGGCCACGCCTCGACAACGGTGGACGGGAGAATGGTCGACATCGCGATGGTGGCAAACGCCAGGCAGGTGCTCGAATGGGCCGAGCGGCTCGGGATCGAGATCTAGGACGGCTCACGCGCCATAATCGGCCGGATCGATCCCCAGTAGGTGGACGGCGTTGAGGCCGCAGATGAGCTCACGGTCGTGCTCGGAGAGGCCATCCGTCTGATACACCAGCTCGATCGGCCGGTAATCGGCCATGTCCGCCGGGTAGTCGGTGCCCAGCACGACGTGGTCGGCCCCGAACTTCTGCACCAGGTAGCTGAGCTGATCAGGAGCGAAGACCAGCGTGTCGACATGGAAGCGTGTCAGGTAGGTGCTGGGAAGCTCATTGATGTGGTCCCGGCAATCGGGCCGCACGCCGAAGGCGTGATCCATCCTCGCTCCATACGCCGCAGCGAAGGCCCCACCGTGGGACAGGTAGATCTTGAGGTCCGGGTGGCGCGCCATGACTCCGTCGAAGATGAGGTAGTGCACGGCCACTGTGGTGTCGAGCGGGTTGCCGATCACGTTTGCCAGGTGGTGGCGTGACAAACGCGGGCTGACGAAGGATGCGGGATGAATGAAGACGGCTACGTCCAGGGCCTCGCACCGATCCCAGAAGGGCTCCAGGCGCTCGGCTGACAACTCCTCGTCCATCACCCGTGCCCCGATCTGAATCCCCTTGAATCCCAGTCCGTAGATACAGCGGTCCAGTTCCTCGAGGGCATGGTCGGTGGACTGGAGGGGGACGGTCCCCAGTCCCACGAATCTGCGCGGATGGGAGGCAACCGCGGCTGCGATGCCGGCGTTCACCATCCGACTCACCTCGGCGCCGATATCCGGATCCACCATGTAATACATCTGTGGCGGCAGGCACGAGAGGGCCGCTACGTCGATCTGCATGGCATCCATGTCGCGCACTCGGGTGTCGATGTCGGTCCACTCTGCGACCCGAGTCGCATGGATCCGTTCGTAGATCTCTCGGCTTCTCTGATCGGAAACCCGGTAGGCCGTGATGGCTTTCTCGGTTGGCAGGTGGGGTGCGACGAACTCTGCGGCCGCGAGCACCTTGAAGTGGTTGTGCAAATCCACGGTGAGTGTCGCTGGGCGCGCGCCCGGCTCGTCCAGATGTGGGCGGGCCGCCGTCGGCCCAAAGGGATCGAGGGGAATCTTGGGTTCTGCCATCCGAACGTCCTTCCGGGTCGAATCGGTCGCGGGGTTCCTCGGTCGATCTCAGCTCGGCCGAACGGGGAGGACCTCATCGACCTGTGCGAGAACCTCAGGCCCGACCGCCCAGGTCGAGGCGGCAACATTGGCCTGAACCTGCTCCGGTGTGGTGGCACCGGCGATCACCGACGCGACTCGGCGGCGGCTCAAAAGCCAGGAGATCGCCAGCTCGAGAATCGTGTGATCATAGGCTTCGGCGATCCCGGTCAGACGCTCGACGGTGTCGAGGACATCGTCGTGGAGACCGAGGTGGGGCCGGGCCTCCCAGAAGGCCAGGCGGGTGCCCTTGGGCGCCGCCGCGCCTTTCCGGTACTTGCCGGTGAGGAGCCCACTGGCGATGGGGAAGTAGGGAAGGAACGCCATGTCGAGGTCGTCACAGGTCGGGAGCACGTCCGCCTCTGCCCCGCGCACGAGCAGCGAGTACTCGTTCTGCACGCTGGAGAATCGCACGGTGCCGAGATCATCTGCCACCGCGGCGGCTTGCACGAGTTGGTCGGCGCTGAAGTTGGAACAACCGATCACGCGCACCTTGCCTTCGTCGACGAGTTCCTGAACGATGCCGAGCGTCTCGCTGATGTGGGAGTCGCGGTCCGGCCGGTGCATTTGATACAGGTCGATGTGGTCAGTGCCCAGCCGCCTCAGGCTGTCCTCACACGCGCGACGAACCCACTCTCGCCCTCCGCCTCGCATGCTGTTGTCCGTCTTGGACATCGAAATCCCGAACTTGGTCGCCACGATCACCTGATCGCGGCGAGCTCCAAGGGCGGCGCCCAAGAACTCCTCGGAAACGCCGGTACCGGAGTATGGATGGTCGCCGTATCCGTAGATGTCGGCGGTGTCGAAAAACGTTATGCCGGCGTCGAGGGCCGCGTGCACGACGGCCGTGCTGGAGGCACGATCGAGCTTGCGCCCGAAATTGTTACATCCCAGCCCGACGGCGGAGACCGAGAGTGCACCGATGCTTCGAGCTTCCATGCCTTCGACTCCTTCGACGGCCCGTTGCCGTCATCGTATGCAGCCGTCCCCTTCGCCGCAGCGTGGCCATCTGCCGGGGCAGGATGAGCCTCCGGGGTGAGCGTGTAGACGGCAACATCGTCCGCGTTTCTCCGGAGCGAACATGGGGCGTCTCCGGCCCGCGCCCGAGCATCGCCGAAACGGCAGCGGTCGGCGATGCCCGGACGCGACCCTCACCGTTTGTATCAACTGGATGTGGCGGTCGATGTTCTCCTGTTTGAACCGTGGGTGAATGCGCCGCCTTCCCCGATGTCGTGTTCGCCCTTTGTCTCGCCCGAGAGGAACAGACCGGTAGCTGCTCACCAGAGCAACACCGTCCAGCCCGATCGCCGAGACCGATTCGCCGGCAGAGCCCAGTTGCCGTTGCTTCAACGGTTCACACGGCAAGTCCCTCGACCGGTCAGAATGCTAGGTCCTCTCCGGCCCAGCGATCGTTGGGCGAGGTCGCCGCGTACCGGAATGGAAGGCGCCCGAGTTGCTGGCTGGGCCGGGGACAGCTGGACATATCGATGGTGATCGATGTATCATACAAGAGTCACGAGGTACATCATGACCGACATCACCGACATCCACATCGAGAAAGACATCAAGGAAGCCGTACGGGCGCGGTACGCCACCGCCGCATTGCGAATCCTGGACCAGAACGACACCGGGTGCTGCGGGCCGGAAGCGGATACCACCGACGAAGGCCGCTTCGGCGCCTCAGTGTATGATTCCCTCGCCGCGGCCGAGCTCCCCGACTCCGCCACGCTGGCGTCGCTGGGGTGCGGCAACCCCACCGCCGTCGCGCAGCTCGCCGAGGGCGCAACGGTGCTCGACCTCGGCTCAGGCGCCGGGCTCGACGTCTTCCTCTCGGCTCGGCGGGTTGGCGCTTCGGGGAGGGTCTACGGACTCGACATGACCGACGAGATGCTCGAGCTGGCGCGTCGCAACCAGGCCGAACTCGGGATCGAGAACGTCGAGTTCCTCAAGGGGGATATCGAGGCTGTGTCCTTGCCCGACGACTCGGTCGACGTGGTGATCTCCAACTGTGTGATAAACCTCTCCACGGACAAGCCGGTTGTCTTCAGCGAGGCGCACCGGGTACTCCGCCGGGGCGGCCAGTTCGCAGTGACCGACGTCGTCACGACCCGACCGTTCACTGAGGACGAGAAAGCCGACATGGCCTCCTGGACCGGCTGCATCGCGGGCGCCCTCACCATCGCCGAGTACGAGGACGGCCTGGCCAAGGCCGGCTTCTCCGCCATCGAGATCGAGGTCACCCACGAAGTCGGCCCCGACGCGGTGAGCGCCATCATCCGCGCAACCGCCTAAGAGGCACCTCGGATGGGGCGAATGGCAATGAGCCTTGAAGCGGGTGCCGTGGCCCGAGCGGCCCGGCTGGAAGAGCCAAGAGCGGACAATGACGGTCGTCTGGCGAGAGGCGCCTGCGCCTATCCGCTGACGCCCTGAGCCTGCGGACGACTGGGCCCGGCTGGAACTGATCTGCACCCGCGAAGCTTGGTGGCCTGGAGCTGGGTGTCGTGGAGCACCGCACGATCGGATATCAGTCGGGGCGGGAGGGGGTAGCGCTGGTGCGTCACCTTCGGCGCGGTGTCGGGCGAGCTGCGTCACAAGCTGGTCGATCAGAGCGCGCCACGGAGCGACGCCGGGTGGCAATGACGACGAGCCGAATGCAGGGTTCAGGGTGCTCAGCGGGTTTCTTGGTGGCTAGCCCACGGGATGGGGTCGCTCAACTCGCCGAGGAACGTCCCGTGGCCGTTGAGATTGCGGAAGGCGAGCCACACCTTGGTGCCGTCGTATTTCTCGATGAGTCGTCCGGAGTACAAGTCAGGCAATAGGGCCGGCGATGCCCGGCTGATGTCGTACGGGCCGAGCGGGGACGAGACGTCCAGCACGTAGGTGGCATCACTGGGACGGGTTTGCAGCCGTGCCCGACGAGCCGCGGACACGAGATTTCCCTGACAACTGAAGACCAGCACATACCGTTTGTTCACCGGTACCAGCTGGCTGACCTCGAGGTGCCCAAACTCACCGCTTCCAGTGAGCGGTGGTGCGACCTCCCATTTTGCGAGATCGGGGGAGAGGGCGTGTCCGATCACACCTCGCCCGTCGGGAGGGCCTTCGTTGACCCGCGCAGTCACCAGGGCGTGGAACATCCCGTCGGGGCCTTTGAACACCCACGGGTCCCGCCACGCCTCCTCGTACCAGTCGTGCTCCTCAATCGTCTCGTACCAGCGAGCGTCTGCGGAGAACAGCGGGCCCGGCCGTTTCTCCCAACCCATCAAGTCGTCGGAAACGGCAACTCCAATCCGTTGGGAGACGACGCCGTTCAAGAGCGATGCACCGGTGTAGAACATGTGCCAGACACCTTCATGCCGGACGATGCTCCCGGTCCAGATGGCCAAGGCATCCCACGAGCCCGGCTCACCAGGCCCGATCGCATCATCGAGGACCGTCCATCTACACAGATCTTCCGACACGGCATGTCCTACAGACGCGTGGGCGTGGCGCAGGTTGGGATCGCCGAGGGCCCGCGGCGCCTGCAAGTAGAACGCGTGATAGCGGCCGTCGGCCCGGGCGGTCCAGAAGTCCCAAATCCACCTGTCTTCGAGTCGAAGGCCCAAGGTCGCCCCCTAACCCTTGACCCCCGACGAGGCGACGCCCTGGACGAACTGTCGCTGGAAGATCAAGAAGATGATGAGGAGCGGCAACGTCATCAGGACCGTATAGGCCATGATGTCGCCCCACGACACAGGTGGCGTTGTCTTAAACACCCCGATTCCCACTGGGAGGGGGCGCACGTCGATACCGCGGGTGACAATCGAGGGCCACAAGAACTGACCCCATGAGAACAGGAAACCCAGGATGGCCACTGTCGCGTAGGCGGGCTTGGCGAGTGGAGCTACCACCTTGGTGAATACCTCCACCGGGCCGGCCCCGTCGATCATTGCCGCCTCCTCGAGCGACCTGGGGATGCCGAGGAAGAACGTGTAGAACAGGAAGATGAACAACGGATTTGCCACAAAGGGCAGGATCTGGATCTGATATGTGTCCAGCCATCCCACCTCGGCTCCCATGAACAGCAGCGGCACTGCCAGCGCCTCGAACGGGATGATGATGAGCGCGATCACCACGCCGATGAGGATCTGCCGACCCTTGAAACGAAGCCTGGCAAGGGCGTAGCCGAACAAACTGTTGACGATCAGGCCCAAACCGACGATTGCGCCTGAGATCAGTACCGAGTTTGCAAAGACCCTGAACAGGCTGGCTCTC
The DNA here is from genome assembly GCA_041576165.1 of Acidimicrobiia bacterium. Taxonomy (GTDB): domain Bacteria; phylum Actinomycetota; class Acidimicrobiia; order Spongiisociales; family Spongiisociaceae; genus JBFGLM01. The sequence continues at coordinate 79,958 of JBFGLM010000009.1, forward strand.
TCGATCGCGTCCTGGAAGTTCTCCAGCCCGACAAATGGGGTCGGTATGAACGCCGCCAGCGATTGACTCTTGGCGAGCACCTCATCGTCCGGGATCAACGCCGAAGCCGCCATATAGACGAGAGGGAACAGGAAGAAAATCGCCAGAACGGTCATGACGGCGTAAAGAGCCCATCGCCAGAAAGGATTCGCTCCAACGCTCCGGCTGGGGCCGGTCTCCACGTGCCCGGTGGTCATCGCGCCTCCTCCTCCTTGAGAAACCTCCGCTGGATCAGTGTCAGCACGAGCACGATCACAAAGAAGATGACGGCGATCGATGAGCCGCGACCAATCGATTGACGACCGAAACCCACATCGACCATGTGCACCATGGTCGTCCTGGTGCTGTCGAGCGGGCCACCCGGTGATCGCGGCATCAGCGTCGGCTGATCGAACAGTCGCATCGCCAGGATCGTGGTGACGGTGAAGACGAAGATAAGAGCGTTGCGGATGCCGGGGATCGTGACGTTGATGAACTGCTTCCAGGTGTCTGCACCATCGATGGAAGCTGCCTCGTAGAGCTCCCCGGGCACGTCTTGAAGGGCGGCGAGGATGATGACCATCTGAAATCCGACTCCCTGCCAGATCGAGACGACGATGATCGCCCACATTGCCCAGGTGGGGTCGTTCAGCCAGTCCGGGGTGAAGTTGCCGAACGTGATGACCTCGAAGAAGCCGTTGACCAGACCGTTGACATTGAACAGGAGCACCCAGATCGTGGCAGCTGCAGCCATGACAACGGTGATGGGTGTGAAGAACACGGTCCGGAAGAAGACCCGCCCAGTGATCCGCTGGTTGACCATGACCGCCAGCAAGAGCGCGAAAGCCGTTTGGAACGGCACCACGAAGGCGGCGAATCGGAAGTTGTTCCACAGCGACTTCCAGAACAGCGGGTCAGACAGTTCGTCGATGTAGTTCTCCAAACCGATGAACCGCGTTGGTAGGGGCGAGATGAGGCGCTGGTTGGTGAAGGAGAACCAGATCGCCAAGGTGAAGGGTAGGACGATGAACAGGAGCAGCAGCACCGCACCGGGGAGTATGAACATCCAAGCCGCGCGGCTCTCGGAGGCCGCCGGCTTGCTCTTGCCCGAGGGCGCGGCCGCCTCAACCGTTGTTGGAGCCGCCGTCATGTCGTCTCACCTTTCTCCCTGAGGTCGTCACGTCATGGTGAGGGAGGGGGGCTTGCGATCGTCCCCTCCCTCACCGGTCCGCTTAGGGGGCCGGGTACCCCTCATTGGCATCGACATCGGCATCAATCGCGGCCGCTGCGTCATCCAGCGCCTGCTGAACATCCGCTCCGAGCAGGATCTCGTCCATGGCCCCCCAGAATTCGGAGGTGACCGTGGGATAGCCGGGTGTGATGGGCCGCGGTACTGCGATCTCCGGCGCGCCTTCGAGCTGTTGAACGAACAGCTCGAGCGGGCCGCCTTCGGCATAGTTGGCCGACTGCGCCAGCGCCGACTTGGTCGATGGGACTGCCCCGTTCACATCGGTGATCTTGAGCACCGACTCGTCCGAGATGGCGAACTCGATGAATTCCCATGCCGCGTCGGGGTCGACGTCGGCGCCGGCCGACGTGATCGCCCACGCCCAGGAGCCCATGCCGGTCTTGGTGCCCTCCCCGAAGTCGGGCAGCGGCATCACAATCAGATCGTCGCCGACCGCTTCTTTGTAGGGGTTGTACATCCAGTGCCCAACCCAGGAAATGGGCGCCTGACCCGAAGTGAAGTTGGTGTCATCGGCTGCGTCGGTGTCGATCAGTCCTTCTTCCGCCCAGCTCTGGAACGTAGTGAGCGCCTCCACCACTTCCGGCGCGTTCAGTACGCCGTCCGCCTTGAGGGTGTCACGGTCAATCAGATCTCCGCCGGCAGACTGGGTGATTGGGCTGAAGCCGTATGTCATCCACTCGCCCTGGGTTCCATACCAGATCTTGATGTCGAGTGGATTCTCGAACCCCGCCGCCTGGAGATCGCGCAGGATCTGCTCGGTCTCCTCAGCCGTCCAGGCATCGTCCGGCCCGGTTGGGATGCGGGCGCCGACTCCTTCGAGCGCCGACCTCCACGCGTACATGCCCAGGCCCGAGTCGAAGCTCCCCACGCTGTACAGATCGCCCTGATAGGAACCGCCGGCAACGATGGAAGGCAGCAGGTTGTCCCTTACGTCACCCGAGATGCACTCCTCGAGCGAGACGATGTGTCCGCTCCACGCCAGGTTGGCGAGGTTGGGGCCATCGAAGTCCAACAACGCCGGCAAGTCCCCGGCAGCTGCGGCCGCGTTGACCTGATCGGTGTACTGGCCCTCAGGGATCAGCGTCAGATTCACGGTGAGGCCCATCTCCGCGCCGACCGTCGCGTTGAAGTCGTCGACCATCTGCCGATAGGCATCTGCCTCGGCACCCTCGTGCGCCCACGCCTCGATCGTGCTGACTTCGACCTCGCCGTCGCAGGACGCTCCGGCTGCACCGTCGGAACCGCCACACGCGGCGGCGACGAGCGCCACGACGCCCAGGGTGATCCCCAGTCGCCGTGCTCTTCGCATTCGCTTCATTGCTGTTTCCTCCTATTCAGTGGTTGCGGGCTCGTAGATGCCCGGCTCCGTCACAGACTCCCGAATGACCAGCGGACAGGGCAGCCGGTGCTGTACGGCCGGCAAATGCTCGCCCTTGATCATTCGTTCCAGATGCTCGACCGCCCAGCGTCCCATCTCATAGTGCGGTAGCTGGATGGTCGTGAGACCTGGGTCCAGCCACGGAGCGATCGTTTCCAGGTTGTCGAACCCGACGACCGAGAGGTCGCCTGGGATAGCGAGGCCGAGCCGGCGGGCCGATTGATACGCCCTGAGCGCGGTCAGGTCGTTGAAACAGAACAACGCCGTGGGCCGGTCGGCGCGTGCCAGCAGCTGTTCGACCCCGGGCGAGCGACCACCCGGCTCGAGACTGTCGAACACGACGAGCGACTCGTCGAAGGTCAGTCCCGCCGACTCCAGCGTGGCCTGGTACGCCGTGAACCGCTCCTCGGCGGCAGGAACCGGATCGGTGTTCTGCACGTACCCGATTCGCTCGTGCCCCATCTCGAGCAAATGCTGAACTGCCGCGGCAGCGCCTCCCATTTCATCGGGGACGACACTCGGCAGGGAGGAGTCCGGATCACGGGCATCGAGCAACACCACCGGCATCTCGGCCACCATGCTCGGGACCATGACGATCTGGTGGTGCATTCGGGCGTAGAGGAGCCCGTCGACCCGCCGGTCGAAGACGGCCATGAGCGCCGCATGTTCCATCTCGGCGTCGCCCTCGGTGTCGATGAGGATGAGGACATGGCCGGCTTTCCAGGCGGCCTCCTGGGCGCCGCGGATCATCGCCCCGGAGAACGGTTTCGTGGCGATCTCGTCGGAGATCAGACCGATGGTATGGGTCTTCTGGCTCCGGAAGCTGCGGGCCAGCGCATTGGGCCGGTACTGCAGGCGGGCGGCAGATTCCCGCACACGGGCAATGGTCGACTCGGGGAAGGCATCGACCTTGCCGTTGAGAATGAGCGAGGCTGTGGCGGGCGACACATTCGCCGCGGCGGCGACGTCCTTGAGCAATGCCTTCTTGCTCGTGTACTCGCTCACCGTCACAGCGCTCCCCGTCCCCAGAAACCGTGACTTAACCGATTTATTGAACCGATTTATAGTCGTCGTTGGGCAGCTGTGTCAACCGGGGACAAGGGCTGCCTAGCTTCGCATTGGGGGATAGACGTTCACAGCACGGCTCGCGAGAGAGCCGAAATCAGTGGGGACTACCAAGCGGTTCCAATCAGCCACTGGAGTCTCCGGTTGCGCACCGGTCGCCGGGTGGGCGGCGGACCGCAGCACGATCAGCCGGCTATCCAAGACTGAGAGGCCCGTTAGTCGGTGCTCGAAGCGGTCCCAATCTCCGACGGCTGGGGCTCGGCCAGCTTCGGCCTGCGATCAGCTTGATCGAGCAGTGTTTCGAGCCGTGACCTGTTCGGAGGGAAACGCGCCTGCTATCCCGCCGTAGAGGCCGAGTGCGATGTCGGCGCCTGACGTCGCCCCGGCTGCGGCGAGCCGTTGACATGCCGCCTCGCACTCACCTGCGTCACCGGCGATCGCCGCCGTAAAGATCTCGTGGACGGGAGCGATGGCTTGTCCGACGGCCGCACCGCGGAGGTAGGCCAGGCTGATGGTGCTCGTCAGGTGTTGAGCCTCCCGGCCGATCTCCCAGCTGCCCGGGGCGAGCCGTCCCAAGGCCACCGAGGCCACCAGGAAACCGGCGATCACATCATCGCCCGCGGGCGTAAGCCCAGGACCGAAACCGAGCAGGCTCCCGCGAGCGTCGAGGTCGAGCGGGTCGGCAGCCCGCGACAGTCGCGACAGGCGTGCCGAATAGGGCGGGGCCATCAGCGCCGACGCCTGTGCGTGCGGGGCAAGCGCCGTCGTGAGTATGGGACTGGCCGCGGCTACTCGAGCAGGGTGCGGCAGCCGGCCAACCCACGATGCGCCACCGGCCAGATCCACACGCCGGCCGTCTAGTTTGATCCGGTCGCCGGTGACCGGCATTTCGCTTCCGGGCTCCGCCTGCAGTTGATCGGCTGTGGTCGTGACGTGGATCGGACCCGGTGGAACGTCCCGGCTCGTCAGCACGATCACCTCATCACCGGATTGTGCGTACACGGCCCGCGGGAAAGCTGCGATCACCCGCCACGGCCCCATCATCCGTCGCAATGCCGTCATGGCCATGGAACCGATTGTCGTGGCTGTGACCGAGGTATTGGGGAGCATCACGCCAGCTTCTCATCGAGCGCCAGGAGAGCATCCCGGAACACGGACATTGGAGCCACAGCCACGCCGGCCCCCACCTGGCCGCTGCCGTCCGACTTGTGGAGGATGCCCGTGTTGATGGCAGGGGCGATCTGCAACTCGATCACCTTCCGCACGTCGACCCCGACAGGCGTGCCGGCGTAATCGAGCACCGGCAGTGTGAACCGGGAGCTGCGCCCCAGTGCGATGTGCGCCATCTCCTCGGTCACAGCCCGGGCGTCGGCCATGGTGCCGCCCACGAATGCTGCCACCGCCGGAGCGCCCGCCGCCGCGGGTCCCCCGAGTCCGATCAGCTCCAGCACGGCGCTGTCCCCGATGTCGGGAGCGCTCGACTCGGGCCCGTAGCCCGAGTAGTACATCGCATGCTCAACCGGCGGAGCGGATGCGGTGAACCAGCCATCACCGGCCCCTGTCACCTGCACGCCGAACGTGGTGCCGTTCCTGGCCATGGTGACAACTGCGCTGGAGTCTGGGACTTCGCTTGCCCACGCAGTCGTCACCTTGGCGGCGGCCATCGCGATGTTGAGGAAGAACAGGTGGTTACTGCTCCAGTAGCGGGCGAATTCGGACAAGCCGGCATGGGCGGTCTCGACCAGATCGGCGAACAGACTCCGAAGCAACAGGTTCCCGGTTGCCTGGGTCCGCATGTGGAGGTCGTCGCCCATCTGCACACCCTGGGCGGCCAGGGCGAAGACGTTGACCGGCTCGGCGGTCCGCAGCGCGGCGGCGAGCAGCGGGCCCCCTACGTCGGCGAGCCACCGCAAGCGATCCACCGCCTCGGGGGCGTCGACCCCGAACCAGGCGGTCCTGCCCGGGCCCTGGTTGAGCGGCGAGAACGCCCGGCGATCGTCCATGCCGACCACAAACATGGGAGTGGACGGGCCCATCGCCGACGCCATCGGCACCACCGTGGAGTGATGGTTGGCGGAACCCAGCGTGACGCGGCCTCCGGCCACCAGGCCGGACGCTTCCTCGTGATCTGCGGCCCAGCCTTCGGCCAATATGGCGGCGAGCACCGACCGGCGCAGAGGATCGCAGAAGTCCGGCCAGTCGAGCGGCGGTCCACAATGCAGGATCGTGCGGTCCGTCATGTTCGGAACGACTTCGCGAGCGGGCCGCACATCCGTCAACAGCGGCGTCGCAGTATCCAGGCGGCGGAAGACCTCGGCATTTGCCCGGTCGATGCGCTCGGCGTGTTGTCCGAACAGCCGGGTCAGCGCGGCGATCGCCGCCTCGTCGCCGGCGGCCGGAATTCGCCAATCCACCGAGACGACTTCGTGGCCCTGGGCGCGCACAGCCTCGGCGAGGAGGTCGAGACCGACGTTCACCACCCGCACCTCCTGCGGCAGACGGGGCGGTGTCGGCTGGTCGATAAACTCGTCACTCATGCGAACGGTTTCCTCCGTGTGGGAGGGTGATTATCGATGCCGCGTGTTCGTGCGGGATTTCGAGCTGGTGGTCGACGAACCCACCGAGGTCGGCGGCACCAATACCGGACCCCGTCCGACTGAATTGATGTTGTCCGCCGTCGCCTCCTGTTTCGCACTCGCGATTGCCCACGTGGCCCGCAAGCACGACCGGCCGCTCGATGATCTGCAGGTCACCGCCTCTGGCGAGTACGACGGGCCCCGTTTCAGCAAGGTGTCGGTCATCGCGTCGTCCGCGATCCCCCAGGAGGACCTGCAATGGCTGGCCGATCGCGCCAGCCGCGTCTGCTACGTCTCGAACTCGTTGGGGTGCGACTTCGCTTATCGGGTCGAGTGACTCAGACAGCACCTGCTACCGCCTTCGTGCGTTCCACAACGTCATGCTCGGCCTGGTCGAAGAGGTCGATGAACCGGCGGGCCCGTTCTCGGGCTGAGGTTGCCGTCTCGCGCACGTGACCCGCCATCCCAACGACTAGATCCGGCTTAGCTCCGCCCTGACCATGCCGGGTCTGGACTATTTTGCGCGGATCGAGCACATCCCGCAGATCGACGTCTCGGAGGCCGATCGGGGAGCCCAGGATTTCGGCGGCAGCCTCGTCGATCAGCTCGCCCGTCATGTCGACCCCCCGCATTCCGGCGGCGCTCGCCCTCCGCACCGCGTTGCCAACCACCCGGTAGGCAGTCCGATAGTCGACGCCGGCCTCGAGCATCACTACCTCGGCCAGGTCGGTGGCCTGAGAAAAGCCGCCCTCGAGTTCGCTGTACAGGCGGGCGCGGTTGACCGATACGGTCGAGACGACCTCGCGCATGAGCTCCGTGACCCGGAGGGCGAGATCCATCGCGCGGGGCACCTCGCCATAGGCGTAGATGTAGTTGTCGCTCCGCGCCGAGGGTGTCTTGATCACAGAGAGGAATCCGGCCAACCGCCCGATCAGCACCCCTGATGCGCCCCGCACGATCGACAGCGCGTACGGGTTTCGCTTCTGGGGCATCAGCACGCTGGCCCGGGTGTACGGCCCGGCCAGATCGACGTAGTCGAACTCGGGGCTGGCCCAGATCTCGAGGTCCTCAGCGAGCTTGCTCTGATTCGAGACCAGGCTGGTAGTCGTCGACAAGACCGAGACCAACACGTCGGTCTGCCACATTGCGTCTCGGGTGTGTTCGATGATGCCTTCGAACCCGAGTGCATGGGCAAGGACCTGGCGATCGGCCAGCAGCCGCGTGCCGTTGACACAGCCGGCCCCGCCGGGGCTGAGGTTCACCGACTGGAGCTCCGAGATGAGGCGCTCGATGTCGCGCAGCGCCGGCGGGGCAAATCCCAGCACGTAATGGCCGAACGTCGAGGGCTGGGCATGCTGTAGATACGTCTGATCCGGCATGTAGGTTTCGGCGTGATCAACCGCCAGATCGGCGAGCGCCAGGGCGAAATCGGCGCCGGCGCGAGCGACGTTCGCGCCCATCCGGCGCAGCACCACCCGCATGGCCACACGGGCGGCTTCCCGTCTCGGACGTCCGGCGTGGAGCCAGCCGGTTGCGTCTCCGATCTGAGCGGTGAAGTGCCGTTCCCGGCAGTTGTACGTCTCGCCGTAGGCAGGGTCGTAGGGAAACTCGTCCGCCGGGGTGGCGTGGGCATCGAGCAGTACCCGGGCAAGGTCGCGGAGAGCCGGCTTGGGCACCAGGTCGCGGGCCGCCAGGTCGAGGATGTGAGCCATGTCGGCCAGGTTGAGGCCGTGATGGAGGAACGGTGCGTCGTCGATCTCGGTCGCGAACCCGGCATCGATCAGCGTCTGTGCCGGAGCGAGGGAGGAGGGCCCTGCCAGCCGGTTGGTTACCTCGGTCACATCGAATCCTTTCGCACGACCGCCTCGAGGATGGTCGCAGTGCCACCGGTATGCCAGAAGATGACCGGGCCACGGAGGTCGCCGGCCAGGCCCACCAAGGCGGCGAACGCTTTCGCCGTGTAGATGGGATCGAGCAGGAGCGACTCAGCGCGCCGGGCGAGGACGGCCGCGGCGACGGCCTTCCCCCACACCTTTCCATACCCGGGACCGCGGGCATCGACCACGTCAGGGACGTTCGATGGAGCCGAATTTCCGGCGAGGTCGCTGCACTCTTCGGCAAGCTGGTGGATCCGAGAGATGGCCTCGTCCTGGCTGCGGCTGACGGAGGCACCGACTAATGGCCAGTCGGCTCCAACGGCGGAAAAGCCCGAGACGATCCCGGCCAGCGTGCCTCCGGACCCCACCGGAACCATTATCGCGGCGGGTTCAATGGCGGCTGTCCGGAGCTGGTCCGCCAGCTCGGTTGCGGCCCGGTGATAGCCCAGTGCCCCAACTGCGGTAGCTCCGCCGCGGGGAATGATGTACGGCGTGCCCCCGGCCGCTGCGATCTCGCTCGCCCGCGTACGCGCCAGCTCATCGACCGTTGACCGGTCCGGGTTGCCGGTGAAGTGAGCCACCGCCCCGCTCTCCTCCGCCAGTCGGAGGTTCACAGGGGGTGCGTCGGGTCGGCTCCCGTAGAGGATCAGCTCGCAGTCGAGCCCGAGCACTTCGGCGGCTGCAGCTGTGGTCTGGCACAGATTGGAGCGGGGTCCGCCGCACACGAGGATGGACGTCGCGTCAATCTCGCAGGCATCCGCCAGCAGAAACTCGAGCTTGCGGACCTTGTTCCCGCCCAGGCTGAAACCGGTCAGGTCGTCGCGCTTGATGTGAAGCGCCACGAGCCCGAGCCGCTCTGCGAGCCTGGGTGCGGGGTGCAGCGGCGTCGGATAGAGGCCGAGAGAAAGCGGCTCGACGTGCCCATTCATGGCCACTCGTCAGACTCGTCCTGGCGCTCGGTGGTCGCACGAGCGACCGCCAGGTCGACCATCTCCGCCGCTGCATGTACCGGAGGCGTGTCCAACAGCTCCTCGATCGCCTCGAGAGTCAGGTGCTCGGCGAGTGCGGGTTGGGACAGGATGGTTTCTTTCAAGTCACGCCCTGCCGACCAGCCGTCGCGCAGCGCGCTGAACAGCGCGTCCTGGGCACGGTGCTTGCCCAGCGATGTTGCCAGGGTTGCCAGTACCGCTTCTGATGCCCAGTAACCTCGAGTCTGATCGAGGTTGCGCCGCATGGCGTGCGGATCGACGTCGAGACTGCCCACGAGGTCCCGAGTGATCCGCAGCGAGGCACCCGTCAGGAGGCAGATCTCGGGAAACGCCACCCACTCCACCTTCCATCCTCGCCCGTCACGCTCGTGGCTCTGTACCGATCCGTCCAGAATCGTCTGCGCATGGGAACGGATCAGCCGCCCGAGGGTGACGAGGTGCTCGGATCCTTCCGGGTTGCGTTTGTGGGGCATAGTGATGCTGCCGACCGCCGCTGTGGAGCCGGCTTCGCCGAACTCGCCGATCTCCGGACGTTGGAGCTCATAGATTTCGTCGCCGATCCGAGCGAGGGTTGTGGCGATCATCGCCATGAGCAGACTGAATTCGACGACCCGGTCGCGGGTGGTCGTCCAGGAGACCACGGGGTCGAACAGCCCCAGCAGGCTGCAGTAATCGGCGCGTACCGCCAGGCCGTGGTCGCCGAAGAACGCAAGAGTGCCGACAGAACCGGCGAGTTGGCCGACCAGCCACCTGGTCTGACCCTCTCTCAACCGATGCAGGTGACGACGTATCTCGTCGGCCCAGGTTGCGATTTTGAAGCCGGCCGTGATCGGGGACCCAATCTGTCCGTGTGTCCGGCCGGCCATGACCGTGGATCGGTGGCGGACCGCCATATCGAGGAGGTCCTTCTCGATTGCGCGCAGGTCGCGCCACGCGACGGCGCCCATTCGTTTCATCGTCAGTGCGGCCCACGTGTCGGTGATGTCCTGCACGGTGGCGCCGTAGTACACGTACTGCGAGACGTCGGGAGGCAGCACCTGCTCGAGTCCCCGAATCAGGCCCAGCGTGGAATGAGACGTCGCCCGGGTTTCGGCTGCGATGTAGTCGAGGTCGAGACGATCCGTGTGGGCGTGGGTCGCGATCTGGGCGGCGGCTGCGTGCGGGATCAGCCCGTTCTTCGCCTGCGCATCGGCAAGCGCTACCAGGATGTCAAGCCAGGCGTCCAACCGCCCGGCCTCGCTGAAATGATCGCGCAACTCGTCCGTTCCCCAGAGGTGCGCATACATGCTGGAGTCAGCGATGCGGGACATGTCACCGTGGCGACGGGTCGACCGGCTGCGAGGCCTCGGCTCGGGGGGAGCTCGACGCACTCCCGGCCAGCGCGACTGCGGCCTCCAGCCCGGCCCGCACGCCGTCCAGCGTCGATCCCCAAGGAACGTAAACCGTGCCACTGCGCACTTCCATGCCCGATTCGAGCAAGCAGCATTTTGTGAGGATGACTGCGCCATCGGGTGCTGGCCGCCGCTTCGGGCAGAAATCGACGATCGGAGCGGCCTCGCCGTAGAACCACGTGTGGATCTGCTGAGACCGGGTGCAGCCAATCAAGGTCCAGTCGCGCTTGGGAGGGCGCTGATCGAGATAACTGATGTCGGCGCGGCCTCGGTCGGACGCCGCGCCCGCACACGGTAGGAGGTACGGACCGTCTCCCACGATGAGGGCGTCCAGATCCTGGATGTCGGCGATCAGCCGGATCGGGGGGAGATCCTCGGAGACGTCGATGATCCGTTGTGCTTGGTTCAACAACTTCGCCGGATGGGGTGGAGTCACGTCCCGTATGACGATCTCCAGGGGTTGGGGATCCACGATGAAGCTCACATGTTCATATGCGCCGACGACGACGACGCAGCGCCTGCCCGGCGCCTCTCGGTGGGCGACCGCCGCCAGGTTCGACGGGATGCCCGTATCGAGGTCGGGATCCCGAACCAGAACGGTTTCTTCAGGACTGGCGACCAGCTCCACCCGAGTCACGGGGGAGAACAGTGGCTCCTCCGAAGCCTTGTCTACCGCGATCAGCGCGGTGTCGTCGCCGGAGATCACCACGATGTATGACGTACGTCGGTACACCTCACGCCCGGTGAAGAATTGTTCCAGCGCGTCGGGGTGGAGATCGAAATCGACTTCGGACACGGCAACGTTGCGGTACTGGTCGGGAGTGAGGTTCATGAGGCGTCGCCGCCCGGGGTCAAACCCTCGCCGAGCGTGTCGGCCCGGAGGCCGCGCCGGAGCGCCTCGAGCGCCAGCACTCCGTCGGGTGCAATGTTGCCGAGGGACACATTGGATCCGAACGCACGGATGAAGGCGACCTGCTGATGCGTTTGGGGAGCTTCGAACACGACCCGATCGAGCGGGACTGCGTTGACAATGGAATCAACGATGTTCCAGCGCAGTGATCCGTCTGATGAGTAGAGACCCGCAGTGCCGCTCTGCCTGCCCTCGGCGATGAGCCAGCTGGCGCCCGCGTCGAGGTCCTCGCTCATCTCGTGTGCCCAGGTTTCTGGTTCCATCGTCTCGGAGGGATCCTTGCTGCCGGCTTCGGCCAACACCTGGAACCGGCCGGAGGCCCGCTCGATCAGCTCTCGTTTGGCCGCCCGACCTATGCGGCCGAGGCTGTCGGAGACCTCGAGGCACGGGAACCCGATATCTCGCGCCCAGGCGAGACATTCGTCGGTGCTCGACTCCAGCCAGGCCGCTTCGAGTAGCGTGCCGCCAACACAGGCGAGGACGCCAGCGTCCCGAAGGAGCTGCACCTTCTTGTCGATGGTTGGGTCGAGAAAGCTCGTTCCAAACCCGAACTTCCAGATGTCGGTGTACTCGGCGGTGACGTCGAGCAATCCCCGGACGTGCTCGATGGGGACGCCCGTGTCGATGACGTGGGTGAGCCCCGACAGGCGCGGCTTCGCCGTGCGGTCGCGCCGGCCAACCGACCAGGGCGTCACGTGCCGTCTCCTATACTCAACGTCTGTGCACTTTACTACCATCGTAGAGCGGCCAACCGGGGTCCGACCGGACCGGTGCACCCTGGGTTCATGCTACGAGCCCTGCAGTCTCCCATGACCGACCTGGAGCACGTGGTCGCCGCGTTCCGTGACCATGCCGGGGTTGCCCAGAAAGCGCCGATCCGGGTTGTGTCCGACCTGGTGGGCACGAGCGATTGGCTCACAGGGCCCGGTGACGACGCGGCGTTCGTGCCGACGGGCGGCGGGCGCATCGTCGTCGGAGGCGAGGCCATGTTTCCGCCTTTCGTCGACGCCGACCCTCGCGGAGCCGGCTTTGCGGCGGTACTCACCAACGTGAACGACCTGGCGGCAATGGGGGCGGTGCCGCTCGGCATTCTGGATACGATCGTGGGGCCGGCAGATGTGGCGCAGCTGGTCCTCGCCGGAATGCGTGACGCCAGCGCCATGTACCAGGTGCCGATCATCGGCGGTCATCTGACGGTGCGCGATGGGCCGGCGGCGGTTTCGGCGTTTGGTATTGGAGAGGCGAGCGAGCTGCTGTCGGTGCGCAACGTCGAGCCGGGCCAGGCCATTCTCCTGGCGTGCGCACTGGACGGAACCATGCGAGAAGATTTCCCCTTCTTCGCCTCTTTCGAGCAGCGGCGTGATCAGATGGCCGGGGACGTGCGCACGCTGGCCGAGGTCGCCCGCTCCAAAGGAGCAGCGGCTGCCAAGGACGTGAGCATGGCCGGGCTGCTTGGATCGCTCGCCATGTTGCTGGAGGCACGTCAGGCGGGCGCCCTCGTCGACCTCGGGGCGATCCCGGTACCGGTCGGGGTGCCGATCGAGCAGTGGCTCATCTCGTTCCCGGCCTATGCCTTCTTGCTTTGTACAGACCGAAGTCTCGTCGATCATTGTCGCCGTCCCTTCCTGGACCGGGGGCTGACGTGCGATGTGATTGGTGAGGTGACCGATTCGGGAGCGCTCGTGGTAGCAAGCGGAGACGTGCGCGCAACGGTTGTGCAGTTCCCGGATGACGCGTTGACCGGAATCGCCCCCCTGTAGAGTCCAGCGGCTACGGCGTGAGCGGGATCCGCATCAGTTGGTGCATCACGCCGTAGGCGGGTGCCGGTTGCCCGTCCTGGTGCCAGCCGAGGTGCTCGAAGAACCGGACGTTCGAGAGCTGCACGGTCGCGATCATCTCCGCACCCCCGAGCCGGCCGGCCGTGCGCACTGCGGTCTGGACCAGGCGCTTGCCCACGACCATCCGGCGGAACGCCGGAAGGACGGCGAGCCGGTCGCCCTTCCACAGCCCGTCATCATCGATCGGATAGATCCTGACGGTGCCGGCGGCGACGCCCTGCACATCGGCCACGAGGTGGACGGACGATTCGTCGCGGTCGTGGGCGTCTTCGTCTGTGCCCGCAAAGATCTCCTGTTCGACGACGAAGACCTCGTGCCGGAGCCGGGCGCATATCGATCGTTCCTCAGACGTTGCCGCAGGGCGGCACACAACCTCGGGCCGCCCTCTGGTGAGCGGCTCGAGGTCAATTGACGGATCGAACGGGGATACGAGTTCGGTCGCGGTCCGCTGACGGCTCACGGCGGCGGTACTCCTCTTCGATCAGGCTCATCCCGGAGCATGCCTGGCACCGGGCGCAGCCGGCCGAGACGGTCCAGGATCCGATTCCCCGATCCACCAGGTAGGGCACGACCCGGCGATAGATCGATTCCGTGTACGCGGCATCTGGCGGCAGCAGGTCCTCGAGCAGGCTTCCTGGAACGGGCCGGAGCGGGACAATGAACGGGTAGACCCCCATGTCGATCGCCCGTTTGCAGCCCGCCACGGTCAGGTCGGGATCCTCGCCCATCCCCAGAATCACATAGGTCGATACCTGGCCTTCACCAAAGACGTCGACCGCTCGCTCCCAGGCCGCGAAGTACCCCTCGATTCCGGTTCGCGCCTTCGGCGGCGCCACATTCGCGAGCGTCTTGGGATCGAATGATTCGACATGAATCCCGACTGCACCGACACCCATGTCGCGGAGCCGATCGAGGGTGTCGAGGTCGTCGGGCGGCTCAAACTGAGCCTCGACCGGAAGACCGCTGGCGTCGTGCATTGCCTGGGCGCACTTGCCCAAGTAGAGCGCGCCCTTGTCGTGTCCGTACGTGCTGCCCGTCGTCAGCGTGATGTCGACTGCACCGTCGAGCTCCTTGGCCGCCACGGCCACCTCAGCCAGATGCTCCGGGCGCTTCGCCGGGATCGTGTTGCCGGACTCGAGCGACAGCTCGATCCCGCAGAACTTGCATTGATCGCTCGTGTTCCAGTAGGCGCATTTCTGGACAACCGTGCTGGCTAATGAATCCAGATGCAGCAGTGCGATCTTCCAGTATGGGATACCGTCTTCGGTGCTCATGTCGTAGAACTTGGGCCGCGGGGCGACTTCCGCCGATGCCAGACGTTCCGGTCCTTTGAAGATGCCCCAGCTACCCAGCAGATCCTGGCGCAACACGTACGGCGAGTCCTTGACGAAATCTGCGCCTACCGGTGCGGTGACGTAGACGCCTTCGATGCTGATCATCCCGGCGTCGGATGGCCCGGCGCCGCCGACGCGGGTGGTATCGGCGCTGCGCTCGATGCGCAGGCCGACACTCTGGATGTCTGCGATCAGCGGCGCCAGCTCGGGCCGCATCGCGGAATGGCTACCAGGCTGCGCCATAGAGCTCCTCGAAGTTTTGATGGAACACCCGGTTCTTCAGCTCCTCGCTGACGTCGGTGCCCTCGATCTTCCAGTACTCGCCCCAGAAGTCGCTCCAAGGCTCATCCGAGGCGAACAGCACCCGGTCCTCGCCGACCCCCCGCTTCTCGATTTCGTGGAGCAACCACCGGGTGCCGAACCCGACGGTCCAAGTCGTATCGGCATAGACCTTGTAGCCCTCTTCAACCCAGTCGAGGAAGCGGGGCACCAGTTTGATGTGCCCGCTCACGCCACCGCCGAAATGTACAAGGTACATCTTCACGCGTTTGCCGTACTCCTCGACCAGGGGGATGTAGTTGTTGATGTCCGACCCGCCGCCGGGGCTCGTGTGGAAGTGGAACACCAGGTCGTGCTCTTCGGCCGCATCGAAACAAGCATCCGCCACTTCGCGCGTGTCATCGTCCCATTCGTTCGGGTTCGGGTTTCCGCCCAGGAGGAACGTCGTCTTGAGTGCGACCACCCGGCCCTCGCCGGCATGGCCGAGCGATTCGAGCGTCATGTCCTTGTTCTGTGGAAGGAACGAGACCCACAGCGCGCCCGCCAGCCGGTCGCTGGTCGTCACCGCGTCGAGCATGACCTCGTTCAGCGAGAACGGCTGCGACTGGACGGGGATTCCGTAATTGGGGATCACCAGACCCCGCTCAACGCCATACGAATCCAGATGTTTGATATAGGCCGCCGTGTCCGGAAAGTCATAGACGGTGGGGCTCACCGGTTCCTTCAAGTCGTAGAACTGCCACGGTTCCATGGCGCCGATGTGGCTGTGTCCGTCGATCACTGGTCGGGATACCTTCGGGGAACTCATGAACCATCCTCCCTCGATCGCCAGGTGAGTGCCCCTTCGTGCCGGTGGCGGGGCTCACCGGGTAGGTCGCTGCGAAAATGCCCGGCTGCCAGCTGCCGAGGTGGCCATTTACTTTCCGCAACGTCCATCTTCTATCTGACACACACTATAAACCACTGGTCCCTGTGGCTGCAGTGACGGCAGTGCCGCCGGTACACGCTGTACGTGCCGAGCTCGGCGCCGATTCCGGCCCACAATTGTGGGACCGGCATCAACTATCCTCAACATTGCATGGCTTTTGGTGGACGGCGCGGCGACGGGTGCTGCGATTCGGGACGAGACTCCCGATGAGCACGGTGGTAGTGGCGCTCGGGGGCAACGCCCTCATCAAGCAGGGCGAGTCCGGCACGTACGAGGAACTCACAGCCAACGCCGATCAGATGGCGGCCGCGGTGGCCCAGGTCGCTGCGGCGGGGTTTCGTGTTGTCGTCACTCACGGCAACGGGCCGCAGGTCGGAAACCTGGCCATCCAGCACCACCAATCGGCCGACACGGTCCCGGCGCTGCCCCTCCACCTGATCGGTGCGATGACGCAGGGTTATCTCGGGAGCCTCATCGTGAGGGCGCTGGCCGATCGACTGCCGCAGCTCCGTGACCGATTGGTGGCGATCGTGACCCACGCACTGGTTGATCTAGACGCGCCCGGCTCGGCCCAACCGACCAAGCCAATCGGACCATATCTGACGGCAGCCGAGGCAGAACAGGCCAGCGCGATGGGCTGGACGGTGGCGGAGGATGCGGGCCGCGGACTCCGCCGGATCGTCTCGTCTCCGCTGCCGCTGGGCATTGTGGAAGCTGCGGCGATCCGAACCCTCGTCGAGCAGGATTTTGTGGTGGTTGCCGGTGGCGGTGGCGGGATCCCGACCGCGGAGACGGACGCCGGGCTCGTAGGAGTGGATGCGGTGATCGACAAGGACCGACTGGCAGTGCACATCGCACGGTGCGTTGACGCCGACGCCCTGGCGCTGGTCACCAGCGTCGACCGGGTCTTGGTCGGTTTCGGGACGCCCGACCAACACCCCGTGGCCGAACTCACGACGGCCGAGGCACGAACCCACCTCGCTGGCGGCGAGTTTCCGCCCGGAAGTATGGGTCCGAAGATAGAAGCTGCGATCGACTTCGTTGAAGGTGGAGGCGGCTACGCCATAATCACCTCGGCCGCCCGCCTGTCGGATGCCCTGGCCGGGGAGGGAGGCACTCGAGTGGTGAGTTCGTCCCGCCCATGAGCAGCAGCGTTCGTGTCCTCGAGAACACCTATGTCGACTCCGTGAAGCTGCTGGCCGGCACGCGAGCGATTCTCGCAACCAGCGGCATCGAGTGGGGAGCGGTCCTCACCGGGACGCCTGCCAACCGTGAACTACTGATCGATGCTGGTTTCGATCCGGCGGAACTATCAGGCTTTGGCGCCAACGATCTCGTGATGGCGGCCCGTGGACGTGCTGCGGATGAGGGCTTTCAGGCGGCCGAGGAAGCGATGTTCGCAGGCCCATCGTCCGCCTCGAGTTTCGCCGGACCCGTCACCAGAAGCCTCGACGAGTTCGCCGACGGCCGGCCGAGGCCCAATCTCGCAGTGATCTCGGTTGCCGGACCGTACGCGGCTCTCGAAGCGCACAAAGCACTCAGCGCCGAGATGGACGTTCTGCTGTTCAGCGACAACGTACCTCTCGAAGACGAAGTCGCCTTGAAGGATCGGGCTGCCGCCCTTTCTCGATTCGTGATGGGACCGGGGGCCGGTACTGCCCTCATTGACGGAGTCGGTCTCGGCTTCGCCAACGCCGTCCGTCGGGGCAAGATCGGGGTGGTGGCGGCGGCCGGAACCGGCGCGCAAGAAGTGATGAGTTTGATCCATCGGGCCGGCCTGGGCGTCTCTCAGGTCATCGGCGTTGGTGGTCGGGACCTCGGTGAGGCGGTGGGAGGCCGGATGACCGCGCAGGCGATCAAAGCCCTCGAGGCGGATGAGGCCACACAGGTGATCCTGCTGGTTTCAAAGCCCCCGTCCCCAGAAGTCGCTGCCCGAATCCTGAATCGACCCGGCAGCAAGGCGCTGGTCGCGAGCTTGATCGGCCTCGACACCCCATTGGATGTGGCGCAGCATGTCATGGTTACCACCGATCTCGAGTCGGGTGTGGAGGCGGCAGTCGCAGCTGCGGGGGGCCGTTTCGAGCCCGCCTCGGCTGAGCTGGTGGAGTCGGTCGACGCGGTGGCCCTATCCATCGACGATGCACGATCGACTATCCGAGGGTTGTTCTCGGGCGGCACGATGTGCTTCGAAGCGCTGACGCTGCTGGCCGAGCAAGGACTCTCGGTTCACTCCAACACCCCACTCCGTCCCGAGCTGTCGCTCGACGAGGCCGGACCCGACAGCCACATCTGCCTCGACCTGGGCGAGGAGGAGTACACGCGGGGGCGGCCGCATCCGATGATCGACCCCGAGGCGCGCGCCGAGCTGATCGTCCGAGAAAGTACGTTTCCGGAGACGGCGGTGGTAGTCATCGACGTCGTCCTCGGCTACGGCAGCCACCCGGACCCGGCCGGACAGCTGGCGCCGGCCTGCGCGGAGGTGACGGAGATCACAGGCGGGCCTCAGGTGATTGCGTACGTGCTGGGCACCGACGAAGACCCGCAGCGACTGACCGACCAGCGCCGGAAGCTGGAGGAGGCCGGTTGCATCGTCGCGCCGACCAATGCCCGGGCCGCCCTGGCCGCCGCCGCGATCAGCCTGAGGCGCCCAGAGGTGGCCGGATTTCGGAGAGGGACATGAAGGTGGCGTTGGTCACCTACTCGACGAAGCCACGCGGCGGGGTCGTGCACACCTTGGAGTTGGGCGAAGCGCTGCTGGCCGCCGGGGTCGACGTTCATGTCATTGCGCTGGGCGATGAATCGGCCGGGTTTTTCCGGACGACCAACATACCCCACTCCTTCGTCCCGGCTCCAGCGTGGGCCGACACGCTCGATGAACGGGTATTCCGATCAGTTGACGCGCTGGCCGATGGGCTCCGCCGCCAGGTGGGCGCGTTCTCAGTCCTCCATACCCAGGATTGCATCGCGGCCCGGGCCGCGGCCCGGGTCCGGGACGAGCTGGAGCCGGCGGACCCCAACCGGCCGGTGGTCATCCGGACGGTGCATCACGTGGACGATTTCACGACACAGGCGCTGATCGACTGCCAGCGCCAGGCCATCATCGAGCCGGATGAGCTGATTGTCGTGAGCCGCCAGTGGCAGAACATCCTTCTGGCCGAATTCGGGCGCAAGGCCACGGTCATCTACAACGGAGTCGATCCGGAGCGGCTGGCGCCGCCACCTGGTTTCGATCGCGCCCGCCTGCGGGCCGAGATCGGAGCGACGGCCCGGTTCCTATTCCTGACCGTCGGAGGTATCGAGCCCCGCAAAGCCACGCGAGAAATGTTCGAGGCCCTCGCCGAACTCAAGGCCACGGCACCGGAGCCACCCATCCTGGCCATCATCGGGGGGCACTCCTTTCAGGACCATGCCGCATACCGAGAAGCGGCCCTGATGCGGGCCGAGGAACTGGGTTTGTCACTCGACCGGGATGTAGTACAGCTTGGCACTGTGTCGGACGCCGACCTGGCGGCCTGGTACCACGCGGCCGACGCCTTCCTGTTCCCCTCCGTGAAGGAAGGATGGGGTCTGGTCGCGATGGAAGCCCTCAGCGTCGGGTTACCCCTCATTGCGTCCGACATACCCGTGTTTCGCGAATACCTGGATCCGGATGAGACCGCCCTGCTGGTGCCACCCGGCGATGTGGGGGCGCTGGCTGCGGCCATGAGGCGCCTGGTCGAGGATCCCGAAACCCGAATGCAGCTGGCGGCGGCCGGCCGGGAAATGGTCGAGCAGTTCACATGGCACGCCGCTGCGTCGCGACATCGATCTGTCTACGCCCGGATCGTCTCCGACGCCGGCCTGGCGGTGTGAAGGCGTTCGCCGGCGGTCAGGTCGCCTTGATGGCGGCTATGGCGGTGAGCCATTCCCGTCGGTCGCCGAACTCGGTTCGATCGGGGCGGGCGTTCGTTCCGGCAAACTCACCGGTGGCGGGATCGAGCTGAAGCGTTTCGATGCCGTACAGCGGAAGGAACGTCGTGGGGTCGACATCGATGTACGTGTGCAGGCCAAGCCCGTCCGGCAAACGCATCTCGATACGGCGGAAGCCCGTCCCACCCGCACCACTCTCATCTCCGGTCTCGTCCAGCGTGATCCAGCCCTCGTCCGCCTGGGCGATGCGTCGTTCGGCCTCGGCCTTGGCCCGCTCGCCGGAAAGCTCCCGGTAGCGGCCGCTGAAGGCGGCGTCGATCAACAGCAGTGCCACCTCGGGGGAGGGAGGCGGCCTCTGCAAACTTTCAACCGCTGCTGCGAGCCGGTCGTGGCGCTCCGCATAGGCCGATACGAGATCATCGACGCTGGTTATGGCGGTGAGGTCATCGGTCATCGCCCGCACCAGTTCGAGATTTGCCTCGTACTGGTGCGGGTTGACGACGACCATCGGGTACAGCTTGGCTTCGGCCGCTCGCCATTGGCCGAGCAGAGCCTCTAGATCCATGCTGTGGTGAGCGGGCCCAGGCCTACAGCGTCCAGGTGGTGAGGACCAGCGCTTTGTTGCGATAGGCGGTGAGGGTCGCGTCCAGCACGTCCAGCGGATTGATTGGCTGGACACCTTCCATCATGTCTGCTTCCCGCATGCCGTAGAGCATCCCCGCCGAGAAACGACAGGCGTACACCTTGGCACCCTCATCGAGCAGCGTCTGGATTTGGCGGTTGTAGGCCATTGCACCGGGAAACGCCTCGTCTCCTACCTTCGGAAAACCGCGCGACGCGGAAGCCATGAGAGAGCCGGGGCCGTACAGCACGAGGTGGGTGTCGAAGCCTTTCCGGTTGATGCGGGTTGTGGTCAGCATGTTGACCAATCCGACTGACCCTTCGAAGGGCACTGTGTGCATGAATACCCAGGCCTGCTCACCCTCCTCGGCCTGGATGTCCGGGAAGACCTTGTGTTCGTAATCGACGATCGCGTCTCCGGGCTGTACTCGCTCGCTTGCGAAATCTGCCATAAAGGGCTCCTTTTTCCGTTGCAGTCGTAGGCCGCCTGATCAACTGTCAGCCAGGCCGACTGAGCGTTCGTCGGTGGCGGCCTCACGCGACCCGCCCCGCCGTTGGTATCTCCTCGGGACTAGCTCCCACCCGGTTGCGATGCCAGGCGACGATCGCACCGGGATCCTCCCACGGGTTACTTGACGGACCTCCTCTCCCACGATTGACGGTGACTGCCGGGCATCGCCCGCATGATCGATCTCCGCACCGGCCACGGCAGCACGCGGTAGACGGGGACGAACACATGCCGCCAGAAGAGTGCGTTGGCGCTCTTCGGTCGAACCGGCCCTGCTCCGCCGCGATGGCGTTTGGCCATCTCGACCTGGGCCGCCTCCAGCAGGTAGTGCTCCGCGTTCTGACGCAGCCAGTAGAAGAACCGCACGGGATCAGAGCTTCCCGAGCGCGTTTTGGGCGGCGAGCGCCATGGGCTCGTTGAGCGCTCCGATCGGAGGCGAGTAGACGTTTTCCATCCAGGCGATGTCGTCGATGGGAATCTTCGCTCGCATCGCCATCGCCAGGAAGTCAGCCCGCTCCTTGATGCCTTCCAATCCGGCCATTTGGGCGCCAACCAAGGTCTTGGTGTCGGGATCGACCAGCAACTTCACTCGGATCACGGCCCAGCCCGGGTAGTAGCGGGCTCTCGAGATACCGTCCGCCAAGCCGACGATGTGGGGTATGCCGAGGGCCGTCGCCAGCGTCTCTCCGAAGGAGACCCCGCCGATCGTCCACGTACCGGCGACCATTCCCCACGGCACCTGCACCGCCTGGTAAGCGCGCTCGCCGCCACCCGCGTTGACGCCGGCCACCTTGCCTTGCGAGTACGCGTGGCTGCCGGATAGTCCGTTGATCGGAACCTGGGTGAGCGCGTGGGGAATCTCGACACAGTCACCCGCCGCCCACACGTTCTCGGCGGAAGTAGCCATGCCGTCGTCGACGATTATGCCGCCGGTCGACCCGGTCTTGATGCCCGCGTTGGTCGCCAGCTCGGTGTTGGGTGTTTTGTGAGTCGCGACGACGACAACGTCGGCCGGCAACTCGCCGGCAGACGTTGCAACTGCTCGCACGCTCGTCTCACCCACGAACCGCTCCACACTTGTGCGCATGTGCATGTGAATGCCGAGGTCACGCAAGGACTGCTCGACTGGCTCCATGATCTCGGGGTCGGCCACATCCGAGAGGGGCCAGCCGCCCGGATCAACGAAATGGGTCTCGAGACCACGATGGGCGAATGCCGTCGCCATCTCGACGCCGATTGGCGAGGCGTCGACGACCACGGCCACTCTTGCCTCGTCGAGCACCTTGTCGAACTCCATGGCTCGACGGATGTTCTTGACATAATGCAAGCCGGCGAGGTCGCTGCCGGGTATGCCGGGATCTTCGTAGTTCCAGCCGGTTCCCAACACGAGCCTGTCGTAGTGGACCGTGCCCTCGCCGGCCACCTCGACGGTTTGAGCGCTGGTATCGACTGCCTCGACTCGGGTCGTGTATCTGATGTCGAATCCGGCATCGGCGTAGAACTGCTTGTCTTGCAGGAAGAGATCCTCGAACTGTTCGATCTCCCGCCCGTGTACGAACGGGATCCCGCAGGGGCTGTACCCGACATCCTCGTACTCGGTGTAGAGGATGACTTCCGCGTCCGGTGCCGCGCCCTTCGCGCCTCCCTGCGCGCCGATGCCGGCAGCGCCTCCTCCCACGACGACTATCCGCATGCCGAATGCCTCCCGAACAACGACCCTACCCGTTGGTGCCGGCTGGTGATTGACGTCGGCAGGAGGTTCAGTTTCCCGTTACGACGTGTTGCGACCGGCGGACCCGACGGCGGGTGACGTGATTACTAAAGTATGGGAACTGTTTCTCATAGTATCAGGCACACCTGGGGGGAGTCGGGCAGAGCCAGGAGAGCACAACCCCGGGCAATTTGATCATTGGCGCGGTGTGAGATCGTCAGATCGGCCGCAGCGCCAGCCACACCGCCTTGGCTACCTCGCCGGATGGGTTGTGCCACCGGTGCATCAGATCGCCCCGGAAATGCACTGACTCTCCGGGCCGCAGGTTGACGGTTTGGTCCTCGAATTCGAAGCAGAGTTCGCCTTCGAGCAGGTAGACCAATTCTTCCCCGGGGTGCTTGGTCGGGCCGGGACCCGATTCGCTCCCGGGCTGTGCCGACGCATAGGCCCCCGCCAGGAAGAACCGGCCGTAGGCGCCGGAGATGCTCTTGAGGTCCAACCCGGGAATCGCCGTGAGCACGGGGCGACGATTCTCTGGAGTGGTGTGCACCGCGGGCCGGTCCTGTTCCTCGTCCTCCGAGATGAAGTAGCTGACGGGCCGGTTGAGTGCTGCGGCCAGTTTCATCAGCGTCGTGATGGTGGGCACCATGCCGTTGCGTTCGATCTTGTGGATTGCCGCGGCAGACACGTCGGCCAGCTTGGCGAGTTGCTGCAGCGAATGACCCTTGCGAGTTCGCATGAGCCGCACCTTGGCCCCGATGCCATTGATCACCTCGTCGAGGCTGTTGGCCTCGTCAGGCGCATCGGTCGAGGATGCAGATGCGTCAACCGTTTCAGACATGTTCAATCACGGTCGTGCACGTCAGGTAGGCGATTGGTCCCAACATTGATGATAGTTGACGTCGCGTCGTATCTTGATGAACTTGTGGCTGTGCGCCGGGCCCGCCGCCGACGGTCGACGCTCGCCGCGACCACCCATCCGCTGCCGCCACATCCTCGGTACCAGCCCGCCCGATACGGCTGAGAAAAGGACTCCACAGCACCCGATCTGAGGCATAGCATCAACCGGTGAACGCGGCAGCCGTGCTCGCCGCTCGTCGACGACCCAGATATCCGCCTCGTGTCAGAGATCATCTGATGGAAGGAGGAAGCGCCTCACAGCTGCGGAACGGTCACGAGGGCTCCCAGAAGACCCGCCTTGAGCGCCGTGCGGTGTTCAAGTCGAGCTTCCGGGGGCCGTGTCTCGAAAGGCAGGGAAGATGCCAAGCGCAGACAAGAAGACGGAAAGATCGAGGGCCCGCTCATCCCAATCGACCAAGCGTGTCTCTCTCGACCCTGAACTGATCGTCATCACCAAACCTACTGCCGGCGTCGTCGCAGCCGAGGGTGTAGCAATGGCTCAGCCGAGCCTGGGCGACCTCGCCAGCGTGCTCAGGGCGGCGGACGCCAATATCACGCCGATCTTCGATGTCCAGGACTCCATGGCTGCGGCTCCGAGGATGGAAATGCCGCCGATCGGGGAAGCATTCGCAGGCGAAACGCTGTTGCCCCTGGGAGCCTTCTTCCGTGTCGAGCCCAAGAACGGGGACCTCGAAAAGGTTGCCGAGTCCCTCCGGGAGCTCGATGCGGTCGTCGGCGCCTATGTGAAACCGCCGGCGGAGCTGGCAACCGTCGGTGTGCTCGAACCGGAGAAACTCGAAACCATCAACGAGATGGCCCCCAGCGCCGCCGGGGCGCCGGCGGCCACGCCAGACTTCGAGGGCCGGCAGGTGTACCTGAACCCGGCGCCGGAGGGTATCGATGCCCGGTACGCGTGGACGCTGGCCGGCGGGCGCGGGGCCGGCCTCAAAATCATCGACTGCGAGTGGGGTTGGCGTTTCGAACACGAGGACCTCATCGACAGGCAATTCGGGTGTGTCGCGGGGACAGACACGACCTCCCGGGACTTCGAGAACCACGGCACCGCGGTGATCGGGGTCCTTGGCGGTGACATCAATGGATTCGGGATCATCGGAATCTGTCCCGACGCGTACGTGGGTGGGTCGTCGTTTGTGGGTCAGTCGACATCCACCGCCATAGTCAAGGCCGCCGACCAGCTGTCGGCCGGCGACTTGATGATCCTCGAAGTGCACCGGGCCGGGCCCAACGCAACGGGGAACGGGCAGTTCGGCTACATCGCCGTCGAGTGGTGGCCCGACGACTTTGCAGCCATCCGGTATGCGGTCAACAAGGGGATCATCGTCTGCGAAGCGGCCGGCAACGGCTACCAGGACCTCGATGACCCCGTGTACGACACTCCGGCAGTCGGTTTCCCAGCCAGCTGGAAGAACCCCTTCAACCCGGCGAACCCGACTTCGGGTGCCGTGGTGATCGGAGCCGGTGCGCCGCCCCCCGGCACCCACGGCCGGGATCACGGACCTGATCGGTCGCGGCTTGCCTTCTCGAACTACGGCCAGCGCGTCGATGCGCAAGGTTGGGGTCGGGAAGTGACCAGCGTCGGGTACGGCGATCTGCAGGGTGACTCGGACGCCAACAACAATCTGGCGGCCCGCAACCGCTGGTACACCGACATGTTCAGTGGCACCTCGAGCGCGAGCCCGATCGTGACCGGGGCGCTTGCCTGTGCCCAGGGTGTACTCAAGACGCAGGGGGCGCCGCTGCTGACGTCCCACACCGCCCGGAGTCTGCTGCGGTCGACGGGTTCGCTGCAGCAAGATGCACCGACGCGGCCCGCCACTCAACGGATCGGAAATCGGCCGGATCTGCGGCAGATGATTCAGACGGTCGCCAAGGTGTGGCACATGTACAAGACGGTGCAAACCACATACGTGCTCACGACCAGCGCGGCTGCGTGGATCAACATCAGCGATCTCGGCTGGCGGCGCATCCATCCGGACTCGCCGGACGGTGTGACCAACATGCTGCAGGTGGCGGCACTGGCCCAGACCAGCAACCGTCAGATTCACGCGTACGCGGACGGGAACTATGTCTACCGGTTGTATCTCCTGTGACTCGAGGAGGGATCGAGTGATGTAGCTCCGGCCACGGAGGCATCCAACGAGGAGCGTGATCAATATGATCAATGTGTCTATGCCCCGCGAGCCGGCTCCGCCCGACATGCCGGCCGAATACCTGAGTCCGATTGGTGTTCGAACACTGGCTAAGCCGTCACAGCAGGGAACGCCCGAGCTGGGTCCGCCGCCGGATCTGCCCGCGGTGTTACTCCGTCCCGAACCGGTCGATCCCCCACGCAGGGCCGCAGAAATGCCGGACCTTCCAGAGGAGTTGCTCGACCCTGCGGTCGCTCCCGTCAGCGGTCCGGGTGGCATCCCGGCACCAGATCTTCCGGACGGATTCCTGCAACCGAGCGGGCTGGGCGGCGAGGCGCCGCCCCGCCCGGCTCCTTTCCCCGTCGGGCCGGCACCGGACAGCGAGGTGCCGGATATGCACGCCGTGCCGGGTCCGGACGCGGCGTTTCCGCTGAGCACCGACGATCTCCCGCTGGTCGACGAGTCAACGTTCGAGCAAAGGTGGGACGAACTGTCTCGCCGTCTCCAGTCGCCGAAATCCATAGGAGACCTGAGCGATCCGATAAGTGGAGGGCCGATCGACCTTCCACCCGAGTTTCCGCCTCCGGGCGGCGAGGAAGGGGACGACTCCGCCACCGGCGATGATGAGGGATGAATCCAGGAGGTGTGATCACGGAGATTGTCGTCATACTGGACCCGGAGCTGGCGAGATCGTTTCGTAGCGGGCTGCGGACAGATGAAGCGCTGACCCTCGAGGAGCAGCTGTCTGATCTGGGAGTGGAACTGTCAGCGCTATTCCCCGACGTAGAGCCCGAGTTGGAGGAGCTGGTGACCCAATTCTCCGGTCACCTGCCCGACGACGTCGTTGACGAGCGATTGCAGCATCTGCGCGCTCTTTCCGGGGTCGAAGCCGCCTACAAGAAGCCACCGGCGGAGCTACCAACCACCGACGCTCCGGGGCTCTGAACCGCAGGCCCGGCGAGGCGCCGCCGGTGAAGCGCGCTCCCTCTCGCGTGCCGAGCGCCCGTGGAGCGTGGCTCGGGGAGCCAGCAGGCGCACGCGCGTTGGCGGCAGCGAGGTCGTCAGGCTCGGACGCTCATACCACCTTGGGACGGCGTTTCGCCAGCCTCGGGGCGCCACCGCGCGCCAGGGCCAGCACAGTCAGAAGGAGAAGGCCGCCCGCCTCGGGCAGGTCCAGGCAGGGACTGCCCATAGGCTGCGAACAGCGAGAGGTTCATTGTCCAGCCAGGCGCCGCGAGGTGAAGGCCAAGCACGACCCTGAGAACGTGTTCCGACACTACAAGAACAATCCAGCCTCAGAAGCCGCTGCATTGAGCCAGCCAGTCCCGGACGTGAGCGTCGCGAACGTAGCCGGCGAGTGATGTCGGCGAGCGGCATCGCGGGGGGCGACGTTTGCCTCTACCCGGAGCAGTCGATCGATGGTTGCGTGGTAGAGGAGCCGCAAGGGCTGAGAAATGTGTCGAGCAAAGAAGGTATTGACCTCGACTGACCGTATTCGGAATTGCCTGGCGGACTGCGACGACGTCGTCTCAGTCGTCGGCTACGCGTCCTTTTCCCGTAGGTAGTGGCGGCGCATGGTCACGGCTACCACCTTTGGCGCAAGGCCCAGCGGTGACCGGGCATTGGTGGAAGGCGTCGTGGTTGCGGTGCGGGGAAGCGTTATCCATGCATCCTTCGCTGGTCGGATCCCGGAGATCCGCGAGTTGGTCGAGATCGAGCGACCAGCGGGCGATGTCCGGGCCGAGGTAGTGAGCCACGTCGACGCGCGAACGGTCCGCTGCCTCGCGCTGACCCCTACGTCCGGCCTGTGCCGGGGCGCACCGGTGCGTGCCTCCGGTGGGCCGATCGAAGTACCAGTCGGAGTAGGCATGCTGGGGCGGGCCGTGGATGTGTTTGGCGCGCCGGTCGATGGTCTGGGTCCCATCAGGGGAGACCAGCGGCGCCGTATCTATGCGACTTCCGTCCCATTGCGTGAGCGAACCACCGAAACACAGATCCTGGAGACTGGGATCAAAGCAATCGACGTGCTTGCGCCCTTGGAAAGAGGCGGGAAGGCAGGTCTGTTCGGTGGCGCCGGCGTCGGGAAGACGGTCCTGATCATGGAGTTGATCCACAACGTGGTCGGACGCCATGAAGGGGTCAGTCTTTTCTGCGGAATCGGGGAGCGAAGCCGCGAGGCGGAAGAACTCCACCGGGAGCTCGAGGACCGAGGCGTGCTCGGGCAAACCGCATTGGTGCTGGGTCAAATGAACGAACCACCTGGTGCACGGCTACGGGTGGGACACACGGCACTCACACTGGCGGAGTATTTCCGGGACGATCGCCATCAGGACGTGCTGTTGCTGATCGACAACATATTCCGTTTCGTCCAGGCCGGATCCGAGGTGTCTGGCTTGATGGGCCAGATTCCGTCACAGCTCGGATATCAGCCGACATTGGCGACGCAGCTGGCCGAGCTGGAGGAGCGGATCTGCGGAACGGTCAACGGCTCGATCACATCGGTCCAGGCGGTGTACGTGCCGGCGGACGACTTCACCGATCCTGCTGCGGTCCACATCTTCGGGCATCTGTCTGCGTCAATCGTGTTGTCGCGTGAACGAGCCAGTGAGGGTCACTACCCGGCCATCGACGCGATCCGGTCGGAGTCGGCCATGCTCGTCCCCCCCATCGTCGGCGAACGCCACTATCACATCGCGCGCCAGGTCCGGGCAACGCTCGCTGCCTACGACGAACTCAAGGACGTCATCGCCATGCTCGGGCTGGAAGAGCTTTCGGAAGCTGACCGTCGCACGGTCGCCAGGGCGCGGCAGCTCGAACGCTTTCTCACTCAGCCGTTTCATGTCACCGAGCATTTCACGGGGTACGCGGGCCGGTCTGTCGGTCTCGACGAAGCACTCGATGGCTGTGATCGCATCCTCAGCGACGAGTTTGTCGACTACGACGAGAGCGCTTTGTACATGATCGGTGCCGTTGACGACCGGCGCCGATCCGTGGCGGGGGCCGGGCCGGGCGGCGAACGGTCGGAGGGTTTGCCGTGAGGTTGCGCGTCTATCTTCCGCATTCCATCGTCGTCGATGCACTGACCGACAAGATCAGTGCAGAGGCCGAGTACGGATTGTTCACGATCCTGCCCCGTCACATTGATTTCACTGCTCCGCTCGAGCCCTGCATCTTGTCGTACTTCGAGGATGGGGCGGAACGGTTCCTGGCGATCGACGGTGGCGTGCTCGTGAAGCAAGGGGACAACGTGAACGTCTCGACTTTGCACGGAGTCGAAGGCGACGATCTCGAACACCTCGAACGCCGCATCCTGGCCGCGTTCAGGGAGCTCGACGATCACGAGCGGGCCACACGGGCCGCGGTCTCCCGGATGGAAGTTGACATCGTGCAGCGTGTCTTTGAGTTCCGGGAGGAAGCGCCGTGAGCGGCCGGCGACGCGATGACCGGGTCTCACGCCGATACGGCGAGAGGTTCGGCCGCGTGATCGGGCGCAAGGCTCGGCGGCGCATCGCAGCTCGCCGGGGCCAGCCGGGAGTGTGGTTCTGGCTGGGCATGCTCGGATTGATCGGGTGGTCGGTCGCCATACCGACCGTGGTTGGCGTCGCCGTCGGTGTCTGGCTCGATCGGGTGCTCAGTGCCGGATTCTCGTGGACCCTCAGCCTTCTCTTCGTGGGCCTCGCGATCGGGGTGCTCAACGCCTGGTTCTGGGTGAGGCAGGAGACGTCGGCGCCGGGCGGGCCCGGCCAGGATCCACCACCGTCGTATGCGAGCGGAGCAGGAGATGGCCATGACCATTGACATCGGCGTGGGCCTGATTCTGGGCGTGACAATCGGCCTGTTTTTCTTCGGGGGCCTGCGTCTCACCCTCGAGTGGCTAGCGAAGGCGAAACGACCCGAGCTGCTGGCAGTCCTGAGCTTCGTCATTCGGATGGCGAGCGTGGCGGGTGTGATGGTCTGGCTGGCAACGCAAAGCCTCGGATCCGTTGTGGCAGGCCTCGTCGGCCTGTTGGGAGCTCGGACCATCTTGATCACGCGTGCCGGCTCGGCCGGAGAGGGGCACCGATGGACCTGACCCGACTCAGTCCCGACGAGGTCATCCTGTGGGAATGGGGTGTTTTCAAAGTGAACGCCACCCTGGCATTCACGTGGGCGATGATGGCCGCTCTCATCGTTGCGTCATGGCTGCTCACCCGTCGCCTCACCTCCGGCCGTGACGTCTCCCGGGTGCAGATGGCGCTCGAGTTGGTAGTGGACTACATGCGGGATCAGATCCGAGAAGTGACCGGCGATCGCAACCCCAACCGGTATCTCGCGTTCATCGGAAGTCTGTTCTTGTTCGTCGGGTTTGCTGCGTTACTCACGATCGTGCCTGGCTTCACGCCTCCCACCGCATCGCTGTCCACGACTGCGGCTCTCGCTCTCGCCGTATTCCTCGCCGTTCCGGCCTACGGCATCGCGGTGGAGGGAGTTCGTGACTACGCCCAGCACTACCTCCAGCCGAGCATCGTGATGCTCCCATTCAACATCATCGGGGAGCTGTCACGGACTCTGGCACTGGCGGTCCGGCTCTTTGGGAACATGATGAGCGGCACCAAGATCGTCGCGGTGCTCGTTGCAGTCGTCCCGTTCATCTTCCCCATCGTGTTCCGTGCGCTCGGCCTGCTGACGGGGATGATTCAGGCCTACATATTTGCCGTTCTGGCCCTGGTGTACATCGCCAGCGGTATGCGGACCCAAGCAGAGCGGTCCACCTTCGATAGCGAAAGGAAGGCCGACTGATGGATGCTCAAACGATCATCGGCATGGTCTCGATCATGACTGCCGGCTTCACCATTGCAGTCGGCTCGATTGGCCCGGCATTCGGTGAGGCTCGAGCGCTCGACCGGGCGCTGGCGGCCATCGCCCAGCAACCCGACGAGGCCGGCAACATAACTCGGACGGCGTTTGTTGGCCTCGCTTTCATCGAGTCCACGGCCATCTACGCGTTCGTGATCTCGATCATCCTCATCTTCGCCAATCCGTTTTGGAACCAGGTTGTCCCATGACCGGCAACGCAGCCCCTGAGCCGGAAAGGCCGCGCTTGACATGCTGATCGATTGGTTCACGGTCGTTGCGCAACTCGTCAACTTCCTGATCATCGTGATCGTGCTGAAGGTGCTGCTCTTCGAACGCGTGGTGAGGATCATCGACCAGCGCCGGCAGATGATCTCTGCGCAGCTGGAGGAAACTGAGGAGCAGAACACTCGAGCCCAACTGGCCATCGAGAACTACGAATCTCGGCGTAGGGAGCTGGAGGCGCACCGACATGAGCTGGCCCACGATGCGAAGAAGGAAGCGGCCGCGGTGCATCAGCGCCTCGTCGATGAGGCGCGTCGGGATGTCGAACACCGAGCCCATGAGTGGAGGGCCTCACTGGAGAGACAGCACCAGGAGCTCGTCGGCGACATGGTGCGCCGCAGTGGCGACGCGGCGTTGGCCCTCAGCCGCCGGGCCCTGGCCGACCTCGCCGGCCTCGACCTGGAGGCCCGGCTCATCGACCGGTTCGTCGTCGAACTCAAGAGCCTCGACGACGCTGAGCGGGTGCGAATAGCCGAGACCGTGGTCGACCATCCCGTCACGATTGTGACTTCCTTCGAGCTCGATCCAGACCTGCGCGAGCAGCTGGAATCGGTTGTTCGCGACTTCGCCGGCGTCGGGGCCGCCATCAGATACCAGCATGACCAGGAACTGGTCTGCGGCGTGGTCGTGAGGTTCGGGCCGCGAGAACTCAGCTGGTCGATCGACGGCTACATGGAAGAGATCGCGGAGCACTACGCGCGCTTTCTCCGTGAGCACATCGAGGACCCGCCGCACCCGCAGATCGAGGCGGACGAGGCTGACGCCCAACGGCTGCCCTCGGATGACCTGTTCACGCCGGCCGCCGGCCCGGGTGCTGGGCGCGTTGAGGGTGAGAGCATGTGAGCATTCCAGACCGCATCGATGTGCAAGAGCGGCTAGGCCGCAGGTCGCCACCCATCGAGGAAGCTCTCGCGGGGTTCGACTGGAAACCGCGGCTTACCGAACACGGCGAAGTCGATCACATCGAGGGCGGAGTTGTTCAGGTCAGCGGTTTGCCGGGCGTCCAGTCCGAGGAGCTCCTGCGCTTTCCGAACGGATGCCTTGGCCTTGCCTACAACCTGGACCACGATCGCATCGGCGTCATCCTGCTCGACGACCCGGAGGCCATCGATGCGGGAGATCGGGTGCGGCGGACGGGCCGGGTGGTGAGTGCGCCCGTGGGAGAAGCCGTTCTGGGCCGGGTCATCGATCCGGCGGGGCGTTCCCACGACGGGCTGGAGACGTTGGAGCACATGGCCCACAACCCGATCGAGCGGCCATCACCATCGATCATCGACCGCGCGCCGGTTGACACACCTCTCCAAACGGGGATCAAAGCAATCGACGCGCTCATCCCCATCGGGCGAGGTCAACGAGAGCTGATCCTCGGAGACCGCCAAACCGGGAAGACCGCCATTGCCGTCGACGCCATCATCAATCAGCGTCATACCGGGGTGCTGTGCGTGTATTGCGCCGTCGGACAGCGCAGCTCCACCATCGCCAAAGTCGTCGACGATCTACGGCGGCACCGTGCGCTGAGATACACCGTTGTCGTGGCGACCACCGCAGGAGACCCTGCCGGACTTCAGTTCGTTGCCCCTTATGCGGCCACCACCATGGCGGAATACTTCCGGGATGTCGGCCGGGACGTGCTCATTGTTTATGACGATCTGACTCGCCATGCGCGGGCGTACCGGGAGTTGTCTCTGCTATTGCGCCGTCCGCCCGGACGGGAGGCATATCCGGGCGACATCTTCTATATCCACTCTCGATTGCTCGAGCGGTCGGCCCACCTGGCGGAACGCCTCGGCGGCGGTTCCATGACCGCCCTACCGATCATCGAAACGCAAGCCGAGAATCTCGCCAGTTACATCCCCACCAATCTCATCTCCATAACAGACGGTCAGATATTCCTCTCTGCGCGACTCTTCCGGCAAGGACAGCTGCCGGCCATCGATGTTGCCCGCTCGGTCTCACGAGTAGGCGGCCGGGCTCAGCTACCTGCGTATCGAGGAGTGGTGTCCGACCTTCGCTTGGCGTATGCCCAGTTCGAGGAGCTGGAACGGTTCAGCCGCTACGGAGCTCGACTGGAAGAAAGTCGGCAACAGGCGCTCGAGCGGGGCCGGCGAGTACGCCAGGTGCTTCGCCAGCACCAGTACTCACCGTTGCCGGTAGTCGAACAAATCGCAGCACTGGTAGCGGTAACCGGGGGTGCCCTCGATGAGGTTGAGCCCGAACGGGTGAGTGAACTGACGACCGCCATGAGCGAAGATCTCGTGAGGTCCATGCCGGAGTTATTCGAAGCGGTCGAGGCCGGTCGCGGACTCACGACCGAAGACGTCGAGCAGATCCGCTCGGCAGTGTGGTCGGCGGTGGAGCCTCGTCGGACGGGTTGAGCGATGAACGTCATCGAGTTGCTGCAACGCAAGCTCAACGTGGGTGAGGAGCTGCACTCGGTCGTCCGGACCATGAAAGCCACCGCAGCCGTGAGCATTCGCGAACACGAAGTTGCCGTCGAGTCGTTGCGGAGGTATTCCCACACCGTCGATGACGCCTACCGGATCCTGCTCGGCAATCGACCTGATATAGCCGTTGATGTCGAGTGGCGTGCCACCGGCCGTACGGCGGCGATCGTGTTTGGATCGGATCAGGGCTTGTGTGGATCGTTCAACCGCGACATCGTTCGCTACGCGGCGCACACGCTCGACGCCCCAGGCACCGACGATCCGCTCGTCGCCGTGCTCGGCTTCCGGGCCGAGCGCGGCCTGGCGGAGCTGGGATACGAGCCTCGGGTGTTTCAACTGCCGAATTCGGTCGAAGCGATGGGAGAGGTAGTGAGGGACCTCATCCTGGCAATCGACGATTGGCGAGCCCGGGAGGCGGTTGCGCGGGTGGTCGCATTTCATCATCGACCGTTGGGTCGGACGAGACACGCCGCCACTATGCGGGCGGTGTTCCCCGTGGATGGCGCACGTTTGCGCCGGCTGGCGGCGGCGCAGTGGCCGACAAGGATGCTGCCGGATTTTTTCGTCGATCCGGCCGTGCTGCTCTCACGGCTCACACGTGAGGTGCTGTTCGTGAGTTTGTACCGGGCGATCGCGGAGTCACGAACAGCCGAACACGGCGCCCGGCTGCTGTCGATGCAGGCCGCCGAAAAGAACATCGAGGATGAGCTCGACCGGCTGCGCACCCGGTACCGCCAGATCCGGCAGGCCGACATCGACGCCCAGCTGCGGGACGTTGTGTCCGGCTATGAAGCGACCCTCCGATGAGGCTGCCCGCATGCTGTGACTGACCTTGGTGGCCGAGTTCACGCCGTGGGGACGCCCGCCTGGTGGGTCGGAATGTCCGCCCGACCCGGCTCGGAGGGAGCGGTTCGGATGAAGTCCGGTCGGTCCTCCTCAGGCGGTGGTGGTGTCCCCCTGGCCGTAGATCGTACGCCAGCACTTCTTAGTGTGAGCGTCGTCGAAGTTGGGACAGGGTGGCAGCGACTCTGTGGACGCTATCTGCAGTCCTTCGCCACAGCCGGCGTATTCGAAGGCACCGCCCGAAACGTTGCTGCCGTACTCGATGCAGCTGTTGTCCATGAGCCATCCTCCAGATCGCGCAGACAACGCGTCTACCCATCCGGACGCGCCGGCTAAACGTCGCTCTCCTCGTCGGGCTGATCGTGAAATGGCGCTCGAGCTTTGTGAGCCCTCAGCCGCACAGGTCTTCTGCCTGGGCCAGCGCAGCGAGAATGGTTCCACGGTTTG
>JBFGLM010000010.1:0-112283 GCA_041576165.1 Acidimicrobiia bacterium
CATCCTTGGTCCCTCCGCCGAGGAAAGCACGAGGTCAACCGAGTGACCGCGGCTCGCGAGTCCCCCGGCCAGCTGGACGGCGGCGCGTTCTGCCCCGCCCCCGGCCATGTTTGGTGCAAATACTGCATAGCGGGCGGAGCCATCAGCCATGCGGCCCACCCGAGCTGGTCGTGTTCGATTTCGTGGCTCGATCCCGGCCACCATTCAGGCCACTTCTGACGAGGAGAGATCTCTCCGAACCCCCGTCCGGCGTTACTGCGTATGTCATGTCCCCTGGCCGCTCTCGCCACAGTGTTCGCGGTCGTAATGATGCTAGCCCGGCGCCTGCACTGGGTCGGGGCGACCTCGAGAATCTACGACGGTCTGATGCGTGGTTCCACGCCGGGGTGGTGGGCGGGGTGACCCATCAGTCCAGCGATGGCGCGACGCTGTGCCTGACCACCCAATCGCCCGCAGGACTGGACCGTTAACCGCAGGCACCGCAGTAGTTTGGGGCAGGGGAGGAGCGATCGAGTTGACTATCAGCCAGTGGGATGAGGCTCACCGCCCATGATTGCGAAAGGCGCGGCGCGCCCGTATCTGGTCGAGGTCGCCGGCGTGGCCGGGTCGGGCAAATCGACCCTCGCCAAGGCGCTGCTGGCCGGGGATGGCTATGTGCAGGGTGAATTCATCCACACTCGCTCGCCGGTGCACCTTGCGTACGTCGCTCGCAGCATCCCCCGGCTGCTCCCGATTCTGATTGCAGGGGGCATGCGCAAACCGCGCGTGAGCTGGCGCGAATTCAAGCTGATGGCGTACGTCACCGAATGGCGTCGGTTCCTGTACAACCGGCAGCGTTATCGGAACCGGACCGTGGTCCTCGATCAAGGTCCGATC
The DNA here is from genome assembly GCA_041576165.1 of Acidimicrobiia bacterium. GTDB lineage: Bacteria > Actinomycetota > Acidimicrobiia > Spongiisociales > Spongiisociaceae > JBFGLM01. The sequence continues at coordinate 877 of JBFGLM010000010.1, forward strand.
TATGCGCTTGTGCGGTTGAAGGCGCTCGACAGTGGTATCGCGAACACCCGGTCATTCCATCGCTGGTGGAACGAAATGATGAGGTCGTGGTCGGATGCGCTCGATGACCTGATTTGGCTGGACGCGCCCGACCACCTGCTCTTGCAGCGGATCGATGGCCGCCAGCAAGCGCACGTGGTCAAAGGAGAGCGTGCCGACGTGAGCCTCCGCTTCATCACTCGCTATCGCAGCATGTTCGAGGATGCGATCCGCACCCTCGAAGACCTGGGGGGTCCACCGGTAATACGCTTCAACACCGCCCGTGATGCGCCGGACCGAATCGCGGCCGTGGTGAACTCGGCCGTCTCTGCGCGGGACAGATCGTCCAAATAGCGACGCCGGTCGCCGTAAATTGCGGATCAGTGTTCGCCAGGTGAGCAGTGTGAACCAAAGCTATGGGAGAAACATGTGGGGAGACAGTGATGGATGATGTGAGTTCGCTGAGTCGCTTGCGCGTGCTGCATCTGATTGTGACGCTCGGTGAGGGAAATGGTCAGTACAACGAGCATTGCCTACCGCTGATAGGGGTACGTGATCTATCGATCTGCACGTACTTCGAACCGCAGCTCACCCCACCGGCGGAGATATCACTTTTTCCGGGCAACGGGTCGATTCTCGGCTTCTTTCGCGCCCTCCGGCGGGCGCTCGACGCAACGGAATACGACGTCATCCACGCCCATGCGCCCCACACCGGTGCGTTCATCGTGCTGGCCACGCTCGCCTGGTTGCGGTTCGGACGCTTGCGGTCGCGCATGGTCTACACGGTGCAAGACTCCTTCTACGACTACAAGCCGCGCAATCAGGCGATGATGCTCGTCGCCCTGGCCGCCTTCAAACAGATCGTTTTCTGTAGCCGGGCCGCATACGACAGCTTGCCCCGGCCGTGGAAATGGCTCGTGCGGGGACGCTGGCAGGTCGTCCAGAACGCAGCCGACATGGACAGGATCGATCGGGCATTGGAAACGACAAGTCCGACCCGGGGGGAGGGGCCGTTCACGGTCGTTGCGGTGGGCCGGCTCGAGGCTGTGAAGGACCCCGCGAGCATGCTGCGGGCCTTCGACCGGGTCACTGACCGCGACAGTCAACTCGTGATCGTCGGCGCCGGCTCCCGGGAAGCCGAGGTGCGTGATGAGATCGCAGCTCTCGGTCTGAGCGAGCGGGTAACGCTCACCGGGCTCGTTCCGCGCGACGAGGTGTTCGTGCGCTGCGCTGACGCGGACCTCATGGTGTCGACGTCCCGGGGCGAAGGATTGCCGGTTGCCGTCATCGAGGCGATGGCGTCCGGATGCCCCGTTGTCCTGTCAGACATACCACCACATAGAGAGCTGGCGGACGGCGCCGACTTCATACCCCTTGTGACGGTGGGCGATGTCGACGGATTCGCCCGCGAGATCAACCGCGTCCGCGACATGTCGCCCGCCGACCGTTCCGAGCTGGGACACAAATCACGAGAGCATGTCCTCGCGCGCTACTCGCTTCCGATAATGCACCAGGGCATCGAGCGGGTGTATCAGAAGATATCCGGCCTGGCGGACACCAGCGCCCGGAGCTGACAATGGGTCCGCTCCGTACCTGCGCCCGCCCCGCGACTGTTCCGAGCGCCGGAACCAGAGGACGGCATGCGCGACGCTCGTCGGCGACGGGTGTTGCACGGCGGCGCCCGCTGGACTCATTGGATCACGAATGAACACCGAACAGACGAACCAGACGCTTCATGCCTTCGACCCCGGTTCCGAGGACGCGGCTTCCCTCAAGCCCCTGCGAAAGATCGAACGCATCCTCCAGCGATTTGAGACCGATGGCCTCTCGTACTGCCACTGGAAGAGCAACTACCACGTGGCGTACGCGCTGGCCGGACGCGAGGATGTCGACTTGCTCGTCGCGGAGTCCGACAACCCCCGGCTCGTCCAGATCTTGCTGGCAGAGGGGTTCAAACAGGCGGACAGCGCGGCCAACCGGCGGCAACCGGGCGTCTTTCACTATCTAGGAAACGACGAGGACACCGGGACGCTGATCAACTTTCACACGTACACCCGCATCCTGACCGGTGACCACTTCACCAAATGCTGGGCCCTGCCGTTCGAGCGTCTCCTCCTGGCTGAGACCCGACTCGAGCACGGAATGCGTGTTCCACCCAAAGCACACGACCTGATCGTCTACGTCGTCCGGAACATGATCAAGCAGACGACCCCCTACGACCTGTGGCAGCTCGCTCGAGCTGGAGAAGCGACCATTGCGGAATACGAGTGGTTGACGGAGGGCGGCGAGGCGCACGAATGGCATACTCCGCTCGCCCGTCACTTTCCCGAGCTCACGACCGCCGACTTCGAACGGGCGATCCGCATGCTCACCGGCCCGGCCGGCTTGACCGGGCGGATCAGGCAGGGACGTCGCTTCACGCGCGCACTGCGAAAGTACCGCCGTTATGGCTGGTGGCGTCAGACCGCCACCTCGGCCTATCTGCTGGCGCAGATGGCGATCAACAAGTTCGGCCGCAACGAGAAGCACATGAACCCGGTGCACGGCGGGAAACTGATCGCATTCGTGGGTCCCCAGGCCACTGGGAAGTCGACGCTCGCCGGCGCCGTACGCGAGTGGCTGGGCGCCGAATTGGCGGTACGGTCGATTCACGTCGGGAAACCCCCCAGCACGTGGTACACCTGGTTGCCGTCCAGGCTGATTCCGCTTGCGCGGATGCTGCGGCCCGACCAACGCACCACGACGATCGAGTTGACGCAAAGCGAGGATTTTCCGCTGATCTTCATTGTGCGCAAGGTCATGCTGGCGCTGGAGCGGAGACGGCTGCTGCGTCGGGCCTTTCGTCAGAGCCGCAACGGACGGATCGTGCTGTGCGACCGGTATCCATCCGACGTAGCAGGCGCCGTCGACGGGGTGAGCTTCACGGACACGGCAATCGAGTGCGAAACGTCGCCGCTGAAGACTGCGCTCATGCGATGGGAGCAGCAGATCTACGACGAGATCCATCCGCCGGATCTCGTCATTCAGCTCGTGGTGCCGGAGGAGGAGGCCGTGCGGCGCAACCTGGTCCGCATCAAGGAGGACAATCAAACGACGGACTACGTGCGCGCCCGTCACAGCCAGGAGATCGTGCCGGAGTTTCATCGGTGCCCGGTGATCGAGCTCTCCACCCTGCGAGATCTGGAAGAAACGGTCTTGGACTTGAAAAGACGGATATGGGCACGCTTATAGACAATCGGACCACCCGCGTGTCGGCAGGTCAGATGCTCGATCCGGCTTGCCATGTCGCTTGGTTGGATTGCAGGCACTCATGAAGCATCCCCGCGTATCCGACTCAGCTATCGCTCGCCTTACGGAGGGCACCGCCATATCGATGGCGCTGTCTCCGGCCGGGCCGAATCTGCGGTTCACCTGCACCTCGGTGGAGCAACGAAACTGGTCGCGGGTGGCGTTCGGAGTCGCGGTCGACGGTGGTTCCGCCCAGGAGCTCTTCCTCAAGCAGTTCATCGACCGCGGCGGCCGACCACTGAGCCAGCAATACGAGTCTGAGCTCATCGCACATCCACTGGCCACGGGCGTGCTGGGCGGGGTGGCCTCCGTGCCCGGTATCCTGGCGGTGAACGGGCCGGCGTTGACCATCGGATACGAGCCGGTATCGATGATGCCGATGGACACACTCCTGCGGTCAGATTCCGCCCGCTTCACCCGAGAGTTTCCCGGAATGCTCGAGACGGTGGAAGCAGTGCTCACTGCACTCGCGGGCGTCGGCCGGCAGCAGTTAGACCCGGCCGTTATCGAGGGCCAAGCCAACACGGATGGTGTGCTGACCTTCAAGGGGCTCGACTTCCGCAACCTCGGTGTAGGGACCCGTGCGGACGGACCATTCATTTTCGACTTTGGCAAGGCGTATCTGGCGCCGATAGCCGACGCCGCGGCCCGCTACCTCGTCTCGATAGCGTTGCTGAACTGGGGCCGCCCCCTAGGTCGCTTCGTACGCGGTCCCAATCCCGAGCTGATCGAAGCGGCATCTCGCGTGCTGGGCAGGTTCACGAGCCTCGAGGCCGTGCTGTACCGGTTGCAGCAGGAGGCGGCCTACCGGCAGGCCGAGGTCCAGTCCGGATCGCTGGTAGAACACGTCGGCAAGGTGGCAGGTATCACGGCCCTCGGTGGCCGGTACGCAGCCGCGACCCGCCGCCTGTTCAGAAGAGCCCTCGCCTGAACAATCAATTGGCGAGCTCGCCCCCGGACGAGCCGGGAGTGCGCCCGCCGGTGGGCGGCTAGGCGTCCGAACCCGTCAGCTGCTCATCTTCTGCGCTGTGGGTGGTCTCCTCCGGAGCTACGAACACCTGCTCACCCTGTTGAACGGCGTCGAGGATGAGTTGAGCGATCTCCGGGCGCATGAACCATGTTGGTGGCGCTTCGCCTCGGAGGAACATGGCCCTCGCCTCGGTCCCACTGATGAACCCGTAGAGCTGGTCATCGTCCTCGGTGTGCTCGCTGCGCTCGACATACTGGCCGAGCGCATCGGAGTAGACGACCTCGTCGAATTTGACGACCGAGATCCCGAGGTCGGGGAATTGATCGAAGATTTCGTGCGAAGCGTACGGCCCGTAGTAATCACCGACGCCCGTGTGGTCCCGGCCCACCACGAAATGGCTGCACCCGAAGTTCTTGCGGCACAGCGCCGTGAAGAGGGCCTCGCGCGGTCCGGCGTATCGCGAGTAAGTGGCGAATGCCGCGCAAACCACTTTGTCCTTGGGGTAGAAGTCCTCGATCATTCGCTCGTAACTGCGGATGATGTAGGACGCGCGGTAGTCGCCGAACTTCTTCTTCCCGACGACCGGCTGGACCAACAGGCCGTCGCAATGTGTCTCCTCCATGGCGCGGTACTGGATGTACTCGTGTCCACGGTGGATGACATTGCGGGTGTGGAACCCAACGACCTTTTCCCAGCCCCGCTCACGGAAAAGCCGGCGGAGCTGAGGGGGCGTGAGCTCGTAGGGCCGCGTCTCGGAATGCCGGGGCCGCAACAGGCTGATCTGGCCGGCCAGCAGCACCGGACCCATCATCTCCATGGCGAGAACTCCCGGGTGATCCAGATTGCTCGTGCCAAACAACTTCTGCGCTGACTCCTTCTTGTCGAAGGTGAATTTCTCGCGCAGATCGAGCAGTGCCATGAGGTTTCCGTCTGTACCCGTGAGCCCGACCACCTGGCCGATCACCAGCCGGTCCGCTACCTCGGGATCGACATCGAGGACCACCGGCAATGGCCAAACAGTCCCGTCTGACAGCCGCATATCACTCAGCACCGAATGGAAATCATGTTCGCCCATGAAGCCGTCGAGCGGGCTGTAGGTACCTACGGCTATCTGCTCGACTTCCATCTGCTTGTTTTCGTCGAGGGCTATCTTCGGCAAGGATGCGAGGAACCGCTCGTCCGGCATTCGGGTCAGGACCCGGTTGACCAGGCGCCCGCCGTGCGGCGGGGTGAGCGAGGTGGTCACACCTTCCAGCAGGTACGGCGAGCGCTCGAGCGACCTGACGAACGTGTCGTGAGCCTCAACGACGTGCCCATCCATCACCACTTCCGCATGGCGAATGAGACGGCTCAACATGTTGATGCACTCGAGCGGATACCGACCTACGGCCGTCTCAGCAGCCAGCGTCAGACCATCGGCCCCATCGAGCACCGTATTCACAACGTCCTGAACTTCGGCGCGGGTGGGATTGCGCGTCTCGATCATCGTCTCCAGCAGATTGGTCGCCACGAATACCGGCGTCCGTTGCTGGCGCGCTTTCTGCATGATGATCTTCTGCGTGAACGGGATCTTCTCGAGGGGGATCTCCTTGCTGAGGTCGCCCCGATCGATCAGCAACATGTCAGATTGCTGGACGATCTCGTCGAGGTGTTCGAGTGCATCCACACACTCGATCTTGGAGATTATCTTCATCTTGCCCTGGGTGGCCCGACGCGCTTCACGGATGGATTCGGCGGATCGGACGAACGACACCGCGATATGTTCGACACCGGCCTTCAGCCCGATGTTGATCGACTGGTAGTCCTTGGGTGAGAGGGCAGGGAGCCGGAACTTGTTGTCGAAGATCGGATCGACAACCACCGCTTTGTTGTTTCCGATTTTGCCGCCCGATATGACCCGGGCCGCCACGCGGCCCTCAGAGGACCTCGACACGTCCGTTACCCGCAGGACCAACGTGTCAAAATCGATGTGGAGCAGATCTCCTTCGGCCAGCTGATCGAGGACGTGGGCGGGCCGCAAAACGATGTTCTGGGCATCGCCGACGATATCGCCGCAGCGCAGGGTGACTTCGTCGTTTTCGCCAAAATAGATTGCGTTTCGGTCCAGGCGACCGGTCCTGATCTGCGACCCCTCGGTGTCGAGCACGAACGGAATTCCCACGCCCTTGGCCCGCGCAATCGACTCCTCGAGGTATTCCAAGCTCGAGTGCGACATGTTGACTCGAACGAAATTGACCCCTTTGTCCTTCATGGCCAGGAGATGTGCTTCGGTATCCGAAGCCGGCCCCAGCGTGACGATTATGCTCGTTCTTCTCTCAGCCACACGTTCCCCTCACATGATGTGGCCCGGGTGGTCGATTTCCGACGGCCTGGCGCCTGCTATCGCGCGCCAAACGGCCAAATTCCAGAAATCATCACCTTGCGGAAAACCCCCGGCCAAACCTTTCTCAGGCGAGCGTAGCGTTGCCGCGAACCTAAATGAGGGTCGATGTCTGCCCACCGACATGCACCGTATTGGTCCACTCCAGCCCCGCCGGCGAGGACCGCCGCCACCGGCGGCGGCGTCCCGGCCGCCGGCTCCGTCCGGGCCGAGCGGCCGTCATCGCAAGGGTTCGAGCCAGTGGTCGAGATCGAGACCGGTGAGCCCGGCGCATTTCGTGATCTGCTCTTCGAGGTGCTCCGTCATCTGTCTCCGCAGCTCGGCGGGCAGCGGCGGCGGCTTGTCCATGTTGGACGTCCGGAGCTTGCGCAGCCGGTCGGCGAAACCTCTCGGCACGATCGGCTTCAGTGCGGAGCGAAAGAAGCGGTTGGTCAGCAAGCGTTCCAGCCACATGCTGGAGGGGACGCCGCCCACATTGTGGGGCGTCGAGAGGTCGGGCTCGAAGTCGGGCGCCACGCCCAGAAATCGATATACACCCTGCACAGTTTCGAGCGTGTGCTCCATCAGATCCTGGGAGAGGAATATGTGCAATTGCTCCCGCGGAAACAAGTCGAAGTAGCGGGAGAGTTGCTCGTGGTACCGGCCCAAACGCATCCAGTGCGACTCGGGCTGAACCCATTCGGCAGACAAGGCCAGATCACGGCTTGGTTCGATCCGCCGCCGCCCTTGCTTGCGCAGGTACATCAGGTAGTCGGAGTACGCGCGATCAACCGGATTGCGAAGACTGCAGATGATCCGGGCCGTTGGCAGCATCTCATGGATCCGGGCGGCCGCGTGCGGCGTCTCCAGGTAGATCGGTGAGACATCGCCGACGACCTTGGCATCGCCGGCGTCGGTGAACAGCGCCTCGTATTCGGCCAGGGTCGTGATGGGCCAATGGTGCAGCTCGGGGTCGCCGTAGAGCAGCTCTCCCGACTCGTCGACGGCGTATGCGAAATAGCCGATGTGGTGCCTGGGTCCCATGTAGATCTCGGGATGTTCGTCGAGATACCAAAACAGAGCGGTGGTGCCGGATTTGGTTCCGCCGATGACGATGGCATTCGGGAGCGCCATGATCAGACCTGGTCTCTCGTGTGGAAGTGGATGGGCGCGTTCGGGCTAGACAATCCGCAACCCCTTCCGGGACAGGAAGCGGAGGGGCCGGTACACGAGATGCACTTTGAGCCGGGAGGCCGCGACGTTGAACTCGTTGAACTTGCCGGGAAGCGTGCGCGTGTACTCCTCGACTGCGGTTTCAAGACTCGGCCCGAACTCCTGTCGGTAGGAGGGAAAGAGCTCGTTGCGGACGTAGTTCCAGAGTTCCAGGTCGACCTGGTGTGCTTCGTGGAGGATATCCAATGTTCGTTGGGTACTCAGCAAATCGTCAGCGATGGTTCGGCGCGGGGCCACGTTGACCTTGCGATACGAGATGTTCAAATCGGGCGCAACCAAAGCCTTCAGCAGTACCAGGGACTCGTCGAAGTGCTCTGTCAAGCCCACGAAGATGTTCTTCTTCTCGATGATCCGGATCGCTTCGTTCACGTCCTCTACGCCGGCGATCATTTTCGTCTGGCGATTGCGAGTCCAGTCTTGTTGGATCCACTGGTCGAACTCATCCGGCTTGCCGGAGATCTGCTTCTTGTGCTGAAAGCTCGAGGCGCTTGCCTTCACCGGGTCGCGGATGAGGCTGAAATACTCGATCTCTTCTCCCCGGGGTTCGAGATCCTGGTATCCGACCACCCGGTGTCCGGCAATGCTCCGCAGCCGCGGATAGAGCCGACGAATGCGATCGAGGTCATCATTGGTGAAAGGTGGGTCTTCCCATATGTTCGGGTGCCAGGGCTCGACGGCGCAGTGGCGGGTCCCATAGGAGCTACGCAGAACATGGTTGACGGTTGATCCCCCGGTTTTGTTCTGATGGATGTGAACAAGCAACTGGAACCTCCCACCCCAAAGAAAGCCTGGCTGCGCGGCGACCGCCGTCTGACGGTCCCGGCCTGCAAATCCTATCAGTGCTCGTGCTCTTCTCAGCAGGTGTTTGGCGGTCCCGGCGCTTCGGCTCAAGCAGCTTCGTGCCCGTCGGGCGCGGTGCGGCCCGGCACGCCCGGAAGCGCTACGCGGCCGAGCTGCATGGCTTCACGCGCAAGGCGAGGGTCGACGAGCAGCAAGGCGGCCCCGTAGCTGACAACACCGGTCGTCGTATAGGCCGTTACCTGCCAGCCGAGGCCGGCGTCGCCCAGGGGGATCTTGATCATCATCACGGCTCCGACCATCAACAGGCCCGCAAGTGCGGGCGAGACGAACTGGCGAGCCAGAGTGCGGAACCGGAGCCGCACCAACTTGTGAACTGCGTAGATCCACCCGGGCGCGATCGCCAGCAAGACCGACGTCAGCGCGATCGCCACCGACCGGATGCCAAAGCGGACGACGATCGAAAAGACGATGACCTGAGCGGCTGCCGTGATACCCATGATCACGACCCGCCATGACGGCTTGCCCAGCGCCTTGAGGACCGTCGAGTTCAAGAAGGTCACGGTCGTAACGAGTCCCGCGAAGCCGAGCAGCTGCATCACGGGAACACTGGGACCCCACACCGGGCCGAACAGCAGAGCTGTGACCTCTTCGGCAGTCACGACCACTCCGAGAAACGCGGGGACCGCAATCACCGCGGCGAGACGCGTGGTGCGGTAATAGAGCTCGCGCACGCGATCAATATCGCCTTGCACGCGAGAGAACGTTGGAAACGCGACGGCGCCGACGACGGCCGTGGTGACGTTGATCATCAGGCGCAGTACCCGGTAGGCAACGACGTAGAAGCCGAGGGCCGTGGCACCCAGGAAGGCGCCGATCATCAGGTTGTCTATCTGCGTGTTGCCCAGGCGGAAGGCTCGAAACGCGACGACGCTGGCGCCAAACGGCAGCAACTCTTTGAAATGTGTCCTCGAGAAGCGCATGCGAGGCCGCCAGTCACTGGCGGCCCAGAGCGTGATGACCGAAACCAGCTCAAATGTCAGAGTCTGCGCTACGAGGCTCCAGACGCCGGCGCCGGCGATGGCGGCCCCCACCCCAATGACGCCGCCGATGACGACGGCCGCCAGCGATCGGACCGCCAGGCTGGCAAAGGCAAACTCTCGCGTCAGGATGGCCTTCTGGACGTTGCTGAATCCGCTGATCGCCAACATGGCTGACATCGCGGCGAGAACCGGAGCCAGCTGCGGCTCGCCCAACAACCCGGCGAGGGGCCATGCCGCTGCCGCCAGCAACGCCGTCAGCAATGCGCCGAAACCCACGCTCGACCAAAAGGCAGTATCCAGATGGGCCTCCTCGAGGTCCGGGCGCTGAACGATGGCGTCCGCCATGCCCTGGTCGGCGATGATCTTCAACAGGCTTGTGAAGACCGTGGCGAGGGCCACCAAACCGAACGCCTCCGGCACCAGGATGCGGGCCAGGATGGTGAAGATGACCAGCGTGGCGAGCTGGTACCCCACCTTGTCGAGAGCCGTCCAGAAGACGCCCCGAGCTGCCACCCTGCGGAGTGTCATGCTCGGCCCGCTCGCGCGCGGGCCACGGGTGGAACACGCCCAGTCGTGACCTTTTGGCTCGACAGCGCGACAACCCGCGCGAGCCCCTGTCGGTACCTTCGCCCCAGCATCGAGTCGCACATCTTCGCAGGTCACCCCCGACCGTTCCGCCCCCACTTGCCGATCCGCCCGCGCCCCGGTGAGCGTGATCCGGTTCACCGAACAATACCGGGGTCTGTGCGCCACACGCAGAGCGCCCCTGTCGGATTCGCGAGGTCGTTCCGGCCGGACCCCGCCCCGAGGGCGGGCGCGGATCCGTCTCCCGCGATGGCCGGCCGACTGCTCGATCCACAGCCACAGGTGGTTCGTTTTCACCTAGCTTCGCGACCCCTGGTAAGTTGGCGACTGTCCTAAATCGGACGTTCGGGCATCCGGTGGTTTTAGGTAGGGAAAGGGAGAACCATGAAGATTGCCGTACTCGGCACCGGGTACGTCGGGCTCGTCATTGGTGCGTGCTTGGCGGAGACAGGGAATGACGTCGTTTGCGCTGACGTCGACTTCGAGAAGATCGACGCGCTCCGCGCCGGTAAGTTGCCCATCTATGAGCCAGGTCTCCAGCCACTCGTGGACCGGAACCAGAGCGAGGGACGTCTCCAGTTCACCTCCGAGCCGCCGGCTGCGATCGCCGGAGCCGAGGTCATCTTCATCGCCGTCGGCACACCCTCGAACGGTGATGGTTCCGCGGATCTGAAACACGTCGTGTCTGCAGCCCAGATGATCGGCCAGAACCTGGACCGCCCGGCCGTCGTCGTGACCAAGAGCACCGTGCCTATTCGTACGGCCGAGTTGGTACGTCAGGCCATCGCTGCGCAGACCAACGTTCCCTTCCATGTCTGCTCCAATCCCGAGTTCCTCAAGGAAGGACACGCGGTCGGGGACTTCATGAAGCCGGACCGGGTGGTGATTGGCGTCGATTCGCCGGAGGCCGGGGCGGTGTTGCGCAAGCTGTACGCTCCATTCGTCCGCACCGGCAACCAGATCATCGAGATGGACAACACCTCCGCCGAGATGACCAAATATGCCGCCAATGCCATGCTGGCCACGCGGATCGCGTTCATGAATCAGGTCGCCGAACTGTGCGAGAGTGTGGGAGCGGATGTGAATCTCGTGCGGAAAGGCGTGGGCAGTGATGAGCGGATCGGCCCGGCATTCCTCTTTCCCGGTCCGGGCTACGGAGGCTCCTGTTTTCCGAAGGACGTCGACGCTCTGTTGCACAGCGGCGAGAGCCACTCGGTAGACCTCAGCATCGTCCGTGCGGTTCAAGACGCGAACGTGCGGCAGAAGCGGAGGCTCTTCGCCAAGCTCGAGCGCGCCCTCGGTGACGATATCGAGGGCAAGACGATTGCAGTCTGGGGCCTCTCGTTCAAGGCTGAGACCGATGACATGCGGGAGAGCCCGGCCATAGATCTCGTTGAAGCGGTGCTGGGCGCAGGCGCATTCGTCCGGGCGTTCGATCCACAGGCCATGGACACGGCCCGCCGGGTGTTCGGTGATCGGGTGCACTACGCCGCGGACCAGTACGAGGCCCTGGAAGGTGCCGACGCACTCGTGATCGTCACAGAGTGGCTCGTGTTCCGGAATCCGGACCTGGACAGAATGACAGAAATGATCCGTTCTGGGATCATCGTGGACGGACGCAACCTGTATGAGCCGGAAACCATGAAGGAACTCGGCTTCACGTACATCTGCATGGGCCGGTAGCGACAGCTCCCGGGTCAGCCGCGAACCCGAACCGAGCACGGGCGGAGGATTGCCGGGTCGGGGCCGCTCGGTTCCGGTGCGACTACGCCATCGACGTGGGGTTTCGACCGCCCGGAGCTCTGGACCAGATCCAATCGCCGGTTGGTGCCGCGCGCCCTTGACTTGGTCACATGGGTGCCCGCACATGGCGCTCGAAGGGCGGTCGTGTCGCTGGTGACCGGCGATCGCTGCGCTCCGCGCGCAGAAATCTCAGTTTGTCACAATTTTTACTTGTCAGAAGGTGTCGGTATGGTTAATGATACGTAGACGGGACGAGAACAGGCTTGCTGGGTTCGCCGGTGGGGAGAGCAGATCGCGCTCCCGATCTCAGGCAAGCAGGCCGGTTTCGCTGACTGTTTGGGGACAGGAAGCGTCCCGGGCGGATAACGAAGCATGAACGGGGGGGACCAGGGTCCAGCGGCGTTCGCCAGCTCCAGGGAGCCGGACGGCGTCTGGTTTGCCGGGTCTTCAGCTGCGAAAGCCGCCCTTGGCTCGTTGTCCGTCGAACAGCTGCTGTGTGGGGCGCACATGCGCTGAAGCGGGAGGGGTTAAAAGGCCATGGGAAGAAGGGTTAGCCGGGGGAGCCGCAGCTCGGTCGCGTTCGATCCGGCGGGCAAGTCCAGTAGGACATTCGAGAGTCAGGTCACCGCGAGCTCTGACTCGGTAGTGGTGATTCGACCGGCAAGCAATGGTATCGATTTGGGCATCGATATACGCCGTTCCGGCATGCTGGGTCTGGACGCGACGCTGGCCAGGCCGGGGGGGCTGGGAGTCAGCCTGGCTCCTGGTACGGCGGCGCTCATGCGGCGTTTCGGACTACACCGAATCACGGCCCGCCCCCGCGAGGAGGGCCCGGTCGTATTCGACCGCATACGGGCGGGCGTGAAGCGAGCAATCGACATCATCGTCTCCGCCACGGCGATCACAATTCTGGCGCCGGTGTGGCTCGTAATCGCAGCTGCAGTCGCGATGACCTCCGAAGGTCCGATCATTTACCGCCAGATTCGGGTCGGCCGCGACGGACGGCCTTTCGAGATGTTGAAGTTCCGGTCGATGGTGGCCGACGCCGCTGAGAAGGTGCATGAAATGAATGCGCTGGCCGAGAACGGAGACGTCGATGTCGTTGACGCCCCGGCGTTCAAGTGTGCAGACGACCCCCGGGTCACCCCGGTCGGGCGCATAATCCGGCGGGCCAGCCTCGACGAGCTGCCGCAGCTGCTCAACGTGCTCAGAGGCCATATGTCGCTCGTCGGGCCGCGGCCGATAGAGCCGGTGGAGCTCAACACGCTTCCGCCTGATTTGATTGCCGTGCGCCAAGCCGTCCGTCCCGGGCTGACCTGCCTGTGGCAGGTGCTCCGCTACGACGGGATGTCGTTCGGCGAGCGGATCGAGCTCGATCTGACCTACGTTCGCCGGCGCTCGCTCGTATTGGACCTGGTGCTGCTAATACTCACCCCGATCGCGATTCTGAGCGGAGAAGGCGCCTTCTGAAACTGGATCTCGGCCGTCCTCCATCGGGGGGACGGAGGGCTCGCCCGATTCAGTGACGGGCGGCCAGCTCTGCCCACACGCCGAGGTTGCGTGCCAGGTTGCTGGCGAGGTCGAATGACCGGCTGCGCTCATGGGCGTCATCGCCCAGTTGTTTGCACCGCTCCGGATCTGCCAGCAGCGAATCGATCGCTTCTGCCAGAGCGGAGCTGTCGTCCGGTTCGATGATCACGCCGGCGCCCTCGAGCGCCTCGCTGCCGGAGACGCGTGTCGCAACCACGGTCGCGCCACACGCCATGGCTTCTAGCAGCACCAGGGACAGGCCGTCCCAGCGCGATGGCGCAATGACTACGTCCGCGGCGCGTAGCTCAGGTGCAGTGTCCGTCCTGAGCCCGGCAAACTCGACTCGATCGGCCACGCCGAGCTCATCGGCGAGCGCCGCCAGCTCGTGGCGGTCTGGGCCGTCGCCGACCAGGCGAAGCACCGCCCTCGTGTTCGCCAGTCTGGCAAGTGCCCGGATGGCGACATCCTGTCCCTTCTGGCGACTTAGACGCCCGACACAAACGATGAGCGGCGCGGAATCCTCGCGCGGCGCGACCGGTCCATCAGGTGTGAAGTGGGTGCGATCGACGCCGTTGTGAATGACGCGCAGCAAGCGGGCCTTCTCACCGAGGATTCGCGCACCCTGCTGCGCCTCATCGTCCGAGACTGCGATGACCACATCAGCCGAGCCGGCCAATGCTCGTTCGACCAGCCGGAACAGCCCGGCCGTCTTCCCACCCACGAGCCAGGACCAGGCATGGGGCGTGAACGCAGTGGGGGGGCGGGTCCGCAGCGTCCGCGTGGCGAGCCGGCCGACCGCACCTGCCTTGGACGAGTGGAGATGGACCACGTCGTGATCCTTGGCCAAACGTCGGAGCACCAACAGATCGCGCAGATCGCGGACCGATGGCAGCCTGGACCGGCCGAACACCGCCACGTGGCGTGCGCCGGCTGCCACGATCCGGTCCGCGAGGCTTCCCAGCTGCGGATCGGGACAGGCGACTGTGACTTCGTGGCCCGCTGCAACTCCGGCTGCCGCCAGTTGCGCGACAGCAACCGCGACACCCCCGTCCACGGGCTGGCCAACAATGAGCACCTGCAGGGACCGGGCTCCTTCGGCGCCGCCCTCAACGAGTTCAGGGGAGGCCGGGGCGGGTTGCGCTGCCGGTCGGGGTTCGCTCTGAGGCAGCATCTAGATCAGCCCCTTCAGGCACTGTTGGGCGTGGCCCACTAACTCGACCCCTACTGCTCTGGCGGGCGCTGGTATCAGCTCGAACTCAGCACCCTCATCCAGGCTCTGCTTCGAGCCACCAATCCGCACGTCACCGCAATGCCAGCGAGTCAATTCCGTCCTCCTCATCCTGCTCCTCCAGGTACTCCGGGGGAGAGCTGTCTGTCTCGGTTCCTGCGGCAGGCGACTGACGGCTGGCCCGATGGGCCCGGACCGCTTTCGCAAGCAGGACCAGCATCACGAGAACTGCAATGATCGCTGCGATCGGCAAGCCCGCCGGTTCTTGTTGGAAATGGCTGCGGGCAGCCGCGACGATGGTGGCCGACGCAATCACCGAGCCATCCGGCGCAAGGATCTCGACCAGGTGTTCGCCGGACGACACACCGCTCAACTCGTACAGAGCGGATCTTCCAGGTTGGGCTCGAACCACACCAGCCGCCTGGCTGTCGACCATGATGTAGACCCGCTCATTCTCTGCAGTGGAGTCCGAGAACTCCAGAGTCACGTACAGGAGTGAGGGATTGAGCGCACTGCGAGCTGCGCTCATCTCGAGAATCTGAACTCCGTCTACCAACGTGTCGACAACGTCGCCTGCCACCTCAGGCAGGGTCGGCGGGGGACGAGGCGATCGTTCATCCTTCACCTCGAGCCCCCCTGGATCCAACAAGGAGAAATCGGTCGGCCTGGGAAGGTGGCTCTTGGCGTCATCCAGCGAGCGGCGTGGCGGCGAGAGGGCCGCCGTCGCGTCGTCCGTTCGGTCTGGTGCCGACAATGAGAGTGATTCGATGTCGGAGGACGCCGCCGTCACCGGCGTAGCGGGTGCCGATTGCGGACTGGGCTTGGCGCCCGTGGCCGGCGGAGAGGTGACCGTGGTCGTTACTGCGGTGGTGGTGGTCGCAGCAGTTGTGGTCGGCGCCGTGCTCGTCGGCGGGGGGATCGTCGATGTGGTCGAAGTCGGGGGGGTCGTCGTAGTCGGAATGGGCTGGCTGGTGGTTGTGGTCCGAGGCAATGACGTCGTCGTTGGAAACGGTCGAGTCGTGGTCGTGGTCGACAGCATGCCTGTGGTTGTGGTCCCCGGTTGAGAAGTGGTGGTGGTCGGCTGGGTGGTCGTGCTCGGGGCGGCCACGACCACGACGTCAGCCCGTTCGACGTGACCGGAAGCGTCGATGGCCGATAGCCGGTACGTGGCCGCTGCGGTGGTAGACGCCACATCGAAATCAACCACGAAATCGCCTCGCTGGTTGGCGGTGACAAACACGGGCGACGCAGCGAGCTGCCAACGCACCTCCACCGTGCTGTTGGGCGGCCACCCCCGACCCACCGCGCTGAACGAAGCGCCGGCCGCCACCGTCGACGGGACCGCAGTCACGGATGCGCTCTGGGCGTTCGCGATCGGCGACATCGCTGCCATGAATCCCCCGACGACGGTCAGAGCGGCCGTCGCGCGCAGGATCGGTTCTCGAACGAAGCCCATCACCTACCCCACCCAACCAGTGACAGAATGGCTCATATCGTACACTCTACGACACCCGGGTTTCTGCGCAACCGGCCGGCGGACGCCGCGTGTGCCCGGCTCACCACCGCAGCCGACCCTCCAGCCGGGTCGCGCGGCACGTCTGGAACAGGAACGGGGCCGGGCTACGATTCTTGTCTCGCGATATCCGGCGAATTAAGCATCCCAGAAGGTTCCAATTGACACAGACGTTCGAGCAATCGACAGCCTCCGACACCGATCCGATCCGCGCTCTCCGCCAATACCCACTGATAGTGGTCGTGTTTGCGGTGGCGTTTGGAATACTGGGTGCTGGGTTCGCTTCCAGCCAGCCCCCGACGTTTGTCGCCACTGCGGGGCTCGTTGTTGAGGATGCGCGGACATCCGGGCTGTTTGACAGCCGCGCGGGCGACGCCGAACGCTATGTGGCCGATCAGGTAGCGATCTTGCGTTCCGCCGCGGTTGCGGAGCGAGCCAGTGCGCTGGCTCTCACCCTCGAGCCGCCGGCGGAAATATCCGCGTCCGAATTCGAAGCCAACCTGGCGCTCAGCTCCAGCGTCGACACCAGCTTCATCGAAATCAGCTTCAGTGCCGACGACCCCACCACTGCCCAGAGCGGCGCCGACGCCATCGGGATGTCGTACCAGGAGGTCATCAGTGCGGCTTTGGCGGAGGACGCGCAGACCGCCATCGCCCGGCTGGATCAAGCAATCGACGAAACCGTGGCCGAGATCGGCCTGATCCAGGCCGAAGTGGAGGCCGTGCGTGCCGACAACGAGGACCGGGTGCTGCTGGACGACCAGCTGGCTGAAATCGTTGCCGAGTTGGTCGAGCTGCGCAACGTCGCCGGCGGAAACCCAACGGGAGCCAACGATCTTGCGACCGTCGGAGAAATCGACCGGGTCACCGCCCGGGCCGAGCAGCTGAGTGCCGAGCTCAGCGCCCGGCTGCTCGTGTCCGACGTGGAAGCGCGGCTCCCCAAGACGTCGGTGCTCTTGCGTCAGCAGCAGGATGCGGCGGCACTGCTCAGTGAGCTCACCTTGCAGCGCAGCCAGATCGAGGTCGACTCGCAGCTGGCCGGCAACGGCGTCGCGTTCTTCGCGCCCGCCGGGCCCGGGCAGCGGGCGGGCATCGCATCGAGATCGGCCGTCCTCGTGTCGGTGGTGCTGGGCGGGTTCGTCGGATCGGGCGTCGCCTACTGGCTCAGCCAGCGGCGCCAGCGGGTGGAAGACCGGTTGACGCCACGCAATATCCTCGGTGTGCCGCTGCTGGTCGACATTCCCGGCCCCCGGGCCGGTTCGGCTCTGCTGGCGCGGTCGCGGCTCCAGGAGCCGGTGAGCAGCGTGCCCGTACTGGAAGACCCCACCTCGCCGCAGGCCAACGCGTTTCGGATACTTGCGGGTGCTCTGCATCGCCAGCTGCGCGAATGGCGAGTCGAGCCGGAACCCGTCGACGACGAGGGCGCATGGTCACAGCATGGCATGATCGTCGCCTGTCTTGCGGCCGAGGCCAGGGAATCCAACCCGCCCGTTGCGTTGAACCTGGCACTCGCGGCCGGGCAAACGGGTCTGCGGGTGGCGCTCGTCGAGGCCGACCTGGTGCCGCGCGACCTGTCCCGGTTGGTGCGTCGGGCGTACGTCCGTCCGTCGACCGCCGGCCTCGCCGAGATCATCCAAGGCACGGCCACGCTGGAAGGCTCACTGGGGCGGATTGAGCTGGGCGACGGAGGCGAAATCTCAGTGCTCGGGCTGGGCAGCGGTTCGAACTCCCCTGAGCTCTTCGGCTCACAAGCGTTTGGCTCCATCATGTGGAAGCTGGCCGAAGGGCACGATCTCGTGGTCCTGAGCCTGCCGCCGGTCATGGAGGTTCCGCACGCCGCCGCCATCCAGCAGGCGGACAAGGCGTTGCTGGTGGTCCAGCACGGCACCGGTGCCAGTCACCTGGAGGAGGCCCGTCACCGGATGGACATAATGGGCGTACCGATGGCGGGCTACGCGTACATAAACACTCCCACCCGGGCCCCGGCTCGGCCGCGGCGGCCGGTCCGGCCGGTTACCGACGGCAACGGCGATCTCTATGACGACTTCACGCGGATCAAAGGGATCGGCCCGCGCATTCAGGATCTGCTACACGATGAGGGGATCACGACCCTCGAGGAGCTCGCAGCCACTACCCCTGCGCGTCTCCGACAAATCCTCGAGGCGGCCGGCCCCGGCTACGCCATCCATGATCCGGCAAACTGGCCGCATCTGGCCAGCCTCAGCCGGTACGGACCGCGCCGGAGATGAGCGGGAGGGCGCCGGCGGCGGCCGGCAGCAACGGCTTGCATCCCGACGGCTTTCTTCACGGGCCCCTATGACGGCCGCAAGGCCACGTCAGGCGAGATCGGCCGCCAGTTCCGGTCCGATCGATGCCACCAGTGCCTCGTGCATGTCGTCGGCCTCCATCGGAAGGTGGACGGCCTCGCCCCGCTCCGCCGAAAGGTCGGCTGCCAGGTAGATGTCCATCGTCAGCCGGGCCAGGCGCGGCTCGACCATCACCGGACGGTCGTATGCCACAGCCTCCAGGAAATGTGTGGTTTCGCGTTCCATCGGGCCCGCGTATGTTTCTCCCACGGGTTCACCCGGCATGCTCGACATCGGGAACAGCACGCCATCGTCGACCGTGTTGAAGATCACATCTTTGTGGCTGTCGTCCATCAGGAGGGCGCCGTCGGTGCCGATCACCTCGATCTGGGTCGTAGAGAAGTTCGGCCAGCCCGGAGGGAGCGACCATCCCGCCCCGATCGTCACCATCACACCGTCGTCCATGGTGATCAACATCGTTTGACCGTCGGCGATGCCCCACGTGTCCCGCAGCACGCCCCAGGCCAGCTGGCTGTATACCCGCACCGGTCGGCGTGGCTCGAGCAACCACATTGCGAAGTCGATGTCGTGGGTGGCTTCCATCGCCGCGGGTGTCATCTTCACGCGGCCCCCGATCTTGTTGCCCAGGCGACGCGTCACATGACGGCTCACCAGGATCGAGACGGGATCCCCCAGCTTCCCGTCTGAGAGGGCTTTTTTGGCGAAGGCCTGTTTCGAGTTGAAGCGCTGCGAATAGCCGATGGTGAACTTCAGGCCGCCGTCCTCGGCCAGCTGGATGAGCTCGTCCGCCTCGCCCGGCGTCATGGCGATGGGTTTTTCCAGGAGCACGTGCTTGCCTGCCACGAGCGCAGCCCGGCACATCGGGTAATGCAGCGTCTCGGGCGTGGCGGAGATGTACACGATGTCAACGTCTGGGTGGTCGACGATCTCTTCCCAATTGGTCGTGGCGACGGTTGCCTGGGTGAGCTCACGGACCTCATCCAGGCGAGCCTCATCGATCTCCGCGATGTGTAGCGCATCAACCAGTGGATGGTTGGCAGCCGCAACGGAGCGTATGCCCCCGCACCATCCGGTCCCGATCACGCCGACCGTGTATTGCTTCATTGTCTCTCCTTGTGTCGAGGTGCCGGGCGTCCAGGGGGCCCAGGCAGGGCCTCTCTCGGCCGGCTGATACGCATCAGTCGTTCAATAGATCTTCAGTCGTTCAATAGATCTTCGGGCGCGATAGGAAGTGCGATCGGCCGGCCAAGGCGGGCCGACTTGTCCATCGCCATGGTCAGGATCAGGTTGCGGTGCCCGTCGGCCGCGGTGGCGTGGGGCGTCTTGACGCCCGTGCTGAGGCGGGAATACCAGGTGGTGGTCTCCTCCCGCATGGGGCCCCACAGCAACCCATCGGAGACGTCTCCCGGTGGATAGCTGCCGATGAAGTCGACATGTCGCTGGACCTCAGCGTCATACCCCTTCGTCTTGTAGCCGGCGCCCTGCGGAATCTCAGACGCAATGATCACGTCTCGATGCGTGTCCTCGATGTCGATGACTCCCTTGGTTCCCACGATGCCGATCTCGATGCCGTACACCGCCCCCGGCCACACGGGGGGGAGCGCCCAGGAGATGTTCATGGACCACAGCGTGCCGTCGTCCATTGTGAAGATGCCGAACGTAGCGTCTTTGGTGCCCCACTCGCCGAGGATCTGGTCGTTGGAGCGGGCGTAAACCTCGACGGGTGTTTTGCCTTCCATCAGCCACATACACATGTCGAGTGAGTGGGTGCCGGACACAACCATCGGGGTCAGGGTCGCTCGATCTTCGGTCTTCATCAGCGTTGCGATCGGCACCATCTGGTTCATGAAGGCCCGCGTGACAACCGCGGTCACCTCGCCGATCTGCCGATCCCGGAGCCGCTGCTTCACGGTCTGGAACCGGCGCCGGAAGCGCTGCGTGTAGCCGATGACTGCGTCGACTCCCCTGTCCTCGATGGCCTTGAGAACTGCGGCCGACTCGACCGGGTCGCTGGCCAGCGGCTTCTCGATGAACATCGGGAAGCCATACTCGACCGCCTGCATGATCGGATCAACGTGTTCGTTCTCGGCGGTGGCGACGATCACGGCGTTGACCTGGGGCTGGGCCAACAACTCGGAGATATCGGTAGTGACGAAATCGGCATCCGTGTCGGCCGCGAGCTGTTTGGCAGTGGGTTCGTGGATGTCGGCCAGCCCCAGCCAGGTCACCGCCGGATATTCGCGGGCCAGCACCGCCCGGACGCGACCAATCGTTCCACAGCCGATGATTGCGAGCCCGATCTCGTTCATACCTCTCCTCTCATTCCCAGCCCAGCAATCGAGCGGCATTGCCCCCGGCGATCAAATTGATGTCCTCTTGTCTGAGACCCTCAACCCGGCCCAGCAGCGCAAGGGGGTCGTCCTCGCCCATGTCGTAGGGATAGTCGGTACCGAGGACAACGTGGTCGGACCCGAACCGCTTCACCAAATATTCGATCTGGTCAGGCTGGAACACCATCGTGTCGAAGTACATCCGCTCCAGGTAGGTGGTCGGAGGTTGGGGCACCCCTTCGGCCACGTCGGCGCGGGCCCGCCAGCCATGATCCATCCTGGCCGAATAAGCCGGCAGATAGCCGCCACCGTGGACTACGACAACCTTGAGGTCCGGGTGTCGTTCCATGACGCCGTTCCAGATGAGGTGCCCGATGGCGAGCGTCGAGTCGAATGCGTGCCCCAGGATGTTGACGAAGTTGTGCTGCAGCAGTCGCTGTCGCTCAGGGATACCATAGGTGTGGATGATCACTGCCACCCCGGCACGTTCGATCGCCTGCCACAGCGGGTCGAGCCGGCTGGCGGAGATCTCCTCGCCTTCCACATGTGCGCCCACCTCGATACCCCGGAAGCCCAGATCGTCGACCGCGTAACGGAGTTCGGCCAGCGCGGCGTCGGTGTCCTGCAGGGGCAGCGTGCCCAGTGGGGAGAAACGACCGTCGTACGAGGCAGTCGCCTCCGCCAGTTCGTCGTTGATCACGCGGGCCGCCTGGGCCCCAACGTTCGGATCGGCCCAGTAGTAGTACTGGTATGGGGCGACTGCGACCGCCTGCACATCGATTCCCATTCGGTCCATGTCTTCCAGCCGCACCTCCAAGAAGTCCATCTTGGGCCGGATGTGTTCGAGCTGCTTGCGGTTGACCTCTTTGGTCAGATCGCCGCCGTATTGGAGCGGTATGCGGCCGATCCTCTGTTCCTCGGCCTTCATCAGTTCTCGGACGGCCCCGCACTCCCTGTGACAGTGGATGTCGATGACCGGCCCGTCGGTGCGGTGCGCCCTCATATGTGGTGTCTCACAGCGGCCCAGACCTCCCTTGTCACGGCGCCGGGACGAGCCACACACCGTCGCTGGTACTGTTCGCCCGGCCAGAATGCATCATATACGATCTGAACGCAGAGCCCATCAGACGGATGCCTTGGAGGAAACAGTGACAACGACCGAAATCCGCGACTGCGTGCCTCCCGACCGTGATCCTCGCCCGCCCAGTTTCGAACTCCCGGCCGGTTCGGTCGACACCCATGTCCACGTCTTCGAGGACCGCTATGCGCTTTCACCAGCTCGGGGGTACAACCCGCCCGAGTCGACTCTCGATGACCTTGCGCATCTCCACGCCACTCTCGGCATCGATCGGGTGGTCTTCACTCAGCCGTCCGTCTACGGCACGGACAACTCAGCCATCCTGGATGGCATGGCCGCTCTGAATGCGGAGACGACCGATCGGGCCCGGGCGGTGGTGGCCCTGACGATGGACGTCGACGACAACCAACTGGCTGCGTGGGACGCAATCGGCGTGCGTGGTGTCCGGCTCAACACCGACAACAAGGGGGGAATGCCCATCGGCTGGGACGAACTCGGCTACTTGGCGGCTCGACTTCGCCAGTTCGACTGGCACATCGAGTTTCTGTTCCCGGGAAGAGATATCCTCGATTTGATGCCGCGCCTGACCGCCGTCGAAGTCCCGATCTCAATCGGCCACTTCGCCTATCAGCCGGCCGCCGCCGGCGTAGCGGCTCCGGGGTTTCAAGCTTTGTTGGAGCTCGCACGGCAGGGCAACACCTGGATCAAGATCTCAGGCGCCAACCGCGTGAGCGCAACCGACCTGCCGCCGTATGACGACGTCGAGCCGATGGCCCGGGCACTCATCGAGGCAGCCCCGGACCGAATCATGTGGGGAACCGACTGGCCACACCCCAACAAATACGAAGTGAATCCGAACGACGGTGATCTCGTCGACGCTCTCGGCCAGTGGGTGCCCGACGATGAGATGCGCCGGCGAGTCCTGGTCGATACACCCGCTGCCTTCTATCGGTTCTGATGATGAACGTCGCCGTCATCGGGCTCGGTCTCATGGGTGGCACATTCGCAGGGCACCTGCTGGACGACGGCCACACCGTCTTCGGTTTCGATCCGGACTCCGACCGCATGGAGGAGCACGTGGCGAAAGGGGGCCGCGACTCCGGCTCGGCCGGTGAGGCGGCTGCGGCTGCGGATTTGATCGTCCTTTCGCTGCCGAACAGCGACATCATGCTGGATGTGGTCAGCGACATCGTCCGGCGGGGCCGGGCTGGGTCGCTGGTGCTGGATACAACGACCGGGGAGCCCGACCGGGCGGTGCGAGCCGCCGAAATGCTCGAAGCACGCGAGATCGGTTTTGTCGATTGCACAGTGTCGGGCAACGCCGCCATGACGGCGGACAAGGACATCATCTTCATGATCGGAGGCACCGGAGACCAGGTCGCCCGGGCCCGGGCGATCCTCGAGCCGCTCAGCCGGACCGTGTATCACGTCGGGCCGGTGGGAGCGGGCGCCACCGCCAAGATCGTAGTGAATCACATCCTCAGTGTGAACCGCGTGGCGGTGGCTGAAGGTTTAGCGGTTGCCGAGGTGGCCGGGGTGGATCTGGTCAGGATGCTGCAGGTGCTGCGCGATTCAGCGGCGTATTCCAAGGCGATGGACATATGGGGCGACCGCATGGTGACAGGCGACCACTACCCGCCCGCGTCGCGAGTGCGCCAGAGTCATAAGGATTCGCGGTTGATCAACGCGTTTGCCGAGAGCATCGGGGCTTCGCACGAACTCACGGAGGTAGTCCGGCGAGCGCTGGTCGAAGCCGAGGAAACCAGTCTGTCCGACGCGGACAACTCATCGGTGATGGAGGTCATGCGGCGTCGGGCGGGCATCGGCCGGCTGCCGATCGAGTGAGGGTCGCGTAGGCTCCAGACAGATATCGGTATTCATGCGGGCGGGGGCGGATCTCGTGCCCACGGAGAAGGGGCAGCCATGAAGTCGGCAACGGTGAGTCCGGGACGTCATATCAGGTTGATCGTCGTGATCCTCATGGTGGCGCTGGTGGTTATCACCGCCCACCCAGCCCCCGCCGGAGCGGGCGTGCCGCCGGGCGGTACGTTCGTGGACGACGACGGCAACGTGCACGAGGGAATGATCGAGGCGCTCGCCGCCCTTGACATCACGCTGGGCTGTGACGTCCAGTTGTACTGTCCCGCACCTTCGCTGACCCGGGGTCAGGTCGCCTCGCTTATCGCTCGTGCCTTTTCCCTGCCGCCACCCACGGCGGACCACTTTGCCGACGATGACGGCAGCGTCCACGAGGACAGCATCAACCGCCTCTATGAAGCGGGGATCACGAGCGGATTCGGCGACGGCACCTTCCGGCCTCTGCTCCCGATCTCACGGGCCCAGATCGCGTCACTCCTGGCTCGAGCACGGGGACTGGCTCCTGTCGCCACCGGTCCATTCGTAGACGTCGCCGGCGTTCACGCCGGTGCCATCAACGCAATCTACGCCGCCGGAATAACCCAAGGATGCGCCCTCGGCGCCACCTACTACTGTCCTACGGACCTGGTGCGGCGCGACCAGGCAGCTTCGTTCCTCGGCCGGGCCTTGTCCCTCATCCCTGCGCTGGTCCCGGCCCGGGACTGGAACATCGCAGTTTCGGCGCTGAGCGCAGCCGACATTCCGATCGGCATCCACGTCGTCAACGGCAACACGGGCGGAGCCGTGATTCTCACGACCGACGTTGATGTGGCACCCGAGTGGAACCCGAGCAAGTCTCGCATCGCATTCCACCGGGTGTTGGCCGCACTGTTCACCGATCCAACGCTGGGGGAGGACTTCGTGCCGCCCGTGCATGCCGTTGAGGCAGACGGCTCGGCTGAGTATGACGTGAATGCCTGGCTCGCAGCCGCCGGTGAATTGCTGGGGAGCTTTGGTTTCTCGTTCAGCGCCGATGGCCGGTTGGCTCTCGATGGCGGTGACAGCTTCGTCGGTACCGACCGCGACTTGTGGATCGGGGACATCGATGCTGCTTCCGTCACGGAGCTCGCGAGCGACCCGGCGTGGTGGTTGACCGACCCAAAGTGGAGCACCGGCGGCGACTACATCGCGGTGTACGCCGGGGACGGTCTCGGTGCCGAATCCACGCGTGTTTTCGACGCCGTGACCGGGATGGAGGTCGTCGATTTCCCCGAGCCGGCTTCGTTCACCAGTTTCGTGTGGTCGCCGGTCGGCGAAGTCATCCTGATCCACCTCAGCGATGCTGTCCTGCCGGCGGGCAATGAGCTGCTGCTGTGGGATGTGGCGCTTGCCGATGGGACGCCGGTCATCCTTCCAGGGGCCGCGTTCATCACCGACTTCGCGTGGTCGCCCGATGGTTCCCAGGTTGCATACTCCAGCAACGCCGATGGAGACTTTGACATTCACGTGGTGGATCTCGCAACGGAGACGGTCGAGGTGTTGACGTTTAGCTCCACCGACGAACGAGCGCCGGTCTGGTCACCGGGTGGGGCCATGCTTGCTTTCGAATCCAATGGTGGTGTCCGAATCGTGGTGGCAGCCACCGGCGTCGAGGTTGGCTTCATTCCCAACGCGGCCGACCCGGATTGGTAGCGATCGCCACGCGGACGCATACGGGTTGACGGATCTTCGGGAGGGCGGACGACGTCACCCATGTCGGAGGGGTGGGGTCGCTCAAGCCTTTGTTGCGTCACACCGATACGTGAATAGTGTCAAGGGGGAGAGCTCGAGGTCGGTTTGACTGGCGTGCAGTGGCAGCGTGGCTGCCCCGCGGCGACCAGCTCTCACCGGCCGTATGGCGCAGGCGCCACCGATTCATGCAGGCTGTTCTATGGCTCCATGTCGCGGGGCTGCCGATCACCGGTTTCGTCAACGGCGAGTCGCCTTCCCACCTGCTGGGTGACGGGGCGGGTCTGCTGTTCGTTGCGGTCGCCGCTCACGTCGTTCGTCATCGCCCACTCCAGGCAACCTTCACCGCATCAGGGCTGTTGGCCAGTTCGGGCTTGCTCGTTCATTTCACGGACGGGCTGATCGAATCGCATTTCCATTTCTTCGTGATGATCCCCCTCGTGGCGCTCTATCAGGACTGGCGGCCATTCCTCTTGAGCGTTGGTTTCGTCGTGCTTCACCATGCGGTCATGGGCGTAATCAACCCAGCCTCTGTCTACAACCATGCGGCTGCCCAGGAACGGCCGGTGTTGTGGGCGGTGGTTCACGGCGTCTACGTATTGGGGGTCGTGGCGGTGATGACGGTGCATTGGGCGTTTTCGGAGAGCGCACAGGCCGAAGCCGACCGCCACCGGCGACTGCTCGAAGTCGCAGACCGGCAGATGCGTGAGTCGGAGCGCCAACGATTGGCGGATCTCATCCTGGCCAAGGATCAGTTCATCGCGGCTGTCAGCCACGAGTTGCGAACGCCCCTCTCAGTCGTGATGGGTCTGGCTTTGGAGCTGCGCGACGGAGGCGCCGGCTTCGACGCCCAAGACAGATGGGAGCTCACGAACCTCATCGCGGACCAAGCGGTCGAGGTAGCGGCCATAGTCGAGGACCTGCTGGTGGCGGCCCGGGCCGAAATCGACCAGCTCACCTTGCTCCCGGCCGACATCGACTTGCGGCATGAGGTCGACCGCGTCATCGATCACCTGCTGTCGGATGTCGACAGGATCATGCACGTCGGTGGCGGTCCGGTCCGGGCGGTGGGAGATCCGATCCGGGTCCGCCAGGTCATCCGCAACCTCATAAAGAACGCGATCCGGCACGGCGGCAACAACGTTCAGATCGTGGTGAGTCAGGCCGGCGGGATGGCGGTAGTCGAAGTGCGGGACGACGGTGCCGAGATCCCCGCAGACCAGCAGGCCGTGATGTTCCAGCCGTATGAGACCAGGGGCGGGGCCGCCGAGGGGCTGGATTCGGTCGGTCTGGGCCTCACGATCTCCCGGACACTCGCTCGTCTGATGGACGGTGACCTGGCATACGTGCATGAATCGGGCGAGAGCATTTTCCGACTCACGCTGCCCGCGCTTGCCCCACCCACGGGTGAGGCGGAGCCATCGGATCTGCCACCGGAGGCCAACCGACCGCCGGCTCATCCGGTCCCGATCGCCGGATCCTGACCGCCGGCACAGTACCTCGGGCGGGTGGTCACCGGCCGCGGCGGCGGGCAAGACGACCGAGATCGGCGACGCTCGTCCATCGGCGGATGTAAGCCATTCGCCGGGCAAACTGGAGAGGTTTGAGCTCAGGGCTGAGTTCGAGTGCCCGGTCGTACGCCGCGACCGCCTGTTTGTGCTCGCCTAGCTGGCTGAGGATCCCGCCGTGCATCCAGTGGACCATCACG
The DNA here is from genome assembly GCA_041576165.1 of Acidimicrobiia bacterium. GTDB lineage: Bacteria > Actinomycetota > Acidimicrobiia > Spongiisociales > Spongiisociaceae > JBFGLM01. The sequence continues at coordinate 28,213 of JBFGLM010000010.1, forward strand.
TTGTCGGGTTGGAGGGCGACGGCTTGTTCGATGGCGGTCAGGGCGTCCCGGGTCCGCTTCAAGCCGACCAGCGCGGCGGCTCGGTTGCCGTGGCCATGACCGTTCTTGGGATCGATGGCGATGGCCCGATTCGAGGCTGTGAGCGCCGCCGCCCAATCTCCCTGGCCGATGAGGATGGCGGCCCGGTTCACGACGGCAGGGAGGAAATCGGGCGCAGTTTCGAGTGCCTCCTCCAGGACAGCGAGCGCTTCGCCCGGCCGCAGCTGGGCGGCAAGCTCACCGGCCTGCGAAGTCAGTTCGGCAGCTCGCTGCGTTTCCGGCGAAGTGATGTAGTCGGCGTAGCGTTCGATGCGTGATCCGAGATCGAAGCCGGGCTCAGCATCGTGCGGCGCACTATGCCCTAACGCATCCTCGAGCGCAGCGATGAACGGGGGACCAGGCAAGATGGCGCCACTGACGTCAACGTGTTCCACGTCTATCAGCAAATCCAGTGGTTTGCCCGAGAGAAGCAACGGAAGGATGGGCCGGTCAGGTGCTTCTCGCGCTACGTGGATTTCGCGCTTCACGTGCCGCGACTTCGCCGCCGACTTCGACATGACGACGACGACGGCCGCAGCGGATCGAATCTGAGCCATCAGCTCGTCGTCCCAACTACTGCCGGGTGGGATATCTTGATCCCAATACACCGCGAAACCGGCACCGCGCAGATGCTCAACGAGTCCGGTGGTGTAACTGCGATCTGCGCTGCTGTATGACACAAATACGTGCCCGGCTTCCATGGCCCCCGCCCCCTAGGCGTGCCCTGGAGGCTAGAGGTTCGCCGTCCTCGCGTGCAGCAGCCGGGTGGGTCGGACCACCCGGCCAAGGCATACGACCAAGACCGGTTGGGAGCCATGGGTGCAGGCGGACCTGAGCGGACGAAGAACACGACCGAAAGCCACATGGAGCCCCGAGGTCGGTTGCGCCGACTTCCTGCGGGAAACTCTGGGCCTCTCCAACTGATCAGCTGCCGGCCGGGGCCCGGCGGTTGAACACCCGGCGGACCCGGACCCACGTTGCTGCCACCAGCGCCATGCCGAACGCAGCCACGCCGAACGCCACCCGCGGGCCGGGACCATCGGCGATGAACGAACCGGTGGGTGGACCGACCACCTGGGCCACCCGCACCACCGTCACCCAGGTCAGCACGGTGACGCCCCGGTAGAGGTCGGTGCCGACCTCGGCCGCGAACGACTGGGCCACCGGGACGTACAGGCCGAACCCGAGTCCGGTCACGGCCAGGCCGGCACCCACCGCCCAGGCGGCCGGAGCGGTGGCGGCGATGGCGGTCCCCGCCGCCATCAAAGAGAACGCCGTGGTCATGGTCGTGGTGGCGCCCAGCCGCGCCCGTATCTGAGCGATGCGGGCGGCCACGAGGATGACACCGAGCTGAAATGTGCCGACGATCACGCCTCGGATGCTCACCGGAACTCCGAACTCTTCGTCGAGGAAAAGGGGGGTGGCGGTCAATCCGAGCCCGTGCAGGATGAAGACTGCGGCCAGGGTGATCATCAGCAGGCCGACGAAATCCACCAGGGTGCCCGCTCGCCGCATGGTCGACACCGCGGTTCGCACATGGAGCGAAGGAGGGGCGGCGGCTACGGCGGGTGCGTCGCCCGGCATCCGGCTGGCCCACAGGGCCAACGGATATCCGACCAGGAAGATCAGGAAAGGGCGGAAGGTGCCGCCGGTCGCCAGCAGCCCGGCCGCTATCGGAGCGGCGACCCCAACTGCGGTGATCCCGGTGATGTTGATGCCCATCGCCCGGGTCCTGGCTTCCCCCGTGAAGACATCTCCAATCAACACGATGCCCACGCCCAAGATCCCAGATGTCCCGATCCCCTGGAGGAAACGCACGACGACCAGCGCCCAATAGCTGCGCGTGAAGAACCCGGCCACGCCGAACGTGGCGAACAGCAGCAGGGCAATCAGGATGATCCGGCGCCGGCCGGACCGATCGGCCAGATATCCGATGTAGGCCGAGAACAGGACGCCCGGAATCGACACTGCCGCTTGCACCAGCCCGATCGATCCCCGGGACACTCCGAGAGCATCGGCCAGGTCCGGCAGGATCGGTGAGGTGGCGGCGAACCCGACGCTGCCCATTGCTCCCACCGCGATCGCGATCGCCAGTTGCTCGCTGGGTGAGCGGGCGGTGCCCAAAGGTCGGGTGACGTTAGAGGTCACGTCAGCCCGACACCGTCGAGCCGGCCCTGGCGAACCTCACCTGAGGGCGGGGGCAGAACTTCTACACAATGCATTCGATATGATCTGGGCTCCCATCATGACACGCAGCGACCTGCGGAGCGACGCGAGGAGGAGAGAGGCGTGAGCAGTGACTACGAGGACATTGTCGTCGAACGGCGCAACGATGCGTTGTGGATCGGCATCAACCGGCCCGAGGTGCGGAATGCCTTCAGAGAGCAGACGCTCGATGCGATAGCCGACGCCTTGAACAGCACCCGGGAAGACCCGACGATCGTCGCGGCGGTCGTGTACGGAGTGGGCGGGCACTTCTCGGCCGGCGGAGATTTCCACGCGATGATGAAGCTCAACAAGGCAAACTCATACATGTGGAACGACCGCATGATGAAGGTTGCGATGACGTGCCGGAACCTGCCCATCCCGGTGATCGCCATGGTCGACGGCGCGTGCGTCGGTGGCGGCCACGAGCTGATGCTGTGGTGCGATCTCGTTATCGCTTCGGAGGACTCCATCTTCGGCCAGACCGGCGCCCGGGTCGGTGCCTGCCCCACGGTCGGGGCCACGCAGTACATCGGCATGCTCATCGGCGAGCGACGGGCCAAGGAGATGATCTTCCTGTGCAAGCGCTATTCGGGCAAGGAAGCAGCTGAGATCGGCCTCGCCAACATCTCGGTCCCGGCGGACGAGCTCCTCGACAAGACGGAGCAGATCGTCGCCGAGATCAAGGGCTACAGCAGCCAGACCATACGTGCCACCAAGGTGTCGCTGAATTTCGGATCGGACATGCTCTATGCGTCGTGGCAGCACGGTATGGAACTGTTGGCGAACATTTGGGGGACCGAAGAGGCCGACGAGGGCATGACCGCGTTCCTCGAAGGTCGGAAAGCTGATTTTCACCAGTTCCGCGAGCGCAACAAGGAAAAGCTCGACTCGTACATGCACACGTATGACGAGGGACTCAATCAGTCCGAGAAATCCCGAGCGGCTCGGTCCAACGAGGCCGCCTCCGCGTGACCACAGGAGCCCTCAGCGGCCTGCGGGTGATCGACCTCACTCGGGTTCTGGCGGGCCCGCTGTGCGCGATGTGGTTGGGCGACATGGGGGCCGATGTCATCAAGGTCGAGCGTCCCGGCAAGGGCGACGACACCCGGACGTGGGGCCCGCCGTTCGCGGAAGGTGAATCTGCGTACTTCCTGGCGGTCAATCGCAACAAGCGAAGCGTGGCGATAGATCTTCAGGCCGAGGCCGGCCGCCACCTGTTGCAGCAGCTGATCCTGGAAGCAGACGTCGTGGTCGACAACTTCAAACTCGGGACGCTGGATCGCTGGGGCCTGTCGGAAGCCTGGTTCGAGGCCAACGCCCCCGGCGTCGTGCGGTGCACCATCGGCGGATACGGATCTTCCGGCCCCAAGGCGGGGATGCCGGGCTACGACTTCATTCTCCAAGCCGAGAGCGGCCTGATGGCCATCACGGGCGAGGCGGATGGCGAGCCCATGAAGCTCGGTGTAGCGATCGTCGATGTGTGTACCGGCATGCTCGCCACCATCTCGATTCTCGGCGCCTTGCAGGCCCGCCAGCGCACTGGTCGGGGCCAGCGCACCGAGGTCACCCTGCACGACACGGGTCTGCAGATGCTGGCGAACGTGGCGTCCAACACGCTGGTCTCCGGGGAAGATGCCGCCCGGTTCGGCAACGGGCACCCCAACATCGTGCCCTACCGCACCTACCCCACGGCGGACGGCGAGCTGGCGGTGTCGGTTGGTAACGATGTCCAGTTTGCCCGCTTCGCCGAACTGGTCGGACACCCGGAGTGGGCATCCGACAACCGCTTCGCCCGCAACCGGGACCGGGTGGCGAACCGCGAGCTCATCGACGACCTGATCGCGGAGGTGATGCGCGCCAAGACCAGGTCCGAATGGCAGGAGCTACTCGCTCCGGCAGGGATACCGGCCGGGCCGATCAACTCGGTGTCCGAGGCGCTCGGCAGCGAACAAGCCCGGGCTCGTGACATGGTGACGGAGGTCGAGCACCCGACGGTCGGCAGGTTGCCGCTGATAGGAATCCCATTCCGTATGTTCGGAACACCGGCAACCATCCGGCGTCCACCGCCGCTGCTCGGCGAGCACACCGACGAAGTACTGGAAGAGGTTCTGGAGCTGGACGCCGGCGCAATAGCGCAGCTGAACGAGTCGGGCGTAATCGGCTCGCAACCGGCTGTGGCGAGGGGAGGATCATGACAAACGAATGGTGGCCGGAACTGGGCCCGGTATGGGAGCCGTCGAAGGCCGCAAAGCCCGCATATCCCACCGTCGACGTACACACCCACCTGATTGTGGATGCGAGCAACGATCTCGCCCAGCCGTTCTTCAAACCGGAGATGGATCCCCGGACCTTCTTCTCTCCGGAAGAAAGCAAGCGCTACAACCAGGAATTCCGCAGCCAGCCGCACATCGCGGCCAAGTTCCGAGAACCCGAAGCCCGCATCGAGGACATGGATCTCCAGGGCGTCGACATGCAGGTCATCTCGATCGCTCCGCCGCAGTACTTCTACTGGCTCGATGCCGAGAACGCCGAGAAGGCCATTCGGGCCCAGCACGAGCGATTCGCAGACATCGTTCGCATGTACCCGGACCGGTTTGTGGCCGTCGCCAACCTGCCGATGGACCATCCCGATCTGGCGGTCGAGATCATGAAAGAGGCCAAGAACGATTACGGCTTCAACGGTTTCGAGATCAACGGCGACGTCAACGGCGGCGACTACGACGACCGCCGCTACGACCCGATCTGGGCGGCGGCGGAGGAACTGGAGATGACGATCATCCTCCACCCGCAGGGATTCACCCACGGCCAGCGGATGGACGACTACTACCTCATCAACGTGATCTGTATGCCCTTGGCGTCGACTGTCGCCGTCTCACGGATGATCCTCGGTGGCGTTTGGCATCGCCACCCCGACCTCAAGATGGTGGTCGTGCACGGCGGTGGCTATCTGCCGTTCTACCATGCCCGCAGTGACCATGCCTACGGTGTGCGCCCCGAGATGCGTAAGCACATCGACCGCCCTCCGAGCGAGTATCTGCACAAGCTGTATTTCGACACGACGGTGTTCAAACCGGAGATGATCCGCTACCTGGTCGACGAGTTCGGAGCCGACCACGTACTCATGGGGACGGACTACCCGTTCGACATGGGTCCCACCGATCCGCTCGCCTTCCTGGCGGACGTCCCGCTCACCGAGCACGAGCGCCGCCTGATCCTGGGCGGCAACGCGGCCCGGCTGTTCAAGATTTCGCTCTGATGGCCCGGCTGCGACTGATAACCGACAAGGAGGGCCTGGACGTCCGCCAGACCGAGACCTTCGACTGGATCGTAGAGAGCCGCGGCCGGATGATCCGCCCCTACGAGGTCCTGCTCCATGCCCCGGAGCTGGCCCGTCCCGCCGCCGAACTCGGCCATCTGATCCGGTTCGAAGGCACACTTTGCGACCGGGACCGGGAACTGGCAATTATCACCGTAGGCAAGGCGCACGACTGCCAGTTCGAGTGGGACAGCCATATCGATCTGGCACGAGCGGCCGGCGTGAGCCCGGCCGCGGAAACGGTCCTGACGGGCGGGCGAGCTGAGCTGGATGATGAAGAGGCGCTGATCATCGGCTTCGTCCAGGAACTGTGCTCCCGCAGCCGGGTGTCGGACGAGACCTACGCGTCCGCCGAAGCGGTTCTGGGCACCCCGGCGGTCGTCGAACTCACGGCGTTGGTCGGCTACTACACGATGCTCAGCTACGTGATGGCGGTAGCGGACGCCTGCTCGTGAGACGGCGGCCGGGTACCACCAGCACCGACATTCACGCCCACATCGCGCCGGGTGACGCGTTGGCAGATATGCGCGTCATTCACCCGCCGGCGGTACCGGACATCGGACGAGATGGGGAGTTCGTCTATTTCCGATTCCCCGACGGTGTCGTGAACGGGCCGGTCCCTCGGGGCATCGTCGACGTGGAGGCCCGGCTCAACGACATGGCCAGGATGGGGGTTGACCACCAGATCCTCAGCATCCGTCCCCGGCCCTTCACCTACGATCTGCCCGCGGAGCTGGCGGCCGGGCTTGCGGCGCGGGCCAACGAGAACATCGTGGCGGTCGCGAAATCCCGGCCGGATGCGTTCTCGGTGATGATCAGTCTGCCGATGCAGTCCGCTGACGCCTCCATTGCCGAGATCGCGCGGTGGGCTCCCGACCGATTGGTGCGGGGCGCGCTCTTGGATTCGAACCTCGCCGGACGCGACTTTGCGGACCCGGCCTTCGATCCTGTCTGGGCGGCGCTCGAGGCGGCAGATCTGCCGATCCTGGTGCATCCCTATCAGGCAGATGTTGTGGGACGGCACCGGCTGAGCCGGCACTACCTGTTCAACCTGATCGGCAATCCGGCCGACACCACGATCGCCATTGGCCAGGTGATCTTCGGCGGTCTTCTGGACCGCTACCCCAATCTGCGGTGGGCATTTGTCCACGGCGGCGGTGTGGCGCCCTATCTGCTCGGCCGGTGGGATCATGGTTGGGCCCGGCGGCCGGTCAGCCGTGAAGATATCCCACACACCCAGCCATCCACGCTCTTCCGGCGGTTGTGGTTCGACTGTCTGGTTCACGATCCGCGGAGTTTGCGCTATCTGGCGGAGGTAGTTGGATGGGATCGAATCATGCTCGGGACCGACTACCCCTTTGACATGGGCCTGGATGAGCCTCTCGAGTTCATCGGCCGGGTTGCGCTTTCCGACATCGAACGAAAAGCATTGCTGAGCAACAACGCCGTTGAGTTTCTGCGACCAAGATGACTCCGCTGTCGAACATTCGCGCATACCGGAGCGCAGGTTTGCTGCCGGCGCTCTTGGCGGCAGTGGTGGTCGGTGTCGCCTGCTCGTCGCCTCCCGACACGGTGGCGACCATCGACGGCATACACATCGAGCGACACCGACTCGAGGCCCTCCACCCGGCCGAATACGAACTGGTCCCCGATGAGACCGCGTCCAGCCTGCTGCTGCTGATGATCCATGATGTGTTCATCGCGGCCGCGGAGGCTGACCTCGGAATCACCGTTCCCCGGGAGCTCGCCGACTCGGCGTTTGCTGCCCGGACGCAGAGTGCCGGCAACATCGGGGAGCTCGACGCTGTTCTCGCCAACCGGGGTGAGACCGTCAGGCGTGTCCGCCTCGAGGCTGACCTCGATGCGCTCCGTGAGCTGGTCGGACCGGCACTGGTCCGACGCGAGGTTGACGGCTTCGACATCGATGCCGCCTACGAGAGCTACCTGCTGGAGGAAGCGCATGTCTGTGTTCGCCAGATCCAGCTGGACAGCACAGCCGACATCGGAATGATCATCGAGCGGGCAAACGGCGGCGAATCGTTTTCCGCACTCGCCCGAGAGTTCTCTACGGACCGCCTGGCGCAGCGTCCGGAAGGTGAATCAGGCGCGGGCGGCGACATGGGATGCAGTTATCCCAATGCCTTCGGACTCGGCCTGGCCCAAGCCGCCCTCGACACGGCTATCCCGGTGGGCGAGGCGTTCGGGCCGGTGATCGGCAGCCGCGGGTTGCATGTGATGGTTGTGTACGAACGCGAGATCGCCAACCTGGCGGACGTGCGGCAGGCGGTGATCGCGGCCGCCGAGGGCGTGCAGGGACCGGATCTCTTCATCCAATGGGGCCTGGAGATATTGCGCCAAGCCGACGTTTCGATCCACGAGAACTACGGGACCTGGGAACCGGCGCCCGGGACGAACGGCGTCCCCACCGTCGTGCCGCCCGAGCAGGATTGACAGGTGGCCGTCAGCTGATAGTCAGGTCCCGGAACGATCATGCAGATATGCACGAGCACAACGCAGCAATCGCAGGAGTGGTCTGCGAGGGCCTGACCGTCCGGTACGGGACGCTGGTGGCGGTTGACGCCGTGTCCCTCCAGGTGCAGCGGGGCGAAGTCTTTGGGCTGCTGGGCCCCAACGGGGCGGGGAAAACGTCCGTCATCAGGGCCCTGACCACGATCATCCAGCCGGCCGGCGGCACCGCTCTAGTGGCGGGTGCCCGGCTCGACCAGCCGGGGGAAGTCCGGCAGCGGATCGGGGTCCTCCCTGAGAGCAACGGCTATCCCAACAGTCAAACGGCCGCGGACTATTTGACCTTCTACGCGATGCTCTTTGGGGTTTCCCGGGTTGAAGCGGCTCGGCGCGCCGAAGAAGGGTTGTCCGACGTGGGGCTGGCTGACCGGGCCCGGCAGCGGATCGCAACGTTCAGCCGGGGGATGCGCCAGCGCCTCGGACTCGCCCGCGCGATGGTCAGCAAACCTCAAGTGATGTTCTTGGATGAGCCGACGCTCGGACTCGATCCGGCCGGGCGCGAGGACATCCTGCATCACCTGACGTCGATCGCTGCGCGAGGCGAGACCACGATTCTGCTGTGCAGCCACCTACTGGACGATGTTGAGCGTATCTGCGATCGGGTGGCGATTCTGCACCAAGGTCGCATCGTGAGCGCAGGGTCTGTGGCCGATGTCGTACACCATGCTGCTGTAGGAACCACGGCCCGTTTGACGGTCGACCCCCGTGACGCGCATGCCGCCCAGCAGGCCGCTTCGGCTGCTCCATTCGTCCTGGCTGCGGACCTGCATCCCACGCGGCGGGATGAGGTCGTCGTTCACCTCCGCGACTCGGCCGGGTCGGCCAACGCGCTGGCATCCGTCATGGTTCGCCACGAAATCCCGTTTCGCTCGATCGAGCTACGCGGGGCCCGACTCAGTGATGCGTTCCTGGCCTTTACCGGCGGGGCGAAGGAAACGATATGACGGTACGGCAGGTCGAAGGGGCGATGGCCTGGCGAAGCGGCGGGGTCGTATTACGCCAAGAGCTGAAGGAGTTATGGGGGAGCTTGAAGGGCCTCACGGTGCTGCTGGCCTACACGGTGTTGCTGAGCGTGATGTCCTATGTCGCGGCCAGTGACGCACAGCTCAACTTGCTGGATGCGAGGGAGTCTGTCGGCATCATCGTGCAGGTTGCGCTCGGACTCGGTGCGCTCGCTGCGCTCGTGGTCGGCGCCGACGCCATCTCGGGGGAGCGGGAGCGGGGGACGCTCGAGGCTCTGCTGGTGACCCCGGTACCTCGCCGGAGCCTGGTGATCGGCAAGCTCCTGGCCGCCAACACGATGTGGTTCGCGGCGCTGGTAGTGGCGCTGCCGTATGTCTTCGTTCTGGCCTCAGGACCGGGCGTGGCGGCGGATGCCCTCGCCGTGCTGATCCTGGTCGGATCGCTCGTTTCGGTCGCGCTGGCAGCGCTGGGCTTGGCGGTGAGCGCCATCTCGAAGTCAAACCGCGTCAGCCTCGCCGCCAGCATCGGGGTGCTGCTGGTGCTGGCCGCCCCCAGCCAGCTGCCGGCCGTGACTGCCAACGGGGTGCTCGGGTCGATTCTGATCCGGGCGAATCCGGTCAGCGCCGGTCTGAAGCTGGCAAGCGAGGTGCTCATCTCGCAGAAGTCGTGGGCGTCGCAATGGACGCTGCTGATCTCGCCTGCGATAGCTGCGGTCGTGCTCACCCTGGTAGCGATCGCCATGTCCCGGCGGGTGGAGCTGGGGGGTGCCCGATGAAACACGTCGCAGCGATGACGGTCTGGACGGTCGTGATACTCGGCCTCGCTCCACCCGTTGGAGCACAGAGTGACGACCCGCTGAGCGTGGTCATCAACCCGGCCGGGGTGGAATCGAGGCTGGGCGACACGATCGAAGTGGAGGTGGTCGTCACCAACCAAACGGCCAGGCCGATCAGCGACGTCGCCGTGCACCTGGACATCACGGATCCCAGCACGGAGGGCTCGGTCGATCCGGAGGATTGGACTGCGACACTCACACAACCGGCCGGGACAGTGGAGCCGGGCCAGTCCGTCACCCTTCAGTGGTCACTACAGCCGATCAGCGGTGGACGGTTCACAGCTTATGCAGTGGCGCTTCATCCGGCGTCGTCAGGGGTCGCGGCATCGAACGCAGCGACGATCACGGTGGCCGAGCAACGCGCACTCAATCCCGAAGGGGTGCTGCCCATCGCCATCGGCGGTCCCGTGTTGATCGGCGGTTTGCTGGTACTGCGGTGGCGGGCGCGCCGCACTGCCACAGCGGTCTGAGGGCGATTTCTCCAGCCGGCTCAGCTGAGGTGCGGCGACGACCGATCAGCCGTGGGTATCAGCGACCAGTCCTTTCCGTGATCGACGGTGCCCAAAAGGTTCCATGATGCGGCGCCGGATCGGCGATGATGAGGCCCGGAATCGCGGGTCGGTCTCAGCGCCCGGTCAGCAACTCGGCCACGTCCACCGGGCAGCCACCACCCGCGGCCGATTCCACTATCGCTTCCATCACTGCGACGACGGCCAGTGCAGCTTCGCCGTCGGTCTCGGGTGGTTCGCCGGTGCGGATGCTGTTCACAAACGCGGCGATGTTGGCGGCCACGCCGTCGACCGGTTCGATGGGACGCTCGACCCAGGTGTCGTCCGGTAGGGACGCCGTGAACAACCGCCGGCCGTCGTCTTCGCTGCGGGCGGCGGCCATCGTCCCGAATACAGCGACGGTGGCCACGGTTGGGGTGCGCAGCGAGGTTCGCAGCGTGCCCTGGACGTTTGATTCGAAGTCCAGCAGCACGCTGGTTGCGTCGTCCAGGCTGGAACCAGGGAGGGTGTTGGTGCTCATCGCCCACAGCCTGCGCAGCGGGCCGGCCAGGTACAAGAGATCATCGGCGGTGTGCACTCCCAGCGCAGTCATCGCCCCCGCCGGTGCCTCGTCCGGCTCGTCCCGCCACGGACGATTCGGATCTGGTCCGAACGGCTTGGAGAAATGCCCGTCGACTTGGAGCAGCACGCCGAGGTCGCCCGCATCCAGCATGGCCTTGATCCGGCGAATCGGCGCGAATCGGCGCCGGTAGTGCGCCACCTGGAGCAGCACCTCCGCGGCCGCCGCTGCATCGACCGCCCGGCGGCCCTCCGCCACGGTCAGCGAAAGCGGTTTCTCACACATCACGTGGGTTCCGGTCGCGGCCGCCGCCTCGACGAGCGCCACGTGCGTTGAGTGCGGCGTGGCGATCAGCACGCCGTCGACCCGGTCGAACAACTCATCGAGAGAGGTGGCCGGCACACAGCCGGTATGCGCGGCAAAGGCCTCGCGAGTAGCCGGGGTGCGGGCGAAGCACGCACTCAACTCGGCTCCCTCGATCGATTCGATGGCCCGGGTCAGGCGCTTGGCCCAGTTTCCCAGGCCGACCAGGCCCAGACGGGTGGTCATGAATCGGCGCGGTACTGGTCCAGTTTCTCCTCGTCGATCTCAACCCCTACGCCGGGTGTGTCGGCCGGATGCAGGTGCCCGTCGACAGGAAGGAACGGCTCAGTCACGATGTCATCGGTGATGTAGTGAGGCGAGATGCCGCTGCCGAACACCAGGTTCGGCACGGCCTTCGCGACATGGGCTGCGTGGGCGGCCCCGATACTGGTCTGCCCGGCCATTCCTGCCAGGTGCACGCCAATCCCGGCCGCGTCAGCCACGGAGAACAGATCCAGCAATCCCAGCGGTCCGGCCGCTTTCATCATCTTGGCCACGACGGCTCCGCAAGCCTTGGCTTGCAGGTGAGTCTGCAGGTCGTGGGCGTCGAAGATGCCCTCGTCGCCCGCCACCAGCACCGGGCTCCTGGCTGTCAGCTCGGCCATGCCCATGAGATTCCAGCGAGGAAGCGGTTGCTCCACGAAGCCTGGTCGGGCGTCTGCGACAGCATGCAGATATCGCAACGCGGTGCCGACATCCCAGCCCTGATTGGCGTCGGGCAGCAGCATGACCTCGGGGCCGATCGCATCGCGGGTCAGCCGTGTGGCCTCGATGTTGTGTTCGACCTCGCCGCCTACCTTGACCTTGATCAGCGGGAATCCGTTGGCGACTGCCTTGGCCGCCTCCTCGGCGATGGCTTGGGGACTGCCGCCGGACACGTGCCAGATGGTGGGCACGGAGTCGCGAGCAGAACCACCGAACCACAGGTACAAGGGTACGCCGGCCGCCTTGGCGACAACATCGTGCAGCGCCATCTCGACCGCCGCCTTGGCACCGTGATTGAATACTGCCACCCGGCTCATCAAATGGCGGATCTCGCGCAGCCGCGAAGGGTCCATCCCCACCAGAGCGTCGGTGATCGATCTGATGAAATCGGCGGCAGAGGCGTGACTCTCACCTGAGAAGTAGCGAGCGAGCACGCTCTCTCCCACCCCGACGACCCCATCATCGGTGGTGATCCGCACCACCAGGCAGGTGCGAACGTGGACCGTGGCGACGGCCATCTTGAGCGGCCGGTGCAGGGGGATCGAGATGGGAATGGCCTCGAGCTGGGCTATCTGCATGGGGGGCTCCTGGGGCGGCGGCTCGACTGATCTCGTATCATGCATCATATAGAACGATCGAAGGGACGGCCCGGCCGCGCGGCCCGGGCGGCGGAGGGAACGATGGAAATCGCAGAACGTTATGCGGAGTACGCCTCGACGCTGCAGTACGACGACCTCCCGGATGCGGTGGTCGACCACGCCAAGAAGCTGATCCTCGACATTGTGGCGAACGACCTCGGGGGTCATGCGTGGATGGAATCCGGTCCGAAAGTAGTGAAGGGAGTTCGGGCGCTGAACCGGGCCGGGACAGGCGCCACGGTACTGGCCACCGGCGAGCAGATGGCGCCGGAGTGGGCGACGCTCGTCAACGGGACGTTGGCCCATAGCCTCGACTACGACAATCACCATGCCAAAGGAGTCATCCACGCCGGCAGCTCGGTCGTGAACGCCGCCCTGGCAGCTGGGGAGGAGAACGGGTCAACGGGTAAGGAGTTCCTGACTGCGGTCGTGATCGGCTATGAGATCGCCACCAGGCTGGCGATGGCGCTGGGCCCTCACAGCTCCCACGAGATGGGATTCCATCCGACCGCGACGTGTGCCACGTTCGCCGCATCGGCGCTGATCGGGCGGCTGCGAGGACAGTCCGCCGACGAGATCGTCAATGCCATGGGACTCAACGGATCTCAAGCGGCCGGCTCCATGCAATACGTGAAGAACGGGGCCTGGAACAAAAGGGCCCACCCGGGCTGGGCGACCCATTCCGCGTTCGTGGCGTCCACCCTGGCAGCACACGGGTTCATCGGCGCGGCCGAGGTGTTCGAAGGCGACCAGGGCTTCTTGCAGGGGTACGCGCTGCGCCCCCGGCCCGCCGAAGCCACTCGAACGCTCGGCGAAAGCCACGAGACGCTCGAGATCGCGATCAAGCCCTTTTCGCTGTGCCGTTACACGCACCAGGCGCTGGACTTGTTGATCACCCTGACCATCGAGCGGGAGATCGACCCCGACGATGTCAACTCCATCGTGATCGACATGCCCGCCTACGGGGTTCAGCTGTGCGGATCGCCGATCGAAGCGAAACGCCAACCCACGTCCCCGGTTGATGCCCAGTTCAGCGGTCCGTTTGCGGCTGCGCTGGCGTTGACCGAGCGCAAGGCGGGGATGGACGTATTCGTGGACGTCCTGCAGAACAAGATGGACGACCGGTTCCGGCGGCTGATGAACATCACCGATGTGCGACAGGCGGACGACCTCGACTCCATCCATCCGGAGTTCTGGCCCGGGCGGGTCACGATCGATGTCGGGGGCGAGATCATCGAGCGGTACAGCAAGCATATGAAGGGCGAGAAGGAGCGGCCGATGTCTTTTGAGGATGTGGAGGCCAAGCTGGTCGAACTGAGCCCCAATCACACGGATGCGCAGCGCAAGGCGGTCGCCGAAGCGGTCAGGAACATCGAGGACGTGGTTGTGGACGAGCTCGTAGCGCCGCTGCGGGCGTAGGCGATGGTTGTCGACGTATATCAGGACGAGCTCACCGGTCCCGGCACGTGGGTTGGGCTTGAACTGCAGAACCAGGACACCTGGATCCACCGCATCGGCGGTGAAGAGGTGGCCGAGGTGGAGGAAGCTCTGCGTGGTTTGCAGCAGCAGGGCCGGTCAATCCCGTTCGATGCGACCGATTTTCCGCTGCCGGCATTTTCCGAGTTCCTGCACACGATCCCGGCTGTGCTGGAGGAGGGTCCAGGCTTCATGCTGGTTCGCGGGCTGCCGCGGGATCGGTTCACGGCCGAGGAGTGCGAGCTGATCTACTGGGGAATCGGGGTGCAGTTCGGCACTCCGATCAGCCAGAACACCCGGGGCCATCTGCTGGGCCACGTGCGCGACGAAGGCAAGTCGTTCGACGACCCGACTGCTCGTGGGTATCAAACGGCGCAGAAGATGGACTTCCACGCCGACCAGCTGCCGGTGGACATCCTGGGCCTGTTCTGTGTCCGGGCGGCGAAGTCGGGCGGCGCGTCCACGCTGGTGTCGGCGCTGACCGTGCACAACGTGGTCCGGGCCGAGCGGCCGGACCTGCTCGAAGTCCTCTATCAGCCCTTCTATCTGGACTGGCGCGGGGAGGAGCCTGCCGGGGAGGACCCGTGGTACCGCTCGCCCATGTTCAGCTACCACGACGGCCGGATCACGTCACGGTTCACCAGCCGCCAGTACTTCAACTCGGTAACCCGCTATGACGAGGCGTTCGCGTTGACCGACATCCAGCGAGAGGCCCTTGACTACGTGCAGGAGGTGGCCAACCGCCCGGAGCTGCGCCTCAACATGATGCTGCAGGAAGGCGACATGCAGTTTCTCAACAACCACGTCATCCTGCATGCCCGGGAGGCGTTCGAGGATTACGACGATCCCGATTTGAAACGGCACCTGCTGCGGATGTGGATCGCCTATCCGCCGGAGCGGCGCCGGACGCTGTCACCGTTGCTGGCCGACCGCTACCGCATCGTCGAGATGGGAGGGATCCCCGCCCGGGGGTGACCCCTACTCGGGGAGGCCCGCTTTGCGTAGGCCGTCGATGAAGTGGTCGCGGTCTCGGTCGTGGATGTACCCGAGGCGCGTCCTGAACCTGGCGCAACTGAACTCGGGGCGCGCCGCGAGCACGGCTTCGACGTGCTGTCGCCGCTCGGCGCTCTCTCCTAGTTGTCCGTGAGTGGCGGCGAGCAGGATGTGGGCAATCAGATAGTTCGGTAGCAACCGCAGTGATTGCTCGCCCCAGGTGCGTGCAGCCTCGTAGTTATCCGTCATGTAGTGGGCGTGCCCCAGATCGTTGGCGATGTCGAAACGGATCGGCTCGTGACTGCCCAGCTGCCACGCCTTGGTGAACTCGCCAACGGCATCGTGTGGCTTACCCGAAACGTCGAGACTGTGGCCAAGCAGGTGGTACCCCATGGCGGCCAGCGGGTTCAGCTCGATCATGCGGCGGGCGAATGCGATGCCATCCTCCGGCCGGCCGGTCTGGCTGCGAGCCATCGAGATGGCGGTGAGCACCATGTGATCGTCTCCGTCGAGGACGTAGGCGGCTTCGGCATCTGCGTATCCGCGTTCCCAGGCGTTGACGCCTTCCCGTCGCCACCCGAGTGCCGCAAGGATCATCCAAGCGATGGCCGACGAAGCGACCGGTGGAGCGAATTGCGGCTCGAGTCTTCTGGCCTGGTCGAACAGCTCAATTGCCTGGTGGGCGCCGTCTATGGAGTTGGTGTTGAGGTGATACCGGCCGCGAATCGTGAGGTCCCACGCGTCGAAGGACGCAATTCCCGCCGCAGTGTGGCGTTTGCCGGCCGTTTCCCGGAGGAAGGGCCGCAGCTTCGATGCGATCGCCGCAACCATCTCGTCCTGGAGCGCGAAAATGTCATCGAGCTTCCCGTCGTAGCGGTCCGCCCAAAGGTGGTGGCCGGTCTCGGCATCGATGAGCTGCGCCGTCACTCTCACTCGATCTCCCCCCTTGCGCACGCTGCCCTCGACGACGTGGGTGGCATCGAGCTCGCGGGCGACGGTTCTGACGTCGGTGGGAGTGCCTCTGTACGCGAACGTGGAGTTGCGGGCGACGACCGCGAGGTCGCGGTCGTAGGACAGCGCAGTCAGCAGGTCTTCGGTGATGCCATCGGCGAAGTACTCCTGGTCTGGATCATCGCTCATATTGTCGAACGGCAGCACCGCCACGGTGGCCAAGGTTCGGGCCGTCGTGACTCTTGGCGTCGGGGTGTGATGATGTGGCCCGCCGGCGACTTTCCATACCCGCACCGGGCGGGGGATGTTCTTCAAGGCGTGTTCGCCATCGTCGTGGAAAGCCACGTGGATCTTGTCTCTGACGGCCTCGTAGACAGCGTTGGTGATGGAGATGCCGCCCGGATCGGCGAGGGCTTCGATGCGGGCAGCGATGTTGACCCCGTCCCCGTACACGTCGCCACTGTCATCGGCCACTACTTCGCTGACGTTGATTCCGACCCGGAACTGCATGCGCCGCGACTCGGGTAGGGCATCGTTGCGGCCCCCCATGATGTCCTGGATCTCTAGAGCAGCGCGCAACGCGGCAGTCGCGGACGGGAACTCGACGAGGACCCCGTCGCCGGTGGACTTCACTATCCGGCCGCCGTGATTCAGCACCAGCGGATCGATGGCTGCCCGATGGGCGTGCAGCGCCGACAGTGTTCCGTCCTCATCTGCGGCCATCATCCGTGAGAAACCGACGACGTCGGCCACCGCGATTGCGGCCAGTCGCCGAGTCCCGATCTCCATCCCTCGAACGGTACCCCATGAGCGGGGGCCGGGATTCGGCATAGTGTTCGACCTCCGTTACTCGGGGCCGAAGAGATAGGCGAGTTCGCTCGGGCGGATTGCCCACCGACGTGTGGGCCTCCTCTCCCGCGGGGGTGGGTGAGGCGACCAGAGGGAGCCGAGGTCAGAAGGGGAGCGCTGCCCGACGACTGAAGCTCGGGTCGTCCCCCGAGCCCACTCGAGATTTCTTCTCGGATCGGGGGCCAGGGGTCTAGTAATGTCCCATCCACCTGATACAGTCGAACATATGTTCGATACAGTGGAACGGACAACCCACACCTCCCACACAGCCGAACGCACGGTCGATTCGCTCGAACACGAACTTGTCGCCCTCGAAGGCCTCATCGGGCAAGCGAGAGCCCGCCAAACCGTGCTGGTGGCCGCCCTGGACCAAGCGCAGGTGGCCACCGCGGATGGCTGCCGCAGCCTGCACGAATGGGTCACTGGCCGCCTCGACGTGTCAGCTGGCACTGCCAAAGACATGATCGCCATCTGCCACACCGCCCCCGGGCTGGTCACCGACGCACTCGCCGGGGGGACGATGTCGTTTGATCGAGCGGTGGCGACCACCCGGCTGGCAGCCGAAGACGTGAACGACGCCGTGTTAGACGCATCCCAAGGGTGGGACATCGCCGGGGTGCGCCGCCTCGCCGCCAAACACCGCCGCCTCACCCCCACCGACGAACACAACCTGCACCAACAGCGGTCGCTGTCGATCCAACCGTCCCTCGACCACCACACCGCCACCCTGTGGGCCACCCTCACCGGCCCCGACGCCACCACCGTCCTAGACGGACTGTTGGCCGTGGCCGACCACCTGCCGCGCCTCCCCGACGGCACCCGCGACTCCCTGTCCCGCCGCCAAGCCGACGCCCTCGTCGCCCTGTGCGCCCACGCCCTCGCAGGTCATGACGACCAGACCGACAGCGGGGTGGCCGCCGACCGGGGACCGGCCCTGCTGGTCACCACCGACCTCGACGACTTCCTGACCAGCACCGGCCAGGTCGGCGCCGAAGTGGTCGGCGGCCTCCGGGTCGGCCTCCAACACCTCGAGGAGATCTTCTGTAACGGCACCATCAACCTCAACCTGCGGCTCACAGACGGCCGCATCCTCGCCATCGACGGGCACCAACCCATCCCGCCCCGGACCCGCCAACAAGTCCTGGCCCGGGACGGCGCCTGCACCGCCGCGGGCTGCCGATCCCGTCACCGCCTCCAGGTACATCACATTATCCCCCGCAGCCAGGGCGGCACCCACCATCTGTCAAACCTCACCACCCTCTGCTGGTACCACCATCATGTGGTGGTCCACGGCAGGGGCTATTCGATCGACCCCAATTCGCCAGCCCACCGCCGCCGCTTCCTCCGCCCCAACACCGGCACCGACCCACCCTGACCGCCAGCCGCAACCCAACCCGGACCGGCCAACCCGAACCAACCCATCCAAACCCCCAACCCGCCCCGAGCGGGACCTCGGCGCGTCTTGGTGCGTGTTCCACGTATCGATGGCACGGCCCTCACCCGTAGGCGGCTGCGCAATCGATATCGTGCAGGAAGCGCTCGCACTCCGTCACCGTGAAGTTCCGAGATGCCCGGCTCCGCGCAAACTCGGCCAACGCCGGGGGATCGAGCAGAAGGCGCCGTAGCACTCCGTCCTCATCCGGGTAATACAGAATGCCACCCGTGGGAGACATCGCGGTGAACGCATAGGAGCGAGCGTTGGTCGGGAGGGCAAACCACTCATCGCCCGAAGCGAGGTTCCATACACGGATCGTGTCTTCGTTGTGAGTGGTTACGGCAAGGCCGCCGCTGGCCAGAGCCGTACGTGTTGGGCCCCCATCCACCCGCGGGCTCGCAACGACCGCTGAGGTCGGAGGCTCTCCTGCAAGAACGCGCTCAACACTGACGACGAACCCCTGGCTATCAGGACCGCCCAGCGAGACAAACTCTCACGAAGTTCTCGATTGGAGGTGGGTGGCACGGGATTGCTTCCAGACTCCGCAAGCGGCAGCTTCGGAGATTACGTGCACCTATCTCTCGGAGAACGCATGGTCGCGGGCCTTGGGCGAGGGGTTCGTCTCCGGCCAGATCCGCTTCGCAGTCACTGACGGCATGATCTCTGAGATGTACCACGACTACAACGTCGCAGAGTGGGATCAGCGCATCGTCGACCCGTTCAGGGCGTGGCTCCAGACAAATCGCCCTGAACTCGATGATGAGCTCTGGACCTCAGAGGGATTCTTGCGGCCTGGAGATGCTGATAGCGGTTTGGAGGAACGGGTCGTGCCGCAGCTTACGGATGAGGCTCTGGAGCTGTTCGAAGCACTCACCGCGGAGTTCGCCGCCGCCAGGTGAGAGTTTCGTGCAAACGCCGCGGGACCTGGTCCGGGCTGGAGCCGACGCTGGCTCGAGCCCGGACCGACTCGCGGGCAAACGCTCGCCAGGGGGATTGTTGCCATCGCTCCTCGCCAAAGCTCAACGCCCGGCGCAGGCAACTTCTGATCCGACACCCTCACACCTGTTAGGTGCGAGCCCGAATCTCCGCCAGATCCACCACCGTCCCCGTGGCTGCGCTCTCAACGATGCCCTCCAGGATCGCCACCACCTCGAGTGCCTCGGGTCCGCTTGTCTCGGGCGCCCTGCCGTTGCGCACGTTGACGGCGAACTCCTCCAGTTCGTCCCGGACGGTGTCGAGCGTCTCGACCGGCTGTTCGGTTCGGTCCTTCTCGCCGACCCGTTGGATGTAGAAGTTCTCACCGTCAACCTCGTTCCAGGCGGCCGCTTCGGTTCCCCACACCTCGAATCGCGGACACGCCCGGATACCGGCCGTCGCAGAATCCGTGTCCGCCGCGGCCGGCGCCCGCGACTTCGGACCGAGGTGATCACCTGGCGTAGCGCGCGCTGCCGCGTGCAAGTGGGCCAAACGGCTCTAACCCGGATTCCCGAAGATCGGTACAACCAAAGATGCAGCGCGCGCTTCCGGCTCGGCTACTGAGCCTTTCTCGTGCGGACGGGTGATGGCGACAAGGAGAGTGGCGGATGAAGCGGATCGACTCAACTCGCAGCCGGAGGTTCTCCGCAAGCGTCGCGGTGGGCACGGTGCTCGCGCTGCTCCTCGCAGGCGTTGCCTTCGCAGCCGAGGAGCTCGGCGGGAAACTGCGGACTGGCAACTCCGTGACCGTCGGAGCCGATGAGACCGTAGCCGACAACCTCTACGCATTCGCAGGTACGGTCAGCGTCGACGGGACGGTCGACGGAGACGTCGTGGCGGCCGGCGGCAACGTCTCCATCGACGGGATCGTCACCGGCGACGTGCTCGCCAGCGGCGGCCAGATCCAGATCTCGGGGGAGGTCATGGGTGACGCCCGGTTGTCGGGTGGCCAGGTTTCCGTCACAGGAGATGTGGGCGGGGATGTTGCAGTGGTGGGTGGGGACATCGAGCTCGCGGGCGCCGTCGGCGCAGACGTTTTGTTTGGAGCGGGACAAGTGCGGCTTACGGGCGAAGTGGCCGGAAACGTGTTCGGCTCGAGTGGTAGCTACGAGCGCAGCGGCACGATTGGCGGCACCGAAGACGTCGCCGTTCCGCAGCCGGAACCGACCACGTTCAGCGATCAGGTGATCAGCGTGGTGCAGCGTTTCGTTGCGTTGTTCCTCGTCGGCCTCGTGGCCGTGTTCGCACTGCGCCGACCGTTGGAGGCGGTGCTCACCCGGGCACGGACCCGGCCGGGCGCGAGCCTGCTCTACGGCCTGATCTTCACTGCCTTGCTGATGGCGCTGCTGGTGCTCCTGATCCTTGCCGGGATAGTGGTGTCGGTCGTCTTTGGTTTGCTGGGCCTGGGGTTGCTCGTCGGCACGTTCTGGTTCACATTCGTTGTGTTCTGGATTCTCACCGGGTTCACGGTGTTCGTGCTGGCGGTATATGGGGCTCCCATCGTCGCAGCGCTGACCGGGGCTCGGCTGCTTCTCCGCAACCAGGAGACGGCCTGGATGCGGATCCTGGCACTGGCCCTTGGTCTGATCGCATTAGTGATCGTCACCGCCATCCCGGTGGTCGGGTGGGTGGTGGGCCTGCTCGCGTTCCTCTACGCAGCCGGTGCGGCTGTGCTCGCAGTACGCAACTTCGGGGCAGGCGACCGACCCGAGGTGACGGTCGGCAAAGGCGAGCTCCCGCAGCCATGAGCTGCGGGCTCGCTTCAGCGGAGGTATCGCCATACCGCCACCGGCGATGGTGGGTTTGAGCTAGCGGGCAGGCTTGGAGCCACGGTCCTCGGTGTGCAATGCGACTGTTCGCCGCCTGGACATGGCCGGCGAGCGCAGCCTCAGCCCTGCGAGCTGAGCGCCTCCGGCGCCATCGCTACTCCCGAGCCCGAATCTCCGCCAGATCCACCACCGTCCCCGTGGCTGCGCTCTCAACGATGCCCTCCAGGATCGCCACCACCTCGAAAGCCTCGGGTCCGCCCGTCTCGGGCGCCCTGCCGTTGCGCACGTTGACGGCGAACTCCTCCAGTTCGTCCCGGACGGTGTCGAGCGTCTCGACCGGCTGTTCGGTTCGGTCCTTCTCGCCGACCCGTTGGATGTAGAACTTCTCGCCGTCAACCTCGTTCCAGGCGGCCGCTTCGGTTCCCCACACGGCGGTGCGGGCGATGTCGGGGATCACCATGGCGGTCCCGAGTGATGCCAGGGCGCCGCTTTCGAATTCGAGAGTTGCATGGGTCACGTCGTCGAGGGTGCCGACGCCAATCACCTGGCGGCTGAAGGCTGCCAGACGGGCCGGCCGACCCAGGAGATAGATGAGGTTGTCGGCCATGTGTACACCGAGGCCGGTCATCCCGCCGGCCGGGCTCTCGGCAGGGTCGCCCCGCCAGCCGGTCCGCGGATTGAGGCCTTTGGGATAGGACAGGTTGGCCTCGGCGTAGTGGATCATCCCGAACTCCCCTGCGTCGACCATCCCCCGGAGGCGACGAGTCGCGGGCTGGCGGCGGCGATTGTGGCCGACCTGCAAGATCACATCGGCGGCGTTGGCTGCCTCGATGGCCCGGCGGGCCTCGGCCACCGAAAGAGTGAACGGTTTGTCCACAAAGACGTGCTTACCCGCTGCGGCCGCCTCGGCGACGAGGTCGGCATGGGTCGAATGAGGCGTGGCGATCATCACTGCCTCGACCTCGGGGTCCGAAAGAAGCTCGTCGAGCGACTCGGCCGGGCGCAAGCCGTGGGTGCTGGCGAACTCTTCACGGGTTTCGCGGGTGCGGGCAAAACAGCTGACGAGATCGAGCCCTGCCATCTTGCCCTTGTCCGCAAGCATGCCGCCCCACCAACCCAATCCAATTGATCCGACGCGCAAAGGTTCCACTGATCGCTCCTCGGGCTCTGGGGAATCCAGCTGCGCTCGAGCGCCGACGCGGACGCAGAGCCAGGTGACCATACCTTCTCAGAGCTGCCGCCTCACATTCCCGTGGCCAGTCTTCGGGGGCCCAGTAGTGCGGGGCATCGTACGATGCCACCTTCACAAACCGTCGGCGCCGGTGGCTGGCGCCCCAACCACAGGAGCAGAACCGTGCCCATCATTGACATGCATTCCCACTGGACGCCGCGCAGATACAAGGAGGCAGTGGAGGAACGAGGCGAGTGGTACGGCCTCGACGGGAACGTGGGCGAGCTCAACCGTGGCGGCTTTGCCAAATCGTTACCCGATCGGTTGGCCGAGATGGACGCGCTCGGAGTGGAGATGCAACTCGTCACGCCGACTGTCGGGTTCTACCAGTACGACAGGGACGTCGATCTCACCACCCGCATCCACCGCGAATGCAACGCGGAGATCGTCGACTTGATGACCGAGTATCCGACCCGATTCGCCGGTCTGGCGATGGTGCCGATGCAGGACCCGGCGGCGGCCATCGGCGAGATGGAACGGGCTATGACCGAGCAGGGTTTCTCGGGAGTTGTGCTGAGCGACCATGTTGGTCCCAAGACATACGACGAACCCGAGTTCCTGCCCTTCTTTGCCGCCGCAGAGGAACTCGGCGCGATTCTCTTCTTCCACCAGGGCGCCGACACCTGTGTCGGGGAGCGCATTCAGCGGTACAAGCTGACGAACGCGGTCGGCAATCTAACCGAGCGGACGCTTGTCTACGCGACGCTGGTGTTCGGTGGCGTGATGGATCGTTTCCCGGACCTGAAGCCGCTGCTCGCACACGGCGGCGGGTACACCGCGTATGGGATCGCCCGCATGGACAAAGTGGCGGGTGCGCTGGAGGGATCTGACGAGTTGGCGCCGCCCTTCCCCGAGCCCGACGCTTTCGCGCAGCAACTGCCGCCGAGCGAGTACCTGGGTCGTTTCCACTATGACTGCTGCACGTACAGCGGACCGGTGCTGCGGTTTCTCATCGACACGGTGGGAATCGACAACGTGGTGCTTGGGACCGACTACCCCGCGCCGATGTTTCTGCCTGATCCGGTCAACTGGGTCAGAGGGTTGCCGGAGCTGACCGCCGGCGAACAGGAAGCGATCCTCGCCTCGAACCCGTCCACGCTGCTCGGGGTGTGACCCGAGCCCCAGCCCGTATCATGCAAAATATATGGTTTAGCCTGCGGCGCCTGGCCGAATGGTGGAGGAGAGGTGCATGACGAGACAGAGACGAGACATCGGACTCGGGGTTGTTGGCACCGGCAAGATCGGAATGCAGCGGGCCCGGCTGGCCGCCCAGCATCCGGCCGTGGATTTTCTCGGCCTGATGGACGCCGACCACAGCAAGGCTGTCGGGATCGCCGAAGACCTCGATGCTGATCTCGTGACTGAGACGGTGGAGGAACTGGCGGCGGATGAGCGGGTCGACGCCATCGTCATCTCGACCGACGAACCGCATCACACCGAGCCGGCGCTGGCAGCGCTGGCAGCCGAGAAGCCGGTCTTGATCGAAAAGCCGCTGGCGTTGACGCTGGCCGACGCCGACAAGATCGTTGCTGCGGCCCGGGCAGCCGGAGTCGACGTCCGGGTGGGATACTCGATGCGCTACCTCCAGAAGTACTCCGTCGGATGGGACAACGTCGCCTCGGGCAAGATCGGTGACGTCGTCGGGCTCACGGGGAGGGTGTACAGCTCGCGGGCCCAGGGACTAACCATCCTCAATCGCTCGGCCGAGGCCACCCCAGTCATCGACGTCGCCACCTATCTGGTGGATGTCGCGTGCTGGTATCTCGCCCCGCAGGTCCCCGTCGAGGTGGTTGCGAGGGGACACGGAAGTGTGTTCCGGGATCATGGTTTTGACGTCGACGACGCGGCTTGGTCGCTTGTTCGCTTCAGCGATGGAAGCGTGGTCGACGTAGGCGTGTGCTACTCGCTGCCGGAGCGGTTCCCGACGACGGGCCAGAGCATCCGGCTGGAGGTCTTTGGTACTGAGGGCGCGTTGCTCATCGACGACGACCACCGCGACCAGATCCTCTACACGGAACAGGGTTATAGGAACACATACGCCACCCACCAGGTGATGAACCTGGCGTTCCTGGGCAGCCGCAGCACAGGTGAGTGGGTGGGTGAGCAAATGTTCGGACGTCTGGCCGACGAAACTCGTGCGTGGATCGATCATGTCGCGACCGGGGCGGGCTGCTATCTAACCACGGTGGACGAAGCCCGCACGGTGCTGGCCGTGACGCTGGCGATGGAAGAATCGCTCTCCACCGGCGCGGCGGTGGCGGTCGAGCCATCGGGAGGAGAAGCGTGACCAGTATCGCCGTGGTCGGCACTGGAGCCATCGGCGGCAGCGTCGCCGCCGACCTGACCGCAGCCGGCCACGATGTGACGATGATCGATCAGTGGCCGGCGCATGTGGAGCGGATGCGGGCGGAAGGCCTGCGGATAGAAATGCCCGACCTCAAGCTGCATGTGGACGTCAACGCCAATCACATTTGTGATTTGGCATCAATGAAGCCCAGCTTCGACATCGTTCTGGTGTGCGTGAAGTCCTACGACACCAAGTGGGCGGTTCAGCTGATTGAGCCGTACCTGGCCCGCAACGGCGTACTGGTTGGAATACAGAACTCCATGAACGATGACGCCCACGGCGAGATCGTCGGTCGCGAGCGGACGGTCGGATGTGCGATCGAGCTCTCGGCGACCTTCACCGAGCCGGGGGTCGTGATCCGTAACACGACCCGGAAAGGGACGTGGCTCACGGTCGGAGAGCTGGACGGATCCGTCACGGCCAGGGTCGAGATGCTGGCAGGCCTCCTGTCGGAGGTGGCCCAAACGGAGATCACCACCAACATCTACGGTTCCAAGTGGACGAAGCTGGTTGCCAACAGCATGACCATGGGTCCCAATGGAATGTTCGGCCTCACCAACTGGGAAGCTGCGCGCTTGCCGGGCATGCGGGACATCTCGGTCAGCCTCGGTGTTGAGACCGTCGAGGTGGGGCGGGCTCTGGGCTATGAGCTGGAGCCGGTATTCGGCCTGAGTCGCGAAGAGTTCACCGGCGACATCCACAATGTCCTGGGCAGGGCGATGGACACGCTCAACGCCCATGTCGGCAAAGACGCCGTCACCGCCGTGATCCAGGATCGGTGGCGGGGTCGGCGCAGCGAGTACGAGTTCATCACGGGGCTGGTGGTGCAAAAGGGTCGCGAGGTAGGCATAGATACGCCGTACAACGACGCCGTATTCGAGATCAACGACCAGATCGATCGCGGCCACCTCGAAATGACCCCCGCCAACCTGGATCGCCTCAAGGCCTTGCTGGCAGAGGCGTGATCGTTCCTTTGCCCGAGCGTGGTCGGTTCGCATGAATGAGTCGGTCGCGTTCGTGGGAGCGGGGGCGGTTGGGGGGAGCGTCGCCGCGGATTTGATCGACGCCGGGATTGAGCTGACGGTGGTCGATCAATGGCCAGAGCATGTTGAGGCCATGCGTCGGGGCGGATTACACGTGACCATGCCGGGGCGCGACGTTCACGTACCGGTCGATGCCGGTCACCTGTGTGACCTGGCGTCCGGCAGACAAACCTTCGACACCGTGTTCACCGCCGTCAACGCGTACGACGCGAAATGGGTGGCGCGCCTGGTTGAGCCTTACCTGGCTTCGGATGGCGTGCTGGTCGGGATCCAAAACTCGATGACGATCCACGACCACGAGGCGGTGGTCGGGTCGGACCGGACCGTGGGTTGCGTGGTCGAGCTGTCGGCCCAGATGTTCGAACCCGCAGTCATCCAGCGCAACACCGACCGCACCGCCACCTGGATAGCGGTCGGCGAACTCGACGGCTCCGTGACGAGGCGGGTAGAACGTCTGGCCGAGATGCTCTCGCACGCCGCGACCACCGCTGTCACCGCCAACATCTACGGCGCCAAGTGGACCAAGCTCGTCACGAACTCGATGATGATGGGCCCCTTTTGCCTCTTCGGCCTGCGGGAAAAAGAGGCGTCGCGACTGCCCGGCATGATGGAGATCTCGATCAGGCTGGGGCGTGAAGCGGCCGTAGTCGGCGAGGCGCTCGGGTACCAGCTGGAACCGCTGTTCGGACTGACGCCGGAGGATTTCGCGGGTGGGGGCGACGACGTGCTGGCCAAAGCGCTCACGACGCTGCTCGACGATGTCGGCGAACAGGCGCTCAACACGATGATCCAGGACCACCTCAAAGGGCGCCGCAGTGAATACGAGCTGATCAACGGGCTCGTGGCTCGCCACGGCGCCGAACTGGGCGTACCCACTCCGGCCAACGATGCGGTGGTCGAGCTGTCTCGCCAGATCGACCGCGGACAGCTCGAGATGACTCCCGACAACCTAGACCGCCTGAAGTCGCTGATCGCTGAGGGCTGAAGGCTGCAGCACGGAGGATCCGCCTGCGTTTGTTGACCGGCCGGAGAGCGCCCCGTATTCTGCATTATGTAGGATTTGCGATTCTCGCCTGCGAGGACGATTGCGCCGGCCGAGGCAAGGGAGGAGAGGATCAAGGTGCCTGCTGCTGTCGAGCCCATCCTCTCCAGTGGTCGGACGTGCGGTTGGTGACGACGACGACCCCGGGCTCACCGCCCGGAAGCTTCGATCGGGCGCTGTCCGCGAGTGGACTGCCAGCACCTCGCCGCGCCGCTGTGGGGCGGGAGGCGCCCTGAGCCACTCGATTGTTTAGAGAGGTCCGGCCAACCGCTGATCTGCGCTCAGATTCAACGGCTGGCCGACACACAAACACCTAGGAGGGAGACAAAGGTGATCACCATGTCGAGAAGACACTGGTTACTGAAACTCATGGCATTGCTGGCCGTCCTGGCTCTGGTGGCTGCGGCCTGCGGCGGCGACGACGAGCCTGCGGCGACCACTGCTGCTGAGGCCGACGAGGGCACCACGGAGGAGACCGCAGCCGCTGGCGAACAGGTCGATCTGTTGATCTGGGCTTCCCGCGACTACTACCGCCCGCCGGATCTCTGGCAGGGCTTCATGGAAGACAACCCGAACATCAACGTGACCGTCCAAGTCGAAGCGAACGACGACATCCTCCAACAGATGCAGCGTATGCAGGACGCCGGCCAGCGGTTGCCTGACGTCATCCAGGACGACACGTTCCTGATCGAGGCCTACGCCAACGCCGGCCTGCTGATGGATCACACGCCGCTGAAGGAACGGTGGGAGCAGGAGGACCCCGACGCGTACAACGAGATCCTCCCGATCGCGTGGGAAGAGAACCTCTTCCCGGCCGATGACCCGACCGGGCTGTACGGCGTGTCGCTGACCGCCAACTTCGACATCATCTACTACAACATCCCGGTGTGTGAGGCAGCCGGCGTCAACTGCTCCGAGATCACGACCCTCGACGGCTTCCTCGAGGCGATGCGGGAGGTCAAGGCGGCGAGTCCAGACATCATCCCGCTGACGGTCCAGGCGCTGCCCGGCACCGGCGTCACGACGCTCAAGACCATGTTCAGCGCGGCCGGCGCACCGTACGACGGGGCGGTCCCGGACCTGCAATCAGAGGGTGGGATCTACACGCTGCAATGGTTCCTGGATGCTTCGAATGATGGGCTGCTGCCCCCCGAGGCGATCACCTGGGGTGAGGATCAGGCGCGTGCGGCCTTTGCCGGCCAACGGGCGGCCTTCATCCTCGACGGGTTCACTGTGGCCGGTGAGTACAACGCAGTCGAGGGCTTCGAACTCGGATCGGGCTGGGGCGTGGTTCCTTCGCCCACCCGGGGCGACGGCAACCAGATCTCCAACGCGAGGACCTGGGCCGTCACCACCGGCGCCGAGGAGCGGGGCGTCGAGTGGGAGGCCTTCCAGGCGATCGCCCACGTCGGCACGGTGGATCAGCTGGTTGATGCTGCAGCGGGTGGCTCGGTGCCCATGCGCAACAGCGTTGCGCTCGCAGATCCGCGGCTCGATGAGATCTGGCCGTTCTTCGACGAGAACCTCCGGGCGGCATATTCCGGGAGCGACTCCGTCCCGGCCGGCCTCAACGGTGGCGAGGTCGAACTGGTGCTGGAGGAACTCTTCGGCGAGATCGTCGTTGGGACGGACAAAACGGCCCAAGAGCTCGCAGACGAGTACCAGCCCAAGCTCGATGCGCTGTAAGTCCAACACGCAATGACCCGACGCCTGCGCACGCCGTTTCCGTTCAAGCGGATCCGGCGTGCGCAGGCGGTCGATTTCGGGCATGCTTGCTTGGACGTCATTGGAACGGGTAGATGACCGCAACCCGTGAACGCACTGGGAGCCCGGAGGCGGTCTCCGTCGAGCCCTCGGCCGGCCCGATCGGCCAGAGCAAGCTCACGCCGTACCTGTTCTCGTTCCCCGCCATTCTGGCCGTGAGCGCGATGCTGGCGTTCCCGGTCCTATACGGAATCTGGGAGAGCCTGTACCGGGCGCCTGAGCTGGGCCTGCCGGAGGAGTTCGTCGGTGCCCAGAACTACATCGACATGTTCGGCGATGGCGATTTCTGGAACGCCCTCTACCGGACGGCCATCTTCGTAAGCGGTTGCCTCCTGGTCGGCACCTCGCTCGGGTTGTTCTTCGCGTTTGCGTTGTTCCGGGCCGCCGGCCGCCTGCGTTTCATGCGGGCGACGACGCTCGCGCCCTATCTCATCTCGAATGTCGCCGCCGCGGTGATGTTCCGTATCCTGTTCCAGTCGGACCTCGGCCTGATCAATGAAACTCTCGCCTGGGTTGGCATCGACGGGCCGTCATGGTTGTCGGACACGACGTGGGCGATGGCGGTCGTCATCTTCACGCAGGTCTGGACCGACATACCGCTGACGATCTTGCTGTTGCTCGGGGGCCTGATGACCATCGATCAGTCGTACCTCGATGCCGCCCTCGTCGACGGCGCGTCGGGCTGGCAGCGGGCTCGTCATCTAACCATTCCTCTGCTGGCTCCCCAGCTCGTGATCACCACAGTCTGGCTGAGCTACTCGACGCTCACCGGGTTGGGCGTGGTCCTGGCGCTCACCGGTGGCGGCCCGCTCGGCTCCACAACGACGATGGCAATGGAGATGTACAACGTCGCCTTTCGAGCGCTCAAGTTCAACCAGGCACTGGCGCTGGCGACCTTCATCCTGGTGCTGAACGCCCTGCTCACGCTGATGTACATCACGGTCGCCCGCAGATACGAGATCGAGCTCTGATGGCGACCGCATCTGCCACCCCCGGTATCACGGAACGCCACATAGCCGGCACCAGCAGGTCTCCGCTGGCCAGGCTCGGCCGTCGGACGCTCGTTGGGCTGCCCCTGCTGCTGCTGGCGTTGTGGACGTTCATCCCGTTCCTGATCACGATCTCGATCTCGTTCAAGTCCAAGTTCGAGTCCTATGCCAACCTCGGGCTGATTCCGGCAGATCCGACCCTGGCGGCGTATCGGGAGGTCCTGGCCGATCCCAACTTCGTATCCGCTTTCATCAACAGCATCATCGTGGGTTTCGGCACGGCCATCCTGACGACGATCATCGGACTCCCGGCCGCGTATGCGTTCGCCCGGTTCCGGTTCCGGGGACGGCATCTGCTGCTGCTGTTCACCCTGCTGCCCCGCCTCGTGCCGAGCATCGGGATCATGGTCCCCATCTACCGGCTCGCCGTCGTCACCGGGATGCTCGACCGGCGGCTTACCCTGATCATCGTCTACACCGGGATGCTCGCACCGCTGGCCGTGTGGTTGATGGTGGGCTTCTTCCAACAGATCCCGCGCGACATCGAAGAGGCCGCGGACGTCGACGGCGCCTCCCTGTGGCAGCGCATGCTGCATATCGTCGTACCCCTCGCCGCTCCGGCGCTGATCACCATCGCGGTGCTGGCGTTCCGGGAGGCCTGGAACGAGTTCACTCTCGTCCTCGTACTCACGACAACGGCGGAGACCCGAACTCTCCCGTTCGCACTGTTCAAGCTCGGTCAGAGCGAGGGACTGACCAACTTCCCGGCGGAGGCGGCGTTCGCGATCATCACGGTGCTGCCCTTCATCCTGGTGTACACGCGGATCGAGCGTTACGTGGTTGCCGGCCTAACGGCGGGATCCTCCAAGTAGTGGCCGCAGCGGGTGTCACTCCTCCGGCGGCAAGATCAGCATTGGGCAGCGGCACCGCTGTATGCATTGATGCGCCACCGAGCCCAGCAGCATCCCGGCAAATCCGCCCAGCCCCCGCGTTCCGATCACCACCAGGTCGGCGTCACGAGACGCATCCAACAACGCATCGGCCGGGTCATCGGACGCAATGACCACGAGGCCCGGCTTCGGGCCGGACATCCCCTCGGTGGCGTCGGCGACGAATCGCTCGAGGGCGGCATAGGCGGTGCCGGCCGCTTGTTCATCGGGATTCGGGCGGGGGTCGTTCGCATCGTCCGGAGATATCGGTCCCATTCCGACACCAATCCCGATCGGCAAGCTGATCAGGTCATCTGCGAACGCGCGCCGGGGCGGCCGGAACACGTGCACGGCGTCGAGCGTGGCATCCCGGAGAGCGGCCTCTTCAACGGCCCGGCGGAGCGCCCGCTTCGAATGCTCCGACCCGTCGACGCCAACGACGATCCGTGGCATGTTTCTCCGATCTTCGCTTCGGTCTGACCGTGCCGTACGGGGAGAGTTGCCGCCAGGGGAAGACGACCCGGCTTGGCGTGACAGTCGGAGTTGGCGCCGGTGACGGCCGGCGGCAGCGCGCACCTATATGATCCAGGCCGGCCCGCACGGAGGGATGGAGCACATGACGGGCAAAATCATCGACGTCCACAGTCACATCGTCCCGCCGAGACTCGCTGCCGCAGCGCAGCACGGCGGCCGGCACTACGGACTGGAGTTCGGCCGAGACGAACAGGGCAAGGTGACCAGCCGCTCGGGTGATGGTCCCGCCTTTGCCCTGCCCTGGCCGACCCCGCTGGAGACTCCCGCCGACCGTATCGAGTCGATGGACGCAATGGGCGTCGACGTGCAATTGCTGTCGCTGAGCCCCAGCATGCACTGGTACAACGTGAGTCCTGAGGACGGTTTGGCCCTGGCGGTCGATACTAACGACGACATCGCCGCCATCGTCGCTGGAGATCCTGATCGCTACCGAGGGCTGGCCTTTCTGCCGTTGCAGGATGCTGAAGCCGCGATCGGCGAACTCGAGCGCTGTATGCGCGACCTTGGATTCGCCGGCACACTCGTCGGGACCAACGTGAACGGCGTCGATTGGGACGCACCCGACTTGTATCCAGTGCTCGAAGCTGCCCGTGATCTCGACGCGCTCGTCTTTGTGCACCCGGCGCGTGGTCGCGGGAATCCATTCTTGACCCGCTACCACCTGAAGAACCTCATCGGGAATCCGATGGAGACCTCCGTTGCACTCGCCAGCCTCATTTTCGGCGGTGTGCTGGACAGGCTCGGTGAGGCGAAACTCTGCTTTGCGCACGGCGGCGGCTACGGGTGCCTCGGCATCGCCCGGATGGACCACGGCCAGCGGGTGCGGGCCGAAGCCCAAGGCATCAGCCGGTTGCCGTCCGACTATCTGAAGGGCCTCTATTTCGACTCGCTGGTGCACGGGCACCACGCCCTTGACCACATCATCGGCCTCGCCGGCATCGACCGGATCGTTCTCGGAAGCGACTACCCCGCCGACATGGGCGAGCCGGACCCGGTGGGCTTCATACGGTCGCATCCCACGCTGTCGGAGGAGGCGCAATGGAAGATCCTGTCCGAGAACCTCACCGGCCTGCTGGGAGCCTGAGCCATGCCCGGCCATGCCGTTGGAGATCGACCAGCCACCCGTGATCGCACCTACATGGAGGACGTGGAATGAGTCAAAGCCTGGCTGAGGAGTTCGCGGCGCGGCGCGGCAGACGCTACCCGGCCCATGCCTGGATCGCCGAGCGTTTTCCGGAGTACGTGGAGACGATGCTCCGACTGGACGAGATCATCAGGCGCCGACCCCGGCGGTTTGATGAGAAAGGCCACGAGCTGTTCCATATCGTCGCTTTGGCGGTCATGGGTTCGAACCCACACAACCAGCCACATCTCACCCAGCACATCAAGAAGGCGCTGCAGCTCGGCGCTCATCCTGAAGAGATCGCCGAGGCGCTGATGGTGGCTGTGAACCCGGCCGGTGCCAGAGTGCTCACCTACGGAGTCACCTGCATGCTGGAGGCGATCGAAGAGCTGGAAGCGGAGGGATGGACCCAGGAGGACGCGACCGGATGAGCCGCCATACCAACGTCATCGACGTTCACGCCCACCTGCTGCCGCGGTCGGCGATCGCAGCGGGCGAAGCCGGTGAGATGTGGTACGGATCACGGCTCGAGATCGATGGTTCGGGCCGGCCCCACGTCGTCACGGGCGACTATCGAGTGGGGATGGGTGGCAAGGCCCACCTCGAGCCCATGGAACGGCGACTCGAGCAGATGGATGAGGCCGGCGTCGACATCCAAGTGCTGTCTTTGAATCCAATTCTGTTCCGCTACTACCTCGATCCAGGACTCGCCGCCGACGCGGCGGTAGCCGTGAACGATGAGATCGCCGGTTATGCCGCGAAATGGCCGGACCGGTTCCTCGGTTTTGGGGCGCTGCCGCTGCAGAGTCCCGACCGGGCAGTCAAAGAGCTCGAGCGAGTGATGGCGATCCCGGGGATGGTGGGGGCCGCAGTCGGCAGTCATGTCGACGGTGCCAACTGGGACGAGCCCCACCTCTTTGATGTGCTTGCCGCCGCGCAAGATTTGAATGCCGCGGTGTTTCTTCACCCGTCGGCCTCCCGACTGAAAGACGCCTTGCCGCGATATCACATGCGGAATTACATCGCGAACCCCACGGAGACGACCATTGCCATCGGCTCGTTGATCTTCGGCGGCGTGTACGACCGATTGTCCGATCTGAGGATGGTTTTCGCCCATGGGGGAGGCTATGCGTGCTGGGGCTCATCCCGATTCGACCACGGCTACAAAGTCCGGCCTGAAGCGCGCGAGCACGCCGGCTTGTTCCCGTCCGAGTACTTGCAGCGGATGTGGTTCGACTCTTTGGTCCATGGGTACCTGAATCTGCGCCACCTCGTCGACGTGGTGGGAATCGACCGAGTGGTGCTGGGCACCGACTTCCCGGCGGATATGGGCCAGCCCGACCCGGTGGCCTGGATCGAGGGGAGCGACCTCGATGCGGGCGAGCAGGCGGCAGTGCTGGGAGGCAACGCCACCGATTTGCTTAGACTATGACTCCGACCACTGGGCCTGCCCGACCTTCGATCGACGCGTATTTGCCGGAATCGGCGGAGCGTTTGCGGCAGCTCTTCGAGCGCCTTGACCGGCACTTTGCGGGCGTCTGGGCTACTCACCTGTCGCGATTGCTCGCCCGGGACCAGCTCGATGCTCACACTCGATTCTTGGTGCTGACCGCGCAATACACGGTGACCGAACGGACCGCCCAGTTGGAGGAGAACCTGAATGCGGCGCTGACCGCGGGGGTGCCGGCCTTCGAACTACTCGAGATCATTCTGCAGACGTACGTGTACACCGGGCCGTGGGTGGTCTCCGGCGCATGCGATGCATTCGAGCGCGTCCTGGCCGGACGGGGCGAGGACGCAGCCAAGCTCTCTCCCGACGTGGGACGTGAGCGCCGGCTGGACGCCGAGCAGGACACCTGGTCTGACGCCGATCGAGCCGATCCTCGACTGGCTCTACTGCTTGAACGGTATGGCTGGCAGGGCATCTCGAATGGGCTACGGCTGCGACCTGGCCATCACATCAACATGCTCGCCACGCTCGACGCACTGGACCCGGAGTTCCTCGAAACCTGGCTAGATGCCGTGTACGAAGGCATGTACGGACGGGGAGTGCTGGAGGACCGGATCCGGCTGCTGTGCGTTGTTGGTGCGACGCTGGCACTGGGCGAGACTCACCAATCGCGCCGGCATATGCGCGCCGCCCTGCGGACCGGCGCCACGCCCAGGGAGGTGTTGGAGGTGATCTTTCTCACAACGGCGTTCTTCGGGCACCCCCACGTCATGCCGGCCGCGTTCGACGACCTGGTCTTGATCGCTGACGATGAGGGTCGACTCTCGGAACTGATCGAACCCGGTCGTATTCCCGACGTGATGCGCATCGTTTCCGCCCGGGTGGCCCGACGCGCCGGGGTCCAGGACGGCATCACGTGATCGAGCTCTGAATCCCGGCCCCGCTTGGTGGGTCCAACCGGATGGGTCCTGGACAGGCGCGAGCGTGGTTTCCTCCCTGAGCGGGGGAGGTGGGTGAGGCGACCGTAGGGAGCCGAACCCGGAGGGGGAGCGCGGCCTGGCGATCTAGATGCGCCCTTCCTGAGATTTCTCCCGGATCTGGGGTCAGGGGTCTAGAAATGTCGTGCCGGTCCGGTATGATCGAACACATGTTCGACATACGGAAACGGCCAACCGAGACCGGCGAACGCACCCTCGATTCGCTCGAACAGGAACTGGTTGCGCTGGAAGGCCTGATCGGCCAAGCCCGCTCCCGCCAAACCGTGTTGATCGCCGAACTGGACCGGGCGCAGGTGGCCACCGCCGATGGGTGCCGCAGCCTGCAGGAATGGGTAACCGGCCGCCTCGACGTGTCGGCCGCCACCGCCAAGGAGTTGGTTGCCGTATGCCACACCGCCCCGGACATGGTCACCGACGGGCTCCAGGCGGGAACCATGTCGTTTGACCGGGCGGTGGCCACCTCCCACCTCGCCGCCCAGGTGGCGGACGACGACGTGCTGGAGGGGTCGCTGGGTTGGGATATCGCCGGGGTGCGCCGCCTGGCCGCCAAACACCGCCGCCTCACCCCCACCGACGAACCCAACGCCCACGCCTCCCGCGGTCTGTCGATCCAGCCGTCCTTGGACAACCAGACGGCCACTCTGTGGGCCACCCTGGTCGGCCCTGACGCCACCACCGTGCTCGACGGCCTCCTGGCGGTGGCCGATGACCTGCCGCTGCTCCCGGACGGCACCCGGGACAGCTTGTCGCGCCGCCAGGCCGACGCTCTCGTCGCGCTCTGCGCCCACGCCCTCACCACAGACGAAAACGGCCCGTCAGGGGGTGATCGGGGTCCGACGCTGCTGGTCACCACCGACCTCGACCACTTGGTAGCAACCGGCGGTCAGGTCGGCGCCGAGGTCGTCGGTGGGTTACGTATCGGCCTCCAACGGCTGGAGGAGGTCTTCTGCAACGGGATTGTGAACCTCAACCTGCGGCTCACCGACGGTCGTATCCTCGCGGCCGATGGGCATCAGCCGATCCCGCCCCGCACCCGCCAACACGTGTTAGCCCGGGACGGGGCCTGCACCGCGGCGGGCTGTCGCAGTCGGCACCGCCTCCAAGTCCACCACATCACTCCCCGCAGCCAAGGCGGCAGCCACCACCCCGACAATCTCACCACCGTTTGCTGGTATCACCATCATGTTGTCATTCACGGCATGGGCTACCAGATCGACCCGGCATCGCCACCCGGACGACGAAGATTCCTCAACCCGGCGACCAGCACCACCGGCCCCGGCCCACCCCAACCGGGGTGATGCGCCGGCATGACTCCTCCGATCTAAGACCAAGCCCCAGTCCGACACCATTCAGAAGCGCCCAACCCGCCACCCGGCGGGACACCGGCGCGATCGTGCCCCTGGGTTGCGAATCTTCGGCGGCCGCTGCTGTCGACCCCTAGACTCGTGGCGCTCAGTCATCGCCGTCCGCCGAGGGTTCGTGCCGTCCAGCCACCCAATCTTCGATCTCAGCGATCGCGCCACCGACCGGATCGCAGCCCTGGCTCCCACGTGGGCGACGTACTGTGGCATCGCCGGGCACGATCACGAACTCGATGACCTGTCACCAGAGGGATTTGAGCAGCGTCACGACGTTGTGCGCGATCTCAGAATGGAGCTGACCCGCCTGCCCGTGGCCACCGAGCGCGACGCTCGCCTGGCGACGGCAGTGTTCGATGCGTTGACGGCTGAGATGGCCGAGGAATATGACCGGGGCGAACATCGTCGCGACATTTCGCATTCGGCCAGCGCCCTGGCGCTCGTTCGCGAGACTATCGACGCCCAGGATCGCAGTGACGCCGCCGGGTGGCGCAACATCGCCCGGCGCCTGGCTGCGATGGATGAATTCAATGAAGGCTGGCGGCGCTCGATCGCGGAGGGGCTCGACCGGGGGGAACTCGTCGCACAGCGCCAGGTCGAGTCGCTGATACGCCAGCTACGCGCGGCGATCGCGCCGGACGGGACCTACAGCACTGTGATTGCGGGCTACGACGGAGATGATGACGCGCTCCGGGCCGACCTAGACCGCGGGTTGGTGGTGACCGGCCGAGCGTGTGAAGAGACGGTCCGCTGGCTGGAGGAAACGTACCTCCCGGTGGCGCCTGAGGAAGACGGTGTTGGTCGCGATGAATATCTGATCCAGGCCCGTCGTCACCTGGGGACCGACGTCGACGTCGACGAGGCGTATGCATGGGCGTGGGGCGAGATCGATGGTTTGTACCGCCGCATGGTCGCGGTTGCCAACGACATCGATCCCACGGCCGGCCTGCCGGAGGTGGTCGAGCAGCTCAGGACCGATCCTGCAATGGCCGCTCCCACCCAGGCTGCGTTCATCGCGCAGATGCTCGAACGCCAGCAGCAAGCCATTGAACTCCTGGACGGCTCCCATTTCGACCTTCCCGACGAGATCCGACAAGTGGAAGTTCGGCTCGCCGCACCCGGCAGTCCGCTTGGGGCGTGGTACATAGGTCCCAGCGAAGATTTCGAGCGACCCGGCAGTCTTTGGTGGTCGATCGGCTCCAAGGAACCGGTCCCGCTGTGGGAAGAGGTCTCGACGGCCTACCACGAGGGGTTTCCGGGCCATCACATGCAGATCGGGCTGCAGATGACCATGGCCGACCGCCTCAGTCGCCTACATCGACTGCTGTACTGGAAAGCCGGAGCCGGGGAAGGTTGGGCGCTCTACGCCGAGCGGCTCATGGATGAGATCGGGTTCCTCGATCAGCCGATGTACGTCCTCGGCTACTTGGCGTCGACGATGCTGCGTGCTTGCCGGGTCGTCATTGACATCGGTTGCCACCTCGGGCTGAGCATTCCGGGCGGTGTCCGGTTCCACCCGGGTGAACGCTGGCGCTATGAGCTCGCGGTCGAGATGCTCACCGACGTTGCGATGCTCGATCGCGACGTGGCGGAGTCGGAGGCGACACGCTACCTCGGCTGGCCCGGCCAGGCGATCAGCTACAAGCTCGGAGAACGCACGATCATCGATTTGCGGGACGAGCTTCAGGTCGGATCGTCTCTCGACCCAAAGCTGTTCCACGACCGTATCCTGAGCGCCGGGTCGGTCGGTCTCGACCTGCTCCGGTCGGTGGTCCGCGGAGAGCTCGATGGCTGAGCATTTCGCCCGGCTCGCGCCCGTCCTTTCGTCCACTGAAGCGGCCTCCCGTTGCGCCCGGCGGGCATGAAACGGGTCGTGGTTCCCGAGTTTCTTCCCCAGACGGAGCTCAGCCGCTTGCGTGCCCGGTTCGATGTGGTCTACGACCCGGATCTTTATCGCGACCGCCCGGCACTGCTGCGGCAACTCTCAGGAGCAGCCGCCATCGTCGTTCGCAACCGCACGCAGGTCGATGCCGGGTTGCTGTCGGTGGCGGCGGATCTGGAGATGATCGGCCGTCTCGGTGTGGGCCTAGACAATATCGACACCCGCGCCTGCGCCGAGGCCGGAGTCACCGTCATCCCGGCGGTCGGCGCGAACGCGGTGTCGGTTGCCGAATACGTGATTGGAGCCATGCTGGTGCTGCTTCGACCCGTATTTGGCATGACCGCGGACATGGTTGCTGGCGTATGGCCCCGCCAGGGCCATGCTTTTGGGCGGGAACTGAGCGGCCAGACTCTGGGTCTGGTGGGCTATGGATCGATCGCCCGGCAGGTGGCGCTCCGGGCGGCGGCCCTGGACATGCGGGTGATGGCATGCGATCCGCATGTCCCTCACGAGGATCCGGCTTGGACAGTGGTGGAACGCCAGGATCTGGACGAGTTACTCGCCGCCGCCGATGTCGTGACGATCCACGTTGCTCTGACCGACCAGACCCGGCATCTGATAGATGGGAGGGCGTTGCGGCTGATGAAGCCGACTGCGGTCGTGATCAACACGTCGCGGGGTCGTGTCGTCGACGAAGCTGCCCTCGTTGGTGCGTTGCAACGAGGCGAACTCGCCGGGGCTGCGCTGGATGTCTTCGAGGTGGAACCGCTCGGGCCGGATCAGGCCCGACGGTTCGCAGGAATCGACAATCTCATACTCACTCCTCACCTCGCGGGCAACACGGACGAGTCGGTCGAGCGGGTAGCGCGGATGATCGTGGATGAGGTGCTCGCCCGCGTTGGCGACCGATAGGCATCACCACATATCAGCGAAGTCGGCCTTGACGGATTCGAGACCGGCGGCCACCAGCTTCACATCGTTGGTGGGACTGATCACAGTGCAGCCTCTGTTCACAAGCATCGAGGCGTACTCGGGAGTGGGCGTGACCGCGCCCCAGTGCTTCCCGTGCGCTCGACAGGCGGCAGCCACCCGGTCGATCGCCGCCAGGCACCGGTCGTGCATGATGTCTCCCGTCACCCCGAGAGCCTGCCCGAGGTCCGACGGGCCGATGAACAGCAGGTCGACACCGTCGATGGCGGCGATCTCATCCGCCTCATCGACGGCCTGCGCAGTCTCGATCTGGATCGCGACCATCGTGTTCCGGTTGGCCCGCTCGGCGAACTCGGCCAGCGGTTCCGACCCGAACCCCCCGTCGTGTCCCAGCGGGTTGAGTCCGCGCCGTCCTCGCGGCGCGAACTTCGACCACTGCACGAACTCTTCGGCGTGTACCGCCGACCGGATCTGGGCTGCCATCACTCCCGTGGCGCCGCTCTCGAAGCACCGCGTGACTGTGGCGTAGTCGGTGGGTGGCACGCGCACGAACGCCTCCAACCCGTGAGCACGTCCGGCGGCTACCGCGGCTTCGATGTCGTGCACGGTCAGCCCGGCATGTTCAACGTCGATCCAAAAACCGTCGAACACGCCCATCATGCCCAGGTACTGCACGACGTTGGGGTGAAACATGCGCCCGACCGAGAACACCACCACCTGGTGTCCAGATTGGATTCGTTCCTTCAATGCTCTCCGCAATTTGGTGCCATTCCAGTTCGGTCATCCCGGCTCGGCGGTCTCAGTCCGACGAACCTCCCGATCCGGGGCTTGCGCCAGGGAGGCTACCTCTGTCGGGCGGCGCAGAGGTGTGCTGGTTCGACGCTCGCGAAAAAGGGGCGGAGCCGGTCACCGGCTCCGCCCCAACCACGCTGCTCAGTTCATCAACAGTTCCACGGAGCGACGCAGAGAATCCCAAGCTTGCTGCAGCTCAGGCTCGACCTCGTCGCCGAGAGACTCCAGCGTCAATTCGAACTCCTGTAGTTCAGCTTCGAGATTGGGCAGCCCCAGCGTCCCGTCCTCGACCGAAGTGACAGCCTCGGTGATCTCGGCCGAGAGCGCCGTCCACGCTTCGTTCAGTTCCTCCGCAGCAGCGGACTCCTGAATCTCGTTCGCCAGTTCGTTTACTTCGGCTTGAACCTCGGCGACCGCGCCGGCCGCGTTGAATTCGCCGGTCTCCGCCGCCGACTCGAGAGTGGTGTTGGTGGCGCCGGTAGTCGTTGTATCGCCTTCGGACGGTGAGTCGCCGCAGGCGGCAATAAGCATGAGGGCGGCCACCGCGAGGGCCACGAATCGCACGATCCTCATGGTGAACTCCTTTCTAGCTACATCCGTTGTCAGAACGGGCCACCCCTCAGGGGCGGCCGCACATATCGACATACCCGGTCGGGGCGACACCCAAACACCCGAGCGCCATACTGTGAACGCCCTCAGAGTGGACAGGTCGTGAAAAGACGAGATCTCGGTTTAGCGGTAGTGGGTTCAGGTCGCATTGGATCACTGCGGGCACGACTGGCGTCCCAGCATCCCGCCGTCAGTTTCCTGGCAGTGTCGGACCGGGATCCAGGCGCGGCCCAAACGCTCAGAGATGCGGTGGGAGCTGACTTGTGGTCGGCCGAGAGTCGCGAGGTGATCTCCCACGGGGAAGTCACGTGCGTAATCGTTTCGACCAGCGAGGGCGAGCACGTCGACGCGGTCCTCGCCGCCCTGGAGTTGGGCAAACCGGTATTGGTCGAGAAGCCCATTGCCCTCACCCTGCCGGACGCCGATCGCATGGTTGCTGCCGCCCGGGCATCCGGCGGTCAGCTGCGAGTGGGATACAGCCGGCGGTTCCGCAAGCGATATCACGTTGCCAAAGAGCAGATCGAGCAGGGCCGC
Organism: Acidimicrobiia bacterium; assembly: GCA_041576165.1. Classification (GTDB taxonomy): domain Bacteria; phylum Actinomycetota; class Acidimicrobiia; order Spongiisociales; family Spongiisociaceae; genus JBFGLM01. The sequence goes on from JBFGLM010000010.1 coordinate 68,916, forward strand.
ATGGGTCGGCTACTGGGCGGCGCAGCCCGCGTGTACAACTCTCGGTCGCAGGCGTTCGCTATATTGGAGCGCAACCCTCGCGCAACGCCGGTCGTGGACGCCCTCACCTACTACGTGGACCTCATGAACTGGTTTCTCGCAGATCGGCACCTGGTCGAGGTCCGGGCCGTGGGACGTCGCGGGGTGTTGGAGGCGGCCGGTCACAACACCGATGATCTGACATGGTCCATCCTGACCTACGATGACGGCGCCGTCGTCAATCTGGGAGTGTGTTACGCGCTACCCGAGAAATATCCGGCGCTCGGACATGCGGCCCGCGTTGAGCTGCTCGGGACCGAGGGCGTGATGTTGCTCGACGACGACCACACGGATCAGGTGATGTACTCGGAGCGTGGGGTCCCGCATGTGTACCTGCCCGATCACACCGTGAATGCGGTCTTCTTGTCCGCCGGTACACCTGGGGAGTGGGCGTTGGGTGATTTCATCGGTCCGGTTGCGGCGGAGACCCGCGCCTGGCTGGATCACTTGTCCACCGACAGGCCCTGCCACTTGGCGACGGCCGACGAAGCCCGGGCAACGCTCGAGGCGACGCTGGCGATAGAACGGGCTGCCGGTTCTGGGGAGACGGTCCTCCTGCCGATCGACGCGTGAGCACCCGGTCGCCGTATGATGCCCGCTCCGCACGAGAGGTGACGCAGCTGAAGATCGACGTTCACGCCCACGCGATCGAGCCATCCGCATTGGCAGAAATGGCCTCTTCCCATCCCGACTGGGGCCCGGTGCTCGTGGCAGACGAGGATCGTAAATACCTGCAATACCCGGGACGAGCGCGCCTCGGTCCCTTGCCGGATTCGATCTTCGACCCGGAGCTGCGACTCGCGGCAATGAGCCGGCAACGGGTCGATCGCCAGATCATCGCGATCCCTCCACCCAACTTCCACTATCACATCCCAGGAGCGGCGGGGAACGATTTCGCCCGCATTCAGAACGACCACCTCGTCCGCTTGTGTGAGTCGAATCCGGATCGCTTTCACGCCTTTGCGGCATTGCCGTTGCAGGACATCGAGGCCTCACTCAGCGAGATCGATCGGATTGCCGGGTTCCCTTTGGTGCGAGGAGTACAGATCGGTACGAACGTCAACGGGATGGAGATGGACGACCCCGCGCTGGGACCCGTGTGGGATGCGCTGCAAGCGAACGATCTTCCTGTTTGGTTCCATCCCGACCAGCGGTCGATCGCCGGCTCAGACCGGTTGTCCGACTATTACCTGCAGAATTTCATCGGCCTTCCGCTCGAGTCGACCATTGCCGCAGCCCGCCTGATTTTCGGTGGGGTTATGGTGCGCTTTCCGGCGCTCCGCTTCGGCTTCGTACACGGGGGCGGCTTCGCCCCGTACCAGATCGGCCGCCTCGATCACGGCTGGCACGTTCGGCCTGAGCCCAAACAGCACCTCGCCGACCCCAAGCCGAGCGAGTTGTACCGGCGATTCTTCATCGATTCGCTCACACACGATGCGGCCTCCCTCGAGCTGTTGGGGAGAAGAGTCGGGTGGGATCAGGTGGTCCTGGGCAGTGACTTTCCATTCGACATGGCCTCGACCGACCCGGTCGGAGGCGTCGAAGCCGTCGATATGACCGATGCCGAACGCCAGGCTGTGTTCAGCGGTAACGCCGAGCGCTTCCTGCGCCCGCTCGCTGGGTGAGCCCCGTGCGGACGTCTTTCATAGGAGATCTCGAAGTTTCTGTCATCGGGCTCGGCTGCAACAACTTCGGTCGGGCGCTCGATCTCGACGGCACCAAAGCGGTGGTCAACGCCGCGCTCGAAGCCGGCATCACCTTCTTCGACACGGCCGCCAACTACGGGGGCGGGCAGTCGGAGGCACTGTTGGGTGTTGCGCTCGGCTCGCGTCGGCGCGACGTGATTCTGGCCACCAAGTTCGGAATCCCCCGGCCTGACGAAGGCTCGGCCGGCGCGTCGCCCGAGTACATTCGCGGTTCTGTTGAGCGGAGCTTGCGGGCATTGAACACAGATGTGCTCGATCTGTATCAGATCCACGAGCCCGACCCGGACGTACCCATCGCAGAGACTCTCGGTGCCCTGTGGGAGCTGCAGGCAGCGGGGAAGGTCCGCGAAATCGGCTGCTCCAACTTCGACGTGGCTCAGACGGCGGCGGCGCTGGCGCATTCCGACGACTCCAACCGCCCTCGATTCGTGAGCAATCAGGTCCACTACAGCCTCGTGCACCGGGAACCTGAAAGCACCGGGCTCGCTCACCTCTGTCTCAGCGAGCGCGTCGCGCTGCTGCCGTATTATCCGCTGGCGAGCGGACTGCTCACCGGGAAAGCCCAGCGAGGAACGGTGCCGGAGGGACGGCTGAGCATGGATCGCTATCAGCGTTTCCTCACAGACCGGAACTTCACCGTGGCCGAGACGCTCGTCGTCTTCGCCCAGGCCCGGGGCATCACCCCCGGGCAGGCTGCCCTGGCGTGGTTGCTCTCCCGTCCGGCCGTCCCAGCGGTGACCCCGGGGGCGACGAAACCCGACCAGGTCGCGGCCAACGCGGCAGCCTCCAGAGTCCGCCTCGGAGACGGCGACATCGCAGATCTAGACGCCCTTGTAGGTTCTGCCTGATGCACGCGTACCCAAGATCCGACGCCGACCCCCGGCCGCGAGGTCTGTTGGAGCGGACCGTCACAGTGCTTGAGGCTGTCACCGCGGCGGGCGTGCCCGTCGGGCCTCGGGGCCTGGCTCGGGCAACTGGGGTCGATCGGAGCGCGGTCAGCCGCATACTGCAGCAGCTCACCGACCTCGGTGTCCTCGAGCGCAACGTATCCGGGTACGTCCCGGGGAGCCGGCTGTTCACAATGGCCAGGTTGCTGGTGTCGCTCGACAACCTTCCGACTGCGGCCAACGCAGTGCTCAAAGATCTCGTCGCTCGTTTCGATGAGACGTGCTACGTCTGCGTGCGCCACGGTGACACGGCCGTCTTCCTGTACGAGGCGCAGAGCTCCAAACCTCTTCGGTATGTGGTCGACCTTGGCCGGCCGGTGCCGCTCCATGCGGGCGCCGCCGGGCGGGCCATCCTGGCGGGAATGGACGAACATGAAAGGGTCGAGGCTCTCGCACACACCCGGCTCGTTGCTCTGACGGCGGCCACCATCACGGAGCCAGCGAAGCTGATCGATCTGGCCAACTCGGATGCAGTCCGCGGCTACAGCGCAAGCTTTGCGGAGCGGGTCGAGGGTGGAGTAGCGATCGGGTCGCCTTTCTTCGATCACACGAGCACATGCGCGGGCTCTGTCGTTTTTACCGCGCCGATCAATCGCGTCCCGGCCGGGCGGGTAGACGAGATCGGACGAGCGGTCGCCCAGGGTGCGGCCGTGCTGTCAGCTCGCTTGGGCAGGAGCTGACGCAGAGTGCGTGCCGCGCTGGTTGGCCTGGGGCGCTGGGCCGAGGCCCACATGGCCGCAGCTCGACGCTCGGAGCTAGTTGACATTGTTGCGTGTTTCACGCGATCTGAGGAGAAGCGGGCGGCGTTTGCTACGAAGCACGGGATTGAGGTCGAAGCGCCGTCGTACACAGCTCTGCTCGAGCACCCCGGCATCGACGCCGTCGTGCTGTCAACCCCCAACGACACTCACGTGACCATGACCCGGATGGCGCTTGTGGCGGGCAAGGCGGTCCTCGTCGACAAACCGGTCTCGGTCGACACTGCCGAAGGGCTGTCGCTGTTTCGTTCGATCGGAGCTGGCCCGCCGGTTGCAGTGGCCCACCACGCCCGGCGTCTGGCAGGGCACCGCGCCCAGAAAGGCTGGATCGAGTCCGGAGAGGCCGGTGAGGTGCGGATGGCTCAGGCGGCATTCTCCAACATCCGAGGCGCGTCGATGGCGCCCGAAGCCTGGCATCGACACGTGCGGGGCTCGGAGGCGGGTGTGCTGATCCAGGTTGGTATTCATCATGTCGACAACCTGCTTCATCTGCTTGGACCGGCGGTGACGGTCAATGCCCGCTTCGGCTACGGCGACCTCGGTCCGAGTATGCCGATAAGCGCCGCTGTGATCATCACGCATGCCTCGGGGTCGATCTCCACCGTGACCAGCAGCTGGACGTCGCCCAGCCAGTATCGCCTCGCCGTAGAGGCCACCCTGGGCACAACGGAATACACACTCGACCACACCAAGTGGACCAGTGCCCAGGTCGACGCCGCCGGCAGGCTGGCGCTGGCTCCCGCCGGGGAGCCAAGTCACGTGTACCCGACCACCGCGGGCGACCCGCTGCGCGATCAGCTGGATGACCTGGCGCGGGCGCTGCGGGCGGACGTCTCGCCGGGGGTTACGGTGCTCGAGGGCCTGCGGGCAGTAGCAGTCGTCGAAGCCGCGGTCCGGTCGGCTGGGGATCTTGGGGCCCCTGTAGACATTGCGCGGATGATGGGTGAAGCCGGCGGAACCCCGGAAGAAATCGTCGCGCTCACCGGCGGTCAATGATCGCGGCGAGCGGGAGTGTGCCCGCTGGTCCGTGACAGGCCGTCAAAGGGACTGTCTGTGCCGATGACAACGCGATCGCCGCCAGCCGCGGTCGCGTCGGCTACCGCGTCGGAGGCTGCGTGCAGGGCCCGCTCCGGGTCGCTGGGGTAGACGAACGCCACTCCGATGGAAACAGTCACCTGCGTGTCCTCGCCGGGAGCGCCGCCCGGGATGACGATCGTCTTGATGGCCTCACGGATGCGGTTCAGCACAGAGAGCGTCTGATCGCTGCGCATGTTGCGCAGGAGCACACAGAACTCATCGGCGTCGAACCGGTAGATGGCATCGTGCTCACGGACTTGAGCTCTGAGCACATCTGCGACGGTTGCCACAACCTGATCTTCGATTGTCGGACCGAAGTCCTCGATCATCCGCCGGAAGTCATCAATGTCAAGCAGCGCCAGCGCCACGCTGGCCTGACGCCGGTCCACCCTGCGGAGGTCGGCTTCCAGCTGGCTGCGCTGGGAAAATCCCGTCACCCGATCCCGGCTGGCTTCGCTCTGCCGCCGAAGGTCATGGTGCGAGCGAAGTGCGTCGGCGACGGCTGGAGCCAGCCGCGACAGGACATGTTGTTCGGTGACCGTGAACGGCCGATCCGGGTCCCGCACCGCGACGAGCACGCCGGCCACTGCCTGGCCGAGCGTGACCGGTACGCCCAGCAGGGCGACCGAGCGGCCCCCGCCTGGCTGAGTTACGACGTTGGCAATCTGATTGCTCACGGCCACGTCGCGCACGAACCCCCGCTCATGTCCCGGGTTGATGACCAGAGTCCCAGAGCCGCGATCGATCACGAGCCTGCGGTCGTGGACGGGCACGAACGCTGCGCGTTCCGTGTCCAGCAGCTCGGCCGCCTGGCGCGCAGCGATGGCCGCGATCTGCTGTTCCGATTCGGCTCGCTGGAGCGCCGATGAAGCAGCTGTCAGCCGCTGCAACACCGGAGCGACCACCCGGTCGGCCCGGCGGCGCCGATAGAGCAACCAGACGGCGGTTGCCAGGAAGATCAAGCCCAACAGGACGGTCTGCCACCCTGTGGCTGCGCCCGAAGCCGCCCACACCACCAGGGTTGCCAGGATCGTCAGGATCGCCAGGCTCGTCACGACGGCCGGCAACCCATCGGACACTCCGCCAAACCTGTCCATTCTCAGCTATCGACTCCCGACGAGGGGCGGTGAAGGATTTTGGATCACAGGCTCCAACGGGTCGGTTCGGCCGGGTCGTAGCAACAGAACCGGCCGGTCGATACAGACCGATCGAGGTGTTTGCCCAGGGCAGGGTGAAGATCCTCGATCTTGCGGATGGCGGAGCGGATCCGAGCGGTCACGGCCGATCGAGCTCGTTCGGCCGTGTCACCTTGTGGACGGGGTCGTCCGGCCAGGCCGTACGACTCGGCGACGTACTGGAGGAGTGAATCCAGCTCGACGCGCGCCCGCTCGGCCCGATGCGGGTCGTTGGCCATTTCGGCGTCGCCGATGACCGCCTCGAGATCCTCGATGCGCGCCTGGACCTGCTGTCGGGCCTCGTCGTCGACGGCACCTCCGAGATCGGACTCGACAACGCGAGCGCCCATGAGGTCCATGGCCGGAATCTCCCGGCCGGCTGCGCCGATCAGCGTGTGGAGGTCGCCGAGACCTTTGCTGTCTGGCATCTGCACACTGGTCCCGGCGTAAGTGAGATTCCACAGATCACCTTGCTGCTGGAAGCGGTTCGCGGCGTCCGTGGCGACGCTGTGGCGCTCTATGTCTTGCTTGGAGCGGAGTTTTCGACCGATTTCGGCGATGCTGAGGGGTGCGGCGTCATCAGCATCGGGGACTGGGCCAACCCTGTTGAGTAACTCCTTCTCGTACGTGCCGAGGGCGCTGGTTTCGTACACCGCAGAGGTGGCCGCCGTACGGCGCGCTGTCTCGAATTCACTGCGGCGGGCAAAAAGTGCCGCGGCGACGTCAAGCGCAAGAGTTATGTCGGTCCGGTTTCGCACACGGTCGTACTCGTGCAGGGAGATCTGGAGATGATCAGCTGCCTCGGAAAGTTCGCCGGAGAGCATCGAAGACACCGCCAGGTGGACGTGGGACGTAGCGATGGCCCACCAGTTGTTGACGGCCTCGGCGACATCGAGCACATCGGTGACGATGGATCGGGCTCGCAGCGGGTCCTCCCACATGGTGACCCATGCGAGGAACAGCGATACCCACGCATGCGACAGCGGATAGCGTTCGCCTTCCCGCCGCAACTCCTCGAGCTCTTGGATTGCTCCGGCAACGTCGCCCTCGCGTCCTTTGGTAATCGCGCCGTGCATCGCCGCTTCGATGGCGATGGCCGGGTCGTTGAAGCTGCGTGCCAGCGCCGCCCCGGTGTTGAAATGTTCCAGCGCCTGGGCCCAGTTGGCGTCACTGCGAGCGAACTGGCCGAGTGTCCGATGCGCGTGGGCCGCCCCCATGCCGTCCGGCTGCTCCAAAGCTGAGCGAGCGGCTGATTCCGCCTCGGCCCGCCTGCCGGCGATGCGCTCCATTGCGGCGAGGATCCCGAGCAGCAGGCCTCGGTCGGCCGACGGTTCCGTCCATTTGTCGAGTACCGCTCTGATCACGGCCGCGACCTCGGCCTGGTATCCGACGTCTTCCATCCACCACAATGGGCTGATCAGTGAGTATGCCCGGCTCGGGGAATCGTCTCGCTCCAGGCAACGTTCCACTGCCCAGCGAATGGTGCGGAACGAGCCGCGCAACTCATGCGGTACTTCTGCGCTGGCCTCCCGGCTGAGCTCGCTCAGTTTCCGGGATCGCTCAGCCAGATGGGTGATGAGCCTTTGCTCAACTGCGAGTGCCTCGCCGGAGACCGCGAGCCGTTCGGCGGCGAAGGTACGGATCGTGTCGAGGAGGCGGTACCACGAGCGACCTGCTACCGGCTCGAACACGAGCAGCGACTGTTCAACAAGCGCAGAGAGGTCATCAATGATGGCGGCCGGCCGGCCCATCACGTAACCAGCCATCTCGGCGGTGAACGGACCCGGGAACACGGCCAGCCGGTTGAGCAACCGCTGCTTGCCCGGGTCCAGTAGGGCGTAGGACCAGGCGATCGCTGCGGCCAAGCTCTGGTGACGGTCCGGCACAGAACGGCGGGGTGAAGACAAGACGTCCAGGCGGGCAGCCAGGTTGGCCGCCATCTCCGCCGCCGTCATGGAGCTCGAGCGGGCCGCGGCCAGTTCCAGCGCAAGCGGTAGGCCGTCCAGGCGCCGGCACAGATCGATGATGTCGGCTTCGGCGTCGCGCAGATTCACGCCGCGGCGGGCGGCCGCTTGCCGGAACAGCTCGACGCCGGGTGAGTCGAATCCGTCCACCGGCAGCGGCCGCAGCCGGATCACGTATTCGCCGTCAACGTTGAGGGGCTCTCGACTGGTGGCCAGAACTCGAATGCCCGGGTTTAGGGCGATGAATCCCTCGGCCAGCCGCACGGCAGCCCCCACGATGTGCTCGCAGTTGTCCAGGATGATCAGGCGCGGTTCGCGCTGGAGGGCTTCCGCCATCTTGGCGTAAGCACTGAAGCCGGACGCACCCGCGACCTGTTCTTTTAGGCCGCCCGGTTCGAGCGGCGCCAACAGCGCAGTGACGTGTGGCTCGCTCCTGCGCTCGACGGCAGCGAGTGCGAGGCTGGTCTTGCCCACGCCGCCCGGTCCAGTGATTGTGACCAGGCGAGCCCTGTCTAGCGCGTCCCCAACAGCTGCGATCTCCGCATCGCGACCGATCAACATCCCTTGAATCCTCGCGAACTACACGCGGCCGCCGCAGCCTCTTTGTGATGTCACCCGATTCCCTACGGCGGTCGTCAGTACCAATGGAGCCCATACTGGACGTATCGTGCAACTGGGCGCATGCTCGAATTGTGATGGGACCGCTGCGGGGTGGGTTGCACGCGCACCGCAAATGGGTTCCTGACTTTCTTCGGGAGGAAACACATGAAGTGGTGGGTGCTCGAGCTGATCACCTTCGGGGTTCTGGTGGCAATCACCCTGCTGCTGGGACCGCTCATCAAACGGTTCGGACGGGCGTACGCAGCAGACGTGTTTCGGGCCAATCCACGGACCGGCAAGAGTTACATCGTCTTGATGGACATCGCGTACTACCTGATCTTCACGGCGTACATCCTGTTCACCACCGTGTTTGAGCGCCAGTCCGGCTGGAGCGAGACAGTCAGCGCCGATCAGCTCCGGGTCAGCACGGTACGCCTCGGCGCCCTGCTCCTCATCATGGGCGTGCTGCACGGCGCCAACGTGCTGAGCCTGCCGATCGTCGGGAGGCTGCTTGGTCTCAGCCGTCGCCTCGACGACGACACCGCAGAAGCTGCATGACGGCGCTGGAACTGGCGCTGGGGGGCCGGCGATGGCTGTTGATGGCCGCCGAAGTCGCTCGCAGCGCCATCTCCGCCGTCACGCCCCGCACGCGCGACGCCCTTGTCACAGAGTTGTTCGAAGCCGAAGGGGCCTCCTTGGTCCGCCTCGCCCGGTTGTTCACCGATGATCGGAATGCCGCCGAAGACATCGTCCAGGAGGCATTCATCCGGCTGCACAGATCCGCGCACCGCATCCAGGATCCCACCAAGGCTGCCGCGTACCTCAGATCGATCGTCATGAACCTCACCCGCGACCACAACCGGCGAGGGCTGATGTCCTTGCGACACCAGGAAGCGATGCCCTCCGGGACCGTTCCGGAGCTCCCTGAGGACGTTCTCGCCGGTGACTCCGAGCGAATGGCCATCATCGATGCCATCCGTGAACTATCGCCGCGCCAGCGCGATTGCCTCTTGTTGCGTTACTACGCGGAGCTCAGCGAGCGAGAGATCGCCCAGGTGCTGGGAATCTCCCCCAACTCCGTGAAGACCCATTGCCGCCGCGGTCTCGAAGCGTTACGCGCCTCCGTGAGGGTCGAGCTATGACGTTCGAGCAGCGAGTACAAGACGCACTGCGGGTGGCAGATGATTACGAACCCAGTCCCGATCTGTTCGACAAGGTCTGGCGTTCGATCGAAGAGGACGCCGCTCACCGGGTCCGGGTCCGGCGCACTGTTCTGTGGCTCGGGGCAGCAGTCGCTGTGATCGTGCTCGTGCTCTGGCCTTCCGTCGACTTCTCCGATGGCCGGCCCGCGATGGATTTCGCCGTGCTCGAATGGCTCGTGACCGCCGTGATGGCGGCTGTGGTGCTCGTGATGGGTCCGGCCATCCGGCGGTTCGGCGAGTTGTTCGAGCAGCAGGTGTTTGCCGCTTCTCCCGATACCGGAGTTCGTTTTCTCCGCCTGCTCGACATCGCCTACTACTTGATCTTTTCGGCGTACATCTTCCTGACGCTCCAGTTCGAGCCCACGGCGGCGTGGGGCCCGGTCGACAGCCTGGGGGCCTGGACCCGGGGCCAGCTCGAACGCCTGGGCGGATTGCTGCTCACCATGGGTGCCCTGCACGCGCTGTTGTTGTTGGCACTCCCGGTGGTTGGGCTGGTCGTGTCGGCCAACGAGCGTCGCTGGCGTCGGGCGCGGCTGGGCGCGGCGGCGCCTCCGCCCGATCCAGTCGCGCAGCGGATCGATATGGTGATCACGGTTTCCGCTTGGGTCCTGGCTGCGCTGGTGGCTCTGCAGCTGGCGTTTATTGTCATCAACATGGTCCTGCTCGGATTGGGCGGCGCCTGAGGGATGTCGCCGTGGACCGGGCCTCACCGATCTGTCGATTGCACTGGTACATCCCGGCGGGTCTGAGCATCGGCTCATCGACAGCCTCACCGCCAACGCATCGCTCGAGCCCTCTCGGTGCTCGAAGCCGGCGGTACCGCTACAGGCTTGGCCAAGTAGATTCACATTGCCGCCTCGCGTCTCGTGGTCCTGCGCCCGCACGGTACCGATGAGCGGCGAGAGCGACCGAACGGGTGGAAGGAGGCGACTACGCCAGATGTGCTGATCCGGGTCCTCGGCCCGATCGTGGTGGAATCAGCGGGTACGGCCGTCGCGCTTGGGGGAGCGCAGGCCCGCTGCCTCCTCAGCGCCCTGGTACTCCATGCGGGCCGGCCCGCCTCCACCGAGGCCCTGATCGACGCGCTCTGGGGGGAGGAACCGCCCCTGACCGCGGCCAAGATCATCCATAAGCACGTCTCCCAGCTGCGCAAGCGCCTCGGATCGGTGCTCGTCACGACCGACGGTGGGTACGCGCTGGACCTCAGAGAGGTGACCGTGGACGCCGCCGAGTTCGAGTCGATGCTGCAGCAAGCATCCTTGGCCGCTGAGCCTGCCGAGGTCGTCAGCGTCATCTCCGGCGCCTTGGGTCTGTGGCGTGGGAAGCCATACGCGAACCTCTCCGACTTCCCGGCTGCGCTGGCCGAAGTCACCCGCCTCGAGGAGTTGCGGCTGGCGGCGACAGAAGACCTCCTCGAGTCCGAACTCGAGCTCGGCCGGTCGAGTGAGCTGGTGGGCCGGGTCGAGGACCTGGTGGCTCAATACCCTCTGCGAGAGAAGCTGTGGAGTCACCTGATGCTGGCCCTGTACCGCTCGGGCCGTCAGGCAGAGGCGCTCCGCGCCTACCAACGGCTGAGGAGCCTCCTGGCCGAGGAGCTGGGCATTGACCCTTCGCCCGAGGTTCAGGCGCTCGAGGAGCGGATTCTGAACCAGGAACCAGATCTCGTCGAGCATGGCCTTCAATCCGAGCACACCGCGCTGCCCCACGGCACCGTGACATTTCTGATGACTGATATCGAGGGTTCCACTCGCCTATGGGAAGCCTCGCCGGCCGCGATGGCCGAGGCGGTATCCCACCATGACCAGATTCTGAGGATTGCAATCGCCTCCCACCGGGGCCATGTGGTCAAGGGCCTTGGCGACGGCTTGCTCGCGGCTTTCGATTCCGCACAGGCCGCCGCCGCAGCAGCCGTCGATGCGCAGCGCGATCTGCAACCGGTCTCACTACTGGCCACCAAGGTCCGGATTGCGTTGCACTCCGACGAGGCCGAGCTCGAGACCGGGGGCGACTATTTCGGCCTGCCGCTCAGCCGTGTCGCCCGCTTGGTGGACGCCGCCAGAGGGGGTCAGATCCTGCTGTCCGAATCGACGAAGACCTTGGTGGACGACCGGCTCCCATCGGAGGCATCCATCGACGACTTGGGTGAATACAGACTGAGCGAGCTTTCGCAGCCGATCCACATCTATCGCCTGCAGCATCCTGCTGTGTCGGCCGAGTTCATTCCCCTCCGAGCTCTTCCCGTGACGGCGACCAACCTGCCGGTCCAGCTGACCAGCTTCGTCGGCCGGGAGCAGGAGCGCTCGGAGTTGGAGGAGATACTCGCCGAGGCCAGAGTCGTCACCCTGATCGGGCCTGGCGGGTCAGGCAAAACGAGACTTGCCGTCGAGGTGGCCGCCGCCACGGGCGACGTCCGAGCCGACGGCGTGTGGTTCGTCGATCTCGCGCCTCTCACCTCTCCGGAACAGGTCGCAATCACCGTCGCCGCCCCTTTCGGCGTGAGCGGGGACACCGGGCGTCCGGCCGATGCTGTGCTCGCCGACTATCTGTCTGATCGGGCGGTGCGGCTGGTCATCGACAACTGCGAGCACGTCATCGACGAGGTCGCCGACTTGGTGGCGAGGCTGCTGCAGGCGGCCCCACGGCTGCAGATCCTTGCGACGTCCCGCGAACGTCTCGGCGTGCCGGGGGAGGTTGCATTCGAGGTGCCGCCCCTGCCGCTGCCGGACCTCGACGATGTCCACGCCGTGGGCGATGCCGACGCCGTACGGCTCTTCGTTGACAGAGCGCGCGCGTCCGATCCTCGATTCTCGCTTGCGGGCGATAATGCGCGCACCGTCGCACAGGTTTGTCGGCGGTTGGATGGGATCCCGCTTGCCATCGAGCTGGCGGCAGCTCGCGTTCGCGCCTTCTCCCCGCAGCAGCTGACGGCTTTGCTGGACGACCGATTCGCCTTGTTGACCTCGACGGTGCGAACGGGACCGGAGCGGCATCGGACGCTCCAGGCGGCGGTCGATTGGAGCTACGGCCTGCTGGAGGAGGCCGACCAGATGCTCTTCCGCCGACTGTCCGCGTTCCGGGGAGGGTTCTCGCTCGAGGCGGCGCAGGGCGTTTGCGGCCGGCCGCCGCTCTCGGAAGGTGAGGTGCTCACCCGCTTACCGGCGCTGGTCGACAAGTCGCTGGTGCTGGTTGATCGCCGGCCCGAGAAGGAGGCGAGGTATCGGTTGCTCGAAACCCTGCGGGAGTTCGGCCATGAGCGCCTGGCTGATGGGGAACTGGCCGAGCTGGGTGCAGCCCATGCCCGGTACTTCGCCACACTGGCCGAAGAGGCGGAGTCGCATCTACGGGGACCGGACCAGAAGCGGTCGAATGCTCGCCTGGCGGCCGCTTACGACAACATCCGGGCCGCGCTCTCCTGGTCCTTTGCGAATGAACCGGAATTGGGCACCCGGCTGTCGGTGGCGATGTCGCACTACTGGGATGCGGTCGGACCCAGGGTCGAGGCGCACAAATGGTTGGACCGGGCAGTCGCAGCTTCAGCAGATACGAGTCCAGAGGTGCGCATCGACGCGCGGCTGGCCGCGAACTACGTCTTCGTATCGGCCGAGCTGTCGTATGCGATCGAGTTTGCGAGAGAGGCATTGCGCGAGGCGGAGGAGATAGGTGACGAGCCGAGGCAGGGCAGAGCCATGCGGTCGCTGTGCTGGACGCTCGCCATGGGCGGTAACTACGAGGACGCCGTGCCGCTTGGAGAGCGAGCCCTCGCCATTTTCCGGCGGTTAGGCGATGACTGGGAGATCGCGTGGTGTCTCGAGCGGCTCGGACAGGCGGAGTTCCGCGATCCGAACCGTTCCCTTCGTTACAGCCGCGAGGGCCTCGCGCTGTGGCGTCAGATGGGGGATCGACGGCGAGCATGTATCACGCTCTACAAGATGGCGGAGCGGTGCCTGCAGGGAGCCGGAAGCCTCGATGACGCCGAGCGGTGGATGCGCGAGAGCCTGGCGATCAGCGACGACATGGAGCTCACCCACGACGCCGCGCACGCCCGAATCGTCTTTGGGCGGGTCCTGCGGGCCCAGGGGGCCACCGCCGCCGCGATCGGGGAGCTCGAACATGCCCTGGAAAGCCTGCGCAAACAAGGAGACCGGCGGTGCATGGTGCGGAGCCTCACCGCACTTGGGTTGGTTCGGCTCGACACCGGCGACTTCGATGCCGCCCGCGACGCGTTGGAGGAGAGCCTCCTCTTGGGCCGGAGACTCGAAGAGAAGATCACCCTGCGCCACGCGTTCGCGGGCCTGGCCAGACTGCGGGCCGCAGCCGGCGACGCCGACGACGCCGTGGCGCTCTACGCGGCGATGGACCGGCTCAACCGCGATCTCGGCCTGGAGCATTCCCCAGAGGTCGAACTCGAGCGGCTCCGCGACGAGCTCGGCGCCGACCGCTTCGGTGACGCCTGGCGGCGCGGGCAAGCCATGACGGTTGACGAGGCAGCCGAGTACCTGATTGGAGCCCGGCCCGTTTAGCTCGTGTGCTGCAACGGCATCGCCCGGGCGATGGGCCTCCCCCGGAACCGGGAGCCCGAGCCCAAAGGTCTCACAGGCCGTCCGTACACTCTCCCAGAAGGCTAAAGCACACTAAAACCGATCCAAAAAAGACTAGACGCGTCTACAGGCCCACAGCCAGGGATGAATCCAGGGGGGTGTTCAGTGGCGGCCGACAACCCGTTCGCCCCGACCTTTGGGGCCTCCCCGCCGATCCTGGCCGGGCGTGATGACATTCTGGACGATATCGACGACGCGCTGGCCACGGGCCCCACGCATCCCGATTACACCACCCTGCTGATCGGTATCCGCGGCGCGGGCAAAACCGTGATGCTCAACGCGGTCGAGGATCTCGCCCGCCGCCGGGGCTGGCTGGCAGTGTCCGACAACGCCTCACCACCCGGATTGCTGCTACGCCTCACCCGTTCGACTAGCAGCACAGCTGACCGAGTTCGAAGATGCCGAGCCCGAGCGGCGGATCAAGGGTGTGACCGAGGCAGGGTTCGGCGTGGAATTTCAGATCAGCGAGGAGACCGCGGCCGTCCGCGACCTGCGGGCGGTGCTGACGGCGCTCGGTGACATCCTCGCCGATAACGGCACAGGTCTGATCATCACCCTCGATGAGGTGCAAAGCGGAGAACTCAACGAGATCCGCGAGTTCGGCGCGGTCCTCCAGCACGTGACCCGGCGGGAGGGGCGACCGGTTGCGTTCGTAGGGGCCGCCCTGCCTCAGATCGAGGACGGTCTGCTGTCGGACAACGCGGTGACGTTCCTCCAGCGGTGCCCCCGTTATGACGTCGACCGCCTGAGCCGCGAGGCCACCCGGCTGGCGCTGGCCGGACCAATCGAACAAAGGGGCGCCACAATCGATCCGGACGCGCTGGACAGTGCGATCGCAGCCACTGCGGGCTACGCCTTCATGATCCAGCTGGTCGGCTTTCACACTTGGAAGGCGGTGCCCGACCCGGCGTCGGGTATCAGCCCGGCAGAGGCGGAGGAAGGGATTGCCGAGGCCCGGCGTAGAATCGGCCGGCTCGTGCTCGCTCCGACCTGCCGAGGACTCTCGGAAGTCGATCGCCGTTTCCTGCTGGCGATGGCGCGTGACACCGGCGAGTCGCGGTTGGCCCGTCGCAACCCGGCTCGACGTGAACATCAAATACGCCGGCGTCTACCGCCACCGCCTCATCAACGCCGGCATGATCGTGCCGACGGGCAAGAGCAGGATCGACTTCGCACCCGGGCACCCGAGAATGGCTGCGCTCGGACCCGACCTTCGCGGCGACACGTCTTCCCGGCGACCAACCGGCCGAATCGTGACGGCCCGTTCGGCCGTCAGTGCGTCGCAGCTTCAGGGTCACTGCGCAACGTCGCGTCCACCACCTTCCAACCGTGCTCGGTCCACATCAGAGGATTGATGTCCAGCTCACGAAGGTCTGGCAGCGCCGCGGCGGCCTGACTCACACGCACCACGATCTGGGCCAGCTCATCGAGATCCGCGGGACGACCGCGGCGGGGATGGGTGAGCAAGCGCACCCCCTGCAGGGAGTCGATCATCGTTCGAGCATGTGAACGGGCGACTGGAGCAGGGGCGGTCGCGACGGCCCCCAGAACCTCAGCTGCCACGCCGCCGACGCCGACCATGACCATCGGTCCGAACGTCGAATCCCGGACTGAGCCGACGATGACCTCAGGGCCCGCCACCATTTCTTCGATCAGCACGTCCGCGACGGATTGCCCCGTGACCTCGGCCAGGCGCCCGAATGCCTCCTCAACCTCGGCGGCGCGCCGCAGATCGACGACCACGGCACCGGCCTCGGTCTTGTGGGCGAGGTCGAGGCCGATCGCCTTGGCCACAACCGGATATCCGATCTGGTTGGCGGCCGTGATCGCCTCCACCGGTGTGCGGGTGACGACACCCCGGACGACGGCGAGACCCCAATCCGCCAGGAGGTCCTTGGCGCCGGCTTCGGTCAGTTGCTCCCGGGGCAGCGCAGGAATGGACGGGTCTGGATCACCCGGCGGGACCGGGTCGATCCCGACCAGCGCCACCAGCGCCTTGATCGCCGCCCGCGGCTCCTCGGTGACGGGCCGGGCCGCCGCCCGCAGCGCGTCGAGTCCCTCGGCGCTGACGTCGCCTCCCATCCACAGGTGCACCGTAGGCGTTGTAGCGCCTAGCGCCAGCAGCGAATCGACCCGGGCAGGGGTGTGAGCCGGTGGGTGAGCGCTGGTCACGGCCAGCACCAGGTCGTATTCGTCCCCAAACGCCTCTACCACCTGGGCGAACCGCTGAGGTCCTCCGATGATGCCGCCCATGTCGAGCGGGTTGTTGGCCGCGCCGTGCTGGAGCAGCGGCGCCAGCCGGTCCCGCAGTTCGGCGGACGGCTGGGGCAGGTGCAGGCCCGACCGCTCGGCCAGGTCAGAAAGGAGGATTGCAATGCCGCCTGAGTGGGTGACAATCCCGACCCGATCGCCGCCCGGACGCCGTGCATGGGCCAGGATCTCGGCCACGTCCAGCATCTCGGCGGGGGTTTCGGCCAGTGCGAGTCCGAGCGTCGCGGCTACGCCGGCGAAGATGCGGCCTGGCGTGGCCATTGCACCCGTATGGGTTTGCATCAATGACTGTCCGAGGGAGCCCGTGCCGATTCGGGTCACCACCACCGGCTTGCCGGCGGAGTGAGCCCGGCCGACGGCGGTCATGAAGCCGGTACCGTCGCGGACCGTCTCGAGCAGCAGCGCAATCACCCGCACGGCGTCGAGATCAACCAGCGCGTTGATCCCATCGGCCAGGTCGAGATCGGCCTCGTTGCCGGTCGAGATCGATGCAGCTAGGCCACCGGCGCGCTCGTAAGCCAGGTTGTGGACATAGCTTCCGGTCCCGCCGCTCTGGGTCACCAGGCCTACTGGACCGGACCGGATGTGTTCAGCCGGGCGGTCGAGGCAGGTGAGGAAGCTCATCGCGACTCCGGTTCCGGCGACGATCACGCCGCCTGAGTTCGGTCCCAGGACCCGGATACCGCTGTCCCGGGCGGCAGCAATCAGATCGGCCTGGCGGGCCGCACCGGTCGGTCCGGCCTCTGCGAATCCACCGCCGAACACGATGGCGTAGCCGGCGCCGTCCGCCTGCCGGAGGAGGTCCGGGACGAGGTCGCCGGGTAACGCGCATACCAGCACGTCCGGTGGCTCCGGGAGGGCGGCCAGTGATTCGTAGGTCTCAACGCCGGGGATGCGGGGCCGCTTGGGATTGACCCCCCAAACCTGACCGGGGTATCCCAGCTTGCGCAGGTTGGTGAGGACTCTGGCCCCGTGCTTCGTCGGATCGGCGGACAGCCCGACAATCGCGATTGACCTGGGTGACAGCAAGCGGTCCATCAGTCGGCCATGAAGTGGTCGGACCCGGCATTGATCATGTGATCGCGCACCGCATAGCGTGGCACCGGGGGATCGCTCACCCGGCCCAGGTGGCCACGATTCCCGCGCCCTCCAGCCTTGCGACGTCGTCGCCGCTCAACCCCAGCCGGTTGGTCAGGATCTCGGTTGTGTGCTCGCCCAGCATCGGGGCGTGGCGGCTGGGCATCTGCCAGTTGCTGAGCTTCATGGGGCTGGGTTGGTATGTGATGTCGCCCAGAGTCGGGTGCTGGTAGCTGCGGACCATGCTCCGCGCGTCCATGTGGGGATCGGAAAAAAGCGACTCGAAGTCATTGACCGGCGCCGATGGGATATCGAAGTGGTCGAGCACCTTCACCCACTCTGCGCGGGACTTGGCCGTGAACGCGTGCTCCAGGATCGGCACCAGCCATTCGCGATTGGCCACCCGGGCCGCGTTATCCGCGGAGCGTGGGTCTGTCTTCAGGTCGGCTCGGTCGATGGCGTCGCACAGGTTGTGCCAGAACTTCTCGTCCCGGGCTGCGACCACGACATACCCGTCTTTCACCGGGAAGGCCTGCCAGGGGACCATGTGCGCGTGGGCTGAGCCCACCCGCCCGACTTGTTTGCCGGTTGTCAGGTAGTCGAGGGCGTCGTAGGCGAGCAAATGGACCATCGAGTCCAGCATCGACACGTCGGCGTGCTGGCCGCCCCCGTGCAGGCCCCGGCCCACCAGCGCGCCGAGAATGGAGATGCATGCGTAGATCCCCCCGGAGATGTCGGCCAGTGGCACGCCGGCCCGCGCCGGCGGGCCGTCCGGTTCGCCGGTGATGTGCATATGTCCGCTGTAGGCCTGGATGACGAGATCGAACGCGGCCTTGTCCCGGAGCGGGCCGGTTTCCCCGAACCCGGTGATGGTGGCGGTGATGATGTCCGAGTTGTGCTGTTTGAGCGTGTCGTGGTCTACGCCCAGCCTGGCCATCACGCCGGGACGGAAGTTGTCGACGACCACATCCGCCTGCGCCACCAGTCGGTAGAAGATGTCCAGCCCTTCGGGGTGCTTCAGGTCCAGAACGACACTCTTCTTTCCCCGGTTCATGAACAGATGGATGGCGCTGTGGTCGCCGAGCGGTGCGATCTTGTTGTTACGAGCCGTGTCACCATGGTGCGGCTCGATCTTGATGACCTCAGCCCCAAGATCGGCCAGGATCACTCCGCCGAAGTTGCCGGCGATCACCTGTCCGAGCTCGAGAATGGTCACGCCCTCGAGCATGCGGCCCATTCACACCCCCCAGGTCATTTCCACGATCTCACCGGTGGCGGCGGCCTGATCGGCCGCTCGTGACATGATCAGCACGTCGAAACCGTCCCGGCCGGTGGCGATTATCGGATCTTGTTCGTTGCGGCCGGCGCTGTTGATGAAGGCAAAGGTCTCGAGTCGCATGGCCCCCCAGTGCTGGCCGAGCGCCCAATCGCCCGGCATGTAAGAGCCGAGCAGTGCCACGTTCATCCTCTCGTCCGGCGTGTATGGCGCCGGCAGGCTCTTGTTGGACGCGATCAGCACATCCCGATGGTCGTCCTTCACGCTGATCGTGCCGTCGCGCCCGAACACCTCGAAGTCCATCGTCGTGACGTTGGCCGGCCAGAATACCGGCAGCTCCCAGCTGACCCCGAGGTTGGCCACCATGCCGTCGGCGTAGGTGAGCACGCACCAGGTCGAATCGAGCGAGCCGTACTCCTCGTTGAACCGGCCCTTGGCGCCTGCGGCGTAGGCCGAGATCGGTTTCTTCCCGTCGACGTACCAGGTGAGCAGGTCGAACAAGTAAGTCATCGTGTTCACCGACGGCGTTGTGGCGTTGGCTCGCGAGATCACCGACTTGGCCACGGCCTGGGTGAGGTAGATCGTGGCCTTGGCGCTGGTGATTGCACCCAGGTAGCCCTTTTGTACGTGCTCTTTGATCGCCAGATATCGCTGGCGGAATCGCTGGGTGAAGCCGGTATAGATGAAGACGCCGTACTCCTCGGCCGCCGCCAACAGCTTCTCGGCCTCACCGGGCAGGATCGTGAAGGGCTTTTCGATCAGCAGGTGCTTCCCCGATTGAATGGCCACCATTGCCGGCTCATAATGCGCATCTTCGGTGGAGGCGACGATGACGCAATCAACCTCGTCGCGCCGGATGAGTTCGGCCGCGTCGATGGTCCATTCGTCGGCGTTCAGAGCAGTCGCGAGATGTTTGGCCTTGTCTTCGACGATGTCGCACACGCCGAGAAAGTCGACGCTCGGGTGTTCATTCGCGAGAGTGGCTCGCAGCGACCCGATCGTCCCCGACCCGATGACCGCCACTCCCACCCCGTCCCGGATGTGGTTCCTGCGTGCCATCTGTCTCCTCCTTGTTCGGTTGTCTGAATGGCGAAGGCCGGATTGCGCTCGCCTCAGCTGCCGGCGCGCGCACCGGCAGCCTCCGCAACCTCGGCGCGGGCGAGCACCGCCCGGGCCACCCGGGCGACTGCGTAGTCGACCATCTTTCCGTCGACTGCAATCGAGGCCGAACCCTCGGCCAGGGCGGCGTCGAACGCGTCGAGAATCTTGCGATGGTGGGCAATCTCTTCGGTCGAGGGAGTAAACACCTCATTTATCACGGGCACTTGGGCCGGATGGATGGCGACCTTGCCGACATAACCCAACGTGCGCGCCAGCTCACATTCCACCCGGAGTGCGTCCAGGTTGCGGAAATCCATGAACACAGCCTCCATCGGATACTCAACCCCGGCGGCCCGGGCGTCGAGCAGAGTCTTTGCCCGTGAGTACATCAGGCCGGTGCCGGCCGGCGTCCAATCGACCCCCAGGTCGGCAACCAGGTCTCCCTGCTCGCCACCTCCGTACATGACCGTCCACACCCGCTCGGCGGTCCACATCATGTCGAAGACGTTGCGCACTCCCAGCCCACTTTCGATCAGGGGAATCACGCCGATCGAACCAACCTGGCGTCCGGCCGCCATCTCGAGGGAGCGCAGGGCCCCGTCTACCTGGATGAGCAGGTTCGGATCCTCCGTCTTGGGGATCACAATGCCGTCGACGGCGGCCTGCCCGCACGCCACCAGATCGTCCCAGAAGTATTCGGTCTCGGGTCCGTTGGTGCGGACGTACATCTGCACCGCAGCTCCGGGCAGCTCGGCCAGCATCCGCCGGGCGTTCGGCTTCTCCTCCCGGGCGACCGCGTCTTCGAGATCGACGATGACGCCGTCGGCTCCCGACCGGATGGCCTTTTCCACCAGGTCATGGCGGTGCCCGGGTGTGAAGATCATCGAACGCATCGGTTGCATCGGCTAACTCCGCTTCATTTGATCGCCATGGGGTTCAACGGCGACCCCACCGCTTTGGTGAAGGGCAGCGGTGGGCCGCAGAACATGAATTCGTAGACGCCGTCGCCGGCACAGTCCTGGGCGAGCGGCTCGAAGTCGAAGATCTCACCCAGCCACAGGCCCATGTACACGATGAAGACGATGTGCAGCGGCTGCGCCACGTCGGGGGTCTCATTGGGCCGCACTTCCAGCCCCCACGTGTCCGTGGCGACCGCGGCGATGTCGCGTTCTGCCACCCAGTCGATGGAGGCCAGTCCCAGGCCCGGTGCGTCGCCTCCCGCGTAGTCGCCCCACTCCCCATCGGCTGCGACCTTGGCCATGGCCCCGGTGCGGATGAACACGAAATCACCGGGGCCGACGTCCAGGCCGGCGTGGGCGCAGGCTCGATCCAGCTCGTCGGCGCCGACGGCGCGGCCGGGCTCCAGCCACTCCACGCCCATTGCCCTGGGTAGGTCGAGGAGGACTCCGCGACCCACCATGCTGCCCGCAGCCTGACGCACGTCACCCTTGATGGCGCCTTTGGATGAGACGCTGTCCGCCGAGTATCCGTTGTAGATGGTGTCGTGGTAGACGACGTGACCGAGGGCATCCCATTGGGTCCCGCTCTGTAGGGGCATGATCACGATGTCGTCGGTGCCGCGGAAATGCTTGTCCACTCCCCCGTAGAAATCCCGAATCGAAGTCCCGGCGATGGCATCGGCGCCGTCCCGGATCATCAAATGGATCGGGTTGAAGCGGCCCAGCCCGCCGGTCTGAGGGCCGTGCTCGTCGTAGGGCAGCGCCATCGAGATGGGAACACCCTTGCGGACCAGGGTCGCCGACTGCTTCACCATCTCGGGAGTGACCACGTTCAGGG
This sequence comes from Acidimicrobiia bacterium, assembly GCA_041576165.1. Taxonomy (GTDB): domain Bacteria; phylum Actinomycetota; class Acidimicrobiia; order Spongiisociales; family Spongiisociaceae; genus JBFGLM01. Next base: position 90,543 of record JBFGLM010000010.1, read on the forward strand.
TTCCCAGTTCGTCGTCCGGTCCCCATCGGCCCCAGTTGCTGTGGCGCTCGCAAAACGCGAGCAGGGTGTCGATGTTCGGCTGCACCAAGCGCTCCACTCCCTCCCATGGGCCTGTCATTCCGCCGTGTCTCGTGGCGCGAGACGCTGACTTGCGGCCTTTCGGGACCATATGCTGTAGTTCCGAGGCCTGTCAATGTGGACGCCCGGGCGGGCCCCGTCCCCGTGGCTGCGCCGCCGGAGGAGGATGACGAGATGGATGTCGTGTTCACGCCGGAGCAGGAGATGTTCCGCCAGACCGTGCGCGATTTCTGCGAACGCGAGATCACGCGGGAGTACGTCCGGGAGTGCGACCGAGAACATCGACCGCCCCGCGACCTGTACGACAAGCTGGGCCAGCAGGGCTGGCTGGGCATCAACATCGACGAGCAGTACGGCGGCTCCGGCGGCGGAGCGGTTGAAGTAGCGATCCTGCTCGAGGAGTTGGGGGCGGCCTTCCTCGACCTGTCCTTTTGGGTGTTCCGGGCTGTGACCTGGGGCGGCCTGGCCATCGGGCGAGATGGCTCCGAAGAGCTGAAGAAGGAGTTGCTTCCCCAGATCAGCAGCGGCGAGAAGACGGTGTGCTTCTCACTGACGGAACCCGAGTCGGGTTCGGACGCCGCATCCATCTCCCTCACCGCAGTCGAGGATGGCGACGAGTACGTGCTGAACGGGCAGAAGGTCTTCACGTCCGGCTTCAAGGCCAGCGACCTCGACGTGGTGGCGGCCCGGACCTCATCCGAAGGTCGCAAGCATCACGGCATCACCAACTTTCTGGTCGACACTGATAGCCCGGGCATCAGCTACACCGATATCGAGACACTCGGCCACTGGCCGCTGGGTACCGCCCATGTGTTCTTCGACAACGTGCGCGTACCCAGGGAGCGCATGCTGGGCACGTTGCACGAAGGATGGGCCGATCTCGGCGTGTACCTGCGCTACGAGCGGCTCTGCCTGTCGGCGGCCCGCACCGGGGCGGCGAAATCGGCGCTGGCCGACTCGGTCGATTACGCCCTCAACCGCGAACAGTTCGGCCAGCCGATCGCCAAGTTTCAGGCCGTGAGCCACCGGCTTGCGGAAATGCAGGTTCTGGTCGAGATCTCCGAGATGCTGACCTATCGGTACGCCTCCCGACTGGACCGGGGTGCCGCCACGGTGCGCGACGCGGCCATCTTGAAGTTGTACGCCTGTGAGGCCTACAAATCGGTGGCTGACATGGGCCTTCAGGTACTGGGAGGTTACGGCTACACTATGGAGTACGACCTTCAGCGCCACTATCGGGAGTCGCGCCTCGGTGTGATCGGGGCGGGTACGTCGGACATCCAGCGGAACATCATCGCCAGGACGATGGGCATCTGAGGGATGGGCATCATCACCGACGAAGCCCGGGCCTGGGCCGATGAGCCCTTTCCGCCGTATCAAGTCACCGTAGGCCGCACCGACATCGCCCGTTACGCTCGCGCGATCGGCGAGACCTCATCCATCCACTACGACGTCCAGGCGGCCCGAGCGGCCGGCCACGCCGACGTGGTCGCCCCGCCGTACTTTCCGTATACGGTCCGAATGCAGGCCTCCAACCTGGTGGCGAAAGATCAGCTCGCACCCGACGGTTCGGCCGTAGCCGACGTCCCACCTCTCCCCACCACCCGGGCGATGGCGGGTGAGACGGCCATCGAGTTCGGGGTTTCGGTGGTGGCAGGTGACACCCTGACCATGACCAAACGAATTGGTGAGCTGTACGAGAAGGAGGGCCGCTCGGGCACGCTCGTGTTCGTGGTCATGGAGTTCACCTTCACGAACCAGCGGAACGAACTGGTCATGCGTGAGTCGTTCACGAGGATCTACCGATGAACGTAGGCGACGAGCTCCCCGTCCTCCTGCAGGAGCCGGATCCGATCGACCTCTTTGCATTCAGCGCTGCGGCATGGCTCCTGCACCGCATTCACTACGACCTGCCCTTCACCACGGAGCACGATGGCCACCCGGGTTTGCTCATCCACGGTCCGCTCCAAGGCACCTACATGATGCAGGCTGCCCAAGCTTTCCTCGGAGACGCTGCGACCATTCGCTCGATTCGTTACCGCCACAAAGCGCCGGCATATCTCGGTGATGCCCTTCAGTGTGGTGGGACAGTGGCCGGAGTCGAAGGCGATTCGGTGACCCTCGACCTGTGGGTGCGCCGAGACGACGGCACCGTCACGACTGAGGGGACCGCCGTATTCGAGGCAGGCCCGTGATGATCACGGGCGGCGAAGCCCTGGCCCGCATGCTCGATGGGTACGGGGTGACTCACGTTTTCCACGTGCCGGCGGTGCTGCGCCGGACCATGGTCGACATCGAACGGCTCACCTCCATCAAACGGGTCCGCCCGCATGGCGAGAAGCCGGCGGCCTACATGGCCGATGGCTATGCCCGGGTATCCGGCCGTCCCGGGGTGTGTATGGCCCAGGTGGTCGGGGCCCTGAACCTGGCGGCGGGTCTGCGTGACGCCCACCTGGCCCATTCGCCCGTTATCGCAATGACGGGCGGCCGGCTCCCCTCAACCAAGTTCCGCCGGGTCTATCAGGAAGTGGACGATGTCCCTGCCTTCGAGCCGGTGACCAAGTGGAACGCCACCATCGACGACGTCGAACGGATTCCCGACATGATCCGCCAGGCATTCCGGGTGGCCACGACGGGGGCCCCCGGCCCCGTCCACCTCCAGTTCCAGGGCAATGAAGGACAGCTCGATGCGCAGGAGGGACGACTCGATCCGCTGGTCGAACCGCAATTCGCCAGGGTCCCCCCCTACCGCCCGGTACCGTCAGACCGATCGGAGCTGCAGAGAGCGCTCGCCTTGCTGCAGGAGGCGGACCGGCCGGTCTTCGTCGCCGGCGGGGGAGTGCGGGCCTCGGGAGCCGGGCCGCAGCTGGTGGCACTCGCCGAGAAACTCCAGATCCCAGTGGCTACATCACTCAACGGCAAGGACTCCATCCCGGGGACGCACCCGCTGGCTGTTGGCGTTGCCGGTACCTATTCGCGAGGATCGGCCAACCTGATCGTGGGTGAGGCCGATCTGGTGTGTTTTGTCGGGAGCGAGACCGGCGGCATGACGACGCACTTCTGGCAGGTGCCGCCGCCCGGCACCCCCGTCATCCACATCGACATCGATCCGGAAGCCATCGGCAGGAACTATGCCACCGAGGTGGCCGTACACGGTGACGCCCGGTCTGTGCTCGCCCGGATGGTGGAACTGGCGGACGGCAACACCGGAGATCGGCGGGCCGGATGGATGGCCCGGGCGGCAGCCGCGGTGGAGAACTGGCGCAACGAATATGCACCCCTGCTCATGTCCGAGGACCAGCCGACCCGGCCCGAGCGATTGTGCCGCGAGCTGACCGAGCACGTTCCAGACGACGCCGTGGTGGTTGTGGACACGGGCCACGCCGGCATGTGGATGGGCGGCATGTTCGATATCCGCAGCCCACATCAGTCCTACCTGAGAAGTGCGGGCCACCTCGGTTGGGCGTTTCCGGCGGCTTTGGGCGCCAAGTGCGCGGCGCCGGATCGGCCGGTGGTGTGTTTCACCGGCGATTCGGGGTTCTGGTATCACATCGCCGAAGTCGAAACTGCGGTCCGGTGGGGAATCAACGCGGTGACGGTCGTAAACAACAACTCGTCCGGCAATCAGTCCAAACGCGGCTTCGACCGTGTGTATGGGGGCCGCCAGACCGAGCGGGCGGAACGCGAGCTGTGGCGGTTCACCGAGGTGAACTTCGCGGCGCTGGCGAGAGAGATCGGTGCACTTGGGCTGCGGGTGGACCGGCCCGGGCAGGTGGCAGGTGCGCTCGAGGAGGCCTTTGCCGCCGACCGTCCGGTGGTGATCGACGTCGTCACGGACGTGGAGGCGCTCGCTCCCCTGGCAGTGATCGTAGGATCCGACTGACTGGACCTCAGCTGGCCATCCGCAGCGACGTTTCGAGATCGGCACGCAGCGAGTCGGTCTCGATCGCCAACTCGTCCAGCACCGCCCCGGCCACGCCAGCGCCCTGGCGGAGAATCCCCAGCGCAATGTGCTCGGGTTCGATGATCTTGTGCTTCAGCCGTAACGCTTCTTGCAGCGCCAACTCCAATGCCCGTTTGGCCCGCGAAGTGAACGGTCTGGAGAGCAAGGGCCGCTGAGACCGGCGCCAGGCACGGGGAAAGCGCTGTCGTGCCTTCTCGAGCCTCATCTCCAACAGACTTGGGCCCGACTCGAGTTGGAGTGCTTCTCGCACCCGGTCGAGGTCAATCCCTATGGCCTGCAGTGCCTCGCGCTCCTCGCTGTCCGAGGCGGCTAGATGGGCCAATATGGCACGTTCGAGCCGGGCCGGTGACAGTCCATGGGTGTCGAACGTGCCGGCCATCCCACCGGGCGATGACGCCAGTGCGAGAAGCAGGTGCTCGGTCCCCACCCACAGGTGGTCGAGCCGGCGAGCATGCTCCTGAGCCGACTGGATGAGATCCCGCGACTCTCTCGTGAACCTCTCAAACATTCCGTTGCGACCTTCTTCGGCCATGTTTGCGGTGGACGGTTTGTTTGCTGACGCCCATAGCCTCTGCGATCTGCTGCCACGACCACCCAGCTCTCCGGGCATTCGCTACATGGATGCGCTCAACTGTCTCCAAGAGTCGCCGCAAGGCGGCGACTGCTCGCAGACCCTGGGACGGATCCTTGCTGTCGACCTCTTCTGCCAGCTTCACTGCGTTGACCATGCTGTCAGCATATGCTGACAAGCTGCTGCCTGTCAACATATGCTGACGGCCGGACCGGCGCAGCCGTTGGCGGCCCGACCAGCAACGGTGGTGATCCCGAGCAATGTGGTCGCCGCCGGGGCCTGAACCAGGGGAGAGACGTCGCCTGCAACATGTTACGCCCAGCCTCGAAACGTTCTCCGGAGCACGTCACCGTGCATCCAGAACAAATCGTCGAACACGGTTCTCAACTTGCTCCGCCGCGGGCCGGACGGCGACGCTCGGTATTGTTGCCCGATGGCTCACCCGCACGTGACACTGCGAAATGGAATCGAGATGCCGATGCTCGGCTTTGGCACCTGGGAGCTGCGCCGCGAGGCGGAACGGGCGGTGGCAATGGCGCTAGAGACCGGATACCGCCACATCGATACGGCGGCGATGTATCGGAACGAAGCGGCGGTGGGTCGCGCAGTGCGGGCGAGCGGTGTGGCCCGCAGCGAGGTTTTCGTGACGACGAAGATCTGGAACAGCGACCATGGTTATGCGAGGAGCCGCAAGGCCCTCGACCGTAGCCGGCGGGAGCTGGACCTGGATCCGATCGACTTGGTGTTGATTCACTGGCCGGGCGGACGCGATCGGCTCGAAACCTGGCGGATGCTGGAGGAACGTCTTGCAGACGGGACAATCCGGGCAATCGGTGTATCCAACTACGGCCCGGCCGACCTCGACCGGCTGTTGCAGGTGGCGGAGGTGGTCCCCCTGGTCAACCAGGTCGAGTTCAACCCGCTCGTCTACCGCCGCACCCGACCTTTGTTGGATCGCTGCAACGAGCTCGGCATTCAGCTCACGGCGTGGCGCCCGCTCATCAAAGGGAGACACCTCGATCATCCCGAGATCGTCGGAGTGGCAGACCGCCACTCCCGGACGCCCGCGCAAGTGCTGTTGCGCTGGGCGATCCAGCATCGCGTTGTTCCGCTCCCCAAGTCCGCGCACGAGGACCGCATACGTTCGAACAGCCAGGTCTTCGACTTCGAATTGACGGAATCCGACATGGCTGTGCTCGACGAACTGGCCTGACGTACGGGCTCGGCGGCGCAATCCGTCAATCTGCCTACCCTCCCCGTGTGCCGGGACCTGACACCTCCGACTCGACGACGCCGCCGCAGGCCCCGGACGGGCGGGTGCGCCTGCTGGGGGGCTACCCGATCACGACCTCGGTGCTGATCGGCATCGTCGGATCGTTTCCGCTGTTCCTGGCGGGCGCCTACGCAGTCCGCCTCCAGGAGGACTTGGGAGCCACGAAGTCCCAGTTCGGTTGGGCGGCCGCCGCGTATTTCGCTACTGCCACCGTGGCGTCTGCCCAGATCGGGCGGCTCATTGATCGATTCGGGTCTCGAATCGGGGGAGTGGCGGCGGCCGTCGGTGGGTGTGTGGCCTCGGTGTTCATAGGTGCAGCCGCCCGGTCCTGGTGGATGCTGGCAATCGGCCTGGGCATTACCGGCCTTTCGAATACCGCCGGCCAGCTAGCGGGCAATCGCATCCTCGCCGCCAGCGTCCGGCCGCGCCGCCAGGGAATCGGCTTCGGGGCCAAGCAGGCGTCGGTTCCGATCGGTTCGATCTTGGCCGGGATCGCAGTCTCGCTGCTGGGTGTCGACGTGTCGTGGCGGACCACGTTTGTCGTCTATGGACTGGTGGCGTTATCGCTGGCAGTGGTCGCGCCTGAGTTCGGGGCCGCTGGACGCGACGCGGTGAGCGGCAGCCGCCAAGGCGTCGGGGCCGACCGGCCGGCGTTGCTGGCGCTTTCTATCGGCGGAATGCTGATCGGCGCCACGGGGAATGCGTTGGCCGTCCTGGTGGTCGATGCGTTCGAAACAGCCGGATTTGGGGCGTCAGTGGCGGCCGCCACTTTGGCGTTTGGCGGTGCGTGCTCGGTGGTTGGTCGGATCCTGATCGGATGGGTGGTCGATCGCCGGGGCAGCGACGGGTACGCCGAGCTGCTGTTCGTCGTCGTCCTCGGGGTTGCCGGATTCGCCGCGCTGGCGGTGGCGGGTGGGAGCGTTCCGCTGCTCGTGATCGGCGTGGCGCTCGGTTTCGCCGCGGGATGGGGCTGGCCGGCCGTCATCTACCTGGTAACGGTTCGAGCCTCGACGGCGCCACCAGCGACGTCAACCGGATTCGTCCTCACGGGCGTGTTCTTCGGAGCCATCGTCGGGCCTCCGCTGATTGCCACCATCGCCGAGCGATTCTCCTACCCGGCGTCGTGGACTGCGGCGGCGGTGATGACCGGTCTGGCCGCCATTGGCATCGAGATCAGCCGCCGGTTGGCGACCGCCGGCCGGCAGGACTGAGCGACCCGCGCTGCCACGGGGTCGATTCGGCTCCTCAGTCGTACTCGGCCCAGGCGCCGTAGCCGGGATGCTTGAACCGGTTGGGCACCTCGACGACCACCGGACCGTCTTCGTCCAGAGCCTCTACCACCGCCTCACCAACGCTCCCCAGGTCCTCCACTCGCACCCCGCGAGCTCCAAACGCTTCGGCCAGCGCAACGAAATCCGGGGGGCGCACGTCGACTCCGCTGTGGCGGCCGTACAAGTGTTCTTGATGCCGGCGTTCGACCCCGTAGCCCTCGTCGTTGAAGATCAGGACGATGACCGGGATGTTCTCCTCGACCGCGGTCATCAGGTCCTGGATCGTGAACATGACCCCGGCGTCACCGATGATGGCCACGACCGGATGCTGCGGCGTGGCGACTTTGGCGCCGATGGCAGCCGGCAGCGCGAAGCCGAGCGTCCCGAACCCCGAGGGAACGAACCAGGTGCGCGGCTGATGGGCCGGCCAGGCGGATCGGGCCCAGAACGCGATCGTGGTGGGATCGTTGAACACCCGGGCGTCCTCGGGTAGGGCAGCTCTGATCTGGTTGAGGACGTCGAGTTCTGGCGGATTCCCGATTGCGGCCCGAATCTTGTCGTGGGTCGTGGCCACTTCGTCGGTGCGCGGGATCAGGCCGCGGTAGCCACGCTGGGCGAGCACATCCAGGATCTGTGCCAACGCGAGCTTGGCATCCGCTACCACCGCCACTTCGACCGGGTAGTTCCGGCCGATCTCGGCCGGATCCAGGTCGATTTGGACGATCTGGGCGGGCAGGTCGAGTGACCAGCCGCCGGTGGGGAAGTACGAGAACCGGGTTCCGACGGCGATCAGCAGATCTGACCGGCCGATCAGGTCGCGCACCGGCTGCTCGTTTGCCCAGTTGCCCACGTGCAGCGGATGATCCGAGCGGATGCTTCCCTTCCCGGCCTGTGAAGTGAGCACCGGCGCGCCGGTCAGTTCGACCAGACGAAGGAGCTCTTCCGAGGCCTCGGCGGCAATGACGCCTCCGCCGGCCCAGATCACCGGCCGGCCGGCGGCCTCGATGGCTGCAGCAGCCGCCCGCACCTGGTCATCCGCAGGCGGAGCCGGTCGTCGTGGGGCCGGACGATGGTTGCTCGCTTCGCTCATCTGATCGAACGCTTCGGCCCCGATTTCGACGACGGCGGGGCGCGGGCGCCGGTTGCGGAGCGCTTGCATGGCTCGATGCACTGCCGCCGGGATCTCGGCGGCCAGAGCTACTTGGGCGCCGAAATCGCTCACCGGGCGGAAGATGCCGAATTGATCGGAGATGTCGTGGAAGTAGCCGCGACCCTTACGCCGAACGTGTGCCGGGTTCTCGTTCATGATGTGCAGGACGGCCGAGCTGTCGTTGAAGGCGGTGGCCATTGGTGTGAGTGTGTTGAGGGCTCCGGGACCGCCGCAGGTGAGGGCTACGCCGATCCGGCCGCTGGATCGTGCGTATCCGTCGGCCATGAACACTGCACCTTGTTCGTGGCGGACGTTGATCGATCGCATGCTCGGATAGTCGAGAAAGGCGTCGTACACGCCAAGGGTTGCGACGCCGGGTATGCCGAACACCGTGTCAACACCTTCGGCCAGCAGTGATTCGATCAGTACGTGTGCTCCGTCCCGCATCGGTATCCGTTCTCTGGGGCTGCGGCATTATGCAGGATCGAGGGCGGCCCCACGTCAGGTTGCTTCCGCCGGGCTGGCAAATGGTTGCTTGAATGCCACCGGAAAGTCGTTCGGAGTTCCCCATGGTCGAGTCTGCCCCGCTTCCTCCCGGTACGGTCCGAATACCTGCCCACCGGCTGCGGGAGTTCGTGCGCGACGCCTTCTTGTCGTGTGGTGTACCCCAGGTGGATTCCGAGTTGATTGCCGAGGTGCTGGTGACCGCCGATCTGCGCGGCATCCGCAGCCACGGCGTCGCGCGGATCCCGTACTTCCTGGTGCGTCTCGAACGCGGCACCATGAACGTCCACCCGAAGATGACCTTCCGGAGCGGCAGCGACACGACCGGACTGCTCGACGCCGACAACGGGATCGGAATCGTCGCTGCAGAACGGGCCATGGCTGAAGCGCTCGTCATGGCCCGCAAACACGGCAGCGGGTTTGTGGCCGTCGCCGACAGCAGCCATTTCGGGTATGCCGGTTATTGGGCCGAGCGGGCGATGCAGCATGGCTGCATCGGTCTCAGCCTGTCCAACAGCGGAGGCCGCACCACCCCCACGTTCGGCGCCGAGTCCCTGCTTGGCACGAACCCGATGAGCGTGACCATCCCCGGCGGCGAAGGCAAGACCGATTTCTACCTGGACATGGCCACGTCGGCCGTAGCTGTCGGCAAGATCGAGACGGCCCTCCGCGAAGGACGCACCCCCGGGCCGGGATGGGTATCCACCGCGGCCGGTGAGCCACGGTTGGACGAACGAGGAGTGCTGACCTACGACGCCCCGTTGTTGCCGCTGGGTGGCGAGGGTGACGAGTCGGGCGGCCACAAAGGATACGGGCTGAACCTGATGGTGGAGCTGCTGTGCGGCGCGCTCTCGGGGACCGGGCTCAAGGAACGGATCGCGGGCGCCAGTGGCCGGGCCCCGTCGGCGATGGCGCAGCTGATGGGCGCGATCCGGATCGATGGCTTCCGGCCCCTGGAAGACGTCCAGGCCGACATGGCCGAGACTTTCGCCATCGTTCGGGGCGCGCAGAAGGCGCCGGGGCATGACCGGATCTTCATCCACGGCGAACCGGAAGCCATCTTGATGGACGAAAACATTCGGCTGGGGGTGCCGGTCACCCCCGCCATCATGGACCAGCTGCGGTGGGTGGACGGCCATCTCGAGTTGGGGTACGGCTGGTGAGCGGCGCCAGCGGCGCCGCTGCGGTCGCCGAGATCGAACGCCTCGGGTTCACCCATGCCCTGGTCATTCCGGACAGCGAGAGCCGCCGGCTGGTGGAGGCGCTCGAGGCGAGTCCGCACCTCGAGGTGATCTCTCCATGCCGGGAGGGCGAGTCGATCGCGATCGCTGCAGGGCTGTGGACAGGGGGGGCCAAGCCGCTGCTGGTCATCCAGAACACCGGCCTGATGGAAGCAGGTGACGCGTTACGCGGCTGCGGCGTAGGCCCCTCGATTCCATTGCGGATGCTGGTCGGCTGGCGCGGATATGCTGGAGCCGTGGCCGGACGTTTACCGATCGACTCGGCCTATCCGTACACCGAGCCGCTGCTAGCGGCCTGGGGCATTCCGAGCTGGTGGCTGACCTCCGACGACGACCTCGGCGTGATCGAAACAATGGACACCCGAGCCGCGGCGACATCCCGCCCGGCTGCCGTCCTCTGCTGTTACGGATTCAACCCATGATCGAACGGATGGATCTGTTTCGGGCGCTGGTGGTTCGGCGGACCGACGAGATCGTTGTCATGACCATGACCGCCACCCTGCAGTGGCCGCTGGTGTCGGACCATGAACTCGATTTCGACTTTCTCGCTTTTGGAATGGGCCACGCCTCGGATTTCGGGATGGGTCTGGCCCTAGCCCGACCGGAGCGCAAAGTCATCGTCTTCAAGGGCGACGGCGGACTGCTCATGAGCCTCGGGTCACTGGTGACCCTCGGGAGGTATGGGCCCGAGAACTTGCTCATCCTACTGCTGGAAAACCGTGCCTACGAGATGACGGGCGGCCAGCCGCTGGCCCCAGGCCCGGACTTTGCCGCTCTGGCGCGGGCGGCCGGCGTGGACGGGGGCGGTGCCACCGGGCGCGGCAAGGTGGAACAGCTCGAAACGCTGGAGCGGTTCGAGCGTGAGCTCTCCCGGTTGCTCACTGAACCGGGCCCCCATTTCGTCGTGCTCCCGATCCAGAGCTCTGAGCCCCTCCCGGCCGTAAACCACACCGACCACCATGAGCGTGTCCAGCGGCTTCGAGCCGCATTAGGGGTCGGCCCAGGAAGTCAGGCCAGCCGCCGGTAGCGGCCGCGGAAATGCTGCAGAGGATCCACCAGATCCGACACCTCCACCCGCTCCACCTCGCCGATCACCACCCCCGAGTGGGCGACCTCCTCCAATCGGAGCAGGCGACAGAAGGCACGGTCGCCCAGATCTGCCAGCACCGGCCCCCACTCGGTGTCGGCGACGTCGATTCCCGCGAACGGTCCACCGGGGTTGGGACGCAGACCTGCGAAGATGTCGGCCAGGCCCAGGTGGTCGAAGCGGCAGACGTGCACGACGAAACGTCCAGTCTCCCGGATCGATCCCCACAGATCATTGAGCGGACCCACGATTGCATGGACCTGGCCCGGTTCTCCTTCAATGACGTACAGCGATGACACCGTCAGGCCCGCCCGCCCGGTGCCTGCGCCAGCAGTGACGATGGTGACCGGTGCCGCCAGCCTGCCCCGAAAGCGCCGGACCGGGTCGCGTTCGGCCTCCGAGGGGATGAATGGATGCTCGGAAGAGATCATGCGTGGCTACCCCGCATCCGGTGCGGTGGGGGCGAACTCCGGCCGCCGGCGCCGCCCTTGTCGCCGGCTGGAGCGGGTCATGTGGCGAAGCGCAGGAGCGCATCCGCCGTGAACTCCACGCCGTGGCCGGGAACGTCGGGGACCTCGATGGCCCCGTCGATCACTGGGAACTCCCGAGTCAGCACGTCCGCCGGAATCAGCTCGGCGTATTCGCACATGTAGCCCATCGGCGATGCTCCCACCAAGCTGATCGACAGTTCGTGCCACAGGTGACTGCTCAGCGACACGTTGAAGGCGTCCGCCAGGGCCCCGACTCGCCGGAATTCGGTCACCCCGCCCACCCGGCCAACGTCCGGCTGCAGAAAATCGGCGGCCCGCCGGTCGAGGATCTCGCGGAATTCCCACCGGAAGTAGGCATTCTCGCCGGTGGCGATCGGAACCGGGGACGATTGGGCGACTGCGGCCAGGTCGTCGATGCTGTCTGCGAGCACCGGTTCCTCCAGCCAGGTCACGCCGTACTCGTTGAGCATCCGTGCATGCTCCAGCGCCTCCCGCACATTGAACCGCTGGTTGGCGTCGGCCAGAAGGGTGACATGATCGCCCAGTTCCTTGCGCAGCAAAGCAGTTCGCTCCCGATCATGAGCCGTGCCGGTCTTGTACTTGTACGCAGTGATGCCCATTTCCATGAAGCCCTCGGCATCCTGGATCAGCTCGGCGTCCGTCAGTGTGTGCCAGCCTCCGCTGCCGTAGACCGGGACGGTCCGGCGGAACCCGCCCAGCAGCGTGGTCAACGGAAGTCCCGCCGCCTTCGCCACGATGTCCCACAGGGCGACATCGATCGCCGAGAGTGCCCACGCCCCGATGCCGGCCCGCAACCTCGGTTTGTTGGGAGACCACATCTTCACCCACAAGGCCTCGGGCGAGAGGGCATCCTCACCAAGGATGCGGGGCGCCAGCTCGGCGTCGATGTACGGAACCATCGCCCGGCTTGCCTCGCCGCCGAGCAGTGCCGAGAACCCGGTGCCGGCCGGCCCACCATCGGTTGCCACTGCCACCACGGTGCAGTCAACGTGGGTGTAACGGCCGAGGGCGCTGGCGATCGGGCGAGCGAGCGGCAAGTGAAGCGAAGCCGCAGAAACATCGGTGATCTTCAAGGACATGAAATGACTCCGTTCCCGCTCTCCGTCAACTGCACGAACCCCGGGGTTGGGCGGCCCAAACCGAGCCGTCGTGGCCGGCGACGACGATATACAAGTCACCGACGGCCACTCCGTGTGCTTCGATCTCGTCCGGGACCCGCTCCCAGCACTCGCCATCGAGCGAGATCCAGGCTGACGTCTGCGGTGCATTGGGTTTGGTGCCGAGGATGATCCAGCCGGCCGGCCCGGACGCGATCTGGGTCGGTTGATATGAAGCGAAGTTGGCGATGTCGAGCGTCACCCGGCGTCGCCATTCCAGACCGTCAGCCGACTCCCACATCGCCGGGCGCTCGGCACCGATGCCGCCGACGGCAATCAAGCGCCCGTTGCGGGCGGCAGCGTCGTAGACATAGGCGCCGGGTTGGAACGGCGATGACTCGGTGCGCCGCTCCCACACGAGTCCGTCTGACGTCGTCCAAATCGCCGGTTCGCATACCGGCCACACGCCGTGTGGTCGCTCACCCCCGCCCGACACCAGCGCCAGCAGTCCCGGTGGTGACTCGACAAACGGCACGTAGTCGGGCGAGCCGGCCCGCGGCGGCCGGCAGACATCTGGGCCGAGCGGCGACGTGGCGGCTTCCCACGGATCCCGCAGCTCGCGGCTCCACACCCCGACCGGTACGACGACCTCAGCCGAACCCTCGGCGCTCCTGGCGTACAGCTCGCCTTCCGGCGACTGGAGAAGGAGGTATCCACCGAAGAAGGTGAGGCCGGGTAGCCGGGAGAGATAGCCCCGTCGGACCAGGACCGGCAGCTCGATCGGCTGTGGGTCGACCCAGTGGCCGTCCTGGGCGGTGAACGACCACGCCATGGCATCGCGATACGCCACCAGCTCGTCACCGGCCGGTGTCACGCCCCGTGGGGTGAAATCGAGCTGGGCGGCCGACCAGCGCAAACCGTATCGTGACCACAGCAGCGCGGCCGGGCCCTCGCCCGGTCGGGAGATGGCCGTGAATCCGTGATCGCCCCAGATCAGGCTGTCGGGTATCAGATCCTCGAGCGGGTATTGCGCGAGCTGCCAGGTGCTCTGAGGCGCAGCGGGCAGCAACGGGGCGGACGTCGGGGTCGGGCCGGCTCGTCCTTCGGTGTCTGGAGGCAGGTTCTCCGCAAGCCGGTCGCCGGACAAGCCGCCGATGGCGAAGAAGAGAACGACCGCCGTGATGACGGCTCCGATCGCCGGCCACAGTCGTGGTGACTGCCGGGACGGCACGGGGCTGCTCCCCACGGTGGGTTCGCGGCTGCTGCGGTTGCGGGTAGAGGTCATCGGATCGCCCGATACTCCAGACTGCTCCGAGAATACTCCCGCGCCACGACCGAGCCTTCATCGTGCCACGGTTGAGACTCAAAATCCGGTCACAACTCAACCCCGTTTCCGCCGCCGCAGAATTCGTATCTCATATATGATGCATCAGTGTCGCCGCCGGCGTGCCGGTGGTGATGTTGCGGCTCCGGCCGCAGTACGCGAAAGGGAGGAAGTGCACAGCATGAAACGCATGCGGTGGGTGATTCTCGTGTCGTTGTTCGCTTTGGTTGCGGCGTCTTGTGCGTCCGACGGCGGCGGCGAGGGGATCTCCCAGGAAGAACTCGACGCGGCGATCGCCGATGCAGTAGAGCAGGCGCGATCCGAGGCGGAAGGGGCCGGCCTGACGGAGGAAGAGGTCCAAGCTCGGATCGATGCAGCAACCGAGGAAGCGACGGCGGCGGCTCAGGCTGCTGCAGCTGACGCGGCTGCGGCTGCTGCAGGGGAGGGCCGGGCTGAGACCTCGATCATCCGTTTCGCCTTCGCTCCCGATCCGGCTTGGGACTACCTGACGGACACCGGTGCGCTGGCCCAGTGGGAAGCCGAGAACAACATCCGCATCGTCACGAGCACGACCTGGGATGAGTTCACGTACTTCGCCGGCGGCCATGGCGATATCGTCTCCATGGGCACGCAAGAGATCCCGGTGCTCGAGAACGAGACGGCGATCGAGACCGTCACGTTCGGCAAGTACAACTATCAGCGTTCGCCGATGATGAGGCGCGCAGGTGATCCCTATCAGACTCTGGCGGATGTCCCGCTCGGTTCGAACATCTGTGTGAGCAGCCCTGTCTCCAACACCGGTTTCTGGACGGTGGCGGCCAACGAGCTACACGATCTCGACTACCGGGTTGGTGGCGGTGACTTCAACCTCATCGTCAACGACCACTTCGTCAACCCGACGAACCTGCTCCGCGGTGACTGCGAAGTCGCCGTGATCATCCCTGAGGCCGCTGCGCCGCATCTGCGGGAAGGTGAGCTGGAGCTGATGTACGACGGTCAGATGCCGTTCCAGCTCTACAAGACGTTCTCGGGGATCGACGATGGTCAAAACCACGTGATGTCCAACCTGTTCACGGCTACTGAGGAGTGGTACGACGCACACCCAGAAGAGGCAGCGGCCTTCCTCGATCTGTGGCAACGCGGCGTCGATCTGTGGAATGAGAACCAGGAAGAGGTCATCCGGACCTATCCGCAGCATTTCGCAGTCGAGGCCGATGAGGACGTCGAGTGGATGATTGACTTCATGGCCGGCGACAGCGACTGGTTCGTGGAGTCGGTGTACCTGGACGACGCGTGGGTTGAGGCCGAGGTGTTGATCTACGACTTGATGACGAAACTGGATGCGGAGAACCCCAACTCGCTTCCGGCCGATTATCCGGCGCCACGTTTCGACGTCATTCCTGAGCCGTAGGAGGTAGAAATCTGAACACGTGCTGGGGGCAGCCCGTGCGGCGCCCCCAGCACCGACTACGTATCTTTAGAGAGTGGAGCCCGGTCACAGCGCCGCGGTAATGGTGTCTGGGCGATTCCCGTTTTGCTCACCGGGCTTGACATACGACGAAGAACGATCGACCTACGGAGCATTGACCAGCAGCGCCCATCTATCCCAGAGGACGGCCGGTGATGGCGACCACGATTGAACAACAGCAGCGGATAACCGAAGAGGAGCTCGCGCGCCAAGCTCGCCGCAAAGACTTACGCACCCGCTGGTTTTGGCGGATCGCCGGGTACGTCGTGATTCTGGGTTTGTGGGAGTTCGTTTCCGGCCGGGTGCTGGAAGAAGCGCTTCTTCCCGGCCCGATCCGGATCATCCAAACATTTGGCGAGTTGTGGTCGGAGGGGAGGGTGCTGCCCGCCTTCCAATCCACGCTCGTGCGCCTGTTCGTCGGCTTTGGTCTCTCCTTCCTGGTCGGCACGATCATTGGAGTGATCTCGCAGAACCGCTGGTGGGAGAGTTACTTCAAAGACGCGACCCTCATCAGCCTGACTGCACCCGGACTCATCTGGGTGCTCATAACCGCCATCATCTTCGGGAATCGGCCTTGGGGCCCGTTCATCGCCATCATCCTGACGACGTTTGGACTCGTCACAGTCAACGTCTACGAAGGTGTCAAGTCGCTTCCGAAGGATCTGCTCGACATGGGTAAGGCGTTTCACGTCTCAAACTTCGCCGCCCAGCGTCATATCGTGTTGCCGCACTTGGCGCCGTTCCTATTCACAGGTCTTCGCTTTGGATTCTCCATCGCATGGAAGGTCACTGTGCTCACAGAAGTGTTCGCATCGTCGTCTGGGTTCGGGTTCGAACTGCGGGTGTCCCAGGTTTTGTTCCAGAACGACGAGGTGCTGACCTGGATCCTGATCTTCTTCGTGTTCGCTCTGTTCTTGGAGAAGGTTGTGCTGCAGGCGTTCGAACGGCGTTACTTCCGCTGGCGCCAGGCCGTGGAAGCGGCGTAGGGAAGGAGCGTCATGACTACAGCAACACGCAATGTGCCGACCTCCCGCCCGCCGCAATCCACCGGCGGCCTGGTCTCGGCTCTGAAGTCACCGGCCGCGGCTCGGATCCTCTTCCCGATCACCGTACTCGCATTCTGGTATGCGGCCATCGGCGTCGTGCGAGCCGTCTGGCCGTTTGCGGTCGACGTCTTGCCACTTCCCCAAGAAGTGGTGGGCGTGATGTGGGATGAGCTACGCGCGCCGTTCGTCGACGACGTCCGTCCGCTCTCGCGGGTGGACGTGTTCACGACGTTCGGGAGATCGCTGTTCCGGCTCGGAACGGGATTCTTGATCGCCCTCGTTGTGGGTACGGGTCTCGGCATCGCCATGGGTCTGTCGAAGGCATGGGACGCTTTCTGGCACGACTGGATCATGGCCATACTCGCCATGCCGGCCCTCGGATGGGCGTTGTTCCTCAGCCTCGTGTTCGGGTTCGGGAGCACCGGTCCGATCCTGACAGTGATCCTCGCCGGCATCCCGTTCGTCATCGTCAACGTACGAGAGGGTGTCCGCAACACGCCGCGCGAGCTGTTCGATATGGCCCAGGCGTTCGGCGTGGATCGAGCCGGAACGATCCGCCACGTGCTCATCCCGTCGATGATGCCGTATTTCTTCGCGGCCATACGTTATGCGTTCTCGATCGGTTGGAAGGGCCTCGTGATCTCCGAGGTGTTCGGTGGGCAGGACGGCGCCGGGTGGACGATCAAGTTCTGGTACGACGCTCACCGCGCACACGGGGTGGTCGGTTATGCGTTGTTCTTCGTGATCTTCGCGATTCTGCTGGAGAAGCTCGTTTTCGAGCGCATGTCCCGCCGGGTCTTCAGGTGGCGGCCGGACGCATCGGGTCGCGAAGTCGTGGAGCAGGCGTTCGAGGCGCCAGGGATGGGTGGCACGATGGGTACGGCGACGCTCATGATCGAGAGCGAGGTCGAAGGGTTCCTCGAAGAGTTCGAGGCCGAGGATCAGGGAGGCGGACATGGCTGAGATCAGGATCGAGCATCTCCACAAGGAATTCGGGCTCGGCAAAGACAAGGTCGTTGCGCTGGAGGATGTCAACCTCGAGATCGGCGGGCACGTCTTCGTTTCCATCGTTGGACCCTCCGGCTGCGGTAAGTCGACCCTGCTCAACATCATGAGCCAGATCGAAACCCCAACCTCGGGTGTGTGCTCAATCACCCAGGACGGCCGCGACGCTCTTCGTGGGTACGTGTTCCAGGCGGCCAGGTTGCTGCCGTGGCGCACCGTCACCGACAACCTGCTCTTCGTGCAGCCGGAGCAGAATGACGAGGTCCAGAAACGGTGCCAGCGCTATCTGGAGATGGTGCAGTTGGGCGACAAGGGCGACAAGTACCCGGGTGAGCTGTCCGGCGGTATGCAGCAGAGGGTGGGGATCGCCCGTGCTTTCTCGGTCGAGCCCGACGTGCTGTTCATGGATGAACCGTTCAGCCATCTGGATGCCATCACCGCTCGTACCCTCCGGCGGGAACTGCACGACATGTGGGAGGCGACCAAGAAGACCATCGTCTTCGTCACCCACGACGTCGGTGAGGCGGTCGAGCTGTCCAACCGCATCCTGGTGTTCAGCAAAGGTGGCAAGCTTGAGGACGACATCACGGTGGATCTTCCCTTCCCCCGTGATCCGGCCGACGATGAAGTGGCGCTGGCCAAGGCGCACGTCTTGAAGAAGTTCGAAGAGCTCGATCTGGTCGCCACCTGATTTCGGCGGCATTCCGCCGCTGATTCCCACCGGCCCGACCAGGTTCGCGGTGGTAGCGTGCAGCTCGATGCCAGAAATCGATTGCAGGTCGGCGCGGCCGTGACCGATCCGGTCCAGCGCCCCACCGCTGACCTTCGACGCGAGGACGCTCGATTCGTCACGGGCCGCGGCCGCTATATCGCCGACCTGGCCGGCGAACAAACGCTCCACGCCGCCTTCGTCCGCAGTCAGGAAGCCCACGCCCGCGTCACCTCGGTCGATGTGAGTGACGCGATCGCCACCCGGGACGTGCTGGGCGTGTGGACCGCGGCTGAGCTGGATCTGGCCGACCAGCCATTCACGTGGCCGGGCGTCGAGTTTGCGCCGATGCCCCGCCCACCGCTCGCTCGGGAAACGGTTCGCTACGTGAGCGAGCCGATTGCGATCGTGGTCGCCGGCTCCGCCCGGGCAGCGGCGGACGCAGCCGATCTGGTGTGGGTTGATTACGAGCCGCTCCCGCCGGTCTCCTCACCTCTCGAGGCATTGAAAGACGAGGTGCTGCTCCACCCCGCCGCCGGCACCAATGTGGTCGAGGAAGCGGTGATCGGCTGCGACGTCGACGCCAGGTCCTACGACGTGTGCATCGACATTGCCGTGGTCAACCAGCGGTTGGGGCCGACCTCGATCGAGCCGCTCGGCATCCTCGCCCGCCCCATGGCAGCCAGCGGGGTAGAGACGTGGATCAGCGGGCAGGGAGCGCATCGCGTGCAGGAGCCGCTCCAGGAGTTGCTCGGCATCCCGGTGGAGGTGCACATCCCCGATGTCGGCGGCGCATTCGGCATGAAGGGACCCTTCTATCCGGAGTACGCGGCCGTGGCTGCGGCCGCCATGCGACTCGACCGCGAAGTCATGTGGATCCAGACCCGCCGCGAGCACCTGCAGGGCGGGACCCAGGGCCGGGGTCAGCACACGACGGTGCAGCTCGCAGGCGATGCCGACGGCCGTATCCGCTGGGGCCACGTCACCATGATCGGCGACGTCGGAGCCTACCCGGTGGGTGCCAACGTGACCACGTTCAGCCGGCGCGTTTCATCCGGTCTGTACGACATCCAGAATTTCCGGGTGGAGACGAAGACCGTGGCCACCAACCGGGCGCCTACCGGCCCGTACCGGGGGGCCGGGCGGCCAGAGGCGGCCTACGCGATCGAGCGGGCGATCGACGCCTTCGCCCGGGAAGCCGGGCTCGATCCCATCGAGGTCCGGTTCAAGAACTTCGTCGACCACTGGCCCTACCAGACGGTGCCGGGCGCCTTGTTCGACAGCGGTGATTACGCAGGTGCCCTGCGGATGGCGTTGGGTCTGATCGACCTGCCGGCCATCCGGCGTGACCAGGCCGAGCGCTTTCGTGAAGGTCGCGATCCGGTCGGCTTCGGTCTGGGGACCTTCGTGGAGCGGGCGGGCGGCCCGGTGAAGGGTGGCGAGTACGGAAGGATCGAAGTGGCGGACGACGGGACCGCAGTCGCGTACACAGGCTCGGTATCCGGCGGACAGGGTCACGAGACGGTGTGGGCCCGGGTAGCGGCCGATGCCCTCGGAATGGACTGTCACAACGTCACCGTGGCGCAGGGAGACACCACCCTGATGCCGCGCAGCGCCGGCACGTCGGCCAGCCGGTCGGCCCAGCTGGGAGCGTCCGCTTTGTACAACGCCGGATCGGCCATACGGCGGCGCGCCACCGAGCTGGCAGCCGAGCTGTTCGAGGCGGCGCGTGTGGACATCCTGGTCGAGGGTGGCGTGTTCACCGTCGCCGGCAGTCCCGGGGCGCGCATGACTTATGCCGAGTTGGCGGCCGAGGCCCGCAGTCGCGGCGAGCCGCTGACCGAGGACGAATGGTTCGCACCCGGAGCTCAAACGTTCCCGTACGGGGCGCACGCGGCGGTGGTCGAGGTGAAGCTGGAGACCGGCGAGGTGCGGCTCCGGGAGCTCATTGCGGTCGACGACTGCGGCAACATCCTCAACCCGATGATCGTCGAGGGCCAGATCCACGGCTCTTTGATGCAGGGTATCGGCCAGGCGCTCTACGAAGGCATCGTCTATGCCGATGATGGGCAGCTGCGTACCTCCACGCTCATGGATTACCAGGTTCCCCGCGCCGGTGATCAGCCACGGTTCGTGCTGGACCGGCTCGTCACTCCGGCGCCGTCGAACCCGCTGGGCGTCAAGGGCACCGGGGAAGCCGGGTGCATCGGAGCCCCGCCGGCGATCGTCAACGCTGTTCTCGACGCCCTTCACCCGTACGGGGTTACGCACCTCGATATGCCCTTGCAGCCGGCGACGGTGTGGGGGGCGATTCAGCAAGCGACGACGGGTTCGTGAAGGCTCCCGCGACTGAGGTGCAGCTATGGCTACAGCTCGGCAGGATGAAAGCGAGGTAAGACGTGCAAATCGGGATAAAGACCAACCCGCAGGACACGACCTGGGATGCCATGCTGGCGACCTGGGAACGGGCAGATGAGGTGGACTCGATTTCCTCGGCGTGGGTGTTCGATCACTTTTATCCGATCTTCTCGGACTCAAATGGGCCCTGTTTCGAAGGCTGGACCGCGTTGACCGCACTGACCCAGGCCACGGAGCGGCTCCAGGTGGGGACAATGGTCAACGGTATGCCGTATCGCCACCCGGCGGTGACAGCCAATATGGCCGCCACCCTCGACACCATCTCTCGCGGCCGGTTTCAGCTTGGCCTCGGCGCCGGTTGGAATCAGGAGGAGGCGGATGCGTACGGCATCAGTCTCGGTAACAACCTGACCGAGCGCTTCGACATGTTTGACGAAGGCGTAGAAATCATCGTGAGCCTGCTCAGCAACGAGCACACGACGTTTGCCGGCCGCCACTATCAGCTCACGACCGCTCGTAACGAACCAAAGGGACCGCAGCGCCCCCACCCTCCGATCGTCATCGGCGGCGGTGGCGAGAAGCGGACCCTTCGCACGGTTGCCCGCTGGGCCCAGCACTGGAACTCGCCGCCGGTGGGGCTGGACGTCTGGCGCCACAAACGGTCCGTGCTCGATCAGCACTGCGCCGACATTGACCGAGACCCGGACGAGATCCTGAGCTCCTACATGATGCGTTTCGACCCGGCCGCCGATCCCCAGACGGTCCGCGCCGAGGTCAAGGAGCTCCACGCCGCCGGCGTCGACAAGTTCATCTTCAACCTCCCCGCCCCCCACGATCCGGATGACGTGGAGCGCGTGGCGGACCTGGTGACGCCGCTGCTGTAACCGCCGGGTTCAGCCACAGCTACAGCCACGGCCACAGCCGGACCCCAACGGCCATAGCGACCAGCTGGCCGGCTGGGAGCGATGTGAAACGAGCGCTCCGCACCGGCTCCGGAAATGGGGGAGCTCGAGGGGGTGGCTCCGCCAGCCCCCTGGAACAGATTGCAGCGACCTGTGCGGTGCAATCTGCGAGAGAGGTGGG
>JBFGLM010000011.1:0-101656 GCA_041576165.1 Acidimicrobiia bacterium
CCTGGATGGCACGTTCCAGTTCCTCGGTGGTCATGGGGCTGATCAGCTCGGTGCTGTCCCGCATCAGCCGTCCCATCTCCGGATGATTGAGGGGCCGGTCCGAGTAGTCCGCTCTCACGGTGACCACCACCCGGATGGGACAGTGCGGGTGGGTCACCGCGGTGGTCAGCAGCTCGATGAAATGATCAGCCTCGGCCGGATCGGCGTGTGTGAACAGCTCCTCGAACTGATCGACGACTAATACGAGCTGGCCTCCGTCGTTGGACAGCATTTCCCGCCCGACGTCCACCAGACCCCGGTGGTCGGCGAGCAGCCGATCGACCAGACCGATCGGTTGCTCCACTGCGACCGACTCGAGTGCGTCGGCCAGCATCTCGGTGGGATACCGGCCCGGCGTCATGTCGGCAATGAACCATGATTCGGAGCGGGGGAGAGCGCCGGCCCGCAGCGCGGGTATCAACCCCGCTTTGACGACGCTCGACTTGCCGCTCCCGCTCGGCCCGACAACAACGAGGAATTTGCCTTTCCCGCCGAGACGGGCCACCAGCCGCTCAACCATTCGCTCACGCCCGAAGAACAGGTGGGCGTCGTGCTGGTCGAACGCCCGAAGCCCCTTGAACGGATTGGCAGCATCGAGGTCGGGACTTGCGGTCGGGTCACCGGCGGCCCGGGCAAGGGCAGTGAGCATCTGTCCGGCGTCGGCAAAGCGCTGGCTCGGCTCGACCCTGGTTGCTTGATCGAGGACGAGCTGCACCGGCTGCGAGAGCTGACCGGAGTCCTGCAACAGGCGACCAAGGCCGTAGACGTCGCTGGCCGGCGTGGCGGGTTCACCCTCCCTCCGCTCAGGAGCCACATAATCGCCGTCGTGGGCGGCCATCGTTTCGGCATCACCCGCGATCTCGAAGTCGGTCAGATAACCGTTTCCGGCGTCGTCGAGCAGCACATTCGATGGTCGTACATCGGCATGCACCATGCCGTGTTCATGCGCCGCGGCCAGCGCGCCGCCAACTTGCGCCGCCATCTGCACGATTTCGGGCTCGTCCAGCCAGCCGTCGTCGATGACGTCAGCCAGACTGCCGCCTCCCATGTAGCGCGTGACCAGGTATGCCGCGTCGGGTTCGCGCCAGTAGTCGTACAGCGGTACGACGTGCGGATGCTCAAGACCGGCGACGAGGCGGGCTTCAGCTTCGAAGTTCCTAATGAAATCCGCGTCGTTGGCCAGCTCGGCAGAAATCACCCGCACCGCCACCTCGCGGCCTACCGCCGGCTGGAACGCCCGGTACACGGCCCCGTGGCGGCCGCTCCCGAGCTTTGCCCGTAACTCATAGCCGCGCACCGCCAGGCCTGGTTCCAGGCCACGCCACGGCAACAGCGCCGTGGCGTCGAGCGCAGGATCGGCGGTGAGGATCTGCTCCTCGAGACGCTGAAGCTCGGCACTGGGGTCAATCCCCAGCTCGTCGGCCAGGCGAGCGCGGAGGTGCCCATAGGCGCGGAGCGCGTCGGACTGGCGGCCGGCCCGAAACAGCGCCAGCATCCACTGGCCGGTGAACGGCTCCCGCAGTGGATGCTGGGTCACCAGGGTTTCGAGCTCGCCGATCAGCTCCCGGGCGAGACCGCGGGCCAGGTCGGCGTCGATGCGGGCCTCCACCGCCTCCAACCGCAGCTCGCACAGCCGGGTGATCTCTGGCTGGGCCCATTCTTCATAGAGGAAGTCTTCCAATGCGTGGCCGCGCCAGGTACCGAGCGCCTCGCCCAACAAGATCGAGGCCATGGCCGGGTCGCTGCTCAGCAACTCCCGTCCGTGGCGGACCGCTTTCTCGAACTCCTCGACGTCCAGGGTTCCCGGTTCCGTTTGGACCAGGTATCCCGGCTGGCGGGTGAGCACGATCGACTCGTCGTTCTCGCCACCACCGAGCACCTTCCGCAGGTTGGAGACATGCACCCACAGCGCGTTTTGGCGGGGTGTAGCGCTCTCCTCGCCCCACAGGGCGTCGATGATCCGATCGGTTGGGACGATCTGGTTGGCGTTCACCAGCAGCAGCGCCAACAGCGAACGCTGCTTGTAGCTCGCGATCTCGATCGGACCCTCGGGACCGTCCAGGCTGAGGGGACCCAGCAGGCCGAATCTCATCTCTCCACTCCGAGCCGGCCGTGTTTCAAGCGTACGCACGGGATTCCTCCCTTGGGGAGTCGCTTTTCAACACCAACAGGCAAGAGGACCGGCCTTAATTCGACCTTTAGCCGGGGTCGGCGTCCGCAAAGGGCGGGTGAAACCCCAGGTCAGAGGGTGCGGGCATGTCACGCACAGCCCACACCCCCCTCAGAATCACCGTCAGTCTCGGAATCGCCCTAGTGATCTACGTCATCAACACCCTGGGCGTCGGGCCGGCCGGGGTAGGGGAGCGGGATCCCCAAGACCATGTGGTCCTGGAAGTTGCTGCCAAAGCCGCCAGGCGGCCGTCGGTAGCTGCAGACGCAGCCCCCGCCCTGAGAGCTCGGGTAGAGGATGCGATCCGACGGTTCGAAGGTGCCGGGTTGACGGTGCCACCGGTCGAGGTCACGTTCTCCGCATCGTCAGACAGCTGCGACGGGTATCAGGGACTGTTCTCGCCGCAACTCGATCCGCCCCGGGTCACCTACTGCGGCACGCCCAGCGACTGGGTATTCGAACACGAGCTGGCCCACGCCTGGGTCGAATTCAATGTGAGTGAGGACACGCGCAAGGCTTTCATGGACTGGCGGGAACTGGAATCCTGGAATGATCACAGCGGTGCTTGGGGCCGCCAAGGTGCCGAGCAGGCGGCATTTGCCATTCAGCAAGGGGTGATGGGTAGGGGAGAGAACCCGTCCACCGAGCACCTGAGGCGCCTGTGTGGTTTCCAGATGCTGGCCGGTCTGAGCCTGCCAGAGCTCGACCCGGCCGCATGCCGCAGTTGAATCAGGAGGACACCGGACCGAGGAACTCTGATCCCATTACCTCATACCTGGCGAGTCTTGGTGAGATACGTCAAAGCGATCCAGCCGGGCAGGATCGGTAGCCAGTAGGTGGCCATCCGGAATAGAACAACCGCCAGGATGGCGATCTCGGCGGGGACACCGACAGCGGTGTACACCGCCACCAGGCTGGCCTCCACCACCCCCAGCCCGCCGGGCGTGGGCGCAACTGTGGCCACCGCCGAACCTGCCAGATAGGCGAAAGCGGCTGGGGCAAACCCGATGTCGCTCCCAGCGGCGTCCAGTGACCACACCATCGCCATGGTGTACGCGCCGGTCACGATGGAGGACCCTACGAAGAGCTGCGTGAGGCGCACCGGGCGGCGGATGACTTCGACGATTGACTGCAGCGCGGTGCGCAAGGCGGGTAGCAGGTGCATCTGCACCAGGCGACGGCCCGGTGTAGTGAGGAAGGTGAGCACCGACGGGACGAGCACCGCCGCCGCGATGATCTGAATCGTCCGGCCCGATGGCGTAGGGACTCCCATTTCGGTGGGGGAGCGGCCTACCGCAAAGGCAACCGTGGTGATCATCACCACATGCACGATGACACCGACGAGGGTGTTGAGGCCGATCGCCGATACCGCAGTGGGAGCCGGAATACCCCGACGGACGAGAAAGCGCACGTTGGTGGCCATGCCGCCGAGCCGGGCTGGTGTCAGGCGATTCGTGAACGACGAGGCAAGCTGGGCCGCGAGGGTCGGCAGGAAACGGATCCGCTGGGCGATCGCGCCCATGACCCCGATCGTGGCGCCAATGTAGGTGGCGGTCGAGGCAGCCAGCACCAGGCCCATCAGGGCCAGGTCGATCTGCCATACATTGCTCCACAGCAGTCCGAAGTCCGAGATTTGGCCGGCGATCAGCACCGCGGCCGCCGCGAGCGTCACGACCACGATTAGTTGGCGCCATGTGATTCGTTTCAGCTCGGGGACGACGACGTCCTCGATACCGGCCGAGGCCTGGAGCTCGTCTCGGAGGCGACGGACGTTGCGATCGCTACCGATCGACGCCCGGGTGGCGGCACCCAAGGTCAGCGGTTGCAACCAGCCGAGGCCGGCCCCGAGACCTTCGTCACCAATTGTCGCCAAGGCCACCCGAGTCGTTCGCTCGACCCCGACCACGGATGCGGTAGCTGCGAGGAGCTGGGCGATGTCACGGTCGAGCAGTTCCGGTTCGGTCGTCAGCTCGGCGAACCCGAAGTCCACGATCCACACCTCGCCGGAATGGTCAACCATGATGTTGGCGAGGCGCAGGTCGCGGTGGGCGATACCGGCAGCTCGGAGCCCCACGAGCTGCTGCCAAACCCGCTCGAGCAGCTCATCCGAAGTCTCGGCGAGAGAGAAATCGGAGAGAGGTCGCCCGACAACCTCTTCATACGCCACCAGATATGAGCCTTCGGAAAGTTCGCCTACCACCCGCAGCCAGGGCGCCCGGATTCCCCGCGAGCAAGCCGCCAGCGCGAGAAACGCCTCATGCTCAACAGCGCGCCGCAGCGTTGGGAACGGTTCGCGGTCGCCGGAGCGACGCAACGTGATCAGCCGCCACAGCCGAAAGAGCAGGTCAGCGGCGCGCTGTTCCACCGTCAGGGTCTTGACGAACAGTCTGGTCCCGTCGTCCAACTCGGCCCGCCACGGGCGCGACCCGCGAGCGTCGACCCGGGCCGGGCGCACCCTCACCGGGTTCAGACCATGGCGGCTGAGGCCGGCACAGACCTCGGGCGCGGTTGCCGACTGGTTGGGCGTTTTGAACGCAAGAGCGACCAAAGACCCCGCCATTATCCCCACGCCAACGAGGGCGACCGCCCCGGACAACTGTGCCTGGGCGTTTGCCATCGGAAAGGACGGCAGGGCCAGCCACGGTGATTCGAAGCCGGCGGACAGAACGCCGCCGAACGCGACGATCCCCGATGCCAGAACCAGCCAGCGGAAGAGCCGTCCGGAGATCCACGGCCGCAGCAAGGTGGTCGCCGCCACGATATTGGCGGCGCCCGCTTGGAAGATGGTTGTGCCGTCGCGCTCGAAGCCGAGACCCGAGGCAATCGAGTGCAGCGTCGTGGTGAGGATCGCAACCAGGACGGAGGAGAGTGCGACTGCCGCGTTCATCAACAGCCAGCGGCGGAAACGACCGGTGATCAACAGCCATACGTTGAGCGAAAAGCCCACCACCAGCAAGGTCACAAACGAGATCACAACGGGCGCCGCCCGGGCCAGATCAGGCCACGTCGATGTGTAGTCGACGATGTCGCCCACCACGCCGGCGGCGGTGTCGTCGAGGACCGCCGGGATCATAAAACCGAGCAGCGTGAACGCCGCACCGACGATGAGCGAGAGCACAAACGCGGGCGACCGGACGTAGCGAGCCGGCGGCCGGGCCGGATCATCGGTCCCGGGGACAAAATCGCCCGGCGGCACCACGGGATCCGGCGCGGTGGCTGCGGGCGCGGGTTTCTGGCGGGGAATCGTCAGTGAGGGCAGATTCACATCTGCCACCGTTCTGGCGCAGGACGCCGTGGCTGGAAGCGTTCCGTGGAGATCCCCGCAAACGCGGACCGTCCGGTCAGGGCGAATTGAGTAGGCACGTCACTCTGCGTGGCAATCGGTTCGACGAGCCAACCAGGCCCATCGCTGTCAATAGTCGTTGCGCGGAAGGTACCACGCCGGGCGCCGGCCGGGAAGCCACAATCTGGATTGAGGTGTTAGGAGGCCGGCGGGGGACACCAGTGCCAGAGGACGAGGTTTGGCTCCCGGCCAGAAGTGTCTGGGGTCGGGCCACGTGCCACCCGGCAGCGCGCATTGACGCTCAGTCGCCGAGTCCTCTGCCGTCGCCGGGGTCGGCCAACACGTGCACCGCGGATATTTGCGTCACTGTGACGTTATCTACCCGGCCAGTGACACCCGGCAGAAGTGGTGGACCTGGAGCAGTCTGAGCGCCAATTTGACCAAATGGGGTAGATGGGGCCAGGCGACGGCCCGCCCGACCAATTCGGCCGATTGGATCGCATTCGACATGCCGCGCATCTCGAGGCGCCCGCCGCCAGCAACCACGTTCTCCACCCAGTCGGCCGAGGGTCCGTACGTGAGCGCGATGATGAATGCGCCGTCTGCGCGGAACGCGTTCACGGGCGTCGTGAACGAACGTCCCGACTTGCGCCCGACATGATGTACGACCGCGAAACCCGGGCTGAGGCGTGCGATCGGCTCGATGAATCGATTCGAGACGCGCTTGTTGAACCGGGCCACAGCCCGCGGGAGGGGCATGAGGACCACGCTACCGCTGTTGCCGCGCCAGAAGCTCAATGTCCCATAATCTACGTTATGTAAAGTTTTATGTGTTGGCGTGTCCGAAAGGTTCCCCGATCACGTGTCCGATCACACTGAAGTTGGAGCAATCTCAGACGCGTGGCTACGAATCTCACATGGGCGGAACCGTGCTTTGGTTGAGCCTCCCGCACCGCCGCAGGAAGGCGGTCACGGCTTCCAGATAGTCGAGGCCCCAGGGCCACTCTGATGCCGTACTCTCATGTTCCATCCCCATATCTGGGCGGAGAGGCTGCCGATCGCGCCAGGGTCGAAGCCGCACTAGCCGCCAACGCCGGCTGAAGTCCGCTCGCGGCAGGATCATCCCATTCGTACGATGGGCCTGTGCGTATTGGCGTGTTGCTGCTGCCAACCGATCCCTGGCACGAAACGGTCGCGCTCGTTCAACGGCTGGAGCGTCTGGGGTATCACCACGTGTGGGTGTACGACCACCTCTCATGGCGGCGGTATCAGGATCGGCCATGGCATGCCACCTATCCCTGGCTCGCCGGGCTTGCCGCACACACCACCAGGATTCGGCTCGGGACGATGGTCGCAAACTTGAACATCCGGCATCCACTCACCCTCACCAAGGACGCCATGACGCTCGACCACCTCTCCGACGGTCGGTTCACGTTGGGTTTGGGAGCCGGCGGCACCGGCTTCGACGCCACCGCACTTGGCCAGGTGCGCCTCACGCCGGCGGAACGGGCAGAGCGACTGGCCGAGGCGGCCGCGCTGATCGACGGGCTCCTTCGCGGCGACGTCCGCAACCACAAAGGAACGTTCTATGCCGTCAACGAGGCGCGCCTCTCCCCCGGCTGCGTGCAGCGTCCCCGACTGCCGCTGGCGATAGCCGCCGGCCGAGCACGCACACTCGATGTCGTTGCCCACTTCGCAGATGCTTGGATCACCTGGGGCGACACATCGCGCGAGGACCTCACAGCAGCCGGCACGGAGCGAGCTGTAGTTGCCCAGCTCAACCATCTCGAGTCGACATGCAGAACGATCGGCAGAAACCCAAAGGCGATCGATCGCATCTTCCTGATCGGAAACACCGACGCCCGCCCGCTGGCCAGCATCGGTACGTTCGAGGAATTCGTGACGACGTACGAGGCCATCGGCTTCACCGACATCGTCTTCCACATGCCTCGAGTTGACGATCCGATCTGGAACGACGACCCCGAGGTCGTAGAAGCGATCGCCAGGCGGTTCCTCGACCCAGTGTGAGTTCGCCGGAGTCGCCGGTAGCCATGACGTTGGAGCGAACATGGAGGATCTGGTCCGGCACACCAAGGACTTTGAGAAGGTACGAATCTCACGGCACCCTTCATCACCGACCGAGCATACGACGCTCTCCCCGCATCCCCGGGTTCCCCACTCCCCCATGGACAAGCTCAGTGACCACTAGGCCGATCCCGGAAGTGCCATTCCGTGCGGGTTCAGCTTCCGCGAAGGACGCCGGAGTTGTTCCCGGTGAGCACCGCGTTCCTGCTTCCCTGGTGTCGACGGGTTGCGAGGTCACACGACGTCTCGTGTCTGAACTGCAACGAGCCCGATTGCGGCCGGCACGATTGCCCAAGCGGCGAGCGCAGCAAGCGCAGCGAGGACGCCTACCTCATCGGTGACACCAGAAACCACGGTATTGAGCGTGTTGGGAACCCACGAAGTAGCCTCCGTGGCAAGCTGAACGACGAGCGGCGGTGCGATCACAAGCGCAAGAACGGCTCCGGCGACCGCGCCCCCGGTGTTGCGAACAACCGCACCGATGCCGGCCCCGAGCAGGGCACCTGTCGCCCCGCCGAACGTGGAGGCCGCAATCACTCGAGCCACTCCTCCGGCGGGAACCAGGAAACCGAACTCGGTAACGGGGAGAGACAACGCCACGGCCGCCACGGTCAGGGCGGCCCCCACGAAGCCAACCAGACCGCCGCCGAGCGCCACGGCAGCGAACTGAGCCGAGACCGCACGGTAGCGACGGGGCTCAGTCAGGAACGTAGGGACGACGGTACCGTTGCCGTACTCACGCGCGACCGCGATCGCGCCGAACAACCCGGCGATCATCATCGCATTCGCCGCAAACGCCATCAGCGACTGCTGTTCATCGGCCGTGGCGATGAACGTCTTGCTGCCATCCATATCCGTACCGAAGACCACCGCGACGGCGTTGATGGCACTAATCGCAATCAGCACGACGAGGAACGTCAACGGCATCCTGGTGCTGCTGAGTTTGCGAAGTTCGGCTCGTACGAGCCGTGACCAAGTCATGTTTTGGCGACCTCGCTTTCTGGCCGATTGGAGTCGTGGCCGGTGGGGCCCCCCGTCCAGTCCAAGAAGAGCTCTTCGAGAGACCCCGAATGTGGCGACAGCTCATGCAGCGTCACCCCGGCGTGGTATGCGCGCTCGCCGATCTCATCGATCGGGAGGCCACGAACCACCAACGAGTTGGGATTCCGCATCTCTACCACACCCCCAGCGGACTCGAGGACCGTCTTGAGGGTGCCGGACGAGGCGGTCCGCACCAGCGATGCGGTCTGTTGCAAATCGCCGAGTGGACCGCTCGCAACGAGCTTGCCGCGGTTGATGACGACCAGGTCGTCGGCGAGGTGCTCTACTTCCGCGAGGAGGTGGCTCGAGACGAACACGGTGTCGCCATCGGCCGTCCGCGCCCGCAACAGCTCGCGCAACTCGCGGATCCCTTGAGGGTCCAATCCGTTGCCGGGCTCATCGAGGACGAGCACGGGCGGATCGCCGAGCAGAGCGCCGGCGAGCCCGAGGCGCTGCTTCATCCCTAGCGAGTACGCACCGACGCGCCGGTCGGCCGCGTCGACCAGGCCAACCAACTCCAGCATACCCTCGACCCGGTCAAAGGGGATGCCGGCCGCCTCAGCGAGGATACGCAGATGGTTCCGTCCGCTGCGCCCGGGGTGGAACGCGTTCGCTTCGATGAGCACCCCAACGGTCCGAACTGGATCGGCCAGTTCCCGATACCGGCTCCCCCCGACCGTGGCCGCACCCCGATCCGCTGATGCCAGATCAAGGAGGATCTTCATCGTGGTCGATTTGCCAGCACCGTTGGGGCCAAGGAACCCCGTCACCCGCCCCGGCTCGACGGTGAACGACAGGTCATCGACCACCGTGGTTGACCCATAGCGCTTGGTCACGTGGTCGATATGCAACCGATGCGATGGACGTGTCCTGCGGCGGCTTGGACTCTGGCGATCTGGCGCACCGTCCGCAGTCAAGGTTGCTGGAGGGGCATGACCGTCTGTCATGGTGACTCCGATCTGCTCGCGCCCGGCCCGAATGTCGGGCAATTCATCCAATTGTGTGGAGGTACGTCGGCCGCCGGCCAGAGCCAAAGGACCCTTCGGCCGGACCACTGCTGCCCCTTGGGCTGGCGCTGAACGATGAACGAAGAACCGTCCAGGCAAAGCACCGCGATCCGTGTCGATCCCAACCGCACTGAGTCCTTCGACGCGCAGCAGAGCCGTAGACATCACGCTCAGTGTCGCGATTCGCGCAATTCGTGCACACAGCCTCAGGGGAATCCCGCGGTCACCACCGATATCTCAGCCACCACCCTCCGCGGTCGCGAAACCGAGTGACACGCAACGACGTTGTCGTTGTCAGTTTTGTGGCGCTGCATACTCGGGCGTCTGCAGATAGGCGCAGGCCTCTCTCGCCAGACGACCGTGATTGCCCGCCCTCCCCCGAAGGGTCCCCTCGCCACGGCACCCGCTCCAGGAACGCGCAGCGTTGCCGGGCTCTATTGCCATTCGCCCTATCCGCGGTGCCTCTCAGGGAGCAGCAAGCCCCTCGTATGCGTAAGACGCCTAGCTGGAGGCGTTCACGGTGACAGCAGACCCCGGATGGCGTCGATCACGACATCGGGCCGATCTAGGTGAACGAAATGTCCGCTGCCCTCGGCGATGATCAGCTCGCTGTTGGTCGACTGCTCGGCGAGGTCTTGCTGCAGAATCGGCTTCAACTCGTTGGTTACCCGGTTGACCTCGTCAACGATGGCCTGTGGGACGCCTACGTCTTCGGCTGCGACGGTCTCGGCTTCGGCTCTGATGACGACGAGGGGGAGATCTTCGAGCCCGCCGGCCTTTGCCACCTCCTCGCCGCTCGCGGCCAGATCCATGTTCTCGGCGTTGTCGCCTTGAACCTGGGACATGATGGCCCACGCCTCGGCGGAGAGGCGCTCCTGATACCGGGCGAGCTGCTCCTCATGGCTCGTATCGACCAACACCATTCCCACTACGTCCGCGGAGTGCTGATCGGCGTACAGACGCGCGACTAACCCGCCGAAAGAGTGCCCAACGAGGACATAGGGGCCGGCGAGTTCTGCCTCTTCGAGCAATAGTGTCAGATCGTCGGCCGCATCCTGTGCTGTCCGGACCGGCTCGTCTGCCCTTCCACTGAAACCCATCCCGGCTCGCGAATAGAAGCAGACCCGGGTGTCTTCGGCCACGGCGTCCTGGACCTCGCTCCAGTCGGTGCCCACAGAATCGAGTCCATGCTCGAGAACCACCGTGGGTGTTCCCGAACCTTGGCAGCTGATGAACATCGAGCGGCCACCTATGTCGACCAGGTCACCTCTCGTCAACAGCAGCCAATTCGGCAACGTGAGGATGACGTATGCGACCGGCAGGACCCCGACGATCCCCAATATGACCCATTTCCTGCGACTCTTGCTCTTCGGCTGGCCGCCCACGGTTGGGTCTGCTTGCCGTGCCACAGGGCCGTTCTCGTCGATAATCCGATCGTAGTCCTTCTGATCCCGGGTCGCGGAGGCATCCCACGTATCCCCTACCGACTCGGGAACAAGCGCCTCAGACCCCTCCGCAGCAGCGTTCCCGCGATCGCCTTCTGGTGCCGCACGCAAGCGCTCTGGTCGGCTGGCTCCAGCGGCCTTGCCGGAGCTCCATCCCACTTTGTCGATCCACCCCCATTTCGATCGCACCAGGAGGTGGATCGTGGGCTGGATCGCGCACCAGACGAGGTCCCTGCGCTGCTCCATTGAGCCCACCCGCCTGGCATTCGGGACGCACAATCCAACCACCTTCGGGACCTAGGACCATTGCGGCCCGCCTCCCAGATGCTGCATGCTGCAAGAAAGTATCGTCGTCCTGGAGGGGGCGCACATGAGAGACTTGGATGCCCGCCGCGAAGCGGCAGTCAAACGCGTGAAGGCAAAGCGGGACTTCCGCAATCACCTTGCCGTGTACGTCGTGGTCAACACGCTCCTCGTGATCATCTGGGCAGCGTCCGGTGGTGGCTACTTCTGGCCAATATGGCCGTTGGGTGGTTGGGGGGTCGGGCTTGTCCTCAACGCCTGGACCGTATACGCCCAACGTCCGATCACCGAGGCCGATATCCAGCTCGAGATGGAGCGAGAGCCCTAGAGACCGGCTTGTTCACCGACCGCGAGCGATCTGCTCGACCTGCGGTGATCAAGGCCTTGTTACGGTGGTGAAGCACCCGGCGAACGGTCTCGTGGGCAGGCACGCACTCCCATTTCATCTTGTCGGGTCGGCTTGGCGTAGCGGGAATGACGGTCATCGACGGGACTGTTCCCGGCTCACCGTCGAGACCACCGATCTGCTGTCGTCCTCGCCCAACATTGGACGAACTGACAATCGGTAGTGCCTTGCGCAACGATTGCCGTCTGAGGACGGCCTGCCGGCTGGAGCCACCGTGAGGCCTACGACCGCGACGGGTACCACGTGTTTCGCGACGTATCGCGATCTGGTCGCAGGCGGTTGCCAATGCTCCCCCGTTCGCCGGCACGCACCACCCAACGCACCCTGTCTCCGCTGATCGGAGGAGCGCCCGTGATGCGCTCTCAGAGTTCGCCATTTGGCGCGTCCGCCGCTCTGGGAGCCACGCTCCACTGCCGGTCATTGCGGTCACAGGTCGCATCCGTGGCATAGCGCTGCGGGGAGGCCAGGACCGGCCGACGCCGCCCGTGGACGCCCGAGCGAAATCGGTACGGTTCGTGACGACGAAGATCGCGAGGCTGCAGCTCAGCCCATCTTTCTCAGGACCCGGTGCACCGTGAGCCAGGTGCGCGACGTGATCTCTGTGCCGAACTGCTTCTCCAGCCAGCCCATCACGTCGGGCGTCTTTGCCGCCGTGGTATCAGAGACAGTGAACAGCTCATGATCGGTGGCCCTCACGACCTCAAAGGCTTCATCGGCGGGTCGGTGCGGCGGGTCGAACTCGATCGGCAGACGTCCTTTGGCGAACGTCGCGAGCAGGTACGTGTCCTTCCCGTGTTTCAGCTCACCGAACGGCCGGAGATCCGCGAGGGCCTTCAGCTCCGCCTGGCTCCGCAGGATCGTCGTGCTCTGGAAGCCAAGCCGTTCCGGCCAGGCCGACTCGAGCCGGGCCTCGATCTCGGCGGGCTCTCCCCCGGCAACATCGAAGACGATGTTGCCGCTAGAGATGACCGTGGCCACGTTGGCGAAGCCGAGGTCCGCGCACACGGCACGGAGGTTCTCATTGCGCATCCTCGGGTCTCCGGGACCGATCCCTCGGAGCAGCGCTACGTAGCGGGTCATGGGATGAGTATCGCCGAATTGGGTGTGATTCGGCCCCTGAGCGGCATGCTGGCAGGTACGGTCTGGCGGACCGGCCCCGCGCACCAGCAGATCCCCTCTAGGCGACGGCACTCGCATGCGCCAGCAAAGCGGTCAACGGTCGCGGCAGCCGGTCCGGCTCGAGCGACTCGATGAGGAGCCGGGCGTAGCGGAGATTGCGACGGGCCCCGGCACGCAACCACCGGTGGATCTGCGACTCGAACGCTTCATGGCGCCATTCCGGCTGCCTCTGCAGCGTCCGGAAGGCGCCGAGATCACCCTGAGACTCGAGAAGTGCCTCGATCGCGTCGCGATCGGAGGCACGGATGAGCTCCTCCTCCAAATCTCCCACGCAGACAAAGAATCCCAGTTGCTCCATCTCGCTCCGATTCCGCGGCGCACCGAGGCCCGCGGCGGCCAGGCGGCGTCGAAAGAGGTGCTCGACGCCGGCGTCACAGAGTCCACTGATGGGTAGAGCTCTGCCGTCGGGGCCAAACATGGCAAGGTAGCGTGCGATCTCCGATGCGCCCCCGATCGGGACGATCACGATTCCTTCGCCCACCAGGTCCTGTCCGACGCGACCTGCCAACGTCTCCAACGCGATCTGGTCGCTGATCCCTTCGACCAGCACGACCGACTGCGCCGCTCTCGCGGCGGCGAGCGCCCTGGCCGTTGCCTCTGTTGGCGCATCTGGGCCGTGGGCATAACCTCTCAGAGACGCGACGGCCAACCGGCGACGTTGCTCCGGATCCACGGGAATACGATCCCACGTCACTGCGGGGCACGCCAAGCCAATCGATGTGTCCGCTCATGAAGTACCCGGCGTTACGGATTCGGTGGATCCTTGTCGAGTCACCCTGGGAGATGGACTCCATCACACACATCGCCGAGCATCTGTCGAGATGGCTCGATGTCCATCCCCGAGTCTCACCCGCTCGGTTTCCATCACCCAAACCGAAGGCTCCGGTTGTGCTGTCCGACCAGCCGGCCGGCTCATGAGGGTTGAGCCGGGTTTGACAAAGTCGACATCGGGTCAGAGTGCGAGAAGACCGGCATTGGTGGGTGTGAAGCCACAGCTTTGGAAGTAGAACGCTGCCGCGTCGTCGTCGAAATCGACGTGGAGCCATTCGCATCCGGCTTTCCGAGCCTGTTCGGCGGCGAGGCCGACCAGCTTCTGGCCGATGCCCTGGCGTTGCCGGGCCGGGGTCACCACCACGTCTTGCAGCCAGGCGTGCGCTCCCCCATCCCACGGCACGTTGGCGAAGCCAACCAGCTCGGCGTCAATGCGGGCCGTGACCCATCCGAGACTGAAGGCCTCGACGGCGTTCCGATACGCCCAGTTTTTGTCGACCGGCCGATCGAGCCCGAACGCAGCGTCGTGCACCCGGATGAACTCCGGGTCGGTGAAAGCGCCCCTCCAGGTGATCGTCACGTTACGCACGTCGGAGCGAATCTAAGCATTCGGTTCCGGCTTGGCGTTACGCGCCGCCCCCATCATTGCCCTCGACGCCCTTGAGGCGCTCAACACCGTCCCACGCAGCGCGGTCGCCGGCATCGTCCATACGGAACGCCGCCATCTGTGCGACCACCTGACCGGCCGATTCGCCGGCGTCACCCTCCTTGAAGCCGCCTCGGTCGGCCACGAGCCGAAGCATCAACAGCACGGCGACTGCGCCAATGGCCAGCACGATCAATACGATCAGCCAAGTCATGGTCTGCGCATTCTACCGGCGGAGAACACGATCCTGGGCGTCGGCACGGTGAAATCCGATGCATTAGCCCGGCTGATCGCTGCCCAAGATCTCGACCGCGCCCCCAGTCCCCGTGCTCCTCGGGTTGACCACCCACCGGGGTCGCGAATCGGTTGACCTACCAGTATGTTCCACGTCACTCTGCTACCGCCGGCGGGCCCGGTAGCGAGCGCAGACCTAACGAATCATCTCTCCGAGGGCCGCAAACCGAATCATGTGGGCTTGCCCGGCGTGAAGGGCGTACTCGTCGATCATCTTCACCAGCGTCGCCCGAAGTGGCCGTCCATGACCGAGGCCCTCCGATTCGAGCACCGGCAGGTGGGCAATCGCTTGGTTGGCTCTCTCGACTTCGGCGAAATACCGCCGCAGATCCTCATCAACCGTCTCGACCGACCCGCCCGCAAAGTCGTCCTCGCCGTAGATGGACGCCCGATCACCGCCACCGAGCCCCCAAGAAAGATAGCCGTGCTCTATCTGCGTCATGTGTCGCACGAGGCCCAGCACCGACAGCTCCACAGGAGGTACCGCCCAGGTCACGAGACCCTGCGGCGTAAGATCACGCAACTTCCGAATGAATTCATGCCGCTGATAGCGGAGCCACTCCTCGAGCAACTCTCGAGGTTCAGATGACGGGTTTGGCTGGTCCCACCTCGAGAAGTCAAAGTGGCTCAGCGCCTCGATCGACATCCACGCTCCCTTGCTCCCGGTCGGGCTGAGATTACGCACCATGAACGGAGCGCCATCGACATGTCGGCGCACCCCCGCCGCTGCTGATCTGCGGTCTCGGAAATGACGGCAACTCGCGTTCGAGTCCCGGGCACCCACGGGCTACATCGGATGAGGCTGTCGATCGCCGGGCCGTTACTCTTGGCGCGACCTCCTCCAGCCTTCGATCTGTGTCCGGCATCCGCGGCGTAGCGACGACGCCACCATCTGCTCGAACAGCGCGACCGGCTACGGCATGAGGCCGGATGCCGCAAGCGCCGCAAGATGCTTTCGATCTTTGGGACGGTTGGCGATCTGCTTGTACGTGACCACGTGCTCGAGTCGGACAAAGCGAAGCCCATCGATGACATCGGCGGTGTCGATGAGTTTGTCCACGTCAAAGAATCCGATCCCCCATTGACGTCCGAACGTGAGACCGCCTCCAGCGTCGACGATGTCGACGTCAAACTTGCTCAGGTGAACGAGCCGTCCGTGGCGCAAAGCAACCGACCAGGCCGGCCCGCGAACGAGGACGTCCACGTCAGCTGTGTGCTCGATGACGCCTCGCACCAGCAGCGGGCCGCTGCCGAACACGGCATAGTGACGGTCGGGTAGTTCGAGGTCGCGCAACCGATCGAAGAGTTCGTGATTCATGTATGTGGCATCCCGCGGCTCACGGTACGCGATCGCTGGCATCCGAGGTTGATCGCCGCTCGGAGGTCGCTCTTGCGGGGCATGACACGGACGGCACGGCTCGACGGCGGCGGGGCCCACCCGTCCACTACGCATTGCGCCAGCGGTTGATGCGTTGCGGCTTCGAGCCGGGCACTCGTTCGATCTCGCAGCGGGCTTCCATGTCGGTCTTGGTGCAGCGGACGTAGTTGGTGAGCCGGCCGTTGCGGAATGACTCGTGGTGCCCGAGGCGCGCATGGGCCGCGGCGACCACGTCTTTTGAGGGTTACGGTTCCTTCGTCATCTGCGTCCGAGTCGAGGACATCGAGGATCACGTCCCGAACTGTTTCGTACTGGCTGAGGTCCATGGTCCAGCCGTCCATGCCACCGGGTCGAGTGGCATTGAAGATCTGGGTTCGACCCGCGTCAGCTCGAGTCTCGGCATCGAGGTGCCATGCCGCGTCGGGAACCGGCCCCGCATGCGGATCGCGCTCGATGCTCATGTCAAGAGCACGGCCGTTGCTGTCATCTCGAGCCCCTGGTCACCGAGCGAGAAGCGCGGCCGGGCAGGGCCTGGTCCAAGGAGAGCTGTGGCGGTAGCTCCTACTTCTTCTTGGTCGGCTTTGATGGCAGTGTGCCGATCCAGGTCCATGACTTGTCGAACCAGCCGGCCAGCTCCTCGGTGTCGGCGAGCAACTCGGCCGGCACCGACGAATAGCCGCGCATCGTGGCGCCGTACTGGGTGACATCGCCGCTGTCGAACTGCGAGCGGAACTCCGCGGTCAGCTCGTCCGACAGCCGCAGCGCCATCGTCCCATCACTGTCGAGGAAGCTGAACATGTGCCCGTTGCGGGAGGTGTAGGGATTCTTGGCACCCTTCACCTCGGTGCCGCTCTCGCTCTGGTCGACCGCCGCGGTGTACTGCTCGAGCTTGTCCCGCGACCCTTCGTACTTCGATCCGCCCGGCACGTCACCTCCTCATTGCTCGACGCCGACCTTACCGCAGCCGCTAATCCCGCCCGGACCATCGGCATGGCGATGCCGCTTCGATGGATCCGGCTCGATGGGGAGGCGCCGCGCTCGATCGCTGCTCCTGGTCGAGGACGCTCCACACCGTCAGTGCCTGGGTCCGAACTGTGCCGGCTCCACGTCAGGAGACATGCTCCGATATTCGGTCCGGGTGGCTCATCCGCCACCAGCGCGAGAAGCTGCGGGGAGATTTACCAAACGAAACCGTTTGGTTATAATGTGAGCCATGTCAGAAACACGCGGCCGACCTCGCGATCCCAGTCGCGACCGGGCGATCCTGGCTGCTGCCCGCACCGTGATCGCGTCACACGGATACACCGGTGCCACTATGGAGGAGATCGCCAAGCTCGCTCGGGTGGGCAAAGACACGCTCTATCGCCGCTGGACCTCGAAAGAGCAGCTTGCGCTCGACCTCGTAGACGCCCTCGCCCGCGATGCCGTGCGGCCATCCCCTATCGATCCCGACCCACGCCTGAACCTCTTCATGTTCGTCAAGGACATCGTGCGACTGTGCCGGACCACGGATTTCGGCGCTCTGGTCGCCGGATTGGTCGGTGAAGCCGCTCGGAACGGCGAGTTTGCGCAACACTTCGCCGAGTTCTGGCAGCGCCGGCGCGCCGTCGCGGCTGCCCTCGTCCGGGACGTACTGGGCCCAGCAGCTACGGATGAAGAAGTCGAAACGAGCCTCGACGGCCTCCTCGGACCGATCTACTACCGGCTGTTGCTCACCCACGCTGACTTGCCTGATGAGTACCTATGGGAACTCGTCATTGCCATACCGTGGAGCTCAGACGTCAACCAAAGCGCCTGGAACGAACACAACGAATCAATGGCAAACGACAACGGCGACGTGGTCGCCAGTGTCCCACACTGAAAGAGACCGGAATGCCCAATCGAGAACATTTGCTCACGATCGTCGAACCGACGCCGGGTGGCGATGCGACGCTCGACCTTGCCCGCAAGGCCGTGGCTGGCGGCGGCACCGCCAGCGTGTTGATGGTCATCACCGAACGCGTTCAGCGAGACATCCAAGAGTTCGCCGACGGTGAGGATTTGGGCTGGTACGAAGCAGAAGCGCTAGCCCTCGATCAGCTCCGCATGCGCTGCACCGACCGGATCGGCGCAGTGTCGAACCTCGAGACCTACTTCGGGTCCATAGGCAGCGACGTGGTGAACTTCATCACTGCCGACACGACAGCGATCGCGGTCCCATCGCGCCTGGTCACGAATAGGTTGGTCGAGCATCTGGCTGAATCCAGTGGCAGACCCGTAATCGTAACCCCGAGTCGCGCCGCGGCCGCCTAGGCCGCAACTCGCCCTCCACGCCTGGGCGGGGCCAACACCGGCCCGCGGAGATCCCGGCCATCGCCCACCGACCACAGCCGTGCGTTTCAGCGGATGATTTCATTGAGCGCGGCGGACTTTCAGTATGTGCGCTTCTTGCAGCGTGAATGCTTGCACCCGTCGAGTGAGGGGTGGCGTCGCTTCCGCCGTCAGTTCGAGGGGCTGCCCGAACGGGATTCTTCTAGGGTTGCCGGCTATGGATGACCAGAAAAAGAGGTCGATCGTCGCCATCGTTAGCGCCGTCGTGGTCGGGTTGCTCGTGTCATGGGCGGGCAGCGACGGGAGCACGAACGTCGGTTCGGTTCCTGTGTTTGCGGTATGCGGCCTGCTCGCGTTCGCCATCAACTGGCTTGCTTTCGTACCGGCCAACGCCGCCAAGACCGAGAAGTACTACGACCTCACCGGCAGCATCACCTATACCGTGGTGACGCTGGCTGCAGTGATCTTGAGCGGCGATCTCGATGCCCGCGCGCTGATCGTCGCCGCCATGGTGCTCGGGTGGACCG
The DNA here is from genome assembly GCA_041576165.1 of Acidimicrobiia bacterium. Lineage (GTDB taxonomy): Bacteria > Actinomycetota > Acidimicrobiia > Spongiisociales > Spongiisociaceae > JBFGLM01. The sequence goes on from JBFGLM010000011.1 coordinate 18,885, forward strand.
CCCGGCTGGGAATATTCCTCTATCGGCGGATCCAGCGAGAAGGGAAAGACACTCGCTTCGACGAGATCAAGATGAGCCCGCTTCGGTTCCTCTCCGCCTGGACCATCCAGGGATTGTGGGTGCTGCTGACCGCGGCGGCGGCACTGGCGATCATCACTTCCAGCGAGCGGGAGGATCTCGGGCTGCTGGCCTACGTAGGCATCGTCGTGTGGTTGGTGGGTTTTGCCATCGAGGTGATCGCAGACCGCCAGAAGTCGGCGTTCAAACAGGACCCGGCCAACGAGGGACGATTCATTGCGACCGGATTGTGGGCGTGGTCTCGCCACCCCAATTACTTCGGCGAGATAACGCTGTGGGCCGGCATCGCCATCATGGCCATCCCGATACTGTCCGGCTGGCGGTGGGTGGTGCTCGTATCGCCGGTGTTCGTCACCCTGCTCCTCACGAGAGTAAGCGGCATCCCCATGCTCGAGAAACGAGCGGACAAGCGCTGGGGCGACGAAGCGGCGTACCAGCGCTACAAGGCCTCAACGCCCGTCCTGATCCCCCGGCCCCCGTCGGGCTGAGGACGGTATAGCGCTCACAAAGTCGTCCAGCGGGATGGTTTACCGGGCCGACTCGCGAAGCCGAACCAACAATCCGGTGACGGTGCTGAGGAAGGGATCGGCGGCCGCCACCTGCCGCGCTCAACGTCACCGCGGCAGCCGGCAATGGGAACGCAATCCGGCTCAGGTCACAGTCCGGGTGACAAACTACGATCGAATTGAGCGCGCCCATCCGACAGGCTTCGTTGCCGGTCACAACGGCCTCAAGTCCCCACGCCATCTCGATCAGTTCCAACCCCTCGCACAAGTCCCGGCGCTGCGCACCCACCATCGTCGCCCCTACCACCAGCAAACCGCCGAGGACGATCAATCCACCCATCGCTGCCATGCTCCAGCGCGTCTTCCGCCCGAGGACGCCGTCATCCCACGGCACCGGTACCAGCTCTCCCCGACGCCCGGCCCGAGTGCGCGGTCTGCGGCCGCTCAATCCGTCGGGCCCGTGGCCGACCTCCCCGGCTGAGCGCTAGTGCCCGTTGGACCCGCGGCTCATCAAGCCGGTCAAAACACCGTTGACGAAGGGCAACATTCCGGTCGGGCCCGAATCCCGATCCTTCATATGGACCGTGGTCGAGTTCGAGGCCTCAAAGATCTGACGAATGATGGCCAGCCTGGCCTCGAGGTCGATTCCTGCTCCCATGATCACGTGGTCGATCTGTTGGCGGCCATGACAGCGGTGACTTCATCCAGGCTGGTCCCGGCGAACAGCGCCACATCAGCGACTTCGAGGGCACTCTGGACATCGTCGAGCACGATGCCGGTCCGACCCAGGAGCAGAACGTTGGCGGTCATGAGCGGTTCCTCCCGTGATGTTCGACGCAGGACGTTGATACGTGGCCGGCGCCGGCCTCCCTTCCGCAGCTCCGTTTCCTTCAGCTCGGTGCTCCGACTCGCTGCTGCGCGGCACGGCCTCACCCCAGCGCCTCCGACCTTACGTGGTCCAATTGCGAGCCGGCCTGCCCGGCCACAATCCCGATCAGGTTTCATTACCTCTCAGCGCGGGTAGAAATCAGGTTGTCACACCGACGCCGGCGCGCAACGAAGGGAGGCGATCGTGTCCATCCGGCCCCTGGCGTTCTTCTTGCCGCTCATCCTCATCGCAGCCGCGTGCAGCGACAACACGGTGGCCGAGCCCGACGCCAATACGACCAGCACCGCCCTGGGCGCAGGACCGTATGCGATCGCCGACCTCTCCGTGCAGTACACGCACCCCGATCGCTCATTCACGTACCGGATCAGCTGCCAAGGCGATACCGCCAGCCTCACCGGCGACCCTGTCGACATCACCGCCGAGCAAGCATGCGTCGCGCTCGCGCAGCCAGAGATCGCCCAGCGCCTCATCGATGGTCCACCCGAAGGTCAGGCGTGCACCGAGATCTACGGCGGTCCCGATGTCGCCGAGATCTCGGGAACCATCGACGGAGCAGCAGTTGAGACCACGGTCGACCGTGCCAACGGATGCGGCATCAACGATTGGGACGTCCTCCTGTCCGCCATCCTGCCTTCTGCGATCGGCGCCACCGAGTAGCGGGGCCGTGGATACCCACCTAGTGGCCGGGGTCACTCTCTGGCGGCCGTCTCGATCTCCTCGAGATCGATCTTCGACATCGGATTCATCGCCTCGAACGCTTTCTTGGCCCGCACCGGATCTGGGTCCGCCAGGAGTTCGACGAGGCGAGGTGAGACGACCTGCCACGAGACACCGAAGCGGTCTTTGAGCCAGCCGCACCTGCCTGGCTCTCCCCCTCCGGCGAGCAACGCGTCCCAGTAGAAGTCGATCTCGGCTTGGTCGGCACAATCGACAAGGAGAGAAATGGCCTCGGTGAATGAGAACCCGGGATTTCCGTTGATGGCCGTGAAGGGTTGTCCGTCCAGTTCGAAATCGACGGTCACCGGTGTGCCGGCGAGGTGGGGGCCGCCGGGGATTGCGTCATGACGGGGCATCGTTGCGGTGACACGCGAGTTGGGAAAGATCTCGACGTAGAACCGGGCCGCCTCTTCGCCGTTTCCGTCAAACCAGAGAGTGGTTGTGATGCGCGGCATGGTTCTCCTTCTGTAGCGCCATGCCCGGCCTCCGGCGGCCGGGTCGGATCCGCGCCGTCACGTCACACCGGCTGCTCGGCGAGGAGCGCGTCGATTTGACCGAGGGCCTGTTGGATGCCTTCTTCCATTCCCATCTCGAGCACCTGGGCCATGGCCTCGGTCGACGGGTAGCGGGACTCGATGCTCATGCGGGTGGTTCCGGCGCCACCGTCGTCGATCGACACGATTGTTTTGGATTGCGGCAGCTCGGCGTTCTCGTTCCCGTCGTCGTCGGCGAAGAAATCCTCGAACTCGAGACGGTGGGGTGCTTCGACCCGGACGACCCGCCATCCGCCGTGGTACCTCTGGCCGTCCGGACCGGTCATGAAGTAGCGAACTGTTCCCCCCGCCGTGAGATCATGGGCGGTCACGGTGGCAGGGTGCGAGGGAGGGCCCCACCAGCGTTCGAGCTGGCGTGGGTCGGCCCACAGCTGCCAGACGCGGGCGGCGGACGCCGGGTACTCGGCAGTGATCGTCAACCTGCCCGCATCGATGTCCTTCTCTAGATCCGTGATGGTCATATCGGCTCTCCTTCCGGGAGTTCAGTAAGCGCCTCACCAAATCGATCCAGTCGTTGGCGCCACATGACTTCCAGCTCATCGAGGATCTCGTGAGCGGTCTGGAGGGGCGCCTGTTCAGTCGCGACGATCTGCTCTCGCCCCCGCCGCTCCTTGCGGACTAGTCCAGCCGACTCGAGCACAGCCACGTGCTTCTGGACTGCGGTCACACTCATCGGGTACGACCGGGCCAGCGCTGAGACGGAGAGGTCGCCGAGTGCTGCACGCACGACGATGTCGCGTCGAGTCGCATCTGCCAGCGCGTGGAAAAGGCGGTCGATCTCGTCAGCGCTCGGATGATCTACAACCATTTGGTTGTAGATTATGCCATCACGAGATCACTGCAAGATCGGCCGTCAGTGACTCTTCAGGCGGCACTCGTCGTGACCGCCAGGATCGAATCATGCGTGGATGTCTGTTTCGGTTGCACCAGATCGTCGTAGCGGTGATGACGACACGGGAGACACGGTGGATCGTGACATCCGGATGAGCACGTTCAGCCTACCGGCCGGCCAAATGAGTTATCGCGATGTCGGCGAAGGGCCGCCTGTGGTGTTCGTCCATGGCAACCCGTCGAGCTCCGCCGAGTTCCGGCCCGCCATCGATCAGCTGGCCCCGACCCGCAGGTGCATTGCGCCCGACCACTTCGGCTTTGGCCACTCTGAAAAGCCATCGGACTGCCGACCAGCCACGCTGCGAACCTCGCCGCACGCACTCAATGCGCTACGTCACGATGGTTGTCGGCGACTGGGGTGGGCCGATCGGGCTTGCGTGGGCGAGGGCCAATCCCGACCGCCTCCGGGCGCCGGTCATCACCAACACCTGGCTGTGGCCGGTCAATCGGTCGCTGTGTAACCAGGGCTTCAGCAAGGTCATGGGCGGCCCCATCGGCCGGCACTTGACGCGACGCCATGACTTCTTTGCCGGCCAGGTAGTGAAGGCGGCATGGGGGAAGGCCACGCCGCTGACCTCCGAGTTGCATGCTGAGTTCACATCGGTTCACCGGACGCCCGGTGACCGGAAAGGCATGTGGGTGTTCCCCCAGCAGATCGTCGGCGGCGTCGTCGTGGCTGGCGTCACTGTGGGCCCATCGAGACACCCTTCGCAAGCATCACATGACGCTGCTGTGGGGCATGCGCGATATCGCCTTTCGGCCAAACATCCTCGAGATCTGGGAACGCACCTTCCCCCATGCCCGGATCATTCGCCTCGAAAACGTGGGTCACTTTCCCGCCCTGGAAGCAACCGACCGACTGGTCGCAGCGGTTCGATTCCAGACCTCAGCTCGCTGACCCAGCGATTACCTCCAGGCGCCTCCCGTTGATTCAATGCTCAAGCCGGTTTGACAGGTGTCTCGAAGCCTGCCGGCTTGACCGCAAGCACAGAGCATCGAACCGAGCGGAGGATTGTCTCGGCCGTGTTACCCATGATCAAGCCGCTCAACCCGGTCCGAGCCACCGTACCCATCACAACCAACCCTGCGTGCAAACCCTCGGCCAGTTGGGGCAGAACCTCCCCGGCTTCACCGCTCACGAGGTGTACCGCAGCGCCGACATCATCGACCCCGTGTCGTTGCAGCAGGAGATCCAGCTGTCGGCGATGGCGTGTCTCGACCGTTTCGACCATGAGGTCCACCAGCGTGCCTGGGAGCGCTACGTACGGCGACGATCGCAATGTCGACTCCCCGGCCAGCTCCCAGGCGTGGCCGATGTGGAGCTCGCCTCCCTCGCGCGTGCACACCGAGAGCGCCAGCTCCAATACGAGGTCGTTCAGGCTGTCCCGCACCGGATCTTCGCTGTCAGGGTCGACCAGCGCCAGAACCCGAAACCCGTCGTCCGGCTTTGGGCGCATGACCCATACCGGCACCGGACATTTGCGTAGCATATGCATCACTCCGCGGCCGAACTGCGGCACCTCCCACTCCTCGACCTTGCGGCCTCCCACGATCACCAGGTCGTTGCCGTGCCTCAGCACGTGCCGGATCACCTCGATGAAGGGCTCGCCCACGACGGCCTTCACTTCGACGTCTGACCCGCCCTCGGCGCCTTCGACGAGCTCCCGTAACCATTCTTCGCGGTGTCGCATCAGCTCGCCTTGCACGTCCACGACCTGTCCGTTGACCGTCGTCTGCCGCCAGAGTCGTGACACCGGCTCAATGACGTCGATCAGCGTGAGCCGAGCATCGTTTGCTTCGGCAAGCTCGAACGCAGCATGCAACGTGCTGGTCTCGAGGTGTCCCGGCGACGCCGAAACGAGGATGTTTTCGAACCGGTCCATGTACTCGTCAAGCCTTTCGCAGGTGGATTACTGATGCCGTGTCCCAGTCGACCCGGTGCGCCGCCTGCACGGATCCGCCACCCGGCCACGCACCCCTGACCAGGTAACGATACGTCGCCTGCCCTGGGCACTTCGGCCGGCGTCACCGGACGTCTCTTGCGATCGGGTCACGGTACCAGCCGCTGCGGCAGCTCTTTCTTCTCTCTCTTCCACGGGGGGCGTTCCCTGGCCGGGTTGACCGGCCCCACCCCCCGGTTCGGCCGCGGCTCGATCGATGAGAGATCTCCGGCTGCTTCGTCGGGGGACGACGTCATGGAACGCTAACAACCGATCATCCGTCGCGCTCCGACGCGGCCCGCCTGCGCTGGCTCATCAGGCCGCGCGATCTCCAAGGGCGTAACGGTAGGAGGCGAGGATCAGCTGCCAAACCGTCTCCAGTTCGCGACGATTTCGGGGGCCGAAGATCAGCATCGTGCCGCTGATCGGATGGGGTTCGCCCCAGCCTTGCTCGATCGCAGCGGACTTGACCGGGTCGGGCAGCGTCATGTGCAGGCTTCCGTCGCCGGGCGGGTGGATGTGCGCGAACTCCGTCCGGCACTGAAAGGCGCCTTCGGGTCCCTTCGCCATCTCCGGGTCGAGATGTAACGCGCGAGCCCCAGGCACCGACACGCAGCTGTTGGAGAGGGTGACCCCGGCGAGGGTCGCGGCTCGGGCGGCGAGCTCGTCCTGCAGCTCAACCGGGGCGTTCTGGGTGATTTGTTGATGCGGATACGCCTGGTGGCGATTTGGAGCGGTGGTGATCGCACGCTCACCGTCTCGCTGTGGAAGGATCGGCTGGGTCGGGTCGATGGGTTGCGCAAACTCCATCAGGCCGCACCTTCTCGGCTCGGCGCAGGCTGATCGACCACCGCGTGGTGCAACACACGCAGGAGGCCGATGAGCTCTTTTTGCTGCGTCGGATCGAGGGCGGAAATGATGGCGAGCTCGTTGGCGGCGTGATCCACCAGGGCTGCGTCGATCGTCTTCATGCCCTTCTTCGTGAGTGTGACCAGCACCTGGCGGCCGTCGGAGGGGCTCTTGGCGCGCTTCACGAAGCCGCGCTGCTCTAGGCGGTCAATCCGGTTGGTCATGGCCCCAGACGTGATCATCATCGACTCGAGAAGCTCGCCCGGGGTGAGCTGGTGTGGTGGTCCGTTGCGCAGCAGGGTTGCGAGCACGTCGAACTCCCACGACTCGAGGTCGTGCTGGGCGAACACCGCATTCAGACGGGGACGGATGACCTTCTCCAGCCTGCTTATCCGTCCAATGACCGCCATCCCCGAGACATCCACGTCGGGCCGTTCTCTGTTCCACTGACCGACGATCGCATCTACGTGATCAGGCTCCACAGCGTCACCTTATCACGATTTCCCTCAACATTGAGAGATTATATCTTGACATAAAGATAACCAACCAGATAATTTCTCTTCATGTTGAGATATTATCCCATGAGATCCAAACGGCCAGGCGCACGGTCCGTGACCGCCGACGGCGCCTCTCGCGACCCATCACCGAATACGCGGCCCGCCTTGCTCGTTCGGGCCGAGCATTCCGCAGGCTCGGTGGCGTCATGACTGCGTTGGCCAACACCGCTCGCGTTCCACAATCCGTCGCGATGACGGCCCTTACACCGGCTGTGTGGGGCACAACTTACGCCGTAGCGACCGAGCTCCTCCCTGCCGGACGGCCCATGCTCGCTGCGGCAGTCCGAGCGCTGCCGGTCGGTTTGGCGTTTGTGCTGTGGTCCCGGCGGCTTCCCACCGGCGCATGGTGGTGGCGAGCCGCGGTGCTCGGCGTGATGAACATCGGCGCCTTCTTTGCCTTGCTGTTCGTCGCTGCCTTCCGACTGCCGGGTGGCGTGGCCGCTACCGCCGGCGCGATCCAACCGCTGGTTGCGGCGGGTATCGCAGCGCTCGTGCTGGGCGAGGCTTTTACTCGCCGCACTGCCGCAGCCGGCGTTGCAGGCATCGCCGGCGTGGCCATGCTGGTTCTCCGGCCTGGCGCGGCGCTTGATCCGGCCGGCATCGTCGCCGCCATCGCCGGCACAATCACCATGGCGACCGGGGTCGTGCTCACCAAGCATTGGGGACGCCCCGTCGATCTCATAGCGTTCACCGGCTGGCAGCTGACGGCCGGCGGCCTGGTGCTCGTACCGATCGTCCTGGTCACCGAAGGTCTCCCCAATACGGTCACAGCCACCAACGTGGCCGGATTCGCTTGGCTCGCAATCGTCGGCACCGGCCTCGCCTACGCCAACTGGTTCCGCGGAATCCAGGCCCTCCCAGTGGCTGTCACCAGCTTCCTTGCCCTCTTGAGCCCTCTCGTGGCCACCATCGCCGGCTGGGCCATCCTCGACCAGTCGCTCGCTCCGCTGCAGCTGGCCGGTGCCGTGCTCGTGGTCGCTGCCGTCGTTCTTCCTCAACTCGCTCACGGAGGCGCCATCTCCCAACCCAACGCCGATACGACTGACGCCCATCGCAAGTCCCCCGATGGCGTCGATCCGTTGTCCGTCGGCGGACAACTATGCGCCACCGACGGATCGGTAGGTGTGTTGGGAAGCAGCAGGTCGGCTCATGTTGATTGCCGACGGACGGAGATGAGCGGAGCGGATTGAGCGGGTTTGTGCTTTCCGGGTTGATCTTCCTCGTCGCCGGCACTCGGTCGGGTGATTTGCCGACGGTCACTGCCTGCCTGGTGTGGATCGTGGCGTGCACCATCTGGGCCGTTGCTCTTCTACGCGCCGAAGTCATCCACCGACTCTCGGCAGCCGGGGATCAACTGGTCGAGCGCCGGTCGGACCTGTCCACGCCCTGGTCAGTCCGGCGGCCCGAGAATCCCGAGATTGGGAATGAACGGGCCTACCGCTGAGCGGTAGCGGGACGAGATTGCGGCCAACGCCTGTGCGGTGTGGTTCAGATCGTGGACGGCCCATGTGGCCAGGATCTGATCGACGGTCACCGGTCCCAGCTCTCGATGGACCGCAGTCGTGTCGCGCAAATCGAGACGACGCAGGTGATCGAGGTTGGTGGCGCGGAGCTCGGCGAATCGATCGAGCATCTCGCCGACGCGGCGGCTCGGATCTGGCCCGCCCCGGTTGATCTGCGGGAGCTGACTCCCGGGATGCTCCAATGCGTGTTCGATCCGCTGCACCCAGGCGTGATCTTCCACTGTCACCAGATGGACGAGCACCGCGTGGGCCGACCACTCTCCAGGGTCGGCAGCCTCCAGCCACATTTCGGGCAGTCCGTCGTACAGCGAGTGGAGCACCGCGGGTGCCCGCTCGAGCAGGGCGACTGCCTCATCGGGTCTGACCATGCAGGCAAACTACCAAGCGGAACTGGGCCCGAGGACGACAGCGTCGAGTTCGTTCAGTCTTCGTCCGAGCCGGCCGGCGCCGGGTGGAACCGTTGGAGATGACGGGTGCTCAAGATCAGCCCAGCCACCAGGCCGGTTATGAGGAGGGCGGTGGTGAACAGGGTGCGAACCGGGGCGAGTGACGACACGAGGAACCCTGCCATCGCGGTGGCGAGCGATAGCGCCACAACCGTAGCCACCTCGTGGACACGCCGCGCCGCGAATCCGTGAGATCGTTGTGCTCCGTCCCGGCGCTCGATGGCGTCCCACGCCAGCTCTGCTGCGATGTACCAGAGGCAGCCCAGAACGGTCGCTCGGACCCAGGTCGGCTCGCCCGCCACCGCCGATGCGACCAGTGCGCCCCCCAGCACCGGCACTGTCGCCACTCCCACGAGGCGAGCCGATCCAAGCACGAGTGCAATTGAGAGTGTGGCGACACCCACCACTGCCAGCCGCCCGGCGATCCGGGTCTGGGCGGCTGACGACACGGCGACGACCGACGCGATTCCGATGGTCAACACGACCGCTGCAGCCGCTTGGAACCAGCCCGTCCGAGCCCGCGTGCGGACCATGCCCGTCATCGCCGACCGGCCCGTAGGGTCCGGCGCCGGCGACGGATGAGTTCCCGAAGCGTCAGGTCCAGATGTTCGCCGGATCGCCACCCCACCACGGCTATACCGTGCTCGGCCAGCTTGTCGCGAACGACCTGGCGTTCGGCCTCCCACATCCGGTGAGCTACCGCCTGCAGGGGATCATCTACGCCGGCCGTGCCGGCGGCGAGTGGATCACATTCGATCACACCGACGTCGTGTCCGCGCCCACCCAGCACGAACAGCGCATCGATGAATCGGTCGTCGAGCAGCGGGGTGAGGGCGATGACGAAAGAACGGGGCGGGAGCACCCGGGGTGGAACCCCGTGCAGGTCCCGGTCCGCAGCATTGGCATAGAGGCCCGTCGAGAGCAGCACATCCGTCAAGCGCTGCAGGTGAAGCCGCCCCGCTCCGGGAGTAACCCAGCGAACCACACCGCCCAGCTCGACCAATCCGACTCGATCGGTGACGGCCAGGTGGCTCTCCGCAAGGGCCACCGCGGCTTCGATCGCAAGTCCAACAACGGTACGGACGTCGTGCCGAGACTCGATGAACGAGTCCAGCAACAGCACCACGTCCGTGGCGCGATCGGGGTGGCGTTCAGAAACCCACAATTCCGTAGAGCGGGCGCTCACCCGCCAGTTGATATCTCGCAGCGAATCGCCGGATGAGTATTCGCGCACGTCCGCGTACTCGACTCCGCTGCCAACGGCCCTAGAGAGGTGCGCGCCCGACACCCGGCGTACGAACCAGGGCGCCAGCAGGTTTTGCAGCTCCGTCTGGTTGGGGTGGACCCGGACCTTCACCCACTGGCCGGCTTCGGCGCGCTGTCGAAACAAGCCGTACGGTTCCGTCATTTCGATGTCCACTCGCCCCAGGTCGTACGTTCCCCATCGCGACGCCGTCAGCGAACAGGAAACGGTCGCCGCCCCGTCGACTAGCACGTCGTGTGCTGCCGGCTGCCGGCCGTCACTGTCACCGCCGGGCGGCCACAATGCCGGTCCGGACAAACACGTAACCCGCAACGTACCGGCGCAACCCGCTACTGACGTCCGCACCTCCACATCGTCACCCACCAGTACTCGCACCGGACCGACCTCGACGGAGGCGCGCACGTCGCTCGGTCGCCGGTTCATGAATCCCAGCACGAGCAGCGCGACCCAGGGGGTCACCAACACGGCGGCTTCTGGCAGCCCTGCCAGCAGCGCAACAAGCGCTCCGGCGGCGGCGGCCACGATCGCTACGAGGAGACGATCGGTCGCGCGGGGCCTCACCGCAGGCCGTTGCCCTCGACGGACCGCTGCTGCTCGCCACCCTCCGTCGACGGGAGTGATGGCGGCAGCGTCGGTGGCGTTGGCACCGACGCCAAACACTCGTCTACAACTGACGCGGCGTCGGTTCCGCGCACCCACAGCTCGGGAAGCAACACGATCCGATGAGCCAGCGCCGGCACTGCCACCGCCTTGACATCATCCGGCGTGACATAACGGCGACCGCCGAGGCCGGCGCGGGCTCTCGAGAGCTTCACCATCGCTTCAACGCCACGGGGACTGGCTCCGACATGCACCTGGGTGCTTGCCCGGGTGGCGTGTACCAGCGACACGCAATAATCGATGACTGGTTCGGAAACGAGCACGTCTTCCAGCGACGCCTGGAGTGCCAGGACGGTCTCGGTATCGACGACCCGGTCGAGTTCGGCAGTGTCCCTCCGCCGTGCCAGCCGCCGGCGGATGATCTCGGCGTCATCGGCCGCGGTCGGGTAGCCGATCGACGTCCGCAATAGGAACCGATCGATCTGCGCTTCCGGCAGCGGGTAGGTGCCCTCGAACTCGATCGGGTTCTGCGTGGCCAGCACCACGAAGGGTGCCGGAAGTATGTGGGAGACCCCGTCGACGGTGACCTGTCGTTCTTGCATTGCTTCCAACAACGCAGCCTGGGTTTTGGGAGGCGCCCGGTTGATCTCGTCGCCGAGAACAATGTGGTTGAAGATGGGTCCTGGGCGGAAGTCGAACTCCCGGCGGTGGGGGTCATACAGTACGGAACCCGTGACGTCGGCCGGAATCAGATCCGGCGTGAACTGCACCCGACCGACCGTGAGGCCCATCACCCGGGCCATCGAGCGCGCTATCAACGTCTTCCCAAGGCCGGGAAGATCCTCGAGCAGTACGTGTCCACCCGCCAGCAATCCGCCGAGGATCAGCTCGAGTTGCGGACGCTTGCCGACCACGACCGTCTCCAGCTCATCGAGCACGCGCCGGCAGATCGAGGCGGTCTCGGTGATACTCAACGAGCGGACGGACGCCGCCGGGCTCCGCTTCGCGGGCTCCGTCATGGCGCCGGCACCCGCCTCTTCCAACCCTGGGGTGGTGCCGCCTCAGCCCCGTCGGCCATGATGACCTCGAGGAAGCGCTCGACGTCGGCGGTAGTCACGGTGCGATCGTTGATAGTCGGATCGATCAACCAAGCGACATCGCCGAGCAGGTCCGATAGCTGAGCCCGGTCATCGCTGAGCACTAGGCCATGCCGCACAGGCAGAAAGTGTTCGGCAAGAGCCACCAGCCGGGGCCGGAGACGAGTGGTATGGACCCGGGCGTTGGACTGCGCCTCGATCAGGAGACCTCTGATCGTGTGGAGGCCACTGGGGCGCAACACGGTGGAGCCGCGCCGCCGCGAGCCAAACCGCTGCCACGGGAGTAGAAGCCGCGCCGGTTCCGCCGAAGCGGCCACGATGAAGTCGCGCACCAGCATCCCGGTTACCCACACTGCAGCCGCGGCCATCCAGATGAATACGGAGATCCGACCTCGTCCGCTCAGGGCCATGGCGATCAGCAGTGCCGGAACGCCCGCTCTGATCAACACGGCCACGGTGCGGGTGACTCTCATGGTGTGCCGCTCGCGTGCGTTCGGAGTCCGCGCCGCGCCTCAGCCAGGGCGGCGGCGGCGACATCGCGCTCGCCGCTTGATATCGGCTCATCGGAGAAACGTGCCAGTTCGTAAAGTCGTCCCAACTGGACACATGGACCGGCCAAGGCCGGGAAATCGGCCAGCACCCGCGCAATGTGTTCGGTTGGGGTCTCGGCCGGATCGCGATCCTGACCGCGGTGCGCCAGCGCGGCTTCCATGCTGGCGTACGCGGCGAGTACCGCCTCCCGCGGATTGACTGGCGATAGGAGCTGCCGGGTCGCTTCGTCGATCGCCATATGGAGGCCCGCCGTCGAGGAACCGGGTGAGTTCGCCGGCACAGACCCGGCTGCGGCCCCGGGCCGGCGACTCCTGAGGATGGCCGCGGCCGCAATGAGCGCAATGACCAGCAAGGCAACCAGATCGGCGGTCCGTGGTCCAACCTCGGTGTCGGACCCGACCCGGACCGCTTCCTGCTGCGCAGTTACGGCGGGCTCCTGCTCAGCAGTTGCCAGCTCCTCGGGAGGCTCCTCGGGGTTGAACCACGTGGCGAACACAGTGATGACGATGGCCGTGAACAGCAACGCTCGAAGCGGCTGGGTAGTGCGGGGGCCAACACCGGCCTTGCGGGTGGGACGGAAGTAGATGAGCACGGCTGCACCAATCAGCGCCAGTAGGCCCAGGACCGCCAGCAGCACGCCGCCCAGATCCGGTACGGCAAACCACTCATCCGACTGCGGCGCTCGGCCGGCTCCGACGACAACCAGGATGCTCCAACCCGCCAGGGCGAGCACGACTAGAGCTCGCCGAGCGTCGAACCATCTGCCGCTCGCACGCATTGTGGCCATGCCGCAACCTAGCGCGCCGCCGTTATGACGCTCAACCAGCGCAGAGACGATCGGGACCGGCACCAAGGCGATGAGACATGCAGGCCGTCACCGCGCCGGCGGCGCCTACTCCGGGTAGTAACCCGTTGCGTCGTCGATGAGTTCGCGGATGATGTCCAGGTGGCCAGCGTGGCGTGCGGTCTCTTCGACCATGTGTACGAGCACCCACCGGAGCGAGCGTTCTCTCCGCGCCGGGTCATTGCTGTCCAACGTCCCCGTCACGTCGAGACTCTCGGCGTTGTCGATGACTTCGTCGGCCTGTGCAACGGATGAGGCATACAGCGCCGAGATCGACGCAATGGTCTCGCCATCCTCGATACGGAACTCTGCATCGGGATCGTCACCACTCCACGGATAGTCCGGTGAGCCACCGCCAATGAACTCGACGAACCACCACTGCTCCACCCACGCCATGTGCTTGACGACGCCGAGCAGGCTCGTTCCCGACTTGACGAACGGGCGCTTCGCGTCTTCCTCGGATACTCCGTCGAGTTTCCACAGAAGGATCGAACGCTGCATGTCGAGCATCCCGCGCAGCGTGGTGAGCTCATCTGCGGTGGTTGGGGCAAGTTGGAAGGGCAACATGTCCGGCACGCTACACCGGCAGGACGGGCGGCAGGTTGCCGCCGGGTGATCGCCATCTCAATCGACGCCCCCAGTGGCCCCGGCCAACGACATCTGGCGCTTGTAGGCCTCCATCGCGGCGAGAACATCCTTTAGGGAACGACGTGAACCGCGCTGGAGGTACTCCATCGCCCGCAGCGCTGCCTCGTGGGCCTGCTCGCTAGAACCGGCGACGCAATCCTCGATCACCCGACAGAAGTAATCGGATTGGTGTCCGTCAACGAATGAGTAGTGGACACATACATCGGTCAAGCCCCCGCACAGGAGCAGCGTGTCGATACGCAGTCCGCGCAGCAAGATCTCGAAATCGGTTCCGAAGAACGCCGAATAGCGGCGCTTCTTGACGAGATAATCGGTCGGGCGGAATCCGAGTTGCTCGACGGCAACGTCGGTCTTGGGATCGTCTTCGAGGCAGTGGACATCTTCGCTGCCATCTAGTTCCCGTCCGAAATCAACGAGGTCGGGACGGTGCACCTCCTGGAAGAAGATCACCGGGACGTTGCATTCGCGTGCCTTGTCGATCGCGACTCTGGCCTTGGCCATTCGCTCGGCGTAGCCGGGCACGTGGGGGATCGCCCGAACGTCCTGCTCGATGAAGGTGGACGCCTGGATATCGATGACAATCAGGGCTGGACGACCCTCGATCAGGTCGCGCGGGGCGGCGTTCGTGTTCACCATGGGCGTCCTCTCCGCGAGGTGGACGGAGCCGCCACGCTAGTCGCCTGGCGGGACGGGCTCGGGTTGGTCGGGAAGAGGTTGCTCAGCTGCAGCGGCGGCAACCTTCGGCCATAGCGGCCCCTGAGGGCACCCTCCAGCCTAAGGAACGCGGTATCGACGGCGGCCTCGCGCCCACCCGAGTGCGACGCGGGCGGTGACCGCCAACACCGCGGCCGCGATGTAGAAGGCGATGTCAATCGGATCGAACACCCGGAACGGCAACACAGCCTGGATGAGCTCATCGAGCGTCCCCACCATGGCGGTCATGCCCACCGCAAGCAACCATGGAGCCGCCACAACCGGTCGGTGATCCGCTCGCTCCCTGAGAGCCTCGTATACGAGCACCGCGACCACGCTGTACTCGGCGAGATGGCTGCGCGCCTCCGGCACCGCCATGCGCAGGAACAGCATGAGATAGACCGCGGCGATGCCCAGCATCACTCCGATCTCCATACCCCCGGGCTTGGACCTGAACGCCAGCGCGACGATGGCGGCTCCGATCAGGAACAGACCCAGAACGAAGCTGCTGTTGAGGAGATCGCGAGCGCGGAGCACTTCTGCCAGGGTTCGGGCCACGCCCAAAGTCGAGTAGATGCCCACGACCGTAGCCAGCGTCCAAAGCCACAACCGCCGCTCCCTATTAGAGGAGAACATACGTGGCGGGGAGGCATCATTGGCTACCATCTGTCACCTCTCCTGTCCGCTTACGTGGCTCACTCAGATCGATCCTGCAACTATGCCGGCGCCTCCAACGTTGCCCATCGGGGAGCACCCCCAATTCGCGCCTGGGGACACTGACACATCCTTCCGGGCACCGTACCGACGGCGATTGAACGCGAATCGAGCCATTCGCCGTCAACGTCGCCGCCCGCCCCCAGCTGCCAGATCTCGGTCCAACCTGGGCAGAACGCCGGTGCTAGGGATCTGACACGCTGCGGGCATTACTGGCAGTTGCAGGGTGTGCCCTCGTTACGATCGCTCGACATGTCGCACGTGGTCGCATGGCGTGCGTCTGGCGGTTCGCCCATCCCAAAGCCGCGGGCCGCATCACTTACCGGCGATCTCCTCGGTCGTCGATGAGTCGGCGGGGAGGCGTCCCCGCAATGTGCGCTCGGGACCGTGCCGCCTTCGCTCTTCCTCTCGTTCGGTCTCATTCCGATGCTCGGCGCGAGTGAGAACCGAGGTCACACTCAGCCCGTAGAGGTGGAGCCTCCGAGCGTCTGGAGCGAGCCCCCAGCCGGGCACCCCGCCACGGGCCGCGTCAGCCGGCGTACGGATGAGTTCTGGCCGTCGGCCCCGACTAGAACTGCGGCGTCGATCGTCACAGTCTGCCTTTCATCGATCATGACTTCGATTGCGCTCGACGTCGGCGATTGCTCGACCAGACTCCACCCGGCAATCGGCTTGTTGAGCTCAAAGTTCGGGTTGCGGGCGGCCGCCCGGAGGAGCGCCTGGCTGATGAGTTCATGGTTGAGATACAGGAAGTACGGGTGCGGTACGCCCAGGCCGTCCACCATCGCACGCAGCAGCGGCTCGCCCTGCGCGTCGTACCAGACGGTGCCGAGTCGCTGCTCCGCTCCGAGGCCGAGCAGATCCCCCAGGGCACCCCACATATCAAGTATTTCGACGGCACGAGGCTGCAGGTGGTCGCCCCGTGCGGTGTCGAGCGGGCCGGGGTGACGCTCCAGCAGAGCCACCCGCATCTCGTGGGGAGCCAGCGCGGCCGCGAGTGCGGGACCGGCGACGCCACCGCCGATGATCAAGACATCGACACTTTCATCGCACCCCCTCGCCAGTCCCAGCTGGACGGTCGGCAGTATCGCAGCCGGACGATTTCCGGGCGCTATCCGCCCGCAATCTCTCGCCATGGTCGGGCGTGCAACTCCCGAATGGGCGCAACGGACCGAGCGTTGCGCCTACCGCCAGTGCGGCGAGAGATGCAGAGAACAGCGGCGCACGCGCACGGGGCTATCAGGCGCTTGGCCGGTGTGATGCCGAATCTGTCCACGATGGCCACAACCTAGACGGTCCGAGCGGAAGCCAAAGGGACGGCCGCTCGTCGGGCGCTACGCCACCGCTCCCGTGACGTGGGCTCTATTGGCGCGACAGGCGGTCGTACACATCCAACGACATGGTGCCTTTCCGCTGACCACTAAGCTCCGCCGCGGTCGATCCCTGCGATTTCGTAGGCCTGATCCTCCTCGAGGGTTTCCTTGTCGAGGAGGGCAGCCGCCAGCGCGTCGAGTTTGTCCCGGTGCTTCTCCAAGGTTTCGCGCGCCCGCTGTTCGCACTCGTCGATGATCCGGCGCACCTCTTCGTCGACCAGTTGCTGGGTGTGCTCCGATACCTCGTCCGGTCCAAAGGGATAGGCGGGTTCCCCCTCCTTGATCACCGACACCGGGCCGATGCGCTCCGACATTCCCCACCGACCGACCATGTTGCGGGCGACCTGGGTTGCCTGCACCAGGTCGTTTTCGGCTCCGGTCGTTCGTTCACCAAAGACCATCTCTTCGGCTACCCGACCGCCGAGCGCCCCTGTGATCCGGCCCAACAAATAATCCTTCGTGTACGCGTATCGGTCTGCTTCGGGGCTCTGGAACGTCACCCCCAGCGACCGGCCGCGGGGAATGATCGAAATCTTTCGCACCGGGTCGGCACCAGGCTCCAGCATTCCGAGCAACGCGTGGCCCGCCTCGTGAAAGGCCGTCCGCTCGCGGTCGGCCTCGGTCATCATGATCTTCCGTTCAGCGCCCAGGATGATCTGTTCCAGCGCGTCGGTGAAGTCCGCCAGATGCACCCGCTCGTGTCCCCGGCGAGCCGCCATCAGCGCTGCCTCGTTCACGAGGTTTCTCAGGTCGGCCCCCACCATGCCCGGCGTCGAAGAAGCGATGGCCCCGAGGTCGACATCGGGGGCCAGCGGCACACCACGGGTATGCACCTCCAGGATCGCCTTGCGTCCCAGCTGATCGGGAGGCGAGACCGTGACGTGGCGGTCGAACCTGCCCGGCCGCAGCAGGGCCGGATCCAGCACGTCGGGACGGTTAGTGGCGGCGATCACAATCACACCCTCGGCCCCAGAGAACCCGTCCATCTCAGTCAGGATCTGATTGAGAGTCTGCTCTCGTTCGTCGTGTCCTCCGAAGGACACTGCGGACCCGCGCGCACGTCCGATTGCGTCGATCTCATCGATGAAGACGATGGCGGGTGCGGCTTCTTTGGCCTTGTTGAAAAGATCTCGCACGCGACTCGCCCCGACCCCCACCACCATCTCGATGAATTCGGACGCCGCCATCGAGAAGAACGGGACGTTCGCCTCGCCGGCCACGGCCTTGGCGAGCAGCGTCTTTCCGGTTCCGGGAGCGCCGGTGAGCAGGACGCCTCTGGGGATCGCGGCCCCCAGCTTGGTGTATTTCCGAGGATTGCGCAGAAAGTCGACGACCTCGACCAGCTGCTCTTCGGCATCCTCGATACCGGCGACATCGTCGAATGTGACCCGATCACTACTGGGTTCGTATTTCTGTGCCCGGCTCGTGCCAAGACCGCCCAGCGATCCCAAGCCTTGACCGGCCCGCCTGTAGAAGCTGAAGAACAGCCAGAGCAACAGCAGAGTTGGTCCGAAACCGAACAAGATCTGCTGCCAGAAGGGCGTCGCGTCCGCCGGCTCGGCGTTGACCACGACATCGTTGTTGATGAGCCGCTGCAGCAGGTTGTCGTCGGCGAACTCGGGCCGGCGAGTTTCGAACGAATCTGAGCTGATCGACGCGTCTTCGGGGTCGGCCACACGGTCGGCGAACTGCCCTTGGATCTCCTCTCCCGTGGCCACGATGCTCTCGATGTTGCCGTCATCAAGTTGCTCGAGAAACATCGTGTACGGGATCTTGATCGGCGCATCGGGGGCCAGGAACCAGCTCGACACAAGCCAGTTGACCCCCAGCGCGATCAACAGCGCCGCCCAGAACCATCGCCCCCCCGGCATCGGCGTCCGCCACAAGGGTTGCCGGGTGTTATTGCCCTCGGGCAGGCCGTCCACTCGCCAGTCAGGACTTCGGTCATCGTTATTCGCCATCAGCTCGCTGCCATCCGCCTCGGCTGCTCCGTCCGCTACGCAGGATTTGCTGCTGCGCCTTACCCAAACCATACGTTTCGAAACGCGGACCGACCATGGTTTTCCCGGTTCCCGGTCACACACGCCGCCAGTTCTCGAGCCGTCCACCGCACAGCCGGTGAACCAGGAGACGGTGAGCACCGTCATACGTACATGAGGCAGGTGTGGATCTGGCTTGCTCTCCTGGCGGCCGCCTGGACGATCGGGCGCCCGACGAGCGCGCCTCCAGCGCTAGTCCCGCCACCGGATTCGGCCGTAGCTTCGCACCGACCGACGTCTGAGCGCACCGACGCGTATCGTGTTGCGGCGGGCACCGGATGGCCCAGAACCGCAATGCTGCCTGGCTACGCGCTGGAAGCGGCCGACGGGCCGAGCCGGCCGGGAGCCCAGGTGACGCTGGCCGCAACCAACGGTCAGGCAGCCATCTCGATTCTCGATCTTCGAACGGGCTGGAGAGTGGACTATCAAGGCGCAACCACCGCCGGAGGCGACGCACTCGATCTGACAATCACGGCCCGGGGCGACCTCGTCGTATGGAATACCGGCCCGCCCAAGCTCTATGCAAATGACGTGGCGCGGCTCGACTCTCCGCAGGCCCTCGATCTGGGCCGGGCGCCGTTGCTTCTCGGAACTCTCGAAGGTCCGGTCTTTCCCGCCGATGACGGGGCCCATGCCTGGACTTGGGACGCTCCGCACACGGTGGAATACGTAGATCTGTTCACCGGCGAGTCGATCGCAACCTTCGAGCTCCCTGGCCGGTTCCAGCCCCAGTTCACCGCCGGCGACGACCTCCTCATCACCGATGGCATCAGCCTTGGCCTGCTGAAGACAACCGGCACCGTCCGGCCTCTGCAAGCGGGCTATCCGATCGAGGCCACCGCCAAGCTGCTGGCGTGGCAGCAATGCGACAGCACCTGCGAACTCGTTCTGACGCCGCTGACCGACTCAGGCGCGGAGGTCCGAGTGCCGCGCCCGGCCGGCGCCGAACGCTGGACACGAGCCGGCGCGGTCGCCATTCCCAGCTCGAGCCCCGATCTTCCCACCGTGACCCGGGACGGCAACCACCTACTGGTTGACGCGGTCAGCGGCCAGGAACCCGACACCGTCCACCGACTGGCCATCGTCGATCTCGAAACGGCATCCCTCACTGTGGTGAATGAATACCGTGGACCCGGCTGGGCGTCGGCATTCTGGGACGCATCCGGCAAGCACATCATCGTCGCCACGAACACGGCGGCCGGGCAGGACATCACGATCTTTGATGCCAGTACCTTGGCTGTTCGGTCGCTCCCGGACGCGTTGCCGGACCAGTTCTGGGTCAGCGGCGCGGGATGACCTCATGCGTGACCACCCCAGACCGGCAACAGGCGGGAACCGTCAGCCGCACCGGCAACGTCTGAACTGCATGCGACGTGTCGCCTGGTGGGTCGTTCTGGTTCTGCTAGGAGGTGCGTGTGGGGTTGGGAACGGTGCCGCCGTCGGCCCGACAGCGGCGCCAAACGCGGGCCCAGCTTCTCCCACTGCACCTCCGTCCGCCGCCGGTCCCACCGGTGAGCCGCCGGCGGTCGTTGTGCGAGCCGGCGGGACCGAACTGACGCTGGACCCGTGGACGGCTTGTTGGGGCGCGGTGTGTTATGACGGGCAACCGCCTGAGGTTCTGCCCGACATCGGCCGAGCCCCTGAGGTGTTGGTCGAGTTTCCGGTGCCCGACTGGGAATTCACCGCGACGGTACAACCGGCGGAACAGGACTGTGGACGCCGCCAGACCCATTCGCTGGCGCCGCTCGGGAACAACATCCACCGGCTGGTTCCGCTGGGACCAGCGGATGACTACGACGTCTTGCTGTTCGGAAGCGGCGCGGGGGGTGACGTCTTGGTTTCGTTCCGCTGGACAACTCCAACCGACGGCGTGATGCCAGTCCCGACCGCCGTCGCCAGCATCCTGGCAGACCACGACGGGGCGCTGGATAGCTACGGTGTCGAGCTGCCGATCTCGAACCTCGCCACCACGCCCGACGACGTGACCGGCGAGGTCACTGTGACCGCATCTGACGGGGCAGCCCACACCTTCCCGCTGAACCGCCAGGACTTCGACTGCTCGGAAGGCTCGATCTACCTGACCGCCCCCACCGAAGAGGGCCTGGCCGCCGCCGAGTTGGGCTCCGCGCCATTCACCTACGAGGTCCGTCTCGAGCTCGATGGCACCACCTATGTCGGAACGGGCGTCTGGCCCGACGGGGTCGATCCCGAATGCGCTCCTTGCGTGCCGCTCTCGTTCACTCCCCCGCTGCCGGCCCTGGCGGCGCCCGCCGTCCCGTGATCGAGGCCGGACGCTTCGACGGTGTTTGCACCAGGAGGGAGCCGACCTCGATGACCTGCCCCAGGTCACAAGTGAGCGCCGCCCTGCCGACGAGGCCTGGTTCGCCTCGTCCAGGCCGGAGCAGAACTGACCGCCCCGATTGAGATCGGCCGGGCGCCTACCCGGGGCCGAGATCAATCGTCATGCACGTGCTGTGCGGATTCGAGGTGTAGTCGCCGAACGGCTCGCAGGTCCGGAACCCGACGTCGCGGTAGAGCATCCGGGCAGGAGCAAACGCGCCCATGGTCCCGGTTTCCAGGCTGACTCGGAGGTAGCCGCGCCGCAACGCCACCGTCAGCAGGTGCTCGATCATGGCTCGTCCGATGCCGCGACGCCGGGCCCATGCGACGGTGTGCATCGACTTGACCTCGCCGTGGTTCGGATCGAGCTCCCGGAGTGCGCCCACTCCCAATAGCACACCGGCTTCACGAGCGCTGAAGAACGTGACCGACGGCTCCAGCAGAGCGTCGAGGCCAAGGGCGTGCACATGACCCGGCGGCGTCACCTTCCGCGAGAACGACAGGTGCTCGGCCAGCAGCGCCTGCACGTCAGCAGCCTCCGGATGATCAACAGTTATCTCCACGGCGACCTCGTCTCAGCCGTTGCGTGAAACCGAACGTAGTCCCGATCGAGGCGCAGGCGGGAAGTGACCGCCATCCAATCTCGGACCTGCCGATCTACTGGACCTCATTCTGGCCACGTCTTCACCTCAGCGGATGACGCTGCGGTGCACGCCTCCAACGGTTACCGGTCGGATCCACCCGACTGCGGGTTTACCGAGGACCCGGGAGGCGTGCAGACGGTATCCTGTTCCATGGCGGTGGAGGCCGCCTCCGGGCCCGCGGGCAGGACTGAGTCCACCTCTACGTACTTGGCACCGCATCGGTTGTACGTCCCTTCCGATCCGGCGGTCGCGGGCCACGCCAGAACGGGAGAGATGATGACCGACCTTCCCGAGCGGGCCGACCTCGGCCAGCTTCGCCGTCTCGCCAAGGAACTCCATCGAGCGGCGGCCAACGGAGATCCGCAAGCCCGGGCCAGGATCTCAGCAGTTTCGGCAGAAGTCCGCCTGTCATCCGCTCAGCTGGCGCTCGCCCGCGAATACGGGTTTGCCAGCTGGCGGCGCCTGCGCGACGAGGTTGAGCGACGACGGCTCATCGACAGCGGCGACGTCGACGGTCTGCGGCGGCTGGTGGCGTCGGATCCTGACCTCGCACGAGACCGGGTGCAATCCTGCCTGTCGGCGCCGGGAGCGTCGGTTTGGAACTATGTCGGAGTTGCCCGGTTCCATCGGATGGCCGACCACGATCGGATGGGCCACGTTGCCCGAGTGTTGTTGGGGGCCGGAGCTCCGGTAGACGGCTTGGAAGGCGACGGTGAAACGCCGCTGATCACCGCAGCCAGCTATGGCGAGGTGGGCATGGCCCGCGCGCTGGTAGATGCGGGAGCGGATCTCGAGGCGATCGGAAAGGCAGTACCAGGCGGAACAGCTCTTGCCCATGCTGTGGCCTTCGGTTGGCCGGAGGTGGCCGATCTTCTGGTTGAGGCCGGTGCGGTCATCCATGACTTGGTGGAGGCGGCGGGCACGGGCCGGCTCGACGGGTTCTCGTCGGAAAACGCCTCGCCCGCGGAACAAGCCCGCGCGCTACGAGCTGCCGCCGTCAATGGGCGCATAGGCGCCATCGACGCGTTGCTCGCCTCCGGCCTCTACGTCAACGCACATGCCGAAGGCGCAACCGCGCTGCACTGGGCTGCGTGGGAGGGCAACGCTGCCGGCGTCCGTCATCTCCTCTCCAAGGGAGCCGACCCGACGCTGCTGGATGACGAATACGAGATGACGGCGCTGGGATGGTGCCGGCACCGCCTGAACGAGCCATTCGGGTGGCGAGACAGCCATAGGACCGTGGAGACGCTGCTGGTCGACGCCGGCTCCGAATGAGGCCCGGCCCGTGATCCGCCTACGTGAGGCGTGTCGAGCCCACCAGCACCCTGTACAGGAGCCCCAAAGCCGTTGCGCCGATGGAGCCTGCGACCACGATCAGGGAATAGACAACCCCGGACCGGATTCGGCGACGCTCCAGCACCGCGGGCATCAGCGCTGCGGCCAGCGTCAACGCCGCCAGTACCCAGACATCACTGATGCGATGCGGCTCTCGATCGAGGTCCCATAGCCACGCTCGACGCTCGAAGAAGACGAAGATCGCTTCCGCCAGGAGCATCACGGAGGGCGCGGCTACTGCCGCCTGGAGACCCCATCCGTCTCCGGTGCGTACCACTGCGCCGCACAGGCCCATGACCGGGCCGGCGACCAGCGCTACCGTGATCCACACGAGATTGCCCGCGCCGACGCTGTACCCGGCCGCAACACCCAGCAGGTAGTAGCTCGCCACACCGGAGATCAACGTCAATGCGCCTGCGGCGGCGCCACGTTTCGGCGACCCTGCTACGCGGCCAACGAAGAAGGCCGCCACCGCCCACGGCGATGCCAAGTTGGCCAGGAGTCCCAACGCACGGGAACCAATCCGACCGTCGCCCAGGAATGAGAACAGGCCAAGAAGTCCTCCCACCACCAGCGCGAGGAGCCACCAGGGTCGCAGTCTGCTGAGCACGAGGAAGTATCACACACGGCGGAGCGTTCCCCGCCGCTCAGCGGTCCACCAGCCGGCGCCCGGTGACCCAAAGTGCCACGCCGGCCGGTACGAGCACCACACCCGGAGCCCATGCTCCGAATAGGAACGCCAACACACCTAAGCCACCAACCGGGGCGGCCAGCAAGGACAGCAGTGTGGCGAGCACTGTGGGCGTGAAGGCGCCACCTCGGAACCAGTCTGGAGGCGTCAAGTCGGACTCGCCGTACGTTGTGGGCCGCGGATGGGCCGGGGCGACGTGGCGGCAAGACGGCTCTTGGATTGGTGATTCACGTGGGGAGTATGACCCACCCGGGTCAAAATGTGAGGTGACGCCATCGTGGTGCCCTACGCCGGCGCCCGTGCCCTCCCTGGTGGGAGCGGCGAAGGGATAAGCTGAACTGATGGATCTTCCCGTGATGCCGCCCATAAAGCCAATGCTGGCCAAGCCGGTTGCGAAGCTGCCCGAGGGCGATATGTCGTATGAGCCCAAGTGGGACGGCTTTCGCTGCATCGTGTTCCGCGACGGCGACGAAGTGGTGATGGGATCCCGCAACGAGCGACCGCTGAACCGCTACTTCCCCGAGATGCTCGAACCCTTCAAGGAGAGTCTCCCGGATCGATGCGTGGTAGACGGCGAGATCTTTGTGAGCATTGGCGGACGGTTGGATTTCGATGCGCTCGGCCAGCGCATCCATCCCGCGGATTCCCGGGTGCAGATGCTGGCCCGAGAGACCCCGGCCGATTTCGTTGCGTTCGATTTGCTGGCGTTGGACAACGAGTCGTTCGTCGAGGAGCCCTTCTCCGAGCGTCGAGCCCGACTGGAAGGGATCGCCGGTGGTTTTCAACCTCCTGTCCATCTGGCCCCGGCGACGTCGGACACGGAAACCGCGATGGCTTGGTTCGACGCCTTCGAGGGCGCCGGGCTCGACGGCCTCATCATCAAGCCGCGGGGCGCGCCGTACGCGTTCAACAAGCGGACCCAGTTCAAACTCAAGCACGTGCGCAGCGCCGACTGCGTCGTGGCCGGCTTCCGGATGCACAAGTCGGGTGATGGGGTCGGATCACTGATCCTGGGCCTGTACAGCCCCGAAGGACAGTTATGGCACGTAGGGGTGGCGGCGAGCTTCACCGCGAAGAAGCGGGCGGAGCTGACCGCGGAGATGGAGCCTTTGGCGCTCGACGATCTGTCAGATCATCCGTGGGCCAGCTGGATGGACGCGGCAGCCAACGCCGACGGTTCGATGCCGGGCGCTCCCAACCGGTGGAGCGGGGCGAGCGATCGCAACCACTCCTGGATCCCCGTCAAGCCCGATCGGGTCGTCGAGGTGCAGTACACCTGGGCCACGTCCGGGCGGTTTCGAGGTACCACCAAGATGCTCCGATGGCGCCCCGACCGAGATCCCGAATCATGCAGCACCGAACAGCTGGCCGAACCCGCCCCGCTCGCCGGCGATTCATTGATACGTGACATCGTGGGCTGATCGGCGCCGCGGGGTTTTGGCTCCTCAGTATCGACAGCTTGCGCTCAGCCGTCCCGCCGGTCGTCGGACCCATCGCGTGGACCGTGGTGAACATCCGAGGTCACTCTCCGCGAGGCTTTCCGACTGAAACGAGGGCCGTCCAACAGGCCCCCGAGGCATGTCGCGAAGTCTTCCGCGGACAAGACCAGCCCTCCGGCTGCCCCCGCACTTGGGCGCGATGGCATCCGCTCGCTGACCTACCGTTAGCTCGCCGGATGCTGCGCCTGGTCAGAACCCCTCGGACCCATGCCGAGAGCGGGAGCGCAGGATGCCGGGACACACAAGACGGAATCATGCCGAGGCGGTGGCCGCTTCGAGGGTCAGTCGTTTAGCCGACCACGTGACAGACCGATACGATTCAGGAGAATCGGCATGATCATCGACTTCATCACACGCCTCCAGCAACAACACGGTGCCAAGCTCATCAGGTTTGGCGCGGTGAGTGCGTTCAACGTCGTGTTCGGCCAGAGTTTGCTGTACGGCGCGCAGACCATCCTCCAATGGTCGGGCGTCGCTTCAAACGTCTTTTCGGTCACGGTCAGCGCCGTTCCCGCCTATCTCCTCTCTCGCTACTGGGTGTGGCAGAAGCGGGGCAAGAACCACTTCATGAAGGAAGTGGTTCCGTTCTGGAGCCTCGCCTTTCTCGGGCTCGCGTTTTCCACGGTGGCGGTCTGGTTCGTCGAGCGGCAATGGGACCCTCACCCACTGGTGATCAACTTCACCAACCTTGTTGCATTCGGGGTGGTGTGGGTGACGAAGTTCATCATCCTCGACCGGATCCTGTTCCGGCATGAGGAGCTGACCGATGACCCGCTCGATGCCCTGGTCACCGAGATCGTCCGCGGGACTGACGAAGACTGACCGGCAGTGCGGATAATGCGGCGCTCGCCTGGCTCGTGACTCTGGGATGGATTGTCAGGTCCCTGAGACGGCCTCAGGCGTCGACCCTGAGAGCGGGCGCCCGAACAGAGCTTGTTCTAGACGCGCTCCGATACCAGCTGCGGGCGAGCGATGAACCAGTACAGAACGGCGCCGACCGCGTAGAGAAGGACGACCACCAGGGCCCATACGATCCTGTCCTGGCCTGCTGCTTGCCACTGCTCGACGGGACGCCTGAGCATGTCGATCAGTGCGACCAGCCACACCACCAAACCGCCTAGACCGATCACGAACACAATGAAACCGAGGCCCAACAGCCTCATCTCTGCCGCCTTTCACAATCCGTTGTGTGCGTGAGACGCATGATGGGGCTGAAAGGTTGCACGATTTCACCGGTGGCGGCGGCCGGCCACGGGCAGCTACTGCGCGGACTCCAGCCGGATCGGAAACCGGGCGGCGGGACCATAGTCATCTTCAGCGATGCGCGACGGCGTCCTCGCCGCGGTCACGTTGATGATGGCAGCTTGTGGCGGGAGTCCCGGCGAGCCTGGAACTGCTGACCAGATCAGTAGAACCGACCAGGCTGTCGGGAACCGGGAGGCGGCCGCGTTGGTGTGGCTGAACCGGACGGGAATCCACCAACCGGACCTCGAGATGATGGGACATGCGCTGGAGCGCGCGTGGGAGTCTGGGAGGCCGAGGTCGCTGCGGAGCTTGCCTTCGAGTATGTGGAAACCGACGAAGCGGCAGGGCGCTCGACCAGTCCTGGGTCGGTCGACATGGGCTGCCGCCCAGACGTGGTGGATTCGCGGCGAGGGTGATCGCCCGGATGCTTTTCCCGAAGATGCGGTTCCACCAGCGGTCACACGTTCATACCGCAGTGCCGCACCGAGATATCGGCGGGCCGCTGCCTATCCAGTCATCATGCTCGCCGGCGGGTGCCGGTTGTCGGGCGGGGCACGACCACGCCGTTGGTCGCGCTAATCGAGCAGCACTCGCAAGCTGACCGGGGATCGGTATTCGTGCCCCTTGAGCACCGTCGTGTGGGCCGGATCGAGGCGGAGGTGCGGGAAGCGCTGCACGAGGTTGGTCATGGCGACTCGCAGTTGTACCCGCGCGAAGTGGTGCCCGATGCAGTAGTGGGGCCCGGTCGCGAACGACATATGGATGCGTTTGGCTCGGTAGATATCGAACGCGTCGGCCGACGGGCCCCACATCTCGCGATCGCGGTTCGCTGAGGCGACGACGAGGATGACCCGGGCGTCGTCTGGCAGCCGGACGCCGGACAGCGACGTCCCCGGTGCTACCCCGCGGAGCAGATTGCCAATTGGTGCGGTCCAACGCAGACCCTCCTCAACCGCCGAGGGCACCAGCGCCGGGTCGGCCCGCACCGCCTCGAGTTGATCGGGGTGGCTGAGCAGGCAGTGAGCGATGGTGGCGCCCCCGTGCGCCGGCTCCTGAAGCCCGCCCAGGAGAACCAGTTTCAACGAAGGCATCGCCCAAGCCAGCCGCTCCGCGAGGGATCCAGGTCGGGCGTGGACCAAGCTGGACAGCATTCCGTGATCAGGCTCTTCCAGCAACCGCTCGAAACGCGGCTGGAGCGTCTCGTCGATGTCGGCGGAAACATCGTCGCAGAAGGCGGACTTGCGCGGGTCATCCTCGTAATTCGATACACCGGCGGCCAGCCCGGCGAACCAGCGACGTAGCGTCTCGACGCCGACGAGATCCTGTACACCCATGGCGTGGGCGAGTGACATGAGCGATACCGGCTCGAAGTAGTCGGCAACGAGTTCAGCCGACCTTCCCTGCGCGATGACATGGAGCTGTTCGTCACACAGCTTCTCGAACACGGCCGGCATGGTCGCCTCGACCGCCCGAGGGCGGAAGGTTGCATCAAACGGACGGCGCCGCGCTTTGGCCGGCTCGCCGTCGGTGGTCATCATGGAGACTCCCCCTAATGCCCGATCCGTCGGCGACCGCTCCACATGTGCAGGGAACCGGTCCGGATCGTTCGCAGCCTCGTAGACCGCCGCCCAGCTGGTCACCATCCACACGTCCAGACACGGCATATAGGCAACCGGCGCCGTGGCCCGGAGCTGCGCATAGATTGGATACGGATCCCACTCGAGGTCGGCCACAGTGATCGCGGCGAGATCAGTCAACGTCAACCTCGAGCTGGCCGTCAGCTGAGCGCACGGGGAAGGTTCGGATCGGTTCGGTTGCCGGCGCCCGCAAGGGTCGTCCGGTTCTGACATCGAACTCCGAGCCGTGGCAGTCACATATCGCGATGAGACCGTCGATCTCGCCGTCATCACTGAAAGCACACCCCGCGTGACTGCAACGGTTCTCGAACGCCCACCAGCGGCCGTCCCCGAACACCACCAGCAGATCAAAACCCGCGGCCTCTGCTCGCACCACTTGGGAGCAGTTCACGCTTGGCATCCGGACCCAGGTCACTCCGGTCCTCGTTCTCTCGGAGGGGCGCTACTCCGACCTTCTCGACCGGCGGGCTGGCGCGCTCGGGTGACCATAACTTCCGCAACGTCCCGCTGGAGCGCAAGTGCGCGGACCACCGGAAAGGTCCTGGGTCTCGGTATGTGACACAAATATTCCGATTGGCGTCGTACAAGCTAGGAGCTGCGCGCCTTACATACTTGGAGGCGAAACGAGTGGAACGTTGGCGCGCACACAGTTTGAGGCATTCTTCAACAAGGCGGAGCCCGGGCTTCGATACGCGCTCGTCGGTGCGTTCGGTCCCGAGATCGGCCGCGAAGCGGCGGCCGATGCCCTCGCGTATGGCTGGGAGCATTGGAATCGGATATCGCGCATGGAGAATCCGGCCGGGTACCTCTACCGGGTGGGCCAGGGACGGGCGAAGCGAGCGTTGCGACGGGGGGCGCAGCAACCCCCCGGGGAGGTTTCACCTGTATCCGACGGTGCGCCAATGGTTGAGCCGGCCCTGGAACCGGCCATGAGTGAGCTCACCCAGCGCCAGCGCCAGATCGTCTACCTGGTGGCCGGTGCCGACCTGGGGATCCGGGAGACAGCCCGGATCCTGGGCCTTTCACCGGGCGCGGTGCAAAACCACTATCAGCGAGGCCTCGAGCACCTCCGGACCGAATTGGGTGTGAACGATGTTTGACCTGGGTGAACGCATCAGGCAGCACGTCGATCGTGCCGCACCAGCAATCGACCTGGAAGAGATCCAGGTCAGAGTATCCCCGGCCGCTCGCGGCCTGACTGCCAGGGAGGATGAAGTGCCAGGTAAGAGAGCACTGCTCGTTTTCGCAACCGCTTTCGTCGGCGTACTTGTGGCCGGCGTTGCGTTTGCACAGGTCGGCGCATTCGCGCCAGACGACCCGACTGACCCGCCGCCCACGGCGCGCCAGGAGGTCGATCCGGAGGCTTCGAGCGAGGCTGAGCCCGCTGCGTCCATCCCGGATGACGATCTCATCGAATATGTGGAAAGCAGCACACCACACAAAGATCCGGAGGGCGAACCGCACCCTGAAGAGGAAGCCGGGGCCCCGGAGGAAGAGCCGCCGCTCGAGGATCGGGCCGACACGACGCCACCAGAATTCGTGATTCTCCACCCCGACGACGGCCAGCGCTTCGAAGTGGAGAAGGTCGCTTTCGAAGGCGAGGTCGAGCCGGGCGCCCGGGTGTTCGCTGGCGATTGGGAAGCTGACGTCACCGCCGACGGCCGCTGGCGCATCGTGCTGATCCTCAACGAGGGCCAAAACGTGGCGACCCTCACTGCGGTCGACGAGGCCGGTAACGCTGCCAGCGACACGGTGACGGTCCACTACGACCCCCCACGGCCGATCGAGAGCGAGGAGCCACCGGGCCAGAAGGAGCCGCCCAAGGAGGAGCCCCCCAAAGAAGAACCGCCGGTAGAGGAACCTCCCGCCGAACCAGAGGAACCTCCCGCCGAAGAACCCCCCGTTGAGGGTGGCGGGGCCAGCGAGGAACCCGCCAGCGTCAGCTTCACCGCGAACCAACAGTTCGGCTCTTGCGGCGAGGAGCTGCCCTATGACGTGTTCTGGGGCACCGCAAACCCGGGATCCACGGTGTACATCGCGTCGGACTTCGGATCGGGAACCACGACTGCGAACGCCAGCGGCCATTGGGAGATCAGGGTGGATTTCCCCAACGCGCCCTTCAACGACGCATTCAATGTCGTAGCCGAGGCCGATGGCGGCCGAAAGGTGTTCTCGTTCATCCGCACGGGGGGAGACGGCTGAACAGACCGCCAGGCACCCGGTGGGGTCGAGATGCCAGGCGACCCCACCGGGCAGGCGCCGGGTTGGGCTGTCGCAGCCCAATGTGCCTGTCCGCCGCTCGGGCCTTTCCGCCGGGCCCGGGCCGCGGACCTGGCCAGCGCCTGACTCCACCGCCCTGGGCGATCCCGCCGGACCACACGGGCCTCAGGTGGCGCACGCAACGGCGGTTTGGGGATCCTTCCTGCCAGGAGCGCCACGGGGATGGCCGCCGGCGCCCGGACCGACCACGGCGAGCCATGGCCGCTCATCGCCAACAGCGCCAGTCGTCGGCAGCCACCCGAACAGACCTCCAGGACGATCACGACCTAGGTAGGCGTGACGGAAGTTCAACCGCCTGCAGGGCGGTGTTCGTCACCCGCCGCGATCCAGGCGGCCACATATGACGCCACGTTGATTGCTCCGTGCACCAGCGTCGGCGCAAGCACCGATTGCGCTTTGCGGCGCAACATGCCGAAACCCATCCCCGCCACCGCTGTCAAACAGACCGAACCGGCGACTGCGGCCGTCTTCCTCGACGTAGTGCGGGCCAGTCGGCCGGATCGATACACGTGGACGGTTTTCAAGGTAGGGAGCACGTGCCACACCCCGAACACGACACTGGTCAGGGAGTTGGCGCGGGCCTCGCCCAACCGTCGGGCCCACCAAGCCCATAGGAACCCGCGGAAGAGGGACTCCTCGAACAGCGCAGTACCGACGGGGATCCGGAACAAGACCTCCGCGGCAAAGTCTGCCAAGCCCTGCTGCTCCACCCTCTCGTCACGGAAGAGTTGTCGCAATCGAGGACCGGCCGCCGCGACCGTTACGGCCAGGGCGATCGCGGCGGCGATTGGGCCGCCAATATTCGAACCCCGTCTCAGCGCCCCGGGTCCCACTCCAAGCTCATCGGTCCCGAGCCCCAAGACCCGGCCGATGCCCATCGTTCCCATGACCCCCAGCGCGTTGAGGCTGCCGTAGGCTTGTCGCGATACGTTGTTCTGGGCAATGTTCCACGCACCGACTCCGGCCAGAAGGGCCAGGTCGACGCGATGGTGAGCTTCCACGGGGGCCATAGTGCCACGGTCGGGCAGTTGTTGCGGCAGTCTCCCAGTGACGTAGTCAACCGAGACAGGGCAAACTCATGGCTGCGTACATCTCACATACCAGACGGGTGGCGCAAGAGACTCCACCAGAGCGCAACCGTGTCGTCGATTTCTGGCGAGCCGTCGCGATCTGTGTGGTCGTGTTAGGCCACTGGCTCGCAGCTTCCATCTGGCTGCAACCTGACGGTGAGATCGCGCTCCTGAACTCGCTGCAATGGATTCCCTACGCGGCGTGGGTCACGTGGCTCGTGCAGGTCATGCCGATCTTCTTCATCGCAGGCGGTTATGCCAACGCCCGCGGCCTGCGCCACGTGGAGCGCGGCGAACAGCTGCGGCGAGACTGGATCACCGCCCGAGCGCGTCGATTGTTCACGCCGGTGGTCCCGCTGCTGGTGGTATGGGTGGGGCTGATCCTTGCGCTTCGCCCGTTCGTGCCCAGTGAGGTGGTGTACGCAGGCGCAATGTCGGCCACGGTCCCACTGTGGTTCCTGGCGGTTTACATGACCTTGACTGCACTGGCGCCGATCACCCACGCGTGGTGGCGTCGGTCGGGCCTGACCAGCGCTGCGGCTCTGCTGATTGCGGCGATTGGGATTGACGTCTTGCGCTTCATCGTCGAGGTGCCCGGCATTGGATGGGTCAACTTCATCTTCGTGTGGGCAGCGGTTCATCAGCTTGGGTATTGGTGGTCGCGCCGCGACCGGACGGGGGGCTTCCCCGCCGGGCACGGCCGGCTGGTGGCCATCACTGCGCTGGGCGTTCTGATCGCGGTCACGTGGATGGGGCTGTATCCGGTGGCCATGGTGGGCGTCCCAGGTGCGGGACTGACGAACATGACACCACCCACGGCGGCCATGTTTCTCTTGGGCTTGGCCCAAGCCGGAATCATCTGGGGAACCCAGCCCGCCATCTCGAAGTTCGTCTCACGGGCCGCCCGCTGGCAGGTGATCGTTGCCATCTCCGGAGTGATCATGACGCTGTACCTGTGGCACCTCACAGCGATGTCGCTCGTGGCAGCTGTGTTCTTGCACGTGGCCGGCGGCGCAGTGTTCAAAGTGGAACCGGGCACGACGCTGTGGTGGGTTACCCGCCCACTCTGGGTTGGTGCGCTGGCAAGCGTTGCGTTGGGGCTCGTCACGCTCTTCGCCCGCTTCGAGTGGCGTGTGTCCCGTGCCACCGCCCCGACTAGCCGACGAACGGTGCTGATAGGCGTGTTGCTCTCGGCTGGCTCGGCGGCGGCCGTCGCCAACTTCGGGATTGTGACACCGGACGCCGTCATCAACTGGAGTATCCCGATCGCCGCCGTCCTCGGAGCGTGGCTGCTAGGGGCCCTCCCCGGTTTCGGAGATGGACGCCGCAAACTCGATGACCCGTCCCCTGCGTCACGGAGATCTGACCGCCCGAACGCCCGGGAGCGGCCTTGAATGGGTATCAAGACCCACCTCCGGATCACCGAGCCGAATTCCCGGTCACTCGCACTAGATAGTCCAGGGGTACCTCCCAGTCGTCGGACCCCCGTCAGCGGGAACTTCGCTGCGGTGGTTGCGAGCATCGGACGGATGACGCCACCTCGAATGCCAATTCGTTGTCCGTTCTAGCGTTGGGCCATTGGACCCTGTCCGACCCGTGAACGTCGTCAGACGATGAGTCCATTCTCGAGATGAGGAGGCCATCGAGGTGGCTGAGATCCAGAAATCCCCTGACCGTACTGCTCGGGAGTGGTACCCGTTCACCGATTTCGACCTGCTGCGGCAGCAGTTCGAAGACATCGCTCGATTGCCTTCACCTTGGTTTCGCTGGCCACACGTCGAATTTGTGCCCTTGGCCGACATCGAGGAGACAGACGAGGCATGGGTCGTCGAGGTTGAGCTGCCGGGCGTCTCTAAGAAGGACATCGAGGTCGAGGTCCACGGTCGAACGGTGGTGATCGCCGGAGAGCGGAAGGAAAAGGAGCGTACCGGCGTCGTTCGGCAGAAGCGTCGCGTCACAGGGTCGTTCCGCTATGAGGTCACCCTGCCGGGCGACTTTGACGACGCGGCAGTGGAGGCCTCGCTGGCAAACGGGGAGCTGACACTGCGGCTTCCGAAGTCAGAGGCGGATCAACCGCACAAGATCAAGGTCAGCTGACCACCGACGCAGCAGCAGGCGCATCACTCCCCGCCGTCGTCGTCATCGCAGAGCGTGGATATGTCGCATTGGCACCCGGGAGGCAGGTCCCCAGAACCGGCCTCGACCGTGCTCCCCTGCCACACGATCTCGCAGGCGCCCGGCCGGCACCCCCCGGCCGGCCGGGCGCCGCGTTCTGTGCGTTTCAGTCGAGGACGAAGGTGACCAACAGATTCACCTGGTATTCCACAATCTGACCGTCCTCGACCTTGACCTGTTGCTCCTTTACCCACGCCGATGCCACCTGGCGCAGCGTGCTCGTCGCCCGCTCCACACCAATTCGGATCGCATCTTCGAAGTTCTTGGAGGACCGAGCCGAAATCTCGGTCACTCGTGCTACATCGCCCATGGGGCACCTCCCAGTTGTTGGACCCGCCTATTCAACAGGACGGTCTCGCCCGTTGCCAGGGGCCGGCTTCTGGTTCGAGTCAGATCTACTCGGCGCCCGTCTCGCTTGTTTGGTGTTCGGCCTGATCCAGCCAGTCGGACCGAATGTCCACCCCCCAACCCGGGCCGTCGGGGATTCGCACGTGGCCGTCCTCCACGACCAGCACCGGTTCATACACGCCGTACTGCCAGGGGTAGTAGTCCGGTCCTTCAATCGACCACTCCACATAACCTCCACCGTTCGGCACGGCCCCCATCAGATGAAGCGTGAACACGGTCACCAACGACAGGTTTGCCGAGTGGGGCATTACCGGCACCCCCACGGCTCCAGCCATCGCTGCGACCCGTCGCGCCCGCTCCACACCGCCGACGTAGAGCACATCCGGTTGCGCGACATCGAATGTGCGTCCGGCAATCAGCCGGCGCCATGTAGCCAAGTCCCAGTCCTGTTCTCCGCCGGTGACGAGGATGTCGAGGTCGTGGAGCGCGGCCCGCACGCCGCGCAGTTTGTTCGTACTCCCAATACGGGCACGGCTCTTCGAAGTGGGCGACGCGATGGAACACCCGGGCAGCAATGTCCGCGTGGTAGGGCGATATCTGCCCCCAACCTTGTTGCCCGCCGTCATCCGTGAGACGAACCAACGCCAGATCGGCCGTGGCGAACGTCTCGAGACGGGTGATGATGCTCATCGGAACGACTCGTCCATCCGTGCGGTAGCCGGGAGATTCGCGAATGCGCGGCCGGCAATCATCGCTGGGGGCGAGCCAGCACCACAACCGTGTACGGAGCCAACCCGATCATCGCTCGGGCCGGCATCGAATCGCGAGGTATCGGGACGGCGTCGACCGTCGGCGAGCCGCTGCCCTCGAACGACGGGTGGTATACCGGAGCATCGCTGTCGAACACAACCCTCCACTCGCCCGCCTGGGGAAAACCCAACTCATACGCGGGATAGCGTCGATCGGCAAAGTTCGCAACCACCACCACGCCATCGTCGTCAGACCAGCGCCAGTACCCGATCACCTTGTCAACGTCGTTGATGTGATGGACGTGCACATACTGACCCAGCAGCCCGGACGAGACGCCGTGCAGATTCCGCCGGAGCGCGATCAGGTCCCGATACATGCGGACGACACCCGACTGCGTATCGATCCGGCTCCAATCGACCGGATCGTCATCTCGGAACCAGCGGTCCTCCAGGAGCTCCTGTCCCTGGAAGATCATTGGAACGCCGGGAGTGGTGAAGACCAGCGCTGCTCCCAGCGTCGAACGCTTCACTGCGTACCAGCTGTCAGCCCGACCCGGCCAGATCTCTTCCGGCAATCGAGCCCGACCGTTGGCGACTTCATCGTGTGACTCGGTGTAGACGACCCGTCGAAAAGCATCGTCGCCCAATCGATGTTCGATGGCGCCGGCTACGGCCCACATGTCTCGGTGGGCATCGTCGGTTGCAACCAGCGCAGACCGGACCGGATGCACGAATTGCTCATCCCACTGCGCGTCAAACCCTGCCCCGCCGTGCGCCGTCGGCTCGGTAATCGATGGATGACCGCGAAGATCCTCGGCAATGGAGATTTTCCACGGCTGGCGTCTGTTGATCTCGTCGTTGATCCACCGCATGAGGCCCCACCCGTCACCCAATTCAGCTGCCGGATCCCAGCCACCCCATACGTTCCGGATGTATGCGGTGGCATCCCATCTCAGCCCATCGATCCGGTAGTCCTCCAACCACATCAGCGCGTTGTCCCGCAGGTAGCTGCGGACCTCGGGCCGCCCGTAGTCCGGGCGGGTGTCACCCCAGGGTGTGCGGCGCCGCCAGTCGTTGTAGAAGTAGATCCCGCCACTGTCGTTTTCATACCAGCCGTCGAAACGCCACAGGTCGAGATCCGAAGGGCCCAAGTGGTTGTAGACCACATCCAGGATCACGGCGATGCCGGCTTCGTGGCAGGCTCGGATGAACTCCTTGAACGCATCCGGCCCGCCGTAATCGCTCTCGATCGCGAACGGATGGGCAGGGTTGTAGCCCCATGACCGCTCCCCGGGAAACTCCATAGGCGGCATCAGCTCCACCACATTGATGCCCAGGCTCTGCAAGTGTCCCAACCGTCCGATCGCCGACCCGAAGTCACCTGGTTGGTCCCCCGGCGGATCGGTGAACGTTCCGAGGTGGAGCTCGTAGATCACCATCTCATTCCAGGGCGGGGTTCGGTAGTCGTCCGGGGTCAGCCAGTCGTAGCCTTCCCGGGCGTACACGACCGCGTTGCCGACGCTGCTGGTCAGCTGCCGGGCATATGGATCCACCCGATAGAGGGCCTCCCCCGCCTGGATTATGAACTTGTATTCGTCACCGGTGGCGGCACCCTTCACCCAGCCCGCCCAGTAGCCGTCGCCCTCATGCTCTAGCGGATCGGCTTCCACTGCCCAGCCGTTGAATGATCCCACGACTGCGACGCCGGATGCGTTCGGAGCCCAAACCCGGAACGTCACCCCCCGTTCGTCGGGAATCGCACCCATCCCTGGTTTCCTCATGTCGACTCCGTCCCTGGAAGTTCATTGTCGGCTGCACCGGGCCGTGAGTTTCGTCTGCTGATCGGGAGGTGAACCCTATCTCCGGCAGTGCCGGCACCGGGGCGTGGCAGCGCTTCCTCGCGATCCTATCCCCTCCCAAATGGCCGCCAAGTCGGCTCCTGATCGACTCCAAGCGGGCCTACGACGATCTGGGTATCCGAGCGTGAGAGAGAGAGAGAGAGGATAACTATGGTGGACCAACTCACCCACGGTGCCCCATTCGCCCATGAGGAGGCGGCAGGGGCACCCGCTGATGCCGTTTCCGCCACGTCTCTCACGCGCGTCTTCGGCGCGGGCCCCACCGAGGTCAGGGCGCTGGATGACGTCACGCTTGCGTTCCCGTCCGGCGAGCTCACCGCCATCATGGGCCCGTCCGGTTCGGGTAAATCAACCCTCCTGCACACGCTCGGAGGGCTCGATCGGCCCGACTCCGGCGCCGTCCACATCGGCGATACCGAAATCACTGCCCTGCGTGATCGCGAGCTGACCCGCCTGCGTCGGATCGCGATCGGCTTCGTATTCCAGGAGTTCAACCTCATTCCGTCGCTGAGCGCGGTGGACAACATCACCCTGCCGCTCCGGCTGGCGGGCGACCGGGCGGACCCGACGTGGCTGGGCGAGGTGGTCGGAATCGTCGGCCTCGAAGATCGTCTGGCGCATCGTCCCCATGAGCTATCCGGCGGCCAGCAACAGCGCGTCGCCGTGGCGCGGGCGCTCATCACGCGACCGACGGTGATTCTCGCCGATGAGCCGACCGGCAACCTCGACTCGAACTCGAGCATTGAAGTGATGACCTACTTGCAAAGGTCTGTCCGTAATCACGGACAGACCGTGGTCATGGTCACCCACGATCCCCAGACCGCGGCATACGCCGACCGGGTTGTGTTCCTGGCAGACGGCCGCACTGCCGGCGAGCTGATCGCTCCTACCGTCCCGGCGGTTCTCGAACGGATGGGAGCATTGGGGGCGATCCGATGATCTCCCTCACGTGGCAGCGAATCAGTTCCAGTCCGTCGCGGCTCATACTCAGCGTGCTCGCGGTCATCATCGGAACGTCGTTCTTGACGGCAGCGTTGGTGGTGACGGCGTCAACCCGCGCGGCGCTCGAGGATGCGTTCGATCAGGTATACGCCGGGACCGACGTGATCGTGCAGGGTCCGGAAGGCGTGGGCGAGCCAACTCGTAGCCTCGGGCCGATCCTGCCGGTGGAGGTGCTCGACGATGTTCGGGCCGTGGCCGGTGTCGCGGTGGCGGAGGGACGCCGCCGCGACCTTGCCCAGGTCAGCGCCGCCGGCACCGCCGCCGACACGGGCGCCAGGGCCGTGGCGATGGATGTGCCGGCCGACCCTGGTGCTGCCGCCATCGAACAGCGTGCGGGACGGCTGCCGGCCGCCCCGCACGAGGTGGCCCTGGACGCGGCAACCGCCGACAGCCTGGGACTGACGCTCGACGATGCGCTCGTGATCCTGATCCCCGCCGGTCGGTATGAGGCCCGCCTTGTGGGAACGGTCGGTTTCGGATCGCTCGACGGGCTCTCCGAAGGAGGCCGGGTGCTGCTCGATGCAGGCTCCGCCGCAGACCTGCTGGGATCTTCTGGATTCGCCGAGATCGCGATCACCGCGGAGCCCGGAACATCGCGCGGGGACCTGCGCACGTCGATAGCTGCCGTGCTTCCGGACACACAGGTGCTCACGTCCGAGGAAGCCGCCGCCCGAGACGCGGCCGCTGTTGCGACTGAGACGGCAATCGTCAGCCGTATTCTGCTGGCGGTGGCCGGGCTTGCCCTGTTCGTTGGCGGCTTCCTGGTAGCCAACACCTTCCGCATCATCGCCCGCCAGCGCACCCGCGAGTTGGCACTGCTGCGGTCGGTCGGGGCCAGCCGGCGTCAGGTCACCGCCACAATTCTGCTGGAAGCCGCCGTCATGGGTGCGCTCGGCGGCCTGATCGGCGTGGCTTTTGGCGCAGGTATCGGTGCGCTGCTCGTCGCCGGGACCGGGATTTTGGTTCCCGGGTTGCCTCCGACGGGGCCCCGGTTCACGGTGGGTGCACTTGCCATCGGTCCTGCGGTCAGCGTCGTGCTCACCCTCTTCGCCGCCCGCGGGGCGGCCCGGCACGCTTCTTCGGTTCCGCCGGTTGCCGCGCTCCGGGCTTCGGCGGTGGCGGCTGATCGCCTCCGGCGGCTGCCGGCGGTAGTCGGTCTCCTGCTGATTGTGCTGGGAGCGGCCGTCGTCGTCATGGGCGGCGGATACGGATTGTTGATCACCGCCGGTGGCGCGGTCGTGGCGCTACTGGGGATTGGCTTGGTGTTTCCCGTGGTCAGCGGCGCCGTGCTGTCCGTGATGAGCCGACCCCTGGAGCGGCTCGGCGTCACCGCCGCCATCGCCCGGGGTCAAGCGCTGACCGAGCCTCGGCGAACCGGTTCGACGGCGGCTGCGCTGGCCGTGTCGCTCGCACTGTTCGCGTTCCTGGCGACGTTCGCGGCGTCGTTGGGAGCGGCGTCGCCCGCCCAGGTCGCAGACCGTCAACCCGCCGAGATCACGATTCGCTCGGAGATGCCGTGGGGCCTGGACGGGTACCTCAGTGACCTGGCCGCTCGCGCCGAAACGGTCGATGAGGTCGCGATCGCCCGTGACGTCGCCTACGGTGACCTACGAGTCGAGACCGGAACCGGCGCTCCCGTCACAGCGGCTTTCTACGCCGCCGACCCGGCCGGTTTGGGTGAGCTCCTCGACGTGGTCGACCGCGCCGGGGCGGTCGAAGGCCTCGCTGCGACCCAAATCGGGGTACGCGACACCTTCGCCGGCGCCTACGGATGGCAAGTCGGCGACACGATCGAAATCACGTTGCCCGATAGTGCCGTGATGCGGTTGACGATCGGCGCCGTGTTCAGCGGCGCTATCCAAACGAATTGGATCTTGCCGGCGGATGCCACGGCTGGTCACCTGGGTAATGCGGGGCGGCAGGTGTTTGTGCGGCTTGTCGACGGTGCGGACCTGGCTGCAGCCGACGCAGCCCTAGAGGAGCTCGGAGCGGAATATCCGCCGGTCGA
This sequence comes from Acidimicrobiia bacterium, assembly GCA_041576165.1. GTDB lineage: Bacteria > Actinomycetota > Acidimicrobiia > Spongiisociales > Spongiisociaceae > JBFGLM01. The sequence continues at coordinate 58,541 of JBFGLM010000011.1, forward strand.
AGTACTCACCCACGAGGAGCTGGCGACCCAGCAGGTCGAAGCCGAGGAGGCCAGTCTCGGCATCCTCACTGCGCTGCTCTCGCTCTCGGTGCTCATCGGTGTGCTCGGGATCGTGAACACGCTCGCACTAGGGGTGGTCGAACGCCAGCGCGAGCTGGCTCTGCTGCGCGCAGTGGGCGCCACCCGCTCCCAAGTGCGGGCCATCGTTCGCTGGGAGGCAGTGCTGGTGGCGCTGCTCGGTGGCTCACTCGGCCTTGTCGTAGGGGTCGGGACGGCCTGGCTGGCGACCTATGCATTCACCGAGTTCCCCCTCCCATTCATATTGCCGGTGCCCCGCCTGGCCCTGGCCCTCGTCGTAACGATCTTCCTGGGCGTCCTGGCCGCCGTCTTACCGGCCGCCCGCGCCGCGCGGGTCGACGTCCTGCGCTCCATCGCTCACGTGTAAGGGTCACCGGTCCACCACCTGCCGCCATCACTCCCGGTGGACCGGTGACCCGGCCCCAACCCGGTGAGGGCCCTCCTCCGCGACGGCAGGACGGCGGAGCCCCCGTTGACTCGCCGGCCGGCATCCGGCATCGGCTAATCATGGGAAGGGTTTCGGTCGGGCCCATTTCGGGTATCGGAGCACCAGCATGTCGGAGACGTACCAAGAACTGATCGACGCCGCCCGCCAGGCGCGTGCCAACGCCTACGCGCCGTACTCCGGCTTTCGAACCGGCGCCGCCGTCCGTACGGAGGACGGGTCGATCCACATCGGAGCGCTCGTTGAGAATCTGGTGTTCGGAACAGCCATGTGCGCCGAGCGAGTCGCGCTGTTCAGCGCAGTGGCGGCTGGGACCGGCCGACCGGTTGCGCTCGCGCTCGTGGCCCCCGCCACGGCCGGCACCAGGACATTTCCGTGTGGACCCTGCCTTCAGGTCGCCATTGAGCTCGGTGGCGCGGATCTGCCGATCGTGGCGGGTTCAGCCGACAGCGTCGACTTCGAGGTCCGATCGGTCGATGAGCTGGCACCGGGCATCCCCCGCCGCAAGGACGGTTGATCGGCGCTCGAACGTGCCGAGCCGCATGCTCGGGCCGAGAGCCGGGCGGGCCGGACGCGACGAACCGGCGGTCCGCGACCACCGGTTCGTGTCTGGAGCTCAGATTGCGGCTGCTATAGCCAGCCCGAGGCACGTCACCGCTACCGCGGTGCGGACAAGATGCCCTCGATACCAGCGAACGCGCATTCGCTCCACGTCGACAACTCGGCCCGCCACCAGCCGGCGCTGGAGCGGCACCATCGTGGTGCCGCTGGCGAGAAGGATCAGTAGGAAGCCCCCGGCCGCAGTGAACGCCAGTGTGCGCGCCGCCCCCTCGGAGGCCAGTCCGAAACCGACCGTCGACACGACAGCGGCAGTCACCAGCAACGGTTGGAGGATGTCCGCCCGGCGAAGCCAGCGCGCGAAATCGGCCTGGAATTCAGGCCAGCTCATGGATCGCCAGACCGGGATGCGGATCAGCGCGAAGTATCCGACGTTGACGCTGAACAACCCGCCGGACGCCAGCATGGCTGCCGCCCAGCCGTTCACCCGTGCCTCCCGGCCCCAGCCGGCGCATCCGCTTTCGGGGATTCGTCCGTTGTCACGACCTGGTAGAGCCCGGCGTGGAAGCGATAGGGAGAGGCCGCATCGCGGAACTTGGGCCGGCTGGTGGCGGCTCGAAAATCCTCGGGGGATTCCCACAGCGCCACGTTCACGAAACGAAACTCGGCATCGGGCGTGATACTGCGGTGCAGCGTGGCGGACACATAGCCGGGCTGGGTGCGCAGGACATCCCGAGCGCGCTCCCAGCCGCGTATGAAGGCCCGGTCTTCGCCGACCGGAACCTCGAACGAGTTGATGAGAAGAACCGGTTCGGTCCTCATCTCGATGAACTCCTTTCCGGAACTCGAGGTTCGACGTTGCCGTCGAGCCTGGTACAGAGCTCGTCGAGCACCCGAGCTGCCGTTTGCAGGTCCGAGAGCGTGAATCCGTCGGCCAGCTGGTTCACCCAGGCCGCCTGCTTCTGGTCCATGGCGTGGTACTTGCCCTGGCCCAGCTCGGTCAGCCGGACGAGCCGGGATCGGCGGTGTTCGGTGTTGGCAGCGAGCGCCAGCCAACCGTCGGCGACCAGACGTCCGACGGTGGCGTGGACGCTCTGTCGGGTGAGACCCATCCGGCGTGCGATTTGGGGAACGGTGAGGGGTCTCCCCGCGAGCGCTATTGCCCCGAGTACCTGCCACCGGGCCGAAGTCAGGCCTTCGGTGCCGGCGAGCTCATCACCCGCAGCGAGCAGAAGTCCGTTCGCTCGAAACACAGAAAGAATCAACTCGGTGGCTTGCTCACCAGCGGGTGTGCGGAGACTCGACATTATGTGAGGATCCTGACATATTGTCAGACCCCTGTCAAGATTGGATTGCGCGCTTGCCCCGTGGCCAACACCTGCTTCGCTGGACTACCGGATTGCGTCTGATATGAGGTGGCGCAGCGCCACCCGTTGGGTGCCGTCCGGCCCGAAGTTGGCCGGATCGAGCCACCGCAGATAGGCGATGCGCAATATCGTCCACTCATGATCGAGGATCGAGTACCAGGCGTTGTCGCGGTTGCGCCCCTTGTAGACCAAGGCTTGCCGAAATGTGCCCTCGTAGGTGAAACCCAGGCGCTCGGCGGCCGAACGGGATTTGGCGTTGAGTGCATCGCATTTCCACTCGTAGCGCCGGTAGCCGGTCGTGAAGGCCCGGTCGGCCATCAGGTACATCGCCTCGGTGGCAGCCCTCGTACGGGCTAGGGAAGGCGCGTACGCGATCGCTCCCACCTCGACGACACCTCCGGCGGGATCGATGCGGAGATAGCAGGCCATTCCGCGCGGGATCCCATCCGGTGTCACAACGGCAAACCCGAGCCAGTCGGGCTGATCGGCGATCCACTCGATCAGGTCCTTCAACTCGTCCTCCGCCATGAACGCGCCCCAACCCAAGTAGGTCCACATGCTCCCGTCGTCCTCGGAAAACGCATCGAACAGCGCCGGCCCGTGACCTTTCGTCAGCGGCTCCAACCGGCACCACCTCCCGCCGACCGCCTCCCACGGCGGCGGCGCCGCGCCCTCCCAGCCCGGCACCGGCCGTCCGACCGGTAACCCGAAGTCATTCGTCACGGCCTCCGAGCGTAACCACGCCCGGCCCACTCGTCTGGCACCGTCACCGACGTATGATCACGCCAACGACACCGGAGGACCGACCTTGCCAGCCGACCCTGTTGCCGAACTCGTCGAGTTGGGCTTCCCATGGCGCGGGCTCGACCCGTTCATCTTCACAGTGCATCACCGCGACGACTACCCGGCCGGCAACGACGCGCTGGGCCCAGCTGCACCGCTCGACGGCCGGCAACTCGGGGCCGACTTTTCGTACATGGAAGGCTGGAGCATGTACCACGGCATCACCGTGCCGGGGTTCCCTCAGCATCCGCACCGCGGATTCGAGACCGTGACGGTCGTCCGGCGCGGTTACGTCGACCACTCGGACTCGCTCGGCGCCACGGCCCGTTACGGCCAGGGAGACGTCCAGTGGCTCACAACAGGCTCCGGCATCATGCACGCCGAGATGTTCCCGCTCTTAGACCCGGCCCGGCCCAACCCACTCGAGCTGTTCCAGATCTGGCTGAACCTGCCGCCAGCTTCGAAAATGGTGCCGGCGCATTTTGCGATGCTATGGAGCGAGGAGATCCCCACGATCCAACCAGCTCCGGGCATCTCCGTCGACGTGATCGCCGGCATGATCGACCAGCGGAGCGCTCCCCCTCCCCCGCCCGATTCCTGGGCGTCCGGCGCCGGAACCCACCTCGGAATCTGGCTCATCCGGCTCGACCCCGGGGCGCGCTGGTCGCTGCCCACCGCTCCCGAACGGGTCAACCGGATGCTGCACTGCTTCCAGGGCGACGACGTTGCAGTCGAACGGACACGGTTCGGGGCGGGAGTGGGAGCGCGGCTGCGCGCCGACCTCACTGCGACCCTCGCCAATCACGGAGCACCGGCCGAATTCCTGCTGCTCCAGGGCGTGCCGATCGACGAGCCCGTATTCCAGCTGGGACCGTTTGTCATGAACACGCCCGAACAGCTGCAACAGGCGCTGGAGGACTACCGCCGAACCCAATTCGGCGGATGGCCGTGGGCGCGGCCCGATCCGGTCCATGCCCGCACGGATGGCCGCTTCGCCCTCCATGCCGACGGCAGGGTGGAACATCGCGACTTTCAGCCGGCCTCATAGGTCCTCGCCCCCCCACCGATTCCGGCGCCAGCACCAGTACGCGTCGTGACCTTCATGGCTCTCGGCGGAGCCGGCATCGCGTGATGAAATGCCGCCGGCCGGTCTTCCGCTTGCGCCCAGCATCTATGCGCCCGCGCTCGGCAGCACCCCCCCAACTTCACCGGCCGGGGCGCCGCCAAACCACCAGCAGCTGCCCTCCGTCTGCATGAGGTTCGACTAGGAATTCCGGTTTGACCGAGGTGATGCGATGACGTTGCCGGCGCGGTGGCGACGCTCCTGCCGGCCGGTATACCCGGTTCCACCGGCACGCACCGGGTGGCGGATGCCATCATTGCCGCCTGGAGTTCACCATAGGATCTGGTTATTCAATGCGTGAAACTGTCACCTGCGGCGAGGCGACGATGCGGCTTCTGTCGGCATACGGCGTGGACACGGTGTTCGGTATCCCGGGTGTACATACGCTCGACTTTTCCCGGGGGCTCGCCCACGGGCCAATACGCCACATCCAGGCCCGCAACGAACAGGGCGCCGGCTTCATGGCCGATGGCTATGCCCGGGCCAGCGGCAGGGTGGGGGTAGCGCTCGTGATCTCCGGGCCGGGCGTGACCAACGCCCTCACCGCTATCGGGCAGTCCTGGGCAGACTCGATACCAGTTCTGTTGCTTTCGTCCGAGACGGCGAGCAGCACACACGGCAAAGGCTGGGGGATGCTGCACGAGATTCCCGACCAGCAGGCGGTGACTCGGCCGTTGACGGCGCTGAGCGCCCGGGCCCGCCACCCGTCTGAGGTGCCCGGCTTGATCGCGCAGGCCTTCACCGTCTTTGCTGTCGAACGCCCCCGGCCCGTCCACATTTCGATCCCGATCGACGTTTTGCCCCAGCCTGTGGCCGAGGAGTGGAAGGCCGTGCCGCTCCCGCCGCGCCCCCACCCTCAACCGGCGGCGATCGAGGCCGCAGCTGATCTGTTGCACCGGGCCAGCCGGCCCGTGATCATGGTTGGGGGTGGAGCTATCGGAGCCGCGGCGCCGCTCATTGAACTGGCGGAACGGCTGGGAGCGGTGGTCGTCTCCAGCACTGCCGGCAAAGGGATCGTGCCAGATGCGCATCCCCTGTCCCTCTCAGCCACGACCGGCCGGCCGGAGATCCACGGTTTCCTGTCTACGGCTGATGTTGTGCTCGCAGTCGGCACCGAGCTGGCCGAAACTGACAGCTTTGTGGAACGGCTAGACCTGCCGTCGGACCTCATCCGGATCGACATCGACCCTCGCAAGATGAATGACCTCTACCCGGCCGCGGTACCCATCGTGGCCGACGCATTGCCGGCGGTCCAGGACCTGCTAGCGGCTTTCGACGGTCATGGCTCACACGGAACCGACAGGGCGGGCGAAGTAGCGCGCATCCGCGCCACCATCCGAGAAAACCTGACGGAGTCTGAGCGGCGGCACTGGCAGCTGCTCGAGTCGCTTCGTATCGCCCTAGCCGACGACACGATCTTCATGGGAGACATCTGCCAGCTCGTCTACACCGGGGCGTTCGCGATGCCGGTGGACCGGCCGCGCTTGTGGAGCTATCCGGCCGGGTTCTGCACCTTGGGATGCGGGCTGCCGAACGCCATCGGCGCCAAGGTAGCCCTACCCGAACGTGACGTCGTGTGCTTGACCGGCGACGGGGGCGTCATGTTCACCGTGCAAGAGCTGATCGTGGCAGCGGAGCTGGGGCTGCCGATCCCGGTTGTGATCTGGGACAACGGCGGACTGAAGCAGATTCGAGATGACATGAAGGCGCGCAACATCGACCTGGTTGGGGTCGACGGCCGGAACCCTGACTTTCTGGCGCTGGCGAGCGCCATGGGTTGTCACGGCGTGGCCGCTCGTGGGCTCGATCACGCGGCCGAGAGTGTCCTCACTGCGCTGCGCGCCGATGCGCCAACTGTCATCACCGTCAAAGAGGTTGAGCCGTGGCTGGCTCCCACGAATTGAAGCGGTCTGGCTCACCTGCGGCGATGCGCGTCGTCTGAGCGGGTTGAGCCCGGGGGTGCACACCAACAACTGCCTCAAACTCGGCCACGCAATCGCCCTCCGGCGGCCTGCGCGGGCGGCCACGGACGCAATGATTGCATGCGAGGGGATGACTGCCCTCCTCCCCGGCTCCTCCACCGACACGAGCCCATTCGGCAGGAGCGCGAGGGTTCGCTCGGTGATCAGGATTTCCCCGGCTGCAGCAGCGGACATCGACGCGCTGACGGCCTTGGGTGCTCACGATCTTCCCCCTCGCGATCATCGCCGCCGCTGTCCACATGGTCTTGGCGATACCCCGCCGGGCCGGGGAGTTTGACGAGCGGGATCGGCTGGTCGACCTGCGCAGCGAGTGGCTGGGGGGTACCGTCCTCACAGCTGGCGTACTCGGGGCCCTGGCCGCGGCGATGTCGGAGCTCGCCTCGTTTTGGGTGGCGCATATCCTGCTCAGCGCACTCGTCCTGGCGGAGCTGGCAAAGGACGCCGCACGCTCTATGGCGCGGGACTTGACAGTGGCCAAGCCCACCCGCGTGACCAATGACATCCGGCGGCTCCGGTTTGCCGCGGATGAGATGAACCAGGCCGAGCTGGCCCGCCGCGTCGGGGTCACCGGCCAGACCGTGATCGCGATCGAGCAGGGTCGCTATTCCCCATCCGTGGAGGTGGCATTCAAGATGGCCCGCGAACTGGGCGTATCTCTGGAAACGGCCTTCCATGACCCGGAGGACTGGCCGGTACCTTCAGTCAGTGGCGCTCCAGAAGCTGGCGCCGTTCGGTCAGGCCATAGATGCCACGTAAATGCTGGCGATCGACTTGTCGAGCATCATGTCGAACTCGGCGTCGCTTTGTTGCGCGGTCAGTCCTTCTGTGAGTGCCCGGCTGAAACTGGCCACCATCCCCGGATTGCGTGCCAAACGCTCGTTCGCCTCATCACGTGAGTACCCGCCCGATAATGCCACCACTCGCAGCACCCGGGGATGGTCGATCAGCTGGCGGTAGAAGTCGTCCACGGTGGGGATCGTCAGCTTCAGCATGATCTGGCGGCCGGCCGGGACTTCCTCCAGGTCGTCCAATATGGCGGCCCTCAGCAAGTCCTCGGCCTTTTCCTTCTCGGGGCTGTGTATGTCGACTTCCGGTTCGATGATCGGTACCAAACCGGCGTCCAGGATCTGGCTGCTGATGGCAAACTGCTGGCTCACCACGGCCTCGATTCCTTCGGAGTTTGCTCGGTGGATCACCGAACGCATCTTCGTTCCGAAGACGCCTTTGGATAGACCGCGCGCCAGAAGGGCATCCAGCCCCGGAATCGGTTTCATCAGCTGGACGTCGTCGGTTTCGTCGGCCAAACCCTTGTCCACCTTCAGAAAGGGCACCACCCGCTTTTCCTCCCAGAGGTATTCGGCGGACCCGCGGCCTTCGATCTCCCGCTCCATCGTGTCTTCGAACAGAATGGCCCCGAGGATCCGGTCGCCGTCGAAGCTGGGGCTGGTGATGATCCGGGTGCGCATCTCGTGGATACGGTCGAACATCTCGGTCTCGTCAGAATAGGCATTCTCGTCGATGCCATAGGCTTTGAGCGCCTTGGGCGTGCTTCCCCCGCTCTGGTCGAGAGCCGCAATGAAGCCGGCACCTTCCCGGATCTTGCTGAGCTGGTCCTGATTCATGCTGATCCATTCTTCGGCTGGTGGTATGCGGCCAGCTTACGCGGTCGCGTCGCGGCTGAAACCCGCCCCGGGCCGGTCGTGAACCCGCTTTGGGGACGTATGCGGATCACGACGATTCTCGCCCACGTCGGCACGCCCGGGGACCGGTCAGGCCTTGCGGCGAATCGGCAGGCCCTGCCGATTGTTGTCGTCGTTGGCGCCGATGAGCGGTTGGTACTCGGCGGCGTGGATCACAGCCACGAGTTGCCGCCGGCTCCGCACGCCCACCTTCTCGAACACCGCTTTGAGACGATCCTGGACGGTGTATTCGGAGATGAAGAGGCTCTCCGCGATCTGAGCTGTCGATCGTCCGCGCAGCACCTGCTCCACGACGTCGCTTTCCCGACGAGTGAGCCCGTGGGCGGTCAGCCGCACCGGAGCCAGATGGTGGGGTGCGGCCGGCTCGACGACGACTGCGACCTGAGGCGGTACCGAGCCTGAAAGTCGCGAACCGTGGATGCGGACCCACCCTCCGTCCGTTGCCCGGAGGGTGACTGCCGCCTCGCCCCCGGCAGAACGCACGGCCCGCAACACAACTACCTGGATGGGGATAGGGACGCGATCTGGAGCGAACGGACCGATGTCCGGCAGTATCTCGAACCAGCGTTCTGCGTTGGGCGTGGCCGTGACCGTCGTCGCGTCGTGGCTCATCACGAGGACGGCCGGGCTGTCCCCACCCGGCACGGGCCCGGCTTCAGCACGGAGGAGCCCCAGCCGGGTTCCGTCCGCCAGCGCCGCACTCAGACTCGCCACATAGCGAATGTCGCCCTGACTGAAGGGGCGCGTGCCCGCGCTGTGCAGCAAACTCATCGCCCCCCAAGCCGTGCGACCCGCCCGAAGCACCGCATCCAGCGAATCGTCGAAACCGAACGGTGTCAGCAAGTGGCGCCAGCGCCAGCTCGCCGCCGGATCTCCTCCCGTCGCGGTCTTGACGGTTGCAGCACCACCCCTGATGGATGCAAGCTCACCTGGCGAGTTGACATCGCCCTCGGCGTACCAGCTCTGGGCGATCTCGCCGGGAGTGTGGGCCAATCCCTCGTTCAGATGGCCGGTCACGAGCAGCGTGGTCGGATCCAACGTGAACCAGCATGGATAGAAATCGAACGAAAGGACGTGACGGAGGACATCGGTCGCTTCTCGCCAGAACGCGCCGGCCTCTGCGCTGTCCCGTGCCAGCCGTTCGAGCTTCTGCTGCGCAAGGACGCGGGCCGTATCGACTTTCACCGCGTGATCGTAGAACCCGCCCCGATGAGTGAGAACCCCAGATTTCTGGGCTATTTGCGCCACCCGGCTGACCATAGGTTGCGCCTGTTGGATCACTTCGAGACAAGGAGTAGCTCATGCAATCCAACGGACTTCCCTACGTCGTCGATGCGGGTGAAGGCGAGGGCATCTGGTTCCTCAACACGCTGTTCACAGTCAAGGCGGGCGCCGATCAGACCGACGGCGCGTTCACGTGGATGGAGCAGCTGTGCCCACCCGGGTTCGCTCCCCCGTTCCATGTCCATTATTCCGAAACCGAGGCGTTCTTCATGATCGACGGCGCCATGACTGTGTTCTGTGACGGCATTGAACGCGACGTCGGTCGGGGTGACTTCGTGTTGCTTCCGGCCCGAATCCCGCACGGATTTCGGGTGGCGGAGTCGGGACCCGCTCGATTCGTCCACATGACGGCCCCCGGACGCTTCGATCATATGGCCCGCGAGGTCGGCCAGCCCGCCTCCTCGCTCGTGCTGCCTGAACCGAGCGAGCCCAACGTCGAGCGGCTCCTGGCGGTGATGGAACGGTACGACTTGGGCATCTTCCCGGATGCGACGGGCCCGGCGGCCGATCCACTGACGGTGGAAGGTGGCGCCTGATGTCCGGCGAAGCCCCCCTCGACGCCACCGCGACTGCGGAGCGCGGCCCGCGCTTCCGCCGACGGCCACAACGCCGGAACCGTGACCACCGCCGGGTGGCGACAGAGTTGTCGGTCGACGTTGTTTCGGGAGACGGCCTGCCGGTTGCCTGGCTCGACCTCGACCTCGAATACCGTTACCGCCGTGCTCGCCCCACCGTCACGAGGGCCCGTAGTGATGGAGACGGTCGCGCCACCGTGAGCTCGCGACACCCGGAACTGCCCTCGTGCGTCCGTGTATGGGCAGCCGGTCAGGTTGCCGAGTTCGCACTCACCGTGCCACGGGCCGGGTTAGTGCTCGAGTTGTGACGTGGGATCGGTGTCCCCGCCGGGGCGGCACCATCCCACGTTTCTGTTAGCGACCATCCGTGCCCGCATCGGCAGCGACGGCAGGCCGGCCGGGGCGGACGGGCTCCTGGATCACCACTAGACGCTCCCAAGATGGCCGCTCCATGATGAACCTTCAAGGCCCACACGGAAGGTGAAACGAAACGTGAACCAATCCATCAAATGGGCGCTGCTGGGGGCCGTTCCAGGCGTGCTGCTCATAGCGCTGGCAGGTCCGGTCGAACCCGAGCTGGATCTGCTTCTGGGGGTCGGCGGATTTGCCGCGGCCGTGGTCGGCGCCCTGGTCGGAGCCCTGGCCGGACGCGAGCATGACCCAGAAGTGCGCCGGCAAGTTGCCTGGAGGTCGGGCCTGGGAGCTGCGGCCGGGGTGTTGCTCATGCTGGTCCAGCCGTTCCTGGGTGCCGCGCTGGCCATCGTGCTGGCGCTCTTCGGGGCCGGTTCGGCCCGCCGGCGCACCGTCTCAGATAGGAGCTAGGCGAGCCAGTCCTCGGCCGCACCGCCAGCACCGGCGGTTCAAACGCCGGCACCCGTCCACGCGCGGAGGATCCCGTTGGCCTGGGCCACCGTCGCGCGGACGATCTCGGCTGCGGGACGTACCTCATGGATCAAGCCAACCGACTGACCGGCGAATGGGAGATACTCATCGCCCCGGCCGGCGAGCACGGACTCCATCAGTTCCCTCCGGGTGGACTCAGCGTCGAGGCCGTCGGGGTCGGTGGCGAGTTGGTCGATCAGCGGAGTGCGGAGGGATCTCGGCTCGGCAGGCGTCACATCGCGTGAAAACGGCGGCAATATGCGCTCAGTGTTGATCACCTTCACGGCGTCGTGGGCTTCTGCGGCAATGATGCGCTGCTTCCAGTCGGCACTGATCGCCATCTCATCCGAGGCCAGAAATCGTGTGCCCATGTTGACACCTTGAGCTCCGAGCATCAGCGCAGCGGCGAGCCCACGGCCGTCAACGATTCCCCCGGCTGCCAGCACGGGAATGCCGCCTGCCGCGTCCACAACGGCCGGAACGAGCACGATCGTCGACACCCAGCCGCCATGGCCGCCGGCTTCGCCACCCTGCGCGATCAAGACGTCGGCGCCGGCCGCTACCGCCTGTTCGGCTTCGTCCGCGTCGATGACCTGCTGAATCCACAAGATCCCGGCGTCGTGGGCCCTGGCAATCAGATCCGCCGGCACGCCCATGTGGAACGAGATCGCCGTGGGCCGTTCGTCAAGCGTGGCCACGAACGAATCCTCGTCGAGCGGCCGCATCGTGTGGTTGATGACAAACGGCCGGTCGGTCAGTGCGCGAAGCTGCCGCCACTGCGCCTGTAGTTCTGGGACCGTCCTGAGCCCGGTTCCCACGCAGCCGATGCCCCCGGCCTCGCACACTGCGGCCGCGAGCTCCACGCTCGCCCAGGGTCCGAAGGGCGCACTCATGATCGGCACGTCGATTCCCAACAGGTCACACACCGGTGTCCGTAGCACGATGCCTCCGTGAGGTGTGAGTCATTGACCAGAAGATCGCCAATGACCGGCCAACAGCTGGAAACTACACCTGCGAGGACGTGCCGCCTAGATCCGGCTCGCGGCGGCATACCGCCATCGCAGGTCGGATCTGGCCATGAACCGCAACAGCTGATCGGCTCACAGGAAATGTGACAGTTGACTCTGCCAGCCACTCCGGAGCGTTATCACGATGACCTCAGGCCGCGACATTCGGAGGTCCCGTGAGTATCGCCACCCACCTCGAAGCCCGAAGATTGGTTCAAGGAGACATCTCCAGGTACGCATTGGTCGACGTTGGCGAGACGGCCTGTGAAGCGGTCGCCGCGATGAATGTGGCACAGGCCACCTGCGCAGTCGTGATGTCGAGCGATATGCCGGTTGGTATTTTCTCCGACCACGACGTGGTCCAACGCATCGCCGGTCAGACCGATGCATGGTCAGAAACCGTGGAGCACTTCACCATACCCGAACCCCGGGTACTCAGTCTGGCGGCGAGCGTGCTCGACGCGCTGAACCTGATGAATGAGCGAAGACTCCGGCACGTGCTCGTGCTCAATCAGTCCGGTGCGGTTGCCGGAGTCGTCACCGACCTCCTGATGATCAGAGAGATCGACGGAGTGCTCTCGTCGGTCCATGACCAGTATGAGTTCTCGGCCGAACACGGGCTGCTCTTTGTCGATTTCACCGGACTATCCGTGTCGAAGCCGGTGACGGTCCGCCGGAGGACACCGCTTTCAGAGGCGATCCATCAGATGCGGATGCGCAGCATCGGCTCGGTGCTCGTTGTTGACGAGCGTGAATCCCTGGTCGGGATCCTCACCGAGCACGACGTACGCCGGGAGATCGCCTGTCGGGTAGAGGATCTGGAATCGGTCCCGGTGGACTCGTACATGACAGGGGATCCGGTGTCGTTGAACCCACGGAGTGTGATCGCCGAGGGGTTCGCCGTGATGCGGGCGCATGGCATCTCGCATCTTCCGCTAGTTGCCGACAGCGGCAGGCCCGTCGGTCTGGTGTCGTTTCGGGATCTCGCTGAGTACCTCCAGGCCAGCGTCGCCGCAGTGGGCTGAGGGAGGTTCGACGCGCCGCCCCGCCGTGCCGTACCGAGCGCATCGACGTCCCCAGGGCAGTCAGCGCCGGCCTACGCCTGGGCGGTCCAGTGGTACAGGTCGCGAACGGCTCCGATCTCGCCGCCATGATGGGTCAGCTCGCGATGGGCGTGCAGGTCCAAGTCGAAGTATGTGTGCTGCGCGTAGGCGCCCCAGTCGGGCCCAGCGTATCCCAGACCCCGTCACCCCGGTCGATGATTCCGCGACGGAAGTTTTCGATCGCGGCCGCGAGTAGGTCCGTCGCCTGCTGCGCCCTGTCTACAAATGCCAGGCCGGTGAGTCCGGTGCCGGCGGTAGCGAACGCTCGGCGGCTGTAGGAGTCCATATAGTCGACTGCGATGTGCCACATCCGCCACGCAATCGTTGTGAAGGGTGCAGGCCGTGGCTCATCCTCTGGCAAATCGGCCACGATTCCGTCCCCCTCGCGACGGACCGTCCAGCAATTTGGGGCTGGTTCCCACAGATACTCGGTGTCGTCGAGACCGACCAGGCGCGCCAGGAGTTGGTCACGGGACTGATCGAACGAATCGAGCACCGATCTGAGCGCGGCAGCCACTGGATCGGCCTAATCGTGCCCGGCCGGCGATCGGTGGAGGGGTTCACGCCAGCCCATGGGAGTCGTCTCCTGTGTGCTCGGGATTCCGCTTCGCCCGGCTCCCGCTCACAGCGGACACGGAAGCTTCTCGGGTCCTCGCTCTCGGTATACGTCGATGAATTCCGCTAGGTCGTCCCCAGGTGCGTCGTAGCGGGCGAGCCGGTTCCAGGCCGTGGCCACGATCGGCTCGGTTATCCCGGGGTTTGGGCTCACGATCACGTGGGAGGTCTGCTCGCGGGCCAGCGCATACAGCTCGTCCAGCTGCGGCTGCGCCAGATCCAAGCTGTGCCACACGACCACCACCCCGTGTTCGAGCGCGTGCACGGCCAGTTCGAGCGCCAGCGGGGTGGTCATGATCCCGCACCCAGGTGAGTTGGGTGCGTGCGGACCACTTGTGGGGGTGGCAGATGCATAGGTGACGGACTCCCCGACTACGAGGTGGTCCCGGCCCAGGTTGGGGGGACGCTCGACGCCGGGAAGCTCCGGGTCGGGCCGGACGATGAAGAAAACGACTGCCGCGAGCGCCACCGCTCCGGCCGCACCGCCGATCACCATGCGCAGGCGGCGGCGGCGCTGGGCGCGTGCTTTCGCCTCCTCCTCCTGTCGTTGTCGCTCCAACCGTCGCGCCTTCTTGGCGGCGACTTTGGTGGGATCAACTGCAGTCTTGGCTTTGGGACGTTGGCGACGTGCCACCCGGCGAAGTTACCACGCAACGCTTCGTTGACCGCATGACATGCCCAACCCCGACAGTTCTCAGCCGTAGATGGACTCGGCGATCTGTTGGTGTCCCGGAGGTCCAAGATCGAACCGGGCGGCGCGGTCACCAACGGCGCCCGGCGTGCGGCGTCGCTGATTTCACCCGGACCCGCCGGCGAATCTCCCTGGTTGATGGTGGCTGTAAGGGGCCTCGGTGGCTTCCCGTCCTGGTGGACCGGGACTCCGCCAGCCAGGCTCCGGCATGATCCCTCGTCGCTCGTGTTCGGGTAGAACACCCCGGTACTTGGTGCCATTCGACTGCACCTCCCCATTCATCGCACCCGCCGCCGAGACCCTTGGATACACTTGGCCGACGGACCCGATGGAGGAGTTGGCGGTGCCGCAGTACATGATGCTCTACAAGGGCGAGGCAACCGACATGGCAGAGATGTCAGAAGAAGAGCAGCAGGCCGTGCTGGCCAAGTGGGGCGAGTGGATGCAAAAGGTGGGGCCGGCCCTGAGCGACCTGGGCGCGCCCTTCGGGCCCGGTACCTCGCTGGTCGATGACGGAACCGCAGGAACGCCCAATGCCCTCACTGGTTACTCGATCGTCGAAGCCAAGGACATGTCGGCCGCACAGCAACTGGCCGATGGTCATCCATACCTGAGCGAGGACAAGGGCGATTACGCCATCGACATCTTCGAGTTGATGCCCGTTCCGATGTAGACGGGGTTTCGCTCATCGGCTACGCCGGGACGATGACCGCGGCGGGCAAGGACCGCTAGGCGTATGTGCTCCTAGGCGTCCGGCGAGACGGTTACGACATTGTTGATCGCTACCTCTCGACCTTCCCAAGAAGCACCGTCCGGCCATGTCACAACGAGCGAGATAACCTCTGCGTTTCCCAAGCCGAAGTGGAGGCGTGGATCCTCGGACGC
Source organism: Acidimicrobiia bacterium (assembly GCA_041576165.1). GTDB lineage: Bacteria > Actinomycetota > Acidimicrobiia > Spongiisociales > Spongiisociaceae > JBFGLM01. Next base: position 73,619 of record JBFGLM010000011.1, read on the forward strand.
CAGGTAGCTGCTGCCGGCGTGAAGTTCCCGCCGCAGTGTGCGACCGTCGCTCAGATCGACGGTCGCCACCGTTCCGGCATCGGGCGGGTCGGCTGCCACGACGACATAGGAGCCGGACGGAGCATCGTTGCGGAGCAGCACGGCGGGGCCGGCGATCTGGTTGATCGCAACATCGAGGTCGCCGTCATCGTCGTAGTCGGCCAGCGCGGCCCCCCGGCTCAGCCTGGGACCGACGGCAGCGAGCCCAACGCGTCTCGTCCAATCCCGCAACTGGCCGGGTTGGCCTTCGGCGGTGAGGTTGCCGAACAGCTGGACCAGCTCGGGGTCGCTCTCCAGATCGCTGATCGGGACGCGACCATTGGCGATCAACAGGTCGAGGTCGGTGTCGTTGTCCAAGTCAGCCCAGGCGGTTCCCCACCCGGTCGTGCCGTTGCCCAAGCCGGCGATCCCGATCCGGCTGGTGCTGTATGCGAAGCGGAGCCCGTCGGCCTCGCCCCGGTAGATCGCGTGAAGCTCTGCCTCCCAGTTGGTGACGATGAGGTCAACTTCCCCGTCGCCGTCGTAATCACCGCCCGCCACTCCCATTCCGCTGCCGGAATCTCCAACCGCGGCTTCTCCCGTCACGTCCACGAAAGAGACCGATCCGGGCGCCGATGTGTTCTGGTAGAGGTTGTTGGGCTGGCCGTCGTTGGCGACATAGAGATCGAGATCGCCATCGTCGTCGAGGTCGCTGAGGATGGCGCCGAGCGTGCGGTCGTCGCGAGCCAGGCCGACCGACTCCGCGCCATCGACAAACGTGCCGTCGCCGTTGTTCAGGTACAACTGGTTTGGGATTCCGACGAAGTCCTGCGGAAACGCACCGCTGGGTTTGGCGACCTTGCGGGCCAGGTCGATGTAGGTCCCAACGAACAGGTCGACGGCGCCGTCGCCATCCACATCACCGGCGACAGCCGCCGTACTCCACCCATCGGCCGCAACGCCAGCTTCCCGAGCCCGGTTGATGAAACGTCCAGACCCATCGTTGAGGAGCAGGGCGTTGGGACCATCGGCGGTCACGTAGAGATCGGTGTCGCGATCGCCGTCGATATCGACTGCGACGCAGCCGTTGCCCCGCATGACCAGATCGGCGCCGCTGCCGGCTGACATGTCAGTGAACCGGCCTGAGTCATTCCGGTACAGCGCGTTGGCGGGGAGCCCGCCAGCCTCCTTCCACGCGCCGATGTCGGCCGCGGCATGGGAGTTGACGAGGTAGAGGTCCATGTCACCGTCCCCTTCGGCATCCAGCCAGCAGACGCCACCGCCCATCATCGCGACCGGATCCTCGCTGAGGCCTTCTCGGAACGCCCCATGCTGGAAGTCGATCCCGACTTCACGGGCGACGTCTTCGAACCGCCAGGGAGTCGCGGCCGGAGCGGGGACGTCGGCCGCGGCCTCTGTAGCCGGAGTGAGGCGCAGGACCCGTCCGGCGAAGACCTCCGACACGTACAACGATCCGTCGTCTGCTGCCACCACCGCACCCGGGAAGCTGAGGTCATCGGCCACGGTGACGACCCGTCCACCATCGAGCCGGGAGAGACGGCCGGTGCCCGACATGTAGCCCTCGCCGGTGAAGCACGACGCCTCGGGATCGAACCGGGCAAACTCCAGCACCCAGATGGTTCCCTGCGCGTCGGTCGTAACGTCGATCGGCATGTTCAGGCCGTCGACGACCACCCGCGAATCCTGATTGCCATCTATCGCAACCACCCGACCCGAGCCCGCCGGATACGGGCATCCTCCGGTCAGCGTCACCAGATACTCGTCGCCGAGCCGCCTGATACCCGTCGGGACGGGATCGATCTGGCGGGAGGCCGCCTCTGGATCGGTCAGCTGTCCGAACCGGTGAATGAACTCGGTCCTGCCATCGGCGGTCTCAATCGCTACTCCGTTGTCGCTGGCGTCAGTGACCACCGGGCGACCGTCCGGTGCAAAGGTGATGTCAAACGGGTTGACCAACCGCACCGCGTTGAGCGGCTCCATGGAGCGTTCGAGATCCGCCGGGCCGAACACGAATCCCGCGTCGATCGCCTTCAGAGAAGGCGTCGGGAATGTGAGCAGCCCTTCGGCACCAAAATGGGCGGTGTACACCGTTGAACCATCCGGGGAAACACCGACGAGCGGGACGCCGGAAAGGTCGCCCGAATCGCGCCCGCTGGGGAGTCCGCTGACGATACGGTCCACCCGTCCCGCGGTGATCATGCTCACACCTGCGCTGGTGTCATCCTCGCCGGTTCCCTCCTCCGCAACCAACAGCCCACCGCCGGGAAGAATGGCCAGCCCCACGGGGTTGAGAAGTCCCTCTGCCACGACAGTGACGTCGTATTGCAGGCCCGCGGTGTCGGCTCTCTCGTTTGCTCGGTCCGTGCTACACGCCGTGGCGATCAGGGCCACCCCAACCAGGAGCGTGCTGACGCGTCTCACGGCGATGGGGCCAAGTCCGGACGGTCCGTGATGATTCCGTCGACACCCAACGTAAGCAGCTGCTCCATGTCGTTGGGATTGTTGACCGTCCAGGGGATCACCAGCAAACCGGCATCGTGGGCGGCGGCGAGCGTAGTGGCGTCGACACTGCGATGGTCTGGAGACCAAATGGCCGCACCCGACTGCACCAATGCAGAGAAGTCAGGCAGATCGCCGCGGCCGGTCAGCGCCGCCAGGGTGATGTCGGAGTGCGCTGCGTGAATCGCCCGCAGCGAGCGATGGTCGAAACTCTGCACGCTCACCCGGTCGAGGAGTCCGGCCGTGGTGACTGCCTCGATGACCGCCACCTCAAAGATTCCCATCGTTTCACCATCGAAGCCGTCGCCGATCGCGCCCGGGTTGGTCGGATCTCTCTTTGTCTCGATATTGAACCGAACGCCGGCTGCGTTGGCCCGTTGATCCGCCGTCTTCCTGTCGTCTGTGCTGTAGCTGGCAGCCAGTTGGAAGACCTGTGCCAACGTCGGGATGGTGTAGTCGTTGCCCGCAACAAGTCCGGGCTCGGCGACCTGGTCGGGAAACCGGTCGGGGTCCGGGTTGCGGTCGCACCGTACCTGCCCCAGCTGTTCGGCGGTGAGGTCGCGTATCCGCACGACGCCTTCAACGTCACACTTCCCACTATCGATCAGCGGGTCGTGCCAAACGACCACCACATCATCGCGTGACAGGTGCAGGTCCATCTCGAGCGTGTCGACCAGCAAGTCCAGCGCCAGCTCGAATGCGGGCAACGTGTTCTCGGGCCGCAGCCCGCGCGCTCCACGATGGCCCTGCAGGTCAAATGGCCGAACTACCGGGCTAACCGCGTTCGTGTCCGGGGCGCGGCTGGCAGCCGGTGCCGCGGCAGTGCCGGGCGGATGCTCAGCCTCGGTCGCGCCACACGCCGCCAGCGCCACCAGGCCCGCCACCAGCACCATGACCCCCGGCCGGCGGGTGTGGCGCCCGCCGGCCGGAGATGATGGGGCGCCTTCGATCAACCGCCGAAGAACGCGTTGTAGTCGGCCAGCGCCTGATTGGCCCGTTCGGCCGCCTCGTCGAGGGCCTCCTGTGCGGTCAAACCCCCATCGAGCACCGCGCTGTAGGCCTCCACGATGATCCGGCGAATCTCCGGGAACGGGCCGGACCGGCCGCCGAGCACTGCGTAGTTGATGGAGCCGTCATCGTTCACGGTCTTCGTCGTTGCCAGCTGGTCAATGGCTGTGCGGAAGTTCGGGTTCTCGTCCCAGAAGGCCGCCAGCGCGTCCGGCGGATCCTGCTGCAAAGACGCCAGCACGGGGAAGTACCCCGTTCCGGTATGCCACGTGACCTGCGGATCGGACTCGGTCATGAACTTCATGAAGTCCCACGACGCGGCGTTGACCGCATCATCGCCGGAGTCGATGAGCCACAGCGCGGCGCCGCCGATCACGACCCCGTTGCGCTCGCTCGAGTCGCTGTGGGGGATGAAAGCGGTCTTCACTGTGAAGTTGGCGTTGTCCTGGAACCCGCGAGCCCCGGCGGTCGAGTCGAAGATCATCGCGGCCTCTTCGGCGAAGAAGACACTGTCGGTGTCCGTCCACGTATTGCCCAGGTTCGGAGCATGTCCATCGGCGATCAAGCCGGTCAGGAAGTCGAACACCTCAACGCCCTGACCCTGGTTGAACTCCACCTCAGTCGCCCGGTCGGTGCGGCCGTTGTCGTTGTTGAAGTACAACCCTCCGCTGTTGGCCAGGATCTGCTCGAAATACCACCCCACCGTGCCGAACGTCACGCAGAACTCGACGCCACTCGCCTCGATCGCGTCGCACGCAGCGAGGAAATCGGTGAAGTTCCAGTCCGGAGCCGGTTGGTCCACGCCCGCTGCTTCGAACATCTCCGCGTTGTAATAGACGATCGGCGTGCTGGAGTTGAACGCCAGCGCCACCATCCCGGTCTCATCGGAGTAGTAATCACGAGGCGCCGCCAGAAACGCGTCGGCCTCCCCGGGAGCCATCAATTGGTGGGCCGGGATCAGCCGGCCGGTATCGAACATGGTCTGTGCCGCCAGGTCGAAGTTTTGGACGATATTCGGCGCGGTGCCGGCATCGAACGAGGCCAGCAGCGCGTTGTAGGTGTCGTCGTAGGTGCCCTGGAACGTTGCGTTCACCACCACATCCGACTGGCTCGAGTTGTACTGGGCGACGAGTTCGTCGACCACCTCACCCAGATCGTCGGCCATGGCATGCCAGAACTCGACGGTGATCGCCTCCATAGGCTCTTCGCCGGCCGCTTCGGTCGTATCCGCCGCCGCTGCAGTTGTTTCGGCACCGGCGTCGGGCTCTTCTTCCGCTGGCGCTTCGGTCGCAGCGGTCTCTCCTTCGGTGCCCTCTCCCTCGCCGCCATCATCACCACCACATGCGGCGGCGACGAGTGCAAACGCAAGGAGCAGCGCCAGCAATGTTCTCAAGTGTTTCAAGATGTCCTTCCTCTCTTGGCTTCCTTACATGCGATCGCGCGTCATCAGCCCTTCAGTCCGGACATGGCTATGCCTTTGACCAGCTGTTTCTGCGCAATCAAGAACACGATGAGGGTAGGCAACATGACGATCGTGGCGCCGGCGGTGATGGCTCCCCAGTCCGTGGCGCGCTCCTGGTTGGCGAGGAAGAAGCGGATTCCGATCTGAGCGGTGCGCATCGATTCCTCGTTGGTGATCACCAGCGGCCACAGGTACTGGTTCCAGGCTCCCAAGAACGAAAAGATGGTGAAGGCCGCAATTGCCCCCCGGCTCAGCGGAACCATCACCCGCCACAAGTAATACCAGTCGGTAGCCCCGTCGATGCGGGCTGCCTCATAGAGATCCCGCGGGATGGACAGGAAGAACTGCCGGAGCATGAACACTCCGAACGCGCTCGCCAGGAACGGGATCGTGAGCCCTGTGTAGGTGTTGGCCCAACCCAGATTGCTGATCAGGACGAAGTTGGGGATGAACGTCAGCTCGAAGGGCACCATCAAGCTGCCGAGGACGATCGCGAACAGCGCGTTGCGGCCCCGAAACTCGAACATGGCGAAGGCGTAACCCGCCATGATGCTGAACAAGACCTGGGCGATGGTGATGATACCGGTCTGCACGAAGCTGTTGATCATGAATCGACCGAAGGGCGTGGCCGTCCACGCGGTCACGTAGTTGTCGAACGTCCATGGCATCGTCCAGATCGAATTGGGGTCGGACAGGATCCGGTTTAGGGGCGTGAAGCTGGTGAAGATCGCCACCACGATCGGTACCGAAACCACCAGACCGATGGCGAACAGGGCGATCTGGACCGGCAACTCCCGCCCCGAGCGGCGGGCGGGACGCGGCGTTGCGACGGTTTCCCCTGCATAGACGTCGGTCGGAGCGGAGTCGATAGCCGTCATCCGTAATGCACCCTCTTGCGGAAGCCGCGGAACTGCACGAAGGACACCGCGATGATCATCAATGCCAGCAGGAACGCCTGGGCGGACGCCAGCCCGCGGAAGCGGGTACCGACGAAGCCGTCCACGAAGACCGAATACACGAGGTTCTCGGTCGCCTGACCGGGGCCGCCCTGAGTCAGAATGTCGATCTCACCGAAGGCCTGAAAGCTGATGATCACGTTGATGACGACCAGGAACAGCAGCGTCGGCGAGAGGAGAGGGAGCGTCACGTGGCGAATCCGGGCCCAAGCACTGGCGCCGTCGACCTTGGCCGCCTCGTAATACGACTCGTCGATCTGCTGCAGACCCGCCAGGGCGATGATCACATTGAAGCCAAGCTGGCGCCACACGACGGCCACGGTGACGGCGAACAGGGCCCAGGTGCGGGAGGTGAGCCAGTTGGGCCCGTCCACCCCGATCGCGTCCAGCCATGTATTGAGATGGCCCACCACCGGGTTGTACAACCAGCGGAACAGGACCCCAGCTACGGCGCTGCTGATGACGACCGGGACGAAGATCAGCAGCCGGTGCGCCCAGGAAAGCCGCCGGACCGGAAACGCGAGGAGCAACGCGATCGCGACGGCCAGCGCAATGCCCACCGGCACCGTCCCGATCATGAAGAAGACCGATACGAGCACGTTGTTCCAGAACTCGCTGCTTTGCAGCAGCCGGGTGTAGTTGTCGAGCCCGACAAATATCTCGGCGGTCCCGAACGGGGCCACCCGGTTCATACTGAGCCGGAACGATTCGATGATCGGGAAGTAGACGAAGACGGCCAAGATGATGAGGGTCGGCGCCAGGTATAGATACGCCTTGGACCCGCCGCTGCGCAGACGGCCCGACCGCCGTGACCGGCGACGGGCCTGCCAGGCCGGCTCGGCTGGCGCCACGCTCACGGCGTTGCCGCGATCATCCAGGAGGCCCGCGCCGGGTTCGGCCGAGCGGGGCCATGAGCGAAATACTTACCGATGCGCACGCCCTGCTTCCTCCCGTGCCGCCGGCGGTCTGCCCACGAGCCTAGGCGTCCGAGTCGGGTGTTTGCTGATTTTGGGCTGCCAACCCGGGCCGGATTCAGGATCCCGGGAGGGGCCCGGCTGAGGAGGTGGCCGGTGCGCCATCGCCGGCGCCGGGCTCATGATGTTCGGCGGTGTCCGGCGGGACTCTCACCGACCCGGAGTTGGCGGGCCGTACTCATGCCGCAACATCACCGCGATTCGCGGACGGGCTGACGCCACCTTGGGAATGGTGTGTTCCCAGGTCCGTTGACAGGACCCGCCCATCACTATCAGGTCCCCGTGCCCGAGCGAAAAGCTGACCGAACTCCCACCACCCTTGGGTCGGAGGAGGAACCTGCGGGGGCCGGCCAGCGAGACGGTTGCCACGGTGGCCTCGGGCAAATCCCGGGCGATCCGGTCTCCGTGCCAGGCCACGCTGTCGTTGCCGTCCCGGTAGTAGCCGGCCGAAACCCGGTCCAGCCGCACACGGTATCGATCCGACAACAGCTCGATCATCTCCTCGATCCGCGCGTCCCAGCTGCTGTCGACCGCAGCATTGAGCCGTGGGGTCTGGACCATGCGGTCGTACATGCGCACCACTGGGCTCGACCACTCTGCCCGATCCGCGATCAGCTCGAAGAGTGACTCGTCCCCTTCCAGCCACCCGGGCGCGTAGTCGACCCAGGCTCCTGAACCCAGCCATTGCCGCTGGAGGCTGCGGAAATCCGGATCGACGGTTGGCAGCCCGGTGCCGAACAAGGATCCTTGGGTTGGAGCGAACATACGTTCGATGTTATCACAACCGGTGAACGTGCCTCGTTGTCGAGGGACCGACTCTCAGACCGGGCGGACCGCAGCCCTCGGCGACCTACCCAGCCACACGCCGATCACACCCAGGGCCGCCACGATCAGCGCCACCGCTGCGAAGGTGGCGCCCGGACCGGGTCCGGCATACAACGGTGCCGACAACAGTGCGGCGAGGCCGGCGCCGATCTGACCCGCCGCTGCGACCAGCCCCTGGCCGGCAGCCCGTTCGCCCTCCCCGGTCGCCTTCGCCATGGCGGCCTGGCTGGCGGGGATACCCGCCCCATTTCCTACAGCCTCGATCATCGCGAGTCCCATCAGGAGCCAGGGGGAACGCAGCTGGCCGTAGATCATCGTCATGGGGACGATCACGGCCAGGGCGATGGTGATGGCGCGCCACGGTCCGTACCGATCGATATAGCGGCCGGCCATCGCAGCTGTGATCGCGAACGGAACGCCGTACATACTCAGGGTCGCGCCCACAAAGAGGGTGCTGGCACCCAAATCCTCCAGGAATCGGGCCCAGATCGCCTCATACATGCCGACTGGAAGGAACAAGGCGGCGCCAAGCAGTATCGCCGCCCGAGCGTCGCGCCGCGCGACAATGCTGGTGGCGACGGCCCAGCGGCGTTCCCGCTGCACGACCCGGATGTCGGGGAGGGGCATGCGGGCGAGCGGGGGCGCCACTGCAATGAGCAGAATCCCCAGGAGAATGAACGGGGCGTCCAGTCCCCAGAGTCGGTGCGCCGCTGCGCCGATCACTGGGCCCGCCACGAATCCGGCCGTTTCCACCGCCGCCAGGTGCCCGAGGCGCTCGCCGGCCCGGGTCGGGTCGGCCGACGAGACCACCGCCCGGGCGGCGGGCTGGAAGGCGCCGATTCCAATCCCGGCGATCAAGCGGGCCGCGACCAGTTCGGCCACCGTGGTGGCGGCGGCCACCCACAGCGAACTGATCGCGGCGACGACAACTGCGGCCACCATCAACACACGCGCGCGTCCCCGATCGGCCAGCGGGGCGAGCCAGAGCTGGGATGCCACCGATGAGAAGAACGCTGCGCCCGCAACAATCCCGAGTGAGGAGCTGGCGAACCCTAGGTCGTCCTGCAGAGACGCCAGCAGCGCGAACACCACCCCGAGCGACGCGGTGAGTGTGAACAATGCGACGTAGACGCTGCGCCCGATCTTCATGCCGGTGAGTCTGCCCCATCAGCCGATGTGAGAAAAGCCAATTTGGACCCTGCCCGTGGCTGCCACGAGCCACGGCAGGCTCAGTGGCGGCCGCGGGGGACCCGAGCGCCCACCGGACCTCGTCGATCATGACCGGGAATACGAACCCGGGTTGTCTCCCTGGTCTCCTGGACGCCACCAGACGGTGCCGGCAACGCGCTCTCCCCAGACACACGGACCGTCCGACCGGTCCTCGAAGTCGAGAAGTCCCTTCCTCTGATCTTCGTGGTCGTCCTGGCGACGGCGCGCTAGCTGCGACGGTCCCGATGCCAACGCAGCGATTCACTCGCAGCTCATGACTCACCCGGGGCCGGCCCTGCGCTAGGTTGCAGCTGGTGCAGAGCATCGACGTCGAGCCCCTGGGTCAGGACGGTTTTCGGGTCACAGTGACCGACGACCGGTCCGCTACCGATCACCGGGTGACTGCGGCCCCGGACGACCTCGCCCGGCTGGGCGCAGGAGCCGAGCCCGCCCAAGTGATCGAGGCGTCGTTCCGCTTCCTGCTCGATCGGGAGCCGAAGGAGGCAATCCTGCGTTCGTTTGAGTTGAGTGTCATCTCCTCGTACTTCCCGGAGTACGAGTCGGAGCTGCGCAGATATCTGTGAGGCCGACAACTGATGGTCGGCCCGGTGGCTGACACAGGTCCTCAGGCGGACCTCTCGTGAAGTCACACGGACTGGGGGCCACGATGGGTGTCACGCTCGGCATCGGCACGGTCAAGGGCGCCTGGTTTGCCAGATCGGCCGATCGCGCTGTCTGGGAGGTGCAAGGCCCCTACCACCGTGGATGGGAGGTCACCACCTTCGGCCGCTCCCCCGGCGGGGACCACCTCCTGGCGACCGGTTCCACCTGGTACGGGGCAGCTCTGCACCGTTCTCCGAACCTCGTTGAATGGCATCAGATCGTGAATGGTCCCGCGTACGAACCCGACGGCGGACGCCGCCTCGAGCGCATCTGGACGCTGGCAACCCACGAAAGCCGTCTATACGCCGGGGTGGCGGAAGCAGGACTGTTCGTTAGTGAGGATGACGGCACCTCCTGGACGGGTGTCGAATCGCTCAACGAACACAACACCCGATCCGCGTGGGAGCCAGGCCTGGGCGGGCTCGCGCTGCACCGCATTGTGGTGGACGGTTCGGATGCGGCGAGGATGTGGGTCGCCATCTCGGCGGTCGGCGTGTTTGCGACCCAAGACGGAGGAGCCTCATGGGAGCTCCGCAACGGTGGCGTCGAGGCCGCCGCGCCGTCGGAACACGCCGACGTCGGTTATTGCGTCCACAGCCTCGCGGCGGATCATGGCGATGCCGATACGATCTGGCGGCAGGACCATCGTGGTATCTACCGCACCACGAACGGTGGCCGAGCCTGGGAGCGCATCGAGAAGGGGATCCCGGGCAGCGCCTTCGGGTTTCCGATCGTGCGCGATCCCGTGAGCGAGAGCCTCTTCGTCATCCCGCTTGAATCCGACGAATACCGGATGCCGGTCGACGGCGACTTGCGCGTGTACCGCTCGAGGAACCGGGGTGAGTCCTGGCAGGTGTCAGGTGTAGGTCTTCCCACGACGCCCACCTACACCGGAGTGCTGCGAGACGCCATGGATATCGACGGTCACAGCCCGGCCGGCGTCTACTTCGGGACGACCAGCGGCGATGTCTGGATCTCCGCCGACACGGGCGACACCTGGCAGAGACTGCCGGAAACCTTCCCGCGGATAACCAGTGTGAAGGTGGTTGATCCCTGATGGCCCACGTACGTGTCACGATCCCGACGATGCTGGCGGCGCTGGTTGCCGGTAGCCGCCGGTTTCAAGTTGACGCGCTCGACGTGGATGGCGTGCTCGAGGCGATCTTCGCTCTGCATCCAGAGCTGCGCGTGCACATCCTCGACGAGCAGGGAGCGGTGCGGCCACACGTCTTGGTCTTTCACAACAACGCGCAGGTGGCCGGCCGCACCGCCAGCGTCGCAGACGGCGACCAGGTGACCGTGTTGCAGGCCGTGAGCGGCGGATGAGACCGGAGCGCTCGTAATTCGAGCGTGAACTCGTCACTCGAGCAGTAGCGTGGGGCCACGCTGCGACCCAACGCCCGTCGGGCCGTCGAAATCCATCGAGCCCCAAACCACTCTCTGACCGCCATGACTCTCGTCGACGCCGATCTCCAGCATCTGGGAATGATCCAGGCGTTCGTCGGGGCCGCTGAGTCGGCTCCCAACGGCCACGTGGGCCGGTTCGGGGGTGTGGTCACAGCCGTCACCGGCTCGACCATGTCGTTCTTCAACCAGATCGTGGTGGAGTCCGCCGAAGCCACGGTTGCCGACTACAGAGCGGCGATCGATGCCATGCAATCCTCCGGACTTGGCTTCGCAGCCCACTTGCGCACGGGCGACGACGACCGCTTTGTTGCAGCCGCCGAGGCGTCGCCGTTGATGCGGCTGTCGATACCGCCCACGCCGGGCATGGTGCTCGGCCCGATCCCCGATCACGACCCACCCGCTCGACTGGAGATCCGCACCGGATTGGACGTCTTCGAGGATCACCTGGACGTGGTGGCTGCCGGCTTCGAGCTATCCCGGCGAGTCATCGAGTCGTTCATGACACCAGAGTTTGTGGCGCGAGATACCGTGCAGCTGTTTGTGGGGTACGACAACGATCGAGCGGTCAGCACCTCGTTCGGCATGACGTATGGGCGGACCGTCAATATCTTCAATGTGGCGACTCTTCCGGATCACCGGGGACGCGGATACGGCGCAGCGTTGACGATGGCCGCGGCAATCGCCGGGCGGACGGCCGGCCGCGATCGCGCGTGTCTGCAGTCAAGCCCAATGGGGCGTCCCGTCTACGAACGCCTCGGATTCAGGACGGTGGTCCAGTACACCGAGTGGTCCTCTCCCCCGCCTGGGTGACGGCCATGCGCGGCCGCAGGCCTCATGCGAGCTGACCCTGATCAATCTCTCGACCACCCTGGACGATCAGCCGGGGACACCCTAGCGCTCCCAGATCCGCCAGCGGGTCGGCATCAACCACGACCAGATCCGCCACACAACCCGGCTGCACCATCCCGCGGGCGGGCAGACCGAGCGCGGCCGCCGCACGGCCGGTGGCGGCGCGCAGCGCGCCGGCCGCGCCGAGACCGAGGTCGGCGAGAAGTTCCAGTTCGGTCACGAGGCTGCCCGGGTAGTTGAACGGCGTACCGGCATCAGTCCCGGCCAGGACCGTTGCGCCTGCCCCGATCGCTCTGGCAATCCCGGCTGCGTGGCGATGCGCCACCTCTTCGGTGCGGCGCCGGACATCCGCGGGGAGCTCGTCAGCGTGGCGTTGGAGCATCTCCACTGCGGTGAGCGTCGGTACGAGCGCCACACCCTGGTCCACGCATCGATCTGCCTGCTCGGCGCTGAACCCAACGGCATGTTCAATGGTGTCGACCCCGCCGTCCAGTGCCACGTCGACGCCGGCCGAGCCGACCACGTGCGCTGCCACGAGAATGTCCTCAGCGTGTGCAACCTCCACTGCGGCTGCGACTTCCTCGGTGGACATGGTGACGACGTCACCGTGGCTGCCGCTACCCAACACTCCCCCGGTGGGGAATAGCTTGATCGCCTCCGCGCCGTGTCTGATCTCCTCGGCCACCGCGGTAGCCACTGCCCGCGCTCCATCCGCGCAGACGCCGACCATCCAGCCGTGCCCGCCAGTCGGGGTGATACCGCGCCCGGCGGCCACGATGCGCGCCCCGACCAGCAGGCCCGCCCGCTGGCGTTGCGCCACGCCGATAGCGACTCCGTCCCGCGAACCCATGTCTCGTGCGCATGTGATCCCATGACGAAGCAGCTTGGCGGCATTCCGGTCGGCTCGATCCTCGATCTTTTCGATGGGATCAGTCGCGACGGATTCCACGCCCGCCATGGTCGCGTCCAAGCACAAATGAACGTGAGCGTCGATCAATCCAGGCACCACAAATCCGCCGCTGTGCAGGATCTCGACACCGGAAAGGTCGGCGGCATCATCGGCACCTACCCAGACGATGTCACGGTCCTGCCAAATCACAGTGCCGAACTCGTTCAGCGACTCGTCCGAGCCGGTGAACACGCTCGTTGCGGTGATGGCGTGACGCGTTGCCATTCCGCTCCTTTCGCTCGAGGTGGGCAGAGTAGGGCGTTCACATCCAACTGACCGTGTCGCTTCACGCGCGCTCATCGCCGGCGCTCGACGAGTAGATTCGCCTGCATGCCGGAGCTTTCCGCCGGATTGCTCATCTTCCGTTTTGAGAGCGACGAACCCGAGGTTCTGCTCGGTCGCCTGGGAGGGCCGTTTTGGGCCCGGCGAGAACATTGGACGGTGCCCAAAGGGCTGGTCGAGGAGGGCGAAGAGCCATTCGCCGCGGCCCTGCGCGAGTTTGAGGAGGAAACCGGCTGGCCCCCTCCACCGGGCGAGGCCATCCCGCTGGGTGAAATACGGCAGAGGGGCGGTAAGCGGGTCGTCGCCTGGGCGCTGGAAGGATGGTTCGATCCAAAGACCATGCGGCCCGGCGTCTTTGAGATGGAGTGGCCGCCCCACTCCGGGCAGACTCGGGAATTCCCGGAGCTGGCCGAGGTCCGATGGTTCCGGGCGGATGATGCCTTGGACAAGATCAACCAGGCGCAAGTCCCGCTCGTCACCGCTCTGATCGAAGCGCTGGTCGGGGTGTAGGCGACCCAAAGGCGGGATGCGGGCGGGCAACGCCGGCGCCGGTTCCTCCGGCACCCCGCGACCACGTCGGCTGTCGAACTCGCTGTCATCTCGTGCAAGACCCTTCGAGAGCCGCGCACGGGTCGCCCGTGGCTTGGAGCCGCGTCTGACTGAGGCCTGACGATGGCCTCGCCCGGCGACGCCGCGGTCAGCAGGCCGTCAGAGGTCCTGCGACACAATCGCCGAGCGTTGTGATCACACCCGCAATTCGCACATGACAGCAAGGAGAATGAGATGACCAGATTGCGATTCCTGATATTGATCGCCTTACTCGCTGTGGCGGCGCTGGCCGGCGGTGCTGCCTTGGCCAGCGACGCACCAGCAGCGCAGCCGGCCGGCGTGGCCGCTTCCGCCGCAAGCGCCCGAGCCGCGGCAGCGCCCGATGGAGGACCGGAGACATTCCCGGAGACATCCCAGGCGGATAGCCCAGGCGACCAACAGAGTTCCGAGGACAGTGACGACGCCGTCGAAGGTCCGGACGTTCCAATCACCGGATCGGACCTGGATCGTGCCACCGAGGCTGCACTCGCCTTCACCGGCGAAGGGCACGTAACCGACACCGAAGTCGGAGATGAAGAGAGCTACTACGAGGTCGAGATCACTCTCGGTGACGGCCGCCAGATCGACGTCCAGCTCGATGAGGCTTTCAACGTCGTGGGACCGACTGACTACTGATCTGGACCTGCCAATCGCCGGCCTCGGCCATCATGGGCGGGGCCGGCGTCAAGCCGTCCAGGAACCGATTCACCACTCGTGGGCCCGCGGCGGATGATCGCTCCCACAGGAGCGCGGGCGGTGATGCAGAAATCTGGGTGGGGCGCCGGCGCCGGTGGACACGGAACCCTACCCGGGAAGCGGCTCCCCCGAATGCCCGTATCGCCCGCAGAGACCAAGGTCTAATCTCCTCCGCCGGAGGTTGTCATGGAACTGGCGTCCGCATCCCGCCGGCCGCGGAGTCAGCCAACGGCGCGAACGAATTCGAACTCCAGATCCCATGACTGAATCGTCCCGGCCGTCTTCGCCGGTCGGGGGCCGCCGCACGACCGCCTACCTGGCGGTGCTGTCAGTCGGCGCTCTGGGCGTCGTCTTCGGCGACATCGGCACCAGTCCGCTCTACGCGTTTCGAGAGTCCTTCGCGGCGGGCGGGTTGGAGGCCGGCCGGGAGGCAGCCAAAGGGATCGCCTCGCTCATGTTCTGGGCGATGACGGTGATCGTCAGCATCAAGTATCTGGTCTTCGTCATGCGGGCCGACAACGATGGGGAAGGCGGGATTCTGGCGCTCACTTCGCTCATAACCCCCCTGAGCCACACGAGCCGGTCCCGCACACGTCGGGTACTGGTCGCCACCGGCCTCTTCGGTACCGCCCTCTTGTACGGGGATGGAATGATCACACCCGCCATCTCGGTCCTGTCCGCAGTGGAGGGGCTCGAGGTGGCGGCCCCGGCTACCCGCCCGTTTGTGGTACCCGCAGCGGTCGTGATCCTCATCGGCCTCTTCAGCATCCAGCGACGCGGCACCGCCTCGATCGGGGCCATGTTCGGTCCGATCATGATCATCTGGTTCGGCCTGCTCGCCGCTCTCGGCGTTTCGCAGATGATCACCGAGCCCGGGGTGATTGCGGCGCTCAATCCGGCCGTCGGAATCGAGTTCTTTGCCGAGCAGCCCGGGCGGGCCTTCCGTGCTCTGGGCGCAGTGTTTCTGGTCGTCACCGGGAGCGAGGCGCTCTATGCGGACATGGGCCATTTCGGGCGCCAGCCGATTCGAATCGGATGGTTCAGCCTGGTCCTGCCGGCGCTGACGCTCAACTACCTCGGCCAAGCCGCCCTCATCAGCCGCGACCCGGGGGCGGTCGACAACCCGTTCTTCCGGATGGCGCCCACCTGGTCGCTGGTTCCGTTGGTGGTCGTCGCAACGCTCGCCACGGTGATCGCCTCACAGGCGCTGATAACCGGGGCTTACTCGTTGACGATGCAGGCAGTGCACCTGGGGTACCTGCCGCGAGTACACATCGACCACACCTCTCCCCGTGAGATCGGCCAGGTCTACATCGCATCGATCAACTGGGTCTTGATGGTGGCGTGTGTTGGCCTGGTCGTCGCCTTTCGATCCTCGACCAACCTGGCCGCTGCCTACGGGGTGGCCGTGACCACGACCATGCTGATCACGACCGCGCTTCTCTACTGGGTGATGCGCCACCGCTGGCAGTGGCATCCAGTGGCAGTGGCGGCCCTCACCGCCCTCTTCGCGCTAGTCGACACAGCGTTCTTCGCAGCGAACATCCTGAAGATCGGGGCCGGCGGCTGGTTCCCGATCGTGATCGGCATCCTCGTGTTCACGGTCATGACCACCTGGCGTCGCGGTCGCGAGATTCTCGATGACCGGCTTGAGGGCGCCCACTTGCCGATCGAACGTTTCATCGGCTCGATCAGCGAGCACCCGCAGCAAAGGGTGGCCGGAACTGCCGTCTTCCTGATCCGCAACGCCGGCACCACACCCCCGGCCCTGTTGGCCAACCTCCGCTCCAATGAGGTTCTCCACGAAACGGTGGTCCTCGTGACGGTTCGTGTCGCCGACACTCCGGTGGTCCCGCCCGCCCGGCGGCGCACCGTCCATGAGCTGGGCGGCGGCTTCTATCAAGTCACCCTCACCTACGGATTCATGGAGCAGTTCGCTGTTCCGGAGGATCTATCCGCCATCGTCCACCCGGCTTTTGGCTTCGACCTAACCGACGCGACCTTTTTCCTGGGCAAGGAGACCGTGACGTCCACCGACCGGCCGGGGATGGCGCGCTGGCGGGAACGGCTCTTCGCAGTGATGCATCGCAATGCCACGAGTGCCGCTCAGCATTTCGGCCTGCCGATCGAGCAGGTCGTGGAGGTGGGCTCACAGGTCGAGCTCTGACGACATCGGCTCAGTCGGGTCCGATCGGCTCGCCCGAGTCGCGTTCCCGGACGGCCTGGGCAAACCCGACAGTTTCTGCCCGCTGCTTGAACCACATCCCCTCGGGGGAGTGGCGTGTGATCCCATCAAAGATCGTGGCGATCATCTGGGTCTGCAGGAGACCCATCGAATCAACCGCCTGATTGACCATGAGTTTGTGCATCATCAGCTGGTTACGCGGCACGCTGGCCATTCGCTGAGCAAGTTCTCGTACGCGCTGATCGAGCTGATCATCCGGCACGGATTCCAGCACCAAGCCGATGTCTGCGGCCTCTTGCCCATCGATCATGTCGCCGGTCAGGAGCATCCGCTTGGCCCGTTCGGGACCGAGGCGGTACACCCACATTGCAGTCGTGGGGCAGCCCCACACCCGGGCGGGCGGGTAGCCGATCTGCGCGTCGTGGGACATGACCACCAGGTCACATGCCAGGGCAATGTCGGAGCCGCCGGCGACCGCATACCCGCGAACCTTGGCGACAGTCGGCTTATAACTGCGCCACAGAGCCATGAAATCCTGGGTGTTGGCAAACATCATCTCGAAATCCACCATCGGATCCCATGGCATCGGTTGTGAATACGGCGCATCCGGACGTTCCGCGAACTCCTTGAGGTCGTAGCCCGAACAGAACGCCCGGCCCTCCCCGGTCACGACGATCACATGCACACCGTCGTCGGACTGCGCCTGCTCGACGGCCCGCCGGATCTCAGCCGGCATGTAATGGTCGATCGCGTTCAGGCGATCGGGTCGGGCCAGGGTGATCGTCGCGACCCGTCCCTCGACCTCGTATCGGATGCTCCGATAGTCCACTCGCTTATCCCTCCTGAGCTTGTTTCACGTGCTGGGTTCGGCCGAGCCCAGCCACACTTCCACAGGGGCCAGCACCTCGACCGGACGTCCCAGCCGATCCGTAACGGCCGGAGCCGACGCCGACTGCGCCGCCGCGAACACGAACTGGTCGTCGACAAATACCGGCACGGGTGCGCCCTGCGGGTCGCCGAAGGTTTCCGCACTGAAGGCGCGCCAGCTCACGCCATCGACTGAGATGACGAAATGTCCGCCCACGCCGGCACGATCTGCTGCTGGTACCGGGCTCGATGCGAATGGGCCGAACATCCCCAATGGCGCGCTGAACTCAACCTCACCAAACTGATCGGTAACCGACAGGAGCTGAGACGACGGATCCAACCGCAACGCCGGTTTCCCGCGCTCCACAAACGACGAATGCTGGTAGAGGACCTCTCCCGTCTCATCGATCAGCACCACGCTCCGTCCCCGCCCGGCGATGACCAGCGCACCTTCGTCGCTCGCCACCGTGCCATCTCCTTCGCGGGTCATCCGCCACTCGGGCCCGCCCATCATGGCGGCAAACCCGGCAGTGCCGCCTGCAGCCCCCACGACGTCGCCATATGCGCCGAGCGGCAGCATTGCATCGCCTGTGAGCGGCTGCCACATCCCCAGGACGAGCTCGAAAACCTCGGGGAATCCGTCCGTGACCGCCACCAGGCGGTCGCCCCACGCTTCCACCCGGCCGGGCCGGGGGGGAGGGTCATGGTTTACCCACGTCAACCCGTCTCGGGAGGTGAGCGTACCGCGACCGCGGGGGGTTTCGCCGACGATGACCACCGTCCCGTCGGAGAGCGTGGTGGTCGTGTCGATCCGGGTCACATCGACCCCGGCCGTCGGGACCCACCGCTCGAAATCCGTAGTGCGCCACGCTATGACGTCGGTCACGCCGGTCGAACCGGTGATCCCGAGCGCCACTGATGGCCACTCCCCCAGGACCACGCCGAGGGGCCCGTAGGCTCGGACCCACGTGTCCTCGACGGCGAGATATACCAGCTCGGCATGGTCCGAGAGGACGTCCTCCCAGCCCGATCCGAGCGAATCCAGGATGGTCGGCACGATCACCTGCCCAACCTCGCCCAGGACCAGCGCGTAATCGTCGGTCACTATCAGCGCGGCCGGTTTGGCCCCGTTCACCGTCGGTTGCAGGCGGTGGGAGGTCCAGTCGACTCCGTTGAAAGATGCGAGGACGACTATGTCGTTCGCAGCAGGCGCAGGCTCAACCCGATATGGCAGGGCGTCAACCCCGGCAGCAACGACCCTACCGGACGAGATTTCCACCATCCGCACATCGATGGATGGGTCGAGGACGACTCCCCGAGCGTGCCATTCGGGGCCGGGGCCGAACTCCCATGCCGCGAGGCCGGAGTGCATACCCCACGGGACACCGAACGCCCACACTGAACCACCGACTTGTCCGACCGCCAACAACTGAGTGGTCTCGAGCTGCCCGGTTGCCTGCCACGTCAGTGCAGGCAGAGCGGAGCGTGGCAGTTCGGGCGCCGAGTGTTCCTCGAAGGCGACGGTAGGTGCCGTCTCGGTGGCGCGCACCATGACCCCCATTGCGGCGGCTCCGATCACCCCGACGACCGCAATCGGCAGCCACGGAGGGATCCGACGCGTCGGTGCAGGGGCACCGTCCAGCGTGACCGGGCCGGCTCGTCCATGCCGCTCGGACAGCGTATCGCCTCGCATGCTCACGGCCGACGTCTACCCGATGGCTGCATCACGAACCTGTCTCATGTCGCACAACCATCTGCACACATGTGCGGCACCGGGCAGGTCGGTCGAACACCAGCCGCACAATGACACAATCCAACGCTACCTCGCCGCCCTGGCTCGACAAGGCAAAAAGCAGACGGCGTCGGACTCCGGAAACATCGTCCGTAGCGCCCGGTCACCGACGGGCCGCCAGCACTGCCTCGGCAATGTCACGCTCGAGCTGGGCCGGATACGGATGAAGACCGGGCTCGAACCCGGCGGCACCGCCGCTGAGGATCCAGCTGATGCCGCGCAGGATCATCGCGGAGAAGGGATCGAACAGCTCATCGGTGGCCGGCATCACACCGGGGGCCAGGTTGAGAAGGTTCCCCCGGTTGAGAACGTAGATGCTCCGGTCGCCGAGCTCATACCGTTCGATGAACCGGCGCACGGGGCGGTGTGGGTGCTGGTCGAGCCATCCCAGGTCGATCTCCCGATTGGTGTGACCGACGTTGCAGAGGAATGCGCCGTCGGGAACCCGCGCCAGCACGGATCCCTCCAGGACGCCGTCGACCCCGGTGGCGGTGACGACAATCCCGGCGTCGCCGATTCCTTCCTCCAAGTTGACCACACGGCATCCGTACTGCTGCGCTTCGTTGCCTCTGACCGGGTCGACATCTGCCACCGAGACGATGGCGCCCAGCTGTCGAGCCCGAACCGCGACGCCCTGACCGACCGGCCCGAAGCCGACCACGAGCACCGACCGTCCGTGCACCGCCAGCCCGGTGATCGCCGAGAACGTGGGCCACAGCTCCGCTCCTACGTGGTGACGGTTGTGAACCCGATCTTTCAGTGCGACGTCGTTCCAGTTGAACACAGGGAACGTCAACGTCACTCCACCCAGGCGGTGCAAACCGCTGGTCGTTGCCTCTAACCCGCCCATGGGCCGATGGCCGGCGGCGGCCGCAGCCGATACCAACTCGCCGCCCATGTCCGAGATCACATCCGCCGGCTCGGATGCCGCCCACGCCAGACCGGCCTGATATTCGCTTTGGCTCATCCCAGCCCAGGCCCACACTTCTGCTCCGCTGGCCGCCAGGTGGGCGGCGGCGCGGTCGTCGGTACTGTCGGGATTGCAGGCGGCGACGCGCACCCGGGCGCCGGCGCGCACGAAGGGGAGAAGAATGGCCGCCGAGTCCAGCAACACGTGCTGAAACGCCGCGATAGTGCGGCCGGCTACATGGCCCCCGTCGATGGCGTCCCCCGCTGCGGTGGTCACTGGCCGGGTCACCCTCCACCATGCCAGCGTCTCGGCATCGACCAGTTCCGCCAGCGATGGGTCCTTCACCCGGCTCGTCATCCCCACCCGGCCGAGGCTACCCGTCGCCTGTCAAATGCGAACAGGTCTGCTTAGGACCAAGCACGCACTCAGGGATTCAGCATGTCGAGGATGCCGGTGGCTTGGCCGACCTCGATCAAGTGGCCGTCAGGATCTCGGACGTAGGCGCGAAGCTCCGCGCCCCAGTCCACCGGATCGGTCAGGAACTCGATACCGCGGCTGTGCCACCGCGCTCGCTCACGTTCGATATCGGCCACCCGAAGGTTGAGGAAGGCCGAGACCGGGGCACCCGGGTCGGGCACGTCCAGCGTGATAGCGGGCTTGTCGGGTGTCCCGGGGCCGCCCGGGTTGAGAATCAGCCATGAATTCGCGGCTTTGAGGATGACCGGGTTCTCCTCCACGATGACATCCGCGTCGAGCAGCCGGACGTAGAAGTCGCGGGACGCTGCCGGGTCGGAAACCACCAGGAAGTGGGTGAGCAGTACACCTTCCTCCGGAGCTGGGAAATCGGACCGTTGCACGAGACCACCTTTCGTCGCCGTTGCACCTTATGACAACGACGGCGCCGGCCGGCTATTTCGACGCCTCGGCCGACTGGAGCTCGCGACCCGGCGACTTGTAGAATCCTCAGGCACGACGACGCCATTCCCGGAATCGCCATGTCCACCGATACCGAGCTCATTTATGTTGCCGATCCGATGTGTTCGTGGTGCTACGGCTTCGCTCCCGAACTCGAACGGTTCCTCGCCGACAAGCCGATCCCCTCCCGCTTGGTCATGGGCGGGCTCTGGGTCGGGGCCCGGGTCCAGCCGCTGACGGAGCAACTCAAGCGATATCTCCGCCACGCCTGGGGCAACGTCGGTGCAATGTCGGGCCAGCCTTTCACCTACGACATCCTCGAATGGAGTGAGGAATGGGTCTACGACACAGAACCGGCATGCCGAGCAGTCGTCACCATGCGGGAACTCGACCCCACCGCAGTCCATCGTTTCTTCAACACGCTGCAGTACGCGTTCTACGCGGAGAACCGCGACATCACAGACGACTTCGTATTCGCTTCGCTGCTCGAGGGGTACCGGGTCGACGTCGATACCTTCCGCCTCACGTACGGGTCCCGGGAGGTGCAAGAGCAAACACGCCAGGATTTCGACCAGGCCCGGCGGCTCGGCGCCATTGGATTCCCGACCCTGTTCCTCCGGCGCAACGGTCAGGTCGTGCCGCTCACCAAGGGCTACAAGAAGGCGAGGGACCTCCAGCGCACCCTGGAGGTGCTCGCCGGGTGAACGCGCTCGATGGCGTGGACCAGTACTCGAACCGTCGTATCGCGGAATACCACCGGAGGCTGATCCAGGAGGCAGCGCTCGGCTGTACGCTTCGGGCATGGCCGTTTCCTCGTGGCTGGAGCGGTACCGACCGTGGGCCGGGCTGGTGTTCGACTGGGCGGTTGCGGTTGCCGCCGCCACGATCTCGGTTGCCCTGATCGGGGATACGGAGCTCGCCGGCACACCTCAGCCGTACGCATTAGCACTCGTCCACACGCTGCCGCTGGCCTGGCGGCGCCGCCACCCGCAGATCGTGATGGCCGTGGTCGTGGCCACCGGGCTTCTGACCGCGGTGGCCGGCTACGACCCCGTCATCCTCGGTCTGGCCCTCATCGTCGCCGTGTACACGGTGGCCGCCCTGGCTTCGATACGCCGGGCTCTGATCTGGCTGGGCGTCGTCGAGGCCGCAGTGCTATTCGGTCCTCCGCTGGCCGACGCGTTCTATTCGAGTACCACCCGCATCATCAACGGGCTGGTGGTCGCCGGGGTCTGGCTGGTCGGCCTCAACGTGGGCCAGTGGCAACGGGCGGCTCTCGCCCACCAACAGGGAGCGGCCGATCAGGCTCGCCGGGCGGTGACGGCTGAACGCCTCCGCATCGCTCGCGAACTCCACGACGTGGTAGCGCACGGCATGAGCGTCATCGCCGTCCAGGCCGGGACCGGTCGATTGCTGCTGAAATCCGACCCGGGTACCGCCGCTCGTGCTCTCCAGGTGATTGAAGCGACCAGCCGAGATGCGCTGGCGGAGATGCGCCGCTTGCTGGACGTTTTGCGTGACGAGAACGCGCTGCCCAGCGAACTCGCTCCTGCTCCACGCATCTCCGACCTGGACAGGCTCGCGGCCGGGTTCGGGGAGTCCGGACTGGCGGTGGCGCTCCGGATTGACGGCACGACCGATACGCTACCGCCGACGGTGCAGGCGTCCGTGTACCGGATCGTGCAGGAAGCGCTGACCAACGTGCTCCGCCACGCTCCGGGAGCCGGGGCACGCGTCCTGGTGCGCCAGGTTGAGAGCTTCATCACGATGGAGATCACCAACGACGCCACTGTTCGAGCACATCCGACCATTCGCGGTGCCGGGATGGGTCTGGAGGGGATTCGTGAGCGTGCCCTGGCGTTTGGCGGCACATTCGATGCGGGGCCGACGGACAGCGGCGGTTTTCGAGTGGCAGTCAGCCTTCCGGTCGACCGCCGAAGCCCCAGCCAGCGGGAGCGCGAGCCGGCATGACTATCAGGGTCGCCATCGCCGACGATCAGCCGCTGGTCCGAGCCGGTTTTCGAGCCTTGGTCGAATACGACGACGGTCTTGAAATCGCCGGCGAAGCCGCAGACGGGAACGAGGCTGTGACACTCGCCCAGGCGGACATCCCTGACGTGATGCTGATGGACATCCGCATGCCCAATCTCAACGGGATCGACGCCACCCGCCAGATCACCCAATCAGCCGGGACCAAGGCGGTGCGGGTGCTCATCCTGACAACGTTCGATCTGGATGAGTACGTGTACGAGGCATTGCGAGCCGGGGCAAGCGGCTTTCTCCTGAAGGACCGGCCCCCCGAGGAGGTCCTCGAGGCGATCAAAGTCGTCGCCGCGGGGGATGCCCTTCTCTCGCCCTCGGTCACCCGGCGCCTCATCGAGCAGTTCGCCCAACGCCCTGCCCCAGCTCCGCTCGCCCGGTCGCTTGACCTTCTCACGGCCCGTGAACGCGAGGTGATGGCCGAAGTAGCCGGCGGCCTGTCGAACGCGGAGATCGCCGACCGGTTGTTCGTCAGTCCGGCAACCGTCAAGACCCATGTCGCCCGGGCGATGATGAAGCTGGACGCGCACGACCGTGCCCAACTGGTGATGCTGGCATACGAATGTGGCCTGGTGACACCGGGTCACGCCCGCTGAATACACCGTACGGAGTACCCCGCTACTGCGCCGCGCCGAGCCGAGAAACACGTCCGGCGGGCGACGACGGCCGGCCGCCTACGACATACGTTGCCGCGAAAGCCACTCGCGGAAGGAGGCAACGATGTCAATGGTGCAGTGGCAACGGAGTCAGCTACGTGGCCTCATCGGATTGGTGGTGGCGATCACGGTGATCGCGGCCGCATGTGGAACAACCGACCCCGACTCATCGGGTCCGACCGGAGTCGCCATACCCGATTCGCCGGTCGGCGAACAGTTGCAGTGGGCCCTCGACCAGCTCAACGGAGACGCCGTCACACTCACCCCGGCCCTGGTCGAGCAGCGCCTCGATGCCGGCCTGTTGCAGTTCGCCTTCTCGGCGGACGAAGTCGTTCGGATGATGCAGGAGACCGCCCAGACCATGGGTCCCTTCGAACTCGAAGGATTTGCATTTCCGCCAACCGACACGATGGCGGTGGCGCTGATCCGGGCCGCGCGGGCTGGAAGCGAAGGTGACGAGGCCGCCCTGTACCTGGAGGTGTCTGCCGCAGGTGCCAACGAGATCACCAACCTGCAAGTGGGTGATCGGCCGGCCCCAGCCGTCGGAGAAGACCCCTACAGCGGATGGTTCGACCTCGGCGGACGGTCGATGTATTTGAGTTGTTCGGGAAGCGCCGGTCCCACGGTCATTCTGGACGGTGGCACGACCCTCGATTGGGGCCCAATCCAGACCGAGGTCGGCGCCTTCGCCCGGGCGTGCAGCTACGACAAGCCGAACGCCGAGTGGGGACGCAGCGATCCGGTGGCGGGACGACGAACGGCGACCCACGCCGTCGGGGACCTCGCTGCACTGCTGGACGCCGCCGATGTGCCCGGCCCCTACGTGCTGGTCGGCCACTCCCGGAGCGGCCTGTTCGCGCAGCTGTTCGCGATCGAACACCCGGCAGATGTAGCGGGCTTGGTGCTGGTCGACTCGCAGCATCACGCCCAGGGCGAGCGGGAAGCCGAGCTGGTTCGCCGGTTCCTCGATGACCGCGATTCCGCGGCGAACGAGCCCGGTCAGGAAGCCGCGCTGGTCGATCCATTGGGCTTTGACGACCACCAGAGCTTTGCCGAAGTGAAGGCGGCACTGGCGGACCGGCCGTTCCCCCAGATACCGCTCGTAGTCATTACCCACACGGTCCCGTCGGACTTCGGCGTCTCGCCGGAGATGGCCGCCGCAGTCGAAGCCATGTGGCAGGAACTGCAGACGGACCTGACCCGGCTCAGCCCGCACTCGAGCCAGGTTATGGCGGAAGGCGCCAGCCACGAGATACCGGCCGAACGACCCGACATCGTCGTTGAGGCCATCCGGACGGTCATCGGCCGCCTATCCGGCTGATGACTATCCGGAACGTGAAAGGACACAACGAGATGAACACGATCGAAGTATCGGAACTCACCAAACGCTACGGCAAGGTGACGGCCGTCGATGACCTCAGCTTCACGGTGGAGCGGGGCTCAATCACCGGCTTCATCGGCCCCAACGGCGCCGGCAAAACCACGACCCTGCGGCTGATGCTCGGTCTGGCATTGCCGGACCGAGGCACCGCTCGTTTCGACGGACGCACCTACCGTGAGCTCGAGAATCCCTCCGCGCAGGTGGGCGCAGTGCTGGAGCCGGGCGGCTTCCATCCGGCCCGGACAGCTCGCAGCCATCTGCGGGCGCTGGCCCACGGCGCCGGGATCGACGAGCGCCGCGTGGACGAGGTGCTGGAACAGGTTGCCCTCGACGATGCCGCCGAACGCCGGGCCGGCGGCTTCTCGCTCGGCATGCGACAACGACTGGGTTTGGCCGCGGCCCTGCTCGGCCGGCCCTCGATCCTGCTGCTCGACGAACCGGCCAACGGCCTCGACCCGGCCGGCATTCGCTGGCTGCGCGAGCTGTTACGCAGCCAGGCCGACGACGGAACAACCGTGCTGGTTTCGAGCCACGTCCTGGCCGAGCTGGCCCAGTCGATAGACCACGCGGTCATCATCAACCGCGGCCGGTTGGTGACGTCATGTCCGATCGACGAATTGCACGTCCGGTCGGGACAGGCAGCCCAGGTGCGAACCGGCGCGCCCGACCGACTGCTGGCGGCACTGGCCGCTCAGGGCGTGGCGGCCGAAACGATCTCGCCGGACATGGTCCGGGTGAGCGGATCCACCGACCTGGTCGAATATCTGGCCCGGGCCGCCGGTGTGCCCGTCTACGAAATCACACCCTCGACCAGCAACCTGGAGGACGTCGTGTTGAGCCTCATCGCCTCCGACGCCTCTGCGACGACAAGGAGCTGAACATGCCCAGAAGCATTTGGGCCGAACTCACGAAACTACGGACGACTCGCCTGCCGCTGATCCTCTCGGCCCTCTCGGTGCTGGTGACGATCCTCCCCGTCGCCTGGCTGCTGGTCGACCGGTCCGCCACCATCTCATTCGGATCAGGTGGAGCCGGCCAGGCAATCGCGATCGGGAGCGCTGCTCCGTTCTTCGCCCTCGGTCTCGGCCTGGTCGGCATGGCCGGCGAGTTCGTCCACGGCACCGCCGTGCCCACCTTCTTGGTCGAGCCCAGACGGAGCCGGGTCGTCGCCGCCAAGGCGATCGTGTATTCGATCGCCGGCGCTGCCCTGGTGTTCGTGTCGGGTATGGCGTTGGCGGGCGCGGGCTTGGGCGTCGCCGCAGTGCGGGGACTCGAGGTCACATGGCCGCTTGGCGAGCTCGCGCTGGGTTTTGCGACCAGCACGGCCGCCGGCGGGCTGTTCGCCCTCCTGGGTCTGGGGCTGGGAGCGATCATGCGCAACCAGACCGCGGCCGCGGTGACGGCGCTCGCCTGGTTCCTGGTCGCCGAGGAAGTGCTGACCTTCACGGTCGGCCAGGCCCCGGCCCGGTGGCTTCCGGGTGAGGTGACCAGTCGTCTCAGTGGCGCGACCGAACCGGGTACGGCCGTGGCGGCGTTCCTGCTGCTGGCTGTGTACGCCGGCGCAGTAGTGCTGGCCGGCACCGGAGTCTTGCGGCAGCGCGACCTCGCTTGATCTGAACTGGTGGCCCCGGGCCGGCGGAGCCCGGGGCCATGTTCATGGCGTGGCGTCAACCATTCTCGGCCAATCCGGCCCGCGCCGGCGCCCGCTGGGTACTCCCGTAAGCGACGGCCGCCAGCACGACTACTCCGCCGACGATGGTCTGAACCGGTGGTGGCTCGCTGAGAAACAGCCAGGCCCACCCGGTGGCAGCCACAGTCTCGATCGGGGTGAACAGGCTGACCTGGGCGGTCGGCAGGTACCGGGTCGAGGTGGCCACCGCCACCCGGCCCGCCGGACCGGCCAATCCCCCGAGGAAGGCCAGGATCAACAGGGCCCGGGTTGAGACGCCCAGAGGGTTGGCCGGCACCGCCGCGACCAGCGCCATCGTGAAACCGCCCAGGCCGACCGCCACCATGCGGTTGAGACGCGGGTAGTGCCGCCATAGTGTGAGGTTGGTGGCGAATGCGGTGATCGCGCCGACTGCGAACAGGTCTCCCTCGACCCGCCCTGCGCCGAACGAGCCGGAGACGACCAGGAGGATGCCGCCGATCGAGGCGGCGATGGCGAGCCAGGTCCGGACGGTGGTCCTTTCACCGATGGCGAACCGGGCGATCAGCGCCGCCATCACCGGCGAGGCGGCGACGATCACAACCGTGTTCGACACGGTCGTCGAGTTGATCGCGAGGATGAAGAACGTCGTGCTGGTCGCCTGCAGCGCCCCCGAAACCACGACCGGGACGCCGTCGGTCCGGATCGCCGCCGGGAGTGACTGCCCGGTACGGATCGGAACGAGGAACAGCATGGCGAGGGTGGTGAACACGCCCAGCCAGAAGGCGACATCCCAGCTGTCTGCCCGCGTGAGCCGGATGCCCAGTGAATCGAGGCTGATCAGCAGCATGCCGCCCGCCGCCATCAGTACGCCGGTCTGGTGGGGTCGCAACCTCGAATGCATTGGCCGAGTATGGCCAACTCCCTCCGGGGTCGCGCCCCGTTTTTGCGATCCTTAGGCTGCAGGGTCCCTCGAGGGCGCCTTGCAGCCGAAACTTCATCCCGGCTCAGTCCGCCAGCCCGAACCTCCGGCTCCTGGGTCCCCTCAGGGGACCCAGGAGCCTAAGGAACGCTGCCGGACCCCGCCGCGTACACTGCCCGCGCCATGCCTCTGCGCACCACTGTGATCGGCGCGTTCCCCAAACCCGACTACGTGTGGCTCCCAGACTGGTTTCACGGCCCCTCCACAACGGGCGCCGAAGCCACCATTGCGACGTCCAGGATCACCCCAAGCGACG
>JBFGLM010000012.1:0-99765 GCA_041576165.1 Acidimicrobiia bacterium
AGGTAGAAGGGGCTGATGATGAACAGGCCGCCAACAGCCACAAAGCTGAGCATCCCGGTGGCGATCCCGATCGAGAAGTCGATGTTCTCGAACATCGTCAGGTCCAGCATCGGCTGGTGCACCCGGCGTTCGGTCATGATGAATGCAGCCCCAAACGCTCCGAACAACCCCAGCAGCAGGATTATCCCGCCCTGCGCAAAGCCGGTTTCCTGTCCGATCGACAGCGCGAGCAACAGCGACAGCAACGCGGTCAGGAAGAGGACGGCGCCGCTGAAGTCGAAACGCTGTTCGCCGGCCGGCCTGACATCGGGGATGTACCTCATCGACATCAGCGTCCCGACGACGCCGACCGGCAGGTTGACCAGAAAGATCCACCGCCAGCTGAGCGACTCCAGGATCAGGCCACCGAGAGTTGGTCCGAGCACGATCCCGACCGACACCACTGCTCCGATCAGCCCGAGGACCTGGCCGCGCATCGTGGCCGGGAAGGCCTCGGTCAGTATCGCCACTCCGAGCGCGATCACCATGGCACCGCCCACTGCCTGCAGGGCCCGCATGGAAATGAGCATGTAGACGTTCACCGAGAGCCCGGCTCCCACCGAGAACACGGTGAAGACAACAAAGCCCATGGTGAAGATTCGCTTCTTGCCGATCATGTCGCCCACGCGCCCGACCAGCAGCGCAAGGGTCGCCTGCGTGAGCAGATACGCCAGCACCACCCACTGCACCACGGCCGGCGGCGCGTCGAATTGCTCCGCCAGGGTCGGCAGGGCAACGTTGACGATCGAACCGTCGACCGTCGACAGCAATACGGCCGACGCGACGGCAGCGAATGTCAGCCAGCGAGCGGAATCCTCCAGCTTCAAGTGGATTGCCTCGATCGGAGAGTTGCAGGCTAACTGCCGTTGTCCTCGAGCCGAGGCTCGGCTGCGCGCGCCCGGGCGGCGAGGACGGCCTGCACCTCGTCAATATCGGCCTCGCACACCTTCGATGCCCGCCAATAGCAATAGCCGGTTGGAAGGAAGAACACCTGGAAGATCGCCAGGCCCACTGCAAAGTTCCACGGGCTGCGAAACACCGCCTCGAGCAGGTTGGCGGCGAGGCCGGTCAGACCGTTGCCCAACGATCGCCCCACGCCGTTGACCAGATTCCCGAGGCCGAAAACCGTTCCCCGGTGCTCCGGCAGGTTCACATCGGTGATCAGGGCAAACCAGTTGGGTGAGTCGGCCGACGTGAAGGCCAGGGCGCCGATCGACAGGACGAAGCTGGCTGCGACCCACGGATTCGTGACGATCGCAGCCAACGTGGCGAGGACGATGGCCATCGTGCCATCGTCGGTCGGAATCTCGAGGCCGCGCAACGGCACAAAGAAGAACAACAGAAAGAATGGGATCGCACCAGTGATGCCGATCGCGCTGATGATCGCCCGGGCACGTTTCGAACGCAGCTGCATCCGGTCGCCCAGATGACCGGCCGCGATCGACGTCAGCCCGCCGAGTTGGAAGATCGCGCCGAACAGCGCTCCCACAGTGGTGGCCACTGCAAGTTCGTAGCCCTCGTCGGCCACTTTGGCCTGATAGAGCAACGGCACCCAGATCAAAGAGCCGTAGGCGATCTGTGCAGTGAATCCCTGGATGATCAGCCACCGATTCGTGTTCCTTCGCAACAGCTTCGGTACGTCCGAGGCGTCGATCTTCCAGTCGTAGGTGCCACCTTCAGCGAAGAGGTGCTCCAGTGCCGGCTCCGACCTGCCGCGCGGGGCATCGAATGTGGTCAGGTAGAGGAGCGCACATGCCAGCCCCGCGGCGGCGACCACGAAGAAGGGGATCCGCCAGTCTTCATTCCCTAAGAACCCAGCGAGGAGCAGGCCGACGAGGCCGCCGATACCCTGCGACAGGCCCCAGAAACTCATCGCCAGGCCCCGGCGGGCGGGCGGGATGAAGTCGCTGATCACGCTGAAACCGACAGACGCAATCGAACCGAGTCCTACTGCAGTCACCACCGAGTAAACGAGCAGCTGCCACACCGACTGCGAAAGACCGGAACCGACCAGGCCGGCCGCCCAGATCAAGGTGCCCCAAAACAGCAATCGCTTGCGGCTCGAGCGGTCACCCCAAAAACCCCAGCCGACCGCAACGACGGCCGTCACCAGAATCAGCGCAGCCGTCACACCGCCGAGGGTGCCTTCCGACGTGCCAAGGTCAACCGACATCACCCTGATCAGGGTCGGTATGAGCGCCGCAGCGGCGTTGTCCAGCGAAGCCAGCACCACGAACACCACCACCGTGTAGACGATGTGGGCGGGCGAGCCCCACCATCGGGGCCGGTACCCGGCGGCAAACATGGCCGGGAGTCTGGGCGCGGTTCGTGCGGATGTCCATTTGCCGGGCCGGGGGCTCAGCCGGCGGCGGCCGTGGCTAAGCCCCGGATCACCGTACGATTTGGACCAACCGAACATGGCCGTCCAGTGATCACTCCGCTTGTCTCCGCTCCCGGCCGACTCGCAGCTTTCGTGCCGGCTACCGGCAGCCCCTGCGAGCATCGGGTTCGAGTTGCTAGGCCCGTCGCCGTCGGGTTCGATGGGACCGTGCACTGCTGGGGGCGGGTATGAGTGAAGGTGGCCGGGTCTTTCGGAGCGATCCCCCGCGCCTGCTCCTCGCCCTGGCCGTGATTGTCATCGGCGTGGCGCTCTGGCAGCTTGCGTCCGGCATCCGGGGAGGCTCCGAAGAGGAACCCGAGGCGACCGTGGCCACCCTGGCCCAACCGGATCTCGACCCCCAGACCCTCGACCGGGGCTGGGTTCGGATCGATCTTCCCGGGCGGGCGCCTCTGGAGCATCTGCAGCTGGTCGACGCCACGCTCTACGCCGCTGGTTGGAACGCCTTCGAATCTCAGACGGAGGTGTGGCGATCGGTCAACGGCCGAGAGTGGCAGCGGGTCCCGGATCCGAACGGCGTGTTCGTCGACGCGATCATCAACGACTTCATTGCGGTTGACGGCGTGGTGGTGGCAGTCGGGGCGGGCCATACCGTCGGCGCCGGCGGTGATGTCGTGCGGCCGGTGGTGTGGCGCTCACAAGACGGCGCATCTTTCACCCGTCTCAGCGACGAACGGGTGAAGACGGATTCGGGCTCCGACCTGCCGACCGGTGGAGGCTTCGAAGCGGTCGCCCAGGTTGGCGGGCGGCTGGTCGCCGTCGGTTGGCAGGGTGAGGGGAGGCTGCGGGCGCCGGGCGCCGAGAGCCTCGGCGGTGTTTGGGTATCCGAGTTTGGAGACACATGGGAGCTGGCGTTCGAGGACCCGGAGCTGCTCGGAGGTCCGGGCACGACGGTGCACGACGTAGCCGTCACTGATGACGGTGTTGCCGTGGCCGCGGGTAGCTCCGAGGGAATCGCGAAAGTCTGGGAATCGACAGACGGTGTCACCTGGGTTGCCTCGAGTGATGAAGCGGCGCTGGCATTTCGTGGACCGGGTGATTGGGAGGCGACGGCGGTAGCCGTCAGCCCGCCGCGCGCCCTGGTGCTGGGAACATCGCGGAACGGTACTGAGGCTGCCGTGCTGCGGATGTGGTCGCAAAGAGATGGGGTGTGGGCTCCGGTGGCGATTCCGGAGCTGGCGGATGTGACGCTCGTGTCGGTGTCCGATCTGCGCCCCGGGTTCCTGGCTGTGGGCTCGCGAGCGTTGCCGAGCCAGCGGACGGCGGCGGGAATGTGGGCGAGTCCTGACGGGGCCGACTGGTCGCGTGTAGACGTCGAGGACGCGCCGGTGGATGAGACCGCGCTCTTGGACGTGGCGGTGCATCCGTCCGGACTGGTTGCGGTGGGAGCAGTGTTCGACCAACCGGCAGCCTGGTACCGGCCCCGGGAGGGTGGAGACGAAGAAGATGTGGCTGCCGGCGCCCCGTTGCCGCCGCCGGCCTGGGCGACGATCTTCCAAGAGCAAGAGCCTTCTCGGACTGCTCCTCGCGAACTGATCAACGCGGGCGGGATGACATTCGGTCTCTCCGATACCCGGACGCTGTGGGCGTCCCTGGATGGAAGGGCCTGGGCCCCCGGTCGGTTCGACGACATCGGGCTGGCCGCCGCCGACGAGGTCGTGGCGATAGTCGGAGGCGGTGATGGTCCATTCGTCCTCATCGGGGACGGCGACCAGCCCGGAGTGTGGCTTTCCGGCGACGGATCGACCTGGACGCCGCCTACCAAGGCACCACCTTGCTGTATCCGGGCGGTTTTCCCCCGAAACGATGGCGGCTTTCGGGCACTGGGGCAGGATCCGGCGGACAACGCCTGGTTCCTTGCCGTGTCAGAAGACGGAACGACCTGGGCGGTCAATCCGGAATTGCCCGACCTGTTGGATCCCATGATCTGGGAGTTCGCCCACATCGGCGCCATCGACCTCGTGTGGACTTCGGATGGGACCGAAACCAGGGCGTGGAGCTCCGCCGACGGCATCAGCTGGACGACGGTGGACGTACCCGAGGTAACCCGCTGGACCAACGTCTGGAGCATCGGTGGGGTCGTCTATGCCGCTGCCCAGACGCCTGCAGGCGCCGCGCTGTACCGCACCAACGGCGTGCGATGGGACCCCGTCGACCTGGAGGGCATCGACCTGGCCGCTACCTCGATACGAGGGGTGGCCGCCCTCGAGAACTCGCTGGCACTGGTGATCAGCCAGCCCGGTCGGCCGCAACGGCTCTACCAGGTGTTGGATGGCGCCCTCCCGGTCGAGATTCCGCTCGCCGGCACCCGCGGCTTCGGCGGCCTGTGGGCGGCATTGGTCCCCGACGGCGAACAGCTGCGAGTGGTGGGGCCGGCCCACGGGCGAATGACGGTATGGGAATGGGTCCCAGCCGAATGATGCAGATCCAGCCGGCCACTCCGGCGCGGGTCGGTGCTGCCCGATGCGGTCGGGCGGCTTCGCGACGGTGCAGGCAGAATACGCGGGATGGCCGTCGCTTCTCGAGGTGTTGCCGACCGCCGTCTACCCATGGTGGCGACGCCCCGCCGGCCTGGCGGCCCACTACCCCGCGAGGGAGCGCCGCCAACGGCGGCGCTCCGAACGATTTGATCGGACGGTTTCCCGACCGGGGCTCAAGCTTCGATTGCGACTCCGCGATTACGCGGAAACCGAACCGGGCTGTGCGAGTAGCAGAACGGTCCGCGGTTGTACGTGGACAGCTTGGTCTCACAGTCGGTGTCGGCGCAGTAGCGCGACTCATCGAAGGTCTTGGGCTTGCGGCCTTTCATTCGCCGCCACGCCCGCAGCGTACCCTGGCTTTCCATTGTGTCTCCGTTTCTCCGCCCCCTGGTGGGCGGTCCCCCTCACGGAATCGGACGTTCCTGGCGTCGATCCGTTGGTCGGAATATTCTCTCCCAAAATCCGGGAGCTGACTAGACCCATTATGACATATCTCACAGTGGCTAGTTCACCACGCTCAGTATTTGACCACTCTTTGTAGCTGAGCTGTCAAGTGTCGCTGCAATGGGTGGTCAAGCGCTTCCATTTCGACCTCGTAGACCAGGTCTGCTTCGCCCAGTGTGAGGACGCGACGGAGATGAGTGACCTTCTTGGCAGTTGGTGTACGGGCCAGGGTCGTCGTCTCGAGCATCAGCGTCCGGCCGGTGAGGTGACCTGCATAGATCTCGACGAATCCCGATGGCTGGGCCATGACCCACTCCCAGCTACCGCGCTCGCCCGGTCGCAGGTAGCCCGACTCCACGTGGAGCGGTCGATCGTCGACGGCCGACCAGGTCATTTGGCGATACGCGAGGAACGGCTTTCCTGGAGGGTTGCTGAAGCTCACCTCTTCCCGGTAGTCGAAGGGGGCGATTGTGGGATATTCACCCCGACCCGTTCCCCGCCAGTCGCCGACCAGGAGATGGAGGGACGCCAGCCCGGGGTGAAGGTCGGACACGGTTCCCCCGCTCAGAGGTAGACCCCGGGGTAATCGCCCTGGTCGCCGGGTTCGCCCCCGCTCTGGCTGCGCACGTCGAGCACTTGGCGTTGGGCCGCGGCGTGCTGGCTGTACAGGCTCGCCTGGATCCCGTGGAACAGCCCTTCCAGCCATCCCACCAGCTGCGCCTGCGCGAGCCGTAGCTCGGATTCCGAAGGTGGACCTGACTGCTGGCGCAGGGGCAGGAAGATGCCATCCAGTTCGCGGCGTAAGCCGTCCGACACGACGCTCCGCAGCTGCTCCATGGAGCGCTCGTGGATCTGAAGCAGGCGCCTTCGTCCCCCCTCATCGGGCGGGGCTTGACGCACCTCGTCGAGCATCGCCTTTGTCATCGACGCCAGTCGTATGAGCTTGGTCGGCTCGGAGATATTCGGCTCGGCGGACTCGTCGTGGGCGAGAACCTCCGGCTGAACTGATGCTACGGGTTCGGATGTCGACACTGCTACCTCGTGCGGCGCGGGCAAAACCTGAGATTAGTTCATCCCGAGGAGACGCTCGCAACTGGACGCCGAGTGTCGTAAACTATTGCTACATAACCTGGGGTCGGCCCCGGGCGCGCATCCGGAGATCTCCCGGGGCCGACCCGGGAAGCCCGCTCGGAGAACCGGTTCACGAAGAGAACCGCTGGAGAGGACGGCGAGGACGGTGACCAACCCGGCACGCGGAGACGGCTATGCGGTTGACTGTTCGCCCCGGTGTTCGCAGGGAGGTGCGCATGGCCGCTGACGACGCAGACTATCCGCCCATCATCGACGCCGCACAGGTGGCGGAGTTGCTGGGTATGAACGTTCAGATGGTCCGCAAATACGCGCGGGAAGGGCGAATCCCCGCCTACCGCCTGCCGGGGGGCCGGGCGTTCAAGTTCTTCCGCGACGAGATCTTCGACTTCTTGCGGCAACATCCCGTCGAGGCGGAGGTGGCGATGGAGGATGATCACGCCGGCTGATGCCGGGTCATCCCGCCTTGACGTGCCGGACGAACGAACGGTCGACCGCAGCCAGCTCTTGCGCAAATCCGGCGGCCGACCGGAACCGCTGGGCCGGATCTTGCGCCAGCGCCCGGCGGAGCGCCGACTCGACCGAGGCGGGGATGCGGACGAAGGAGCTGGCGGGCAATCGCGCCGAGGTCCGCCGGGCTACCGCGACGTCGAACGGAGAATCTCCCGTGAACGGCTGACGCCCCGTGATCATTTCGTACAGGGTGACGCCGAGCGCGTAGACATCACATTGCGGCCCGGGCGGCTCACCCAGCAGGCGCTCGGGCGACATGTAGTGAATCGACCCGAACACCGTCCCGTTCCCGGCAGCACCGATAGGGGTTGCGATGCCAAAGTCGGCGAGCTTCACCTGACCGTCATTACGGATCAGGATGTTTGCCGGTTTGACGTCGCAGTGGATTACGCCGCGGCCGTGAACATGCGAAAGCGCTCGAGCGAGTGCTCCCGCGATGCGGATGGCTGTGCTTGGAGGAAGGTGGCCGCGGCGTAAGACTATGTCGAGGGATTCGCCTTCAACCCATTCGGTCACGAGGTACGGGCGGTTGGCGTTGGCGTCGGCGTCGACAACATCGACGACTGAGCGCTGGTGCATGGAGGCTGTGATGCGAATCTCGTTGGCGAACCGCCGGCGGGTCGTCTCGTCGCCGGCCGCCCGGGCGCGCAGTCGTTTGACGGCGACCGTCCGCCCCAGCAACAGATCCGTGGCCCGCCAGACCGAGGTGGTGTTCCCGATGGCGACGCGGGCGTCGAGGCGGTAGCGTCCGGAGCCGGTCGCTATCGGTCGGCGTTGTGCCCGTTGGTAACCGCGAACATCCGTGTTCATGGTTCCGGTCGCTCCCCCTGATGGTTTTCCACAGCCTTACTTACCCGCTGAAACCTACACGAGCAACCAAACGTTCGGCTGATACCCAAAAAATGAGTCGATCGACCCATTCGCGACCGCGCGGAGAGCGTGACGGCCCACCCTCGGTGGGATCTAGCGGCAGGCGGCGACCAGCAGCGGGTAGGGGTTGATGTTCTCCTCGCCGTCGATCATCACCTCGAAGTGCAGATGGGGGCGCGCGCCCCGGGCGTTGCCACTATCGCCTACCCGACCAACGACCGTTCCCGCCGTAACCCGACCGCTGGCTCCGAACGAGGACATGTGGGTGCCGATATAGAGGTTTCCGTCGTCGCCGTACAGCCAGAACTGGACGCCGCCGACCGATCCCTCGACCTGCTCCACCACCCCGCTGACCGGCGCCAGCACCGCGGTACCGTTGGGGGCGAACATGTCGTTGCCCTGATGGAATCGGCCACCGGAGCGCGGGAAGCCCCAATCGTTGAAGAACCGGGCCCCGGGTACCGGGCACTGGAATCCGCCCGGCACCGCCAACCGCCGGCCGGCCCGGATCAGATTCGGGTTGGAGATCCCGTTCAGGTCCGCAAGCCGGCGCACCGTGGTGTTGTAGCGGGCGGCGATCTCCCCCAGCGTCTCACCTCTGACCACCAAATGACTGCCGCCCGATGACGTTGCTGGCTCGTAACTCGGACCCGGTGTGAGCCGGAGCCGGGTTCCCTCGAAGATCACGCTGTCGGGGCGCATCCCGTTGGCAGCGGCCAGAGTGTCCACGTCCAACCCGTGGGCAGCCGCGATCGAAGCGAGGGATTCGCCCCGCCGCACCAGGTGGTACCGCGGGGCGACCTCGCTGTTGGCGCCAGCCTCGGGGCCGGGAATCACTAATTGCTGACCGATCTTGATCAGATTGGCGTTGCGGAGTCCGTTGGCGTCGACGATGGCCGCCACCGTGGTCTTGAACGTGACGGCGATCGCGCCCACCGTGTCACCCGACACGACAATGTGAATCTGGTCGCTGCTCGGGATCGTCAGACGCTGGCCGATGAGGATGAGGTCGGGGTTCGCCAGACCGTTGGCGTCGGTGAGAGCCGCGACGGTGGTGTCGTGTTTGGCGGCTATCTCGGCGAGCGTCTCTCCGGGCCGCACGATGTGCACCCCGCCCCCTGCAACAGCGACGGCCAGTGCCATGATCACGAAGACGAAGGTGGCCCTCAGCCGGCGCCGCCACCACGCGTCGGCCGGGGTGTCCGACCGGGCCTGGTCATCGGGCTCACGCGGCGCCGATCCCGGAGCGCCTACTCCGTTGGGCTGGGTTGGCTCGAGGCGCACAGCGGCGCAGGCGTCGCCGGCTATGGCATTCTGGAGCGCGGGCATACAAAGTCCTCCACGGCTCCGCCCGCATAAACAGGCTATCCATGATGCGCCAAAGCGCAAGAAGAGATTTCGCGATCTTCGCTCGTTCAGGACGACGGGGTGGGATCGGCCGTTTGGGGCGAACTGGCCATGCGCTGATACTCGTGCTCGAGCATGCCCCACACTGAATGGTCGAGCCACTCACCCCGGACCTTGATCTCTTCACGGAGGACGCCTTCGCGGACGAAGCCCAGCTTCTCCGCGACGCGTTCACTAGCTCGATTGCCGATCGCGATGCGCAGGATCAAACGGTGCAGGCTCAGCTCCTCGAAGCCGACGCGGAGGATCCGACGGGTGACCTCGGACGCAACACCCGATCCGGTGGCGTCGCTGCGCACCCAGTAGCCG
Source organism: Acidimicrobiia bacterium (assembly GCA_041576165.1). Lineage (GTDB taxonomy): Bacteria > Actinomycetota > Acidimicrobiia > Spongiisociales > Spongiisociaceae > JBFGLM01. The sequence continues at coordinate 9,550 of JBFGLM010000012.1, forward strand.
ACCTCGCCACTCCGGAACCCTCGAGACAGGTACCACACCGAAACGTTGCCGATGTGTTGGTCTGGATCGTCGCGGCGACGGATGGCAAAGTCGTAGGCGTGGCCCTCGCGCCAAGAACGCGCGCTGTCTTTGATGTAGTTGACTGCGTCGAGTCGCGAATAGTTGGCGTGGGCCCACGGCAGCCATTGGTGCAGCTCAGGCAGGCTGGCGATGACGGCCTCGTGGAGCGGCTCGGCGTCCCTGCGCCGGAATGGGCGGAGCACGAATCGGTCACTCGTTCGATCGTATGGCGCCAGCGGTCCATCCATCGCGACAAGCCTATTCGGTCAGGTGCTCAGTGCGGTGTCGACGAGTGGCCGTGATCTCGAATACTCGTACCGCCGTAGGATGGCTGTGATGTACCACGAGCTGCCCGGCATTCGGCCCACCATGAACGACGGTGATGGCACGCCGCGGGCGGCCGTGCTCGTGCCGTTGTTCGTGAGCAACGGTGCGTTGCGCCTGATACTCACCAAACGCCCGATGCACATGCCGACCCACGCCGGTGATCTCGCGTTCCCCGGCGGCAAGCCCCACACCGGGGAGGAACCGGTGGACACAGCCCTGCGCGAGGCGCACGAAGAGGTCGGCATTCCGCCCGGACGGGTGGAGGTGCTGGGGTTCCTGCCCGAGATCCACACCGTCAGCTACAGCCGGATGGTGGTACCGGTGGTGGGCATCCTGTCCGGACAACCGGAGCTGCGGCCGGATCCCGGGGAGGTCGAAAAGGTCCTGTTGCCGGAAGTGGACCCATTCCGAGACGAGCACCGCTGGCGTGTGGAGTATTGGGATGATCGACCTGTCTACTTCTTTCCACTGGATGAGGAGATCCTGTGGGGGGCCACGGCACGTATGGTGCGCCAACTCATCGGCCTCGACCGGGCGTGACCGCGGCGGTCGTCGACGCCCATCGGCGGGCATGGGGAGTCGAACCGGAAGTCATCGCAAGCACACCGGGACGCGTCAATCTGATGGGCGACCATGTCGATTACGCGCTCCTACCCGTGCTGCCGGTCGCCATTCAGTTACGTCTTCAGGTTGCAGCGGGTCGAGCCGGCGACGGGCGCGTCCACGGCATGTCCAGTCTTGGGGGCGGGAAACTGACCTTCACGGGCGGCGAAGAACCGGCCGGGTGGTTCCAGTACGTGGCGGCTGCTGTGAGAGCTGCGGGCGCACCTGCAGAAGGGGCTGTGCTCACGGTTGACGGAGACCTTCCCCACACCGGCGGTCTCAGCTCGTCGTCGGCTCTGGTTCTGGCCGTTCTCGCCGCTCTTTTGAAGCTTCAGGGTCAACGGCCGCCGCCCGGCGAGCTGGTTGCTCTCGCGGTGGCGGCGGAACGATCGCTGGGGATTGCCGGCGGGACGATGGATCAGACCGTCATCGTCCACGCCGTGGCCGGCTCCGCGCTGCGAATCGATTTCGCGCCGCCCGGCTTGCGGGCCGTCCCCATTCCCGAGGAGGTGGCATTCGTCGTGGCATCTTCGGGCACGACCGCGGCCAAAGGGGGTTCGGCGCGTGATGCCTACAACACGCTCTCGATCGGGGCCCGGGTGGTGGCTGCACTGGCAGGCCGGCGGCTGGGCGTCGACCCCGGATCGCCGCCGGCGCTCGGCACTCTGGGCGTGCAGGCCGCGGGCCTGTGCACCGCGATCGAAAGCTTGCCGGCAACCATTTCGCTGGCCGATGCTGCGGAGGGGGTCGGTCGCTCGCCCTCCGATCTGGCGGGCGAAAGCGGCCTGGCGCCGACTGCGCGGCTGCCGGTGGCTGCCATCGGAGCCCATCTGATTGGCGAGGCTCGGCGAGTCGACGCCACGGAGGCAGCGCTGCGGGAGGGCGACATCACCGAGTTGGGGGCCATCATGGGGGACTCGCACGAGAGTTTGCGCCGGCTGGGGACGGTCACGGCCGGTCTCGATCGAGTGACCGAGGCCATGAGCGAAGGCGGGGCGGCGGGGGCGCGGGTGACGGGCGCCGGATTTGGCGGGTACGCTGTAGGGGTGTGCGCCCGCGATCGCGTCCCTCGCGTCCTGGCGGCGGCGGACGATGCAATCGGCGAGCCGGCGTTTGTAGTGCGTCCGTCCGAAGGCCTGAGCTATGACTGATCGTGCGGTGGTACTGGCCGCAGGCCGCGGGACCCGGCTTGGTGAGCTGACAACCGAGACGCCCAAGCCCCTGCTCGACGTCGCCGGCATGTCGGTGATCGAGCGGATTCTCGAGGGCATTGCGGCCGCCCAGATCTACAAGGCGGCCATCATCACCGGCCACCTCGCAGATCAGGTGGAAGACGCAACCTGGGGACTCGCAGGGATGTCTCTCGAGTTCATCCGCCAGCCGACCCAGAACGGAACCGCAGGTGCGCTCTCGCTCGCCCGCGATTTCACACACCGGCAGCGCTTCTTCTTCACGTGGGGAGACATCCTGGTCCACCCCGCCAACTACGAGGCAGTCATAGAGACCGCCAGCTGGGCGGATGCAGTGCTGGCCGTCAACCACGTGGATGACCCGACTCACGGTGCGGCTGTCTACGTCGCGGACGACTTCATCGTGCAGCGGATCGAGGAGAAACCACCGCCGGGAGGCTCCACCACCAACTGGAACAACGCCGGCTTCGGGGTCCTCGGTGAGTCAATCTGGGAACAGATCGATCACCTTGCACCTTCCGAAAGGGGTGAACTGGAGTTGCCAGATGCCATCGCTGGGCTGATCGAGTCCGGCGCCAAGGTTCTGGCCGTCCCTGTGCAGGGCTCCTGGTTCGATATTGGGACTCCCGAGATCCTGGCTGCCGCCCGAGCGCACTACTCGAGTCGCTAGCCGATCGATCGCACTGCGGCATCCGCGAACAAGGGTGCACTCTAGGTCGGACGGTCCCGCCGGTCGTCCAGGTCGATGGTCCGGCCTGTCACCCGCGACTCTTCGGCGGCAAACGCCAGCAGGTGACTCTCCAGTGCCTCCTCCCCGGAGGTCCGTGCCGGGAGGTCTGCCGTGACCGCACGCGTGAAGTACTCCATGAGACCGCCGTCGCCCCCGCCGTGGCCGCCGGTCGCGTACCGGATCTCGACCTTCTCCACCTCGCCCGACCCCCGCTGGTGGATCTCGATCGACTGATCACGCCCGAAGTACCCGCGCAAGGTGGCATGGGTGCCGTCGTACCGCATCGTTCTCGCTTCCTCGGCAGCATGCCCGTGCATGATCAGAGTCCCTGTCGACCCGTCCGCTCTCTCCATAGCGACGACTTGATGATCGACCACGTCGGATCCGGCCGTGTACACGCACCGGCCATACGGGCCCTCCTTCAGCGCCTGGAGCCGCCCTGCCGGGCTCAGGTCGTCGGTGACGACGTGGACCGGCCACCCGGACCAGGCCTCGTTCGTGTACAGCCGGGTGGCCTCATAGTGGCACGAATCGGCGGCCGGGCATCCGTCCGTGCAGCGGGGCGGCGCACCCGGCGGGGCGTGCTCGGGGCGGAAATGCATGAGCGACCCAAACGAGTGGAGCCGCCGCACCGGGGCCGCCGCGTTCCATTCCAGAATGTCGAAGTCGTGGCAGCACTTCTGGACCACCATCGGTGTGGAGGTCTCACCCCGGGCCCAGTTGCCCCGCACAAAACTGTGGGCCATGTGCCAGTACACGACGTTTTCGCGGTGCTCCACGGTGATGATCTCCCCCAGCCGGCCCGACCGGACTATTTCGTTGAGGGTGGTGAAGAAGGGCGTGTAGCGAAGCACGTGGGCGACGTGCAGCTGGCGCCGGGCGAGCCGGGCTGCGTCCACCAGGCGCCGGCTGTCGGCGTAAGTGGCGGCGATTGGCTTTTCCACCAGCACGTGTGCCCCGCCGGACAGCGCCGCCAGCGCGGGCTCCACATGGTGGCGGTCGCTGCTGGCGATGATCCACGCCGGTGCGTCCACCCCTACCGACTCGTGGTCGGCGAACTGACGGGAGGGCGGGATGTTGTGGATTTCCCCGAACCGGCGGCGCCGGCCCGCGTCTGGCTCGACCACGGCCACGATGCGGATGGAGTCCGGATAGCGACGGGCGTAGTCGCCGTACACGTACCGGCCTCGCTGGCCGGCTCCGACGAGTATCATATCCAATGGCATTGCCCGGCGAGCGTACCCAGCTCGGGGTGCCGGCGGCCGGTCTGTCGACTCCCTGATCGAACTGGCCCGGCTGATCTCGATGATGGGTCGTGCAGAAACTCGCCGGCCTGTCCGGCCCAACACCCAGGCGCGATCGGGCTCTTGGTGGGTCTTCCGGCCGTTCGCCGGCCACGCTGTCTACATTCCTGAGCGCGCGCCGGAACGGGTCATGTCGCGGTCGGTCGGCCGGTGAGGATGTCCAGAACCTGCTGATGGAGCACGCCGTTGCTCCCGACCGCCGAACCGGCAGAGTAGGAAGCGCTGCCGTCCATGGCCGAGAAACGTCCACCGGCTTCCGGCAGGATCACGGCCACGGGAGCGACATCCCACGTGTTCACGATCGGATCCACCATCACCTCCATCCGGCCGGTCGCGACGAGCGTATAGCCGTAGGCGTCTCCCCAGGTGCGGAGCAGAAACCCGCTCTGGTGGACCGAACGCATCATGGACGGGGGCATGGCGGCGAAATCGCTCGTAGAAAGCACCGCCGTTTCGACCCGTTCCGTCTGCGAGACGCGGCACGGAACGCCATTGTGAAACGCGCCGCGGCCCCGGCCGGCCCACACCGTCTCTTCGAGGGCGGCGTGATGGATCGCCCCGGCGACGATCCCGTCGCCGTCCTCCACTGCGAGCAGGGTTGCGAACAGCGGAACGCCATGGACGAACGAGAGCGTGCCGTCGATCGGGTCGATGATCCAGCGACGCTCGCCGGTACCGGTGACGCCTTCCTCCTCCCCGAACACCGAGTCTTCGGGGTATCGGACGGCCAGCTCGTCACGAATGATGCGCTCCGCCGTGCGGTCGGCGACCGTCACGGGGGTGCCATCAGCCTTCTCGACGAGCTCCAGATCGGCTCGGCGAAACCACTGCAGGGTGGCGTCGCCGGCTGCTCGCGCCAGGGCGACGACCTCGTCGATCAGGGTTTCGTCGGCAGGCGGGGCAGGCGGCACCCGAAGCTCCACGCTCTACGGTTCCCGGATCGTACCCGGACCGGACAGGCCGCCAACGGATTGCGACAGTTCTGACATTCATGGATCGCATCATCAGCGGGGGCAAGAAAAAAGATATTCGCGAGGTAAACCCCACGGCGGGGTAGTGCGAGTCCCCTCATGTCGGAACCATTACGGGACCGGCAAGCCCCGGATCCAGTCCGGAACGTCTGAGATCTAAGGGGGTTGTGGTTCGCAAGGACCACGGGAGAAGAGGGTCCGGGCGCCGGCGGCGGCCATCCGCCAACCGCTGCCGGCGCCAAGGCCTGTTCTCGATTAAGGGGGACCAGGAGGGTGACGCCGCCGCCACGTTGTGCCCAGCGTGCCGGCGGCGTTGCGCGTGTTTGGGCCGGCTGTCCGGCGGTCCGGAATCGAGCGACGCACGATTTGGCGGCGGTGGCGCCGCCGGGCTGAATCTCGGCTAGGTTGCCTCGACCTGCAGGCGCAGCAGGCCCACGATGATCCCATCGACCAGCGCTTCCCACGACGCCTCGATGATGTTGGAGTGGACGCCGATTGAGCCCCAGGCGGTGATGCCGTCGGACGTTTCCAGCAGCACCCGCGTGGTCGCAGCCGAGGCCTCGCTCGAGTCGAGCACCCGCACTCGATAGTCGGTGAGCCGGAGCTGGCCCACGGCCGGGAATTCCACCTGGAGCGCCGTCCGCAACGCCTGGTCGAGGGCATTCACCGGGCCGTTGCCTTCTCCGGTTGTCACGATCCGATTGCCGTTGACGACCACCTTCACCGTTGCCTCCGCCACGATCTCCTCGTCGGCCCGGCGCTCGGTGAATACACGGAACGACTCCAGTTCGAAGAACGGTTGCTTCCAGCCGGCGATCCGGCGCAGCAGCAACTCGAAGCTGCCGTCCGCCGCCTCGAAGTGATAGCCCTGATGCTCGAGCGTCTTCAGCTGGTCGATCACTTCTACCGCCAGCTCATCGGTGATCGGAACGCCCAGTTCCTCGGCCTTGGACAGCACGCTCGCCTTCCCAGACAGCTCCGATACCACCATCCGGGTGCGATTCCCGACCAGCGCTGGATTCTGATGCTCATAGGCGTCGGGCCGGCGAGCCAGCGCTGATGTGTGCAGGCCCGCTTTGTGGGTGAAGGCCGATGTTCCCACATAAGGGCGGTGTGGGTCGAGCGACACGTTCACGATCTCGGCGATGTGATGCGAGATGGGGGAGAGGCTCTGCAATCGCTCCTCGTCCAGGACCCGGCGGCCCATCTTCAGCACGAGGTCGGGCAGGATGGTGGAGAGGTCGGCGTTGCCGGTGCGTTCCCCGTATCCATTGATGCAGCCCTGAACCTGCCGCACACCCTGCTCGACCGCGGCCAGCGACGACGCCACTGCGCAGCCGGCGTCGTTGTGGAAATGCACGCCGATCTCGGCTCCCGGCAGCCGGGTCTGGACCTGGTTGATGGCGTGGATGACGTCGGACGGCAGCCGCCCGCCGTTGGTGTCGCACAGCACGACTCGCTCGGCCCCGGCGTCCAGCGCGGTCCGCAGGGCGGTCAGCGCGAAATCCTCGTTCGCGGCGAAACCGTCGAAGAAATGCTCGGCGTCGAAGAATACCCGCCGGCCGCGGCTGCGCAGATAGTCGATGGACTCGCCGATCATCATGAGCCCCTCATCGAGGTCGGTGCGCAGTGCCTCGCGGACGTGGTAGTCCCAAGACTTGCCGACGATGCAGATGAACTCGGTCTCCGCGTCGAGCAGCGCCTTGAGCTGAGGATCCTCCTGCACCGAGATCCGTGGCCGGCGGGTGGACCCGAACGCAACCAGCAAGGAGTTGGCCAGGTTCAGCTCACGGCGGGCGCGCTGGAAGAACTCGTCGTCTTTGGGGTTGGCGCCCGGCCACCCGCCTTCAACATAGGTGACGCCGAGATCGTCGAGCAGCTGGGCGACGCGCAGCTTGTCGCCAACTGTGAGTGATATGCCTTCTTGCTGGGAGCCATCCCGCAGGGTCGTGTCGTAGATCTCCAGCTGTTCCATCTCGCCGCCCTCTGGTCGTCGGAATCCGGCCAACAAAAAACCCTCCGCCGTCGGGGCGCAGGGTGCCGGGCGCATACGGGTTTGGGGTATGCGCCTAGTCGATGATGATGATGCCGGTCGGTGCTGTCATAGAAATACAAGTATTGCGATGAGATCCCTGGTGGTCAACCCCGGCCCGGGGGCGGACCTCAGCCGCGGCGCCGGTTGTCCGGCCCGGACATTCGCCGGATGGCGGGCCGGATGACGTTGATCGGCAGTTCAACCAGGCCAGACAGCAAGCTCGACAGGCGTTTCGGGTCGGGCGGGGCCGGCGGCGTCAGATACCCGACGCGAATGAACAGCAGTGTCGAGCCGATCCCCACGACGAGCATGATGGCCAGGACGGCGACGAAGCCCCGGCCGGCCGTGCTGAAGGGGAGGTCGTCGACGTTCATGCCCCAGATACCCGCGATCAACGTCATCGGGAGGACCACCGCCGCATAAATAGTCAACACGCGGGTCACGTCACCCGTCCTCTCCGCAACGGCCCCTCGATACGTGTTCACTGCGTCGGACAGGATCGTGCGGGCCGTGAGGAGGTCATCCACCAATGCTCGGTGCAGATCCGCAGCATCCGCGAACCGTTCACGAGCTGTTGCGGCGACCCATGCCTGCTCTGCGGCCAGCTGCTCCATGACGCCGCGCTGAGCCCGCAGAGTCGTGCGTATCACGACCTCGCTGCGGAGAAGTGTTTGGATTTCGAAGAGGGTTCCTCGCGTGCCGGTCAGCGCATCGACGCCCAGCAGATCAGCCTGGCCGGCCAGCGCATCGACCACCGGGGCGAAGCGGCGTGTCCCATACAGTGACAGGAGCGCCAACAGGCCTGCGGGCGAATCGACCTGGAATGTGTCGCCGCGTTCAATCTCGTCCCACAGCCAGTCGATCACCGGGATGGCCGCCGACCGGAACGTGAGGATCCAGCTGTCGCCGACGATCACGTCATATTGAATGGTGTCGATACGCTGATCGGCGTCCAGGCCGAGGCTATGCAGCGCCACGTGGGCGTAGCGGCCGTGGGTGTCGAGTTTCGGCCGGTCGGGGTCGCTGAGGATGCTGTCGACGGTCGCGTGTCCTATCCCGAACCGCTCGGCGATCTCGAAGACGGCGTCGGGCTCGGTCTCATCCGCGTCAACCCATTGCAGGGCGCCCGGTACCGGTCGCGGTTCGACCTCCTGGGAGCCCTGGTCTGCGGAGATGCGGATCGCTCGAATCATCGCGCCACCGCGGCGGCTGCGAGAGGCGGTCCGGGCAACGCGCAATCGAACATGTGGCGAAGATAGCTCGTATGGGCAGCCGTTCGGATCACTGGACGGCCGGTGCCGGGCTGCGCACGCCGCATCGCAGTTCAGTCCACGGACGTGAGAAAGGAGTGCCCCGGATCCACGACGAACCTTCCACGGATGGACTGGCGGCCGAGCAGCATACGAAATCCCATCTCATCACGTCGGGCCAGCGTCATGTCAGTTCGAAAGGTCCGGTCGCCGATCCGGATCGTGGTTGATACGACGGGCCGCAGTTGGTACTGACCGTTGGAAGATCGGACCTTGCGCCATTCCCGGATCGGCACGCGGACGGGCACCGATGGCTCCGACTTTCGTTGGATGGGGTGGATCTGGAACTCGGCGTACTGGAGGTCGCCGTCTTCGACCACCTGGAGACGGTGGGCATGCAGGGCCGAGGTGCGCGCGCCGGTGTCGACCTTCGCCTTGATGGCGTCGACGCCGAACTCGGGCAGGGCGACCCACTCGCGCCAGCCGATACGGATTTGCCTCATGCGATGGGGAGTGTATGCCACGCCTGACAGCATCAGGTTGGTTTGATACCCTGACCGGTGGCATGCGACTGACGACTCGGGTTTGGTGGTGGTCGGCTGAACACTGATCGTCGCGCGCTCACGTTGAACGACGCCGGCGGCCACGCCGGCGTTTTTGTGGACGGTGGGTGGCGAAGACGATGCAACGGAAGGCCCTCCGGAGGGAACAGGACGTGAGCAAGCAACGAGTGTTTTCTGGCATCCAGCCGACGGGTGACATCCACCTCGGCAACTATCTCGGCGCTCTGAAGAACTGGGTCCGAATGCAGACCGAATACGATGCCGTGTACTGCGTTGTCGACCTGCACGCGATCACCACTCCGATCGATGCCGAGGAGTTGCGGGCGGGTCGGATCAACACAGCGAAGGTGCTGCTGGCGCTAGGGATCGACCCGGCCGTTTCGATGGTCTATTTCCAGAGCGACGTTCCTCAACACTCGGAGTTGAGCTGGATCTTGAGCACCCTGGCATCGCTCGGCCACCTGGGGCGCATGACGCAGTTCAAAGAGAAGGGCGACAAGGGTGGGCAGAATCTGGGTTTGTTCTCCTATCCGGTCCTCATGGCAGCCGACATCGTCATCCACAAGGCCCATGCGGTGCCGGTTGGCGATGACCAAACGCAGCATCTCGAGTTCACCCGTGACCTGGTAGAGCGGTTCAACCACCGGTACGGCGAGGTGTTCCCGGTGCCGGAGCAGATCACCCCCGAGGTCGGGGCGCGAGTCATGTCGCTCAAAGATCCCACCGCCAAGATGTCCAAATCCGACCCGGATCCCAAAGCCAAAGTGCTGGTGACCGACGGCCCCGACGTCATCCGCAAGAAGATCCGGGGGGCGGTGACCGACTCGGGACACGGTGTCGAATACGACCTCGAACGCAAGCCGGGCATCTCCAACCTGCTGGACATGCTGAGCGCTTTCACCGACCGACCGGTCGATGACCTGGTCGCCGAGCATCACGAACTCCAATACGGCTTTTTCAAAGACATCGTGGCCGATGCGGTCATCGAGGGCCTGAGTGAGTTCCACACCAACTATCGGGCGTTGTCGGACGCCGACGTCCTCGCCAAGATGGCGGCCGGAGCCGAGAAGGCCCGGGCCAGTGCGCAGCGCACCATCGGTGAGGTTCAGCAGGTGATCGGGCTGGCCTGAGCCGGACTCCCGGCTCGGTCGTCACCCGCTGCTTCCCCCCTGTTATCCGGGCGGGACCCTGGCCACCGCGCCTATGGTTGATGCCGACCGAGCGGCATGAGCCTCGCGGCTGAGACGTGCCGACCGACTGAGGACAGGAAGCGAGGCCAAGGCCACGAGCCCACCCGGAGAGCGCTGGATCTCGGTGGGTCGGACGATCGGGCCAGCGGCCTGCCAGAAGGTATTGGAGAACCAATGAAACGATGGCGACAGTTGACGGCCGCCCTCATCGGGCTGCTGATGGTGGCGGCAGCCTGTGGCGGAGACGACGGTGGCAGCGACGAGACCCTCAAGGTCGCATTTGTGCACGTCGGACCCGTCGCCGACAAAGGGTGGAGCTGGGCCCACGACCAGGGTGCGCAGTTCATTACCGCGAACATGGAGAACGTTGAGATCACCACTCTGGAGTCCGTGCCAGAAGGCCCCGACAGCCAGCGCGTGTTCGAAGACCTGGCCGCAGACGGCAATCAACTGATCTTCGGCACATCTTTCGGTTACATGGATCCCATGCTGGCCGCGGCCGAGAACTTCCCCGACACGGTGTTCATGCACGCCACCGGGTTCAAAACGTCGGACAACATGGGCAACTACTTCGGCGCGGCGGAGGAGGGGCGGTACCTGTCCGGCATGGCCGCCGGCGCAGCCACCCAGACCAACCTGATCGGCTATGTGGCCGCGTTCCCGATCCCCGAGGTTCTGCGCGGCATCAATGCCTTCACCCTGGGCGCTCAGGAACTGAATCCGGATGCTCAGGTTCAGGTCGTCTGGACCTCGACCTGGTTCGATCCACCGGTAGAAGGGGACGCCGCCCAGGCACTGCTCGACGCCGGGGCGGACGTGATCGCCATGCACCAGGACTCGTCGGCTCCCGGGCTGGCAGCCGATGCCGCCGGCGCCAAGTGGGTGGGCTACAACACAGACATGACGGAGTTCGCCCCTGGCGCGTGGCTGACAGCAGCCATCTGGGACTGGGGACCCTATTACCTGGAGACTGCCGAGCAGGTGCGGGCGGGATCCTGGGAGTCCGAGGCCTTCTACGGGAACATGGCCGGCGGCATGGTGGATATTGCCCCGTTTGGGTCATCGGTCCCCGATGACGTTCGCAGCATGATCGAAGAGCGCAAGCAGCAGATCATCGACGGTTCGTTCTCGGTGTTTCCGGACCCCATCGTCGACCAGGACGGCAGCAGCCGTGAGTTGGGCGACATCTTCAGCATGGACTATTTCGTGCAGGGTGTGATCGGCAGCCCGACCGGCTGATCAATATGAAGACAGACCAGTTGGGCCCCGTATCCGGGGCCCAACCTGATAGCGGAGCACACATTTGGCTGACGGAACCGACCCGGCCCGGCCGCTGGCGCTCGAACTGACGAACATCAACAAAGCGTTCTACGGGGTGAAGGCCAACGAATCGGTCGACTTCGACCTCCGGCCCGGCGAGGTGCATGCGCTGCTCGGCGAGAACGGCGCCGGCAAGTCGACCCTGTGCTCCATCATCGCGGGGCTATACCGGCCGGATTCAGGGACGGTCAAGCTGCATGGCGACGAGGTGCACTTCCGGTCGCCCAAGGAAGCCCTCGCTGCCGGTGTCGGGATGGTCTATCAACATTTCCGCTTGGTCGACAATCTCACCGTGGCCGAAAACATGGCCCTCGGTCATCCCGACGTGCCGATACGGATGTCACAGAAGGAGATCCAGGCCGCCGCCGCCGACCTCGGAGCGCGCTTCGGCTTGCCGGTCGATCCCAAGGCCCGCATCTGGCAACTCAGTGTCGGCCAGCAGCAGCGGGTCGAGATCCTCAAGCTGCTGTATCGCGACGTCGACGTGCTCATCCTCGACGAGCCCACCGCCGTGCTCACGCCCCAGGAAAGCGAGGCGTTGTTCGAGACCATGCGGCGGATGTGCGCCGACGGCCGGTCGATCATCTTCGTGTCGCACAAGCTGCAGGAAGTCAAGGCGGTGTCGCACCGGGTGACAGTGCTGCGCGACGGCACGCGCGTCGGGGAGCTGGTCACGGCCGAGGCCGAGCCCAAGGACATAGCCCGGATGATGGTCGGCCGCGAACTGGAGCTGTCGACTCGCCGCCCGACCGAACACGTGGGCGACGTCGTACTCGATGTGGAGGGTCTCCGGGTCGAAGGTGAACACGGACTCGAGGCGGTTCGGGGCGTTTCGTTCCAGGTGCGAGCCGGGGAGATCCTGGGCATCGCCGGAGTGGCCGGCAATGGCCAGCGGGAGCTGGCACTCGGACTGGCCGGCTTGCGCCCGCCGCTAGCCGGATCGGTGCGGATCGCGGGCCGTGACGTGACCAATGCCACGGCGCGCGAGCGGATCCAGCGCGGCCTGGCCTACGTGCCACAGAATCGGTTGGGCATGGGCCTTGCGCCCGGCATGACGACCGCGGACAACCTCGGTCTCAAATCACACCGGTCAGCGCCGTTCACCGAGCGCGGGGTGCTGCGGCGAGCAGCGTTTCTCGAACGCGCCTCGGCATTGATCACGGGATACGACATCCGCGGCGTGCGCGATGGTCTGCCCATCCGGCTCCTGTCCGGCGGCAACTTGCAAAAGGCGCTGATTGCGCGCGAGGTAACACGCGAGCATGGTGTGATGCTCGCTCGATCGCCCACCCGCGGCCTCGATGTCGCCGCCACCGACGCCGTGCGCCAGCTGCTGTTGCGCGAACGGGACAGCGGGATCGGTGTGCTGCTCATCTCCGAGGATCTCGACGAGCTCCTCGCCTTGTCCGACCGGTTGCTCGTCCTCTACGAAGGCGAGTTCGTGGGCGAGCTGACCGCCGAAGAAGCAACCACCGAGCTCCTCGGTTTGCTCATGGCGGGCCACGTCGACAACGGAGCGGAGTCGTGACGAGCCGGTTTCGCGTCGAGCCTCGGGGCTTGGCCAGCCTCAGAGTTCGGTTGTTGGTGCCGGTGGTGTCCGTCCTCGCGGCGCTGATCGTTGGCGCCGTTTTCCTGGCAGTCACCGGCAACAATCCAGGCGAGGCGTACGGCAAGATGCTGGACGCGGCATTTGGCTCCACCCGGGGACTCAGCGAGACGCTGATCTCGGCCACTCCGTTGATCTTGACCGGTGTCGCGGCTGCGGTCGCGTTCCGCATGCTGGTGTGGAACATCGGTGCAGAAGGCCAGCTTCTGGCGGGCGCCATCGTCGCCGCCGGAGTTGTCCTGGCGCTGGGCGACGGTATGCCCGCCGTACTAGCCGTGCTCGCGGTCCTCGTAGCTGGTGCGCTGGGTGGGGCCGTGTGGGCGGGGATTGCTGCGGTACCACGCGTCTACCTCGGCACCAACGAGATCATCACAACCCTGATGCTCAACTTCATCGCACTCAATCTGATGAATTATCTGGTGCTGGGTTCGTTCAGCCCGTGGCGCGACCCCGAGTCGACCCAATTCCCCCAGGGCAGGCCCATCCCGGACGCCGCCCGGCTGCCGGAGATCACAGGCGCGCTGGGCCGCCTCGACTACGGAATTGTCATCGCCATGGCGCTGGCGGTCGCGGCGTGGTTCTTGATCGAAAAGACCCGCTGGGGTTTCGAAGTCCGGGTGGTGGGCGATTCGCCTCCCACTGCGCGCTACGCCGGGATCGGCGTGCCGCGCAAGGTGCTCGGCGTGTTCCTGCTGTCCGGAGCTTTCGCCGGCCTGGCGGGCGCACTACTGGTGGCAGGAGTACTCGGGAAGATGGACCCCCGGAGCCTGGACCTGGGCCTGGGATTTGTGGGGATCATCGTGGCCGCCCTGGCCCGGCTCAACCCGGTGGCCGTCATCCCGGTAGCGATCCTGATGGGTGCCCTGAACAACGCCGGTCCGGCGCTCCAATCCATCCAGGTGCCGACTGCCACGGTCGTCATGCTGCAAGGCGCCATCTTGATATTCGCGGTCTCAGGCGAGTTCTTCATCGCCAACCGCGTGTCACGACTCCACGACGAGCCGGCCGGGGTACCGCAGCCGGAGGCGGCAACGTGAACGATTCTGTCGCCGTCCTGGCCATCTTCGCGGCGATCGGCCTGGGAACCCCGGTGGTGTTTGCGACGGTTGGCGAAATTCTCACCGAGCGCTCCGGCATCCTGAACCTGGGTGTCCAGGGGACGATGCTGGTGGGGGCAGTCGCCGGGTTCTGGGCATCTTTCGCAAGCGAGAACCTGTGGCTGGGGGTCCTGACCTCGATCATCGCCGGTGCCGCCCTGTCGGTGCTCCACGCATTCGCCTCGATCACGTTGCGAGTCAGCCAAATCGTCAGCGGGCTCGCGTTGACCCTCTTCGGCACCGGCCTCTCGGCTTTCATCGGGCGGGTGGGTGATTCTCCGCTGGTGGGAAACCCGTCGCCGGTGAGCTTCGAACCGATTCTCACCGATGGACTGGCGGACCTGCCGGTGATCGGGCCGCTCATCTTCGGCCACGACATCTTGGTCTACATCTCGTGGCTGGTGGTCGCCGTCTCGAGCTTCTATTTGTTCCGCACCAAAGCGGGGCTGGCGGTCCGGGCGGTAGGCGAGGATCCGGCCGCGGCCGACGCGGCCGGGGTGGACGTGACCCGGGTACGTTATGCCCATGTGCTGATCGGGGGAGCCCTGTCCGGTCTCGGCGGAGCATACTTCTCGCTGGCGCTCGTACCTTCGTGGCAGGACGATCTGATCGGTGGGGCAGGGTGGATCGCAATCGCGCTGGTCATCCTCGCCAGCTGGCGGCCGTGGAGGGCGCTGTTTGCGGCCTACCTGTTTGGGGCAGCCGGTCGGGTCAACTTCACGCTGCAGACCCTCGAAATCTCGATCCCGGCCAATCTTCTCGCCATGATCCCCTTCATTCTCGCCATCTTGGCCATGATCGTGCTGACGAGCGGCCGCCGCGCCCGCCTGCTCGGTGCGCCGGCGGCGCTCGCAATTCCCTACGCCCGCGAGCAGCGTTAACCAACGACGGACGGCTAGCGGAAGGCGATCACCCGGCAGGGTCCGCCGGAGCCATCTTCCCAGGGGATGGCCCCGATGAACACGCGCGCCCCGCGGGGGCGCACCCGGTCGAGGTTCGCAACGTTCTCCACGCCGTAACGGTTGGTCGCCAGGAACGTGGTGTGCACCGCGAAGTCGGCGGAATTGCCCGGGTCGAGGCTCATGGTGTCGACCGCGATGCCCACCGGATTGCGATGACGGACCAGCCAAGCGGTAGCGTCTGGGGAGAATCCCGGAAAGTTCAGGTCGGGGAAACCCGTGCCTCCGCGAAACTCCTCGTTGTCGTCGACGAGGTCGCTCCAGCCGGAGTTCATTGCGACCAACGCCCGTTTGGGAATTCGTCCATATCTTCGCTCGTATGCGAGGAGATCCTCCGGGTCGACCGTGGCATTCGGGTCGTCGGCAACCTTGCGTTTGATGTCGATGACCACCAGCGGGGCGATCAGCTGATCGGCGGGGATGTCGTCCACGAGCATCGCACCCGGGCTGAAGTGCCCCGGGGCGTCGATGTGGGTACCGACGTGCTCGAACACCGTCCAGGTCTTCGCGAAAAAGCCCGCCGGGTCGAAGTCGAAACTGACTTCGTCGTTGATGGCGTCATCGTCTCCGAGGAATGTCGCGAATCCTTTGACGAGCCGGTGCGTCAGATCAACCACCCGACCCGAGGGACGACCCGTACTTCCCAGCGCAGGGAGCGGCGGACCCAGCGCAGCCAGCGCACCGCCCGCTGCCACCGCGGCCCCGGTCTTGAGTAATGCCCGGCGTTGCGCTCCGTGCGCCGATAGCGCCGCGCCGTCCCGCCCGTCGGCATCGGAAATAGCCGCTCCATGTCCGCGTTCCGTGGTCCCGGCAACACACATGAAAACCTCCCCGTGGCTCGACCTCCGTTGAGCCTACCCAACGGGCGCAGGTCCTGACCGAACTGGTGTCAGCGCAGGAAGAAGAGGAGGGCGCTCGTCTCCTCCAGAGTTTCAGGATCCACGAACAGGAGCGAAAGCGTGGTGAGCAGGTTGAAACCGCCGTGAATGAAGATCGCTCTTGACAGGCTGCCTGAGCGGACGGTGACCCAGCCCAGCAGGAGGCCCATCAGAACGAAAGCCAGCAGGGTCGGCACACCCTGCAGGCTCAGCAGAGCCGGATCGGTCAGATGGACTGCTGCGAACACGAGAGAGGAGATGACCACCGCCGGGAGTGGACCCATACGCTCCAGAATCGTGCGCAGCAGCAAACCCCGGTACGTCAGTTCCTCGGCGATCGGTCCGGCGATGACGAGCGACGCCACCATCGCAAACACGGTCGGTCCCGTGCCCACCTGATCGACGATGTCGATCAGGACCTGGGGGTTGTCGTCCTCGAGCTGGAGGGCACTGCGCACAGCCTGGGCAACGAGCCCGGTGGCAATCAGAACCAGCATCCCCACCCCGAGATACCAGAAGTCCTTCGGGTTCAGCTCGAAACCGAAGTCGGTATCCCACGATCCCGTCCCCCGCCGGCGGCTGAGCCACAAGAGCGCCGCGAAGCTGCCAACGAACTGGGCTGGGAGCACCAGCCAGAACAGCCAGGAGGCCGTGACCTCCTCGACGCCGCTCACGCCGATCGCGATCACTCCCGCGATCAGGCTGGCCAGGACCCCGGCAGCAAACACGATCACGGTATCGGTGAAGCGCCAGGTGTATTCGCGTTGCGGAGCGGGGGGCACAGCCATCTTGCCGCACGTTAGTGCGTGCATCCCAATGCCCCGGCGAGCTACCCACAGACTTGTCCACAGGGCCCGGCGCTCGGTGCTTTCTGGGCGCCCTCGCTCGCTGGTACGGTGGAGCCGCGGCACCAGACTGGGGATCTCATGGAAATCGACATTGGCATCGGCAAATCCGGGCGCCGGGCATGGGGCTTCGACGACATTGCGATCGTCCCGAGCCGACGGACGCGGGATCCGGAGGATGTGAGCATCAGCTGGGAGATCGACGCGTTTCGATTTGAGCTGCCAATGCTCGGCTCTGCGATGGATTCCGCCATCAGCCCGGCGACGGCAATCCAGATTGGGCGCCTCGGTGGATTGGGAGTGCTCAACCTCGAGGGCCTGTGGAGCCGGTACGAAGAGCCCGATCCCTACCTCGCAGAGATCGCCGAGCTGGCCCCCGAAAAGGCCACCCGGCGGATGCAAGAGATCTACCTGCAGCCGATCGACCCCGACCTGATGGTCCGGCGTATCGAAGAGATGAAGACCGCCGGGATTGTCACTGCTGGGAGCCTCACGCCGCAGCGGGTGCGCGACTACGCCGACGTGACCACCCGGGCCGGGCTGGACATCCTCGTCGTACAGGGCACCGTGGTGTCGGCTGAGCATGTCTCCAGCCGGGACGAGCCGCTCAACCTGAAGCAGTTCATCGCCGACTTCGAGCTGCCGGTCATCGTCGGCGGGTGCGCCTCGTATTCGACCGCCCTACACCTGATGCGCACCGGTGCGGTCGGCATCCTCGTCGGTGTCGGACCGGGAGCGGCGTGCACGACGAGGGGTGTTCTTGGCGTCGGAGTGCCGCAGGCAACTGCCATCGCCGATGCCGCCGGGGCCCGGATCCGCTACTTGGACGAAACGGGTCGATACGTGCATGTCATTGCTGACGGCGGCATGCGCACGGGCGGCGATGTGGCGAAGGCCATCGCCTGTGGTGCCGATGCGGTGATGATCGGCTCACCGCTGGCCGCCGCACGGGAGGCTCCCGGGCGGGGCGCGCATTGGGGCATGGCGACCTTCCATCCGACGCTTCCCCGAGGAGCTCGGGTGATGGTGAATGAGCTGGGGACTCTCGAAGAGATCTTGATGGGACCGGCGCATGAGAACGACGGTCGCCGCAACCTGTTCGGCGGGCTCCGAGTGTCCATGGCCACGACCGGGTACGCCGATCTGAAAGAATTTCAGAAGGCCGAGGTGATGGTGGCACCGGCGCTCCAGACGGAGGGCAAGGCGCTCCAGCGCAACCAGCGGATCGGCATGGGATGACCGTTACCGGCGGCCATGCCTCGGGTGCCGGGACCGAGCGGGTGCTGGTTGTCGATTTCGGCGCGCAGTACGCCCAACTCATAGCCCGTCGTGTTCGAGAAGCGCATGTCTTCTCCGAGATCGTCCAGCGCGACATCTCGGCGGCAGAGGTCAAAGCATTGCGGCCGGTCGGCATCATTTTGTCGGGCGGCCCGGCCTCGGTGTTTGCCGACGATGCCTATGAGATCGACCCGGCGATCTTCGATCTCGGGATTCCGATACTCGGCATCTGCTACGGGCATCAGGTGATCGCCCATGCACTCGGCGGCACCGTCGAGCGGACGGGCGCAGCTGAGTACGGCAAGACCACCCTGGTCGTCGCCCCGGAAGGAAGCTTGTTGTTCCGGGAGCTGCCGGACAGCCAGGACGTGTGGATGAGCCATCGGGACGCGGTTGTGGCCTGCCCGCCGGGCTTGCGGGCGGTGGCCGGCACTGACGGTTCGCCCGTTGCGGCCATGGAGGACCGGGACCGCGGAATCTTCGGAGTGCAGTTTCACCCGGAGGTTGCGCACACACCCCGGGGCGGAGAGATCCTCAAGCACTTCCTCTATGACGCATGTCACGCGTCTCCGTCGTGGACACACCACTCGATCATCCAGCACTCGATCGCCGCCATCCAGGACCAGGTAGGCATGCGCAAGGTTATATGCGGGCTCTCCGGCGGAGTTGACTCGTCGGTGGCGGCTGCGCTCGTGCACGCCGCCGTCGGAGATCAACTCACCTGCATTTTTGTGGACCATGGGTTGCTGCGGGCCGGCGAAGCTGAACAGGTGGAGGAAACCTTCCGCGACCATTTCCACATCGACCTCATCCATGTCAAAGCAGCGGACCGCTTTTTGGAACAACTGGCCGGCATCACCGACCCTGAGCGCAAGCGCTTGATCATTGGCGAGACTTTCATCCGCGTATTCGAGGAAGTGGCCAACGAACTGAGCGATGTCGACTTCTTGGTGCAAGGCACGCTCTATCCCGACGTCATCGAATCGGGGACCTCTGACGCGGCCAAGATCAAGTCACATCACAACGTCGGTGGTTTGCCAGACGATATGCAACTCGAGTTGGTCGAGCCGCTGCGCGACCTGTTCAAGGACGAGGTGCGGGCCGTGGGCGAGGAACTCGGATTGCCCGAGGACATCGTTTGGCGTCAGCCTTTTCCCGGGCCGGGGCTGGCGGTCCGGATCATCGGGGAGGTCACGCCTGCCCGACTCGACCTTCTGCGGGCCGCCGATGCCATCATCGTCGAGGAGATCCGGCGGGCCGGCTTGTACCGAGAAATCTGGCAGTCGTTCGGGGTTCTGCCGACCGTCAAGTCGGTGGGAGTGCAGGGGGATGGTCGTACCTATGCCTACCCATTGATCGTGCGGGCCGTCACCTCGGAGGACGCCATGACGGCCGACTGGGCCCGGTTGCCCCATGACCTCCTCGAGCGCATCTCGTCGCGGGTGATCAATGAGGTGCCGGGCATCAACCGGGTGGCCTACGACATCTCGTCGAAACCTCCGGCGACCATCGAGTGGGAGTGAGCCCGCCACTCCCAATAGTCCACTGGGAGCGTTAATTTGGCCGCTCTCCGTAGTAGATGCGGCTCAAGTCACCCCTCCACCCCTCCGATCACAACTGCAGGCGAGCTGCTTGTCGGAGAGGGATCTACGTGGACTGGGGCGACAGCGCCGAACTACATGACATCTTCATGGCGGAAGTCGCCGATCGAGCCGGCGGCCTGCTGCAGGCTGCCCGGGCCATGCAAGAGGGGACTTACGTCCCGTCGACCACCAGCGACCGGACTCGCGATGCCCACACGATCAAAGGTTCGTCCCGGGTCATGGGTTTTGACTACGCCGCGGACGCCGCCGAGCAGATGGAGGAACTGTGGCGGCGCCTCGAGTCGGGGGCACTGCCGGCCAGCCGCGATCTCGGCAGTGCGCTCGAGCAGGTCATCACCGCGATGCAGGGAGCCGTGGACGAGCCGTCGGATGCTCACCTCCAGACGCTGAATCTGGCGCTGGCCAACTTGCGCCGGACCACGGGAGGCGACTCGCCGGAGGAGGGCGGGAGACTGCGCGACCCGATTCAGCCCGGCGACGCGCCGGCGGCGGCGGAGGATGACGCGGACCCGGCCGCGACGCCGGCAGCACATCAGCTCACCACCGAAACCGTCGTCGATTTGGGCGGGCTGCTCTCGTCGCTGCACGATCATCTCACCGGCGGAAACATGCGGATCGACAGCGGCAAGCTGTACCAGATGATCAACCGGTCGGTTGAGCTGAGGTTGGACGTGCAGGCATTGAGCGAAACCGTCGATCGGGTCCTCGACCTCGTCGCAACCATCGACCCCGACCTGTCGACGGAGTTCGCCAAGATGTGCAAGATGGTCGAGGCCTCGCTCTACGACATTCAAGAGCGAGCACTTGATCTCGCCTCAGTTCGCCTGAAAGAGATTACGTCGGGCTTCCCGCAACTCATGCGCTACGTGGCTCGCAAGACTGGCAAGGAAGTCCGGTTTGAGGTCTACGGCGAGGACCTCGAGATCGACCGCCAGATCCTCGAACGGCTCCATGAGCCGGTCCGCCATCTGCTCGTCAACGCAATCGACCACGGCATCGAGCCGCCCCTGCAACGCCAGGCAGCCGGCAAACCACCGACCGGCCACGTCGCGTTGCGAGTCAGCGCGGTCGGCAACCGGCTGGAGCTGCTGGTGCAGGATGACGGGGCTGGTATCGACTGGGCGGCGGTCCGCCGGCGCGGCCTGGAAGGCTCAGTGATCGATCCCGAGCAGGCAAACGACCAGTCCGAACTGGCCCGCCTCTTGTTCCTGCCAGGCTTCTCGACCCGCGGCGAACCGGCCGGCGTCAGCGGCGACGGAACCGGACTGGCCGGCGTCGCCGCACTGGCCGAAAGCCTCAAAGGCGGGCTTGCGATCGACTCCACCGCGGGTGTCGGTACGACGATCTCGTTGACCCTCCCGGTCACACTCGCCATGCAAGACGTGGTTCTGGTCGAAGCCGAGGGTCAGCCGTGGGGGATCCCTGCCGCGGCGGTGGCGGCCAGCTTTCCCATCGTCAGTGCCGACATCGTGGCGGGTAACGAGCGCATCGAACTCATCTACGGAGGGCGGCGAATACCTATCGCTTCGTTCGCCTCGGCAGTCGGTCTACCGGAAACCGAGCCGGTGGAGCACGTGCTGGTGATGGCCACCCGGCTCGGACATTTCGGCTTGACGATTCCGCGCATATCAGCCCGTCGCCAGGTTGCCGTGAAGGGCATCAGCCCCCTGCTCGGCGGTGTGGGGCATGTCACGGGGGCGGCGCTGCTGGGGGCCGGGATGGTCGTGGCAATCCTCGAACCGAATCAACTGATCGAGCGGGTGCGATCTCTGCCTTCGCCCGTTTCGGGCCGGCCGCGAATCCTGGTGGTCGATGATTCGACCAGCGTACGCCAGTTGGTGGCCGCAGCTTTGTCCAGCCACGGTTTCGAAGTGGTCGTGGCGGCGGGAGTCGAGCCGGCCACGAAGCGCCTCGAAGCTGAGCGTTTCGACGCCATGATCGTGGATTATCAAATGCCGGGATCAGACGGGGTCGATCTCGTCAAGCAGGTTCGCAGCCGCTATCCGGTGCTGCCGATCGTCATGGTATCGGGCGTCGCGGATCATTCGGACCAGGACCGCGCCTGGTCGGCCGGGGTGAGCGCCTACCTGGACAAGTTCGACTTGCGGCAGGGGGCGCTCGCCCAAACACTGCGGAGCCTGCTCAACCTCGACGTTGCGTCGAGGGCAGAGGGCGACTGATGCGGATTCTCGTTGCCGACGACAGCCCGGTCATCAGGGCCGCAGTGAGGGACCTCCTGACCGCCCACGGATACGACGTTCGGGTGGTGGAGGATGGTGTCGCCGCCGTGCAGAAGTTCTACGAGGATCCGCCAGATCTCGTGTTGCTCGATCTGCAGATGCCCGGACTGAACGGCTACGTCGCCTGCCGCATGATCAAAGAGGACTGGACCGTGGCGCATATCCCGGTTCTCATCCTGACCGCCCGGCGCAGTGCCGAAGACCGCTATTGGGCCGAGAAGTCGGGGGCGGACGGGTACATCACCAAGGACGATCTCGGCAGCGAGCTGATCGCCGCGATTCGCACCGCGTCGGCCTCCCTGGCGCTGTCGGAGCTCACCCACGACCCGGCCCGGGCCAAGCTGGATCAGCGTGACGTGCTGACCAAAGTATGCGAGATGCTGGACCACAAGCTATTCGAGATGTCCACCGTGAATGACATAGTGACGCTGTCGACGCGGGCCCTCGATCTCCGTACGACCATGCGGGAGACACTTCGGATAGTCCGCCGGTTCGTCGAGTTCGAGATCGGTGGGATCGCACTCCTCGAGAACGCTGTGCTCGAGGTGACTCCGACGGTGGCGGTCGCCCGGGACGAGATCGAGCAGTTTCGTGCCCTGGTCGCCGGCCACCTCGAACAGCTGTCGGGGCGCCGGGTGGCGCCCGGCGATTTGACCCTGTGGCTGGATGAGGAGGGCGAGGGGCGTCTCGACCAGGAGTTGATCGGCCAGGGTCTCAACTCGTTCTTCGCAATGGCATTGCGATCCAGAGCCGAGGTGATAGGGGTCCTGTCCATCGCCGCCCGCCGGCCGGGTGTTTACACGCCGGCCATGGTGCGGACTACACGCATGGTCGAGTCCCCGATCTCAATGGTCATCGACTCGGCCCACCACCATCAGAAGCAACTGGAAGAAGAGGCCCGTCAGAGCCTCTCCTCGCTCTACGACCTCAGCTGACCGCGGAGATCTCCGCTCGGATCGCATCGTCCGGAAGCCGATTGCTTCCTCAACCTGGCTCAGGCGGCGCCCGATACTCCTAGGAGGGTCGCCGGCCCTCGCCGGAACCCAGAGGCGCCGGTAGGAGTCCTGCAGTGCACAATGCACGCTGCATACGAGCTGGATCGTTCCGGCCGGGAGCGCGACGGTGGTAGAGCTCGGAGTCCTGCTGCCGCTCACGTTGCTGGCCGGCCTCGCTCTCGCGCTGGCGGTGGCGGCGTTCCGCCAGGCGGGCGTCCGCGAGGAGCGGGCCCGGGCCAATGCCGAGCATGCCCGGTTGATGAAGAACCAGTTCGTGTCGATGGTGTCACATGAGCTGCGGACCCCCTTGACGTCGATTGCCGGTTTCGCCGACACCCTGATTGCCAGCTGGCGTGACCTGCCGCCCGGCGAGGTCGACGAGTTCCTGCGGATCATCACTGCACAAGCCCAACATCTGGGCGAACTCGTTGAGGACGTGCTCGTGATTCCGCGGCTCGAGTCCGGCCGTTTGAAGATCGTGCCGGCTCGCTTCGACATCGGAGAGCTGGCCCATGAGGTAGTGGATGCGGTGGTGGCCGGCACGACCCAGCAGCAGGCCTCGGTCGCGATCCCCGCAGGGGTCGAGGTGCATGCCGACCGCAATCGCGTGCAGCAGATTCTGCGGAATCTGGTGGAGAATGCTCTCAAACACGGCGGCAGCCAGATCCTGGTTGAGGGCAGGTCAGAGGCCGGCCGGTACGTCGTCACAGTTGAGGACGACGGGCCGGGCATACCGTTCGAAGACCGCGACCGCGTTTTCGAACATTTCGAGCAGATCACGAAGGGCGACAACCGGCGCGATGAAGGGGTCGGTCTCGGCCTGCCGATCGCACGCAAACTGGCCAGAGCGATGGGTGGCGACTTGTGGTACGAGGCACGGTTCCCAACCGGCAGCCGCTTCAGCTTCACGATCCAGGCCATAGAGGCGGGGGAGGCCTCGGACCCGGTCGCACACCAACCCGCTGCTCCGGCCCTCCGGCCCGGCCACAAGCCGGCCTGAGAGCCATATCGGGCGGCGACCCAGCGGCGCGAATTCCTCGCGTGTGATTCACCTCCGCCCTGTGCAGTACCATCTCTCGCATGTCGCAGGTTTCGGGCCAGCCCGTCCGCCTGGAGTTCGAAGATGGCACGGCACGGGATCCGGCCGAGTCGGTGCTGTTCGAGGACCTCAACCCAACCCAGCGCAACGCCGTGGCAACGACCGAGGGACCAGTGCTGGTCGTGGCGGGGGCCGGCTCCGGAAAAACCCGCGTCCTCACGTACCGCATGGCGCATCTCGTGCGCGACCTGGGCGTCGCGCCCAGCGCCATCCTCGCCATCACCTTCACCAACAAGGCCGCCGACGAGATGAGAGACCGGGTGGCCAATCTGGTCGGCGGAGCGGCTATCCGCAGCATGTGGGTGTCGACCTTCCACAGCGCGTGTGTGCGCATCCTCCGACGAGAGGCGCCGCGGTTGGGGTATCGGTCGGCGTTCACGATCTACGACTCCCAGGATTCTCTACGGGCCGTGACGTTGGCGGTCAAAGACCTGAACCTCGATCCGAAACGGTTTCCTCCCAGGGCTATCCAGGCAACGATCTCCAACGCCAAGAACGAGCTAGTCGACTACGAGTCGTTCGCGGACAGCGGCGTTGGTTTCTATCACGACAACATCGCCGACGTGTATCGGCTCTACCAGCAGCGGATGCTCGAGGCCTCTGCCATGGACTTCGACGACCTGCTGATGGTGACCGTAGAGCTGTTCGGTGCGTTCCCAGAGGTCCTCGAGCACTACCAGGAGCGGTTCCGGTACATCCACGTAGACGAGTATCAGGACACCAACCGAGCGCAGTACATGCTCGTGAAACAACTGGCGGCGGTGCACCGCAACCTGTGCGTTGTGGGCGACAGCGACCAGTCCATCTACAGATTCCGCGGCGCCGACATCCGCAACATCTTGGAGTTTGAAAAGGACTACCCCGATGTGCGGGTCATTGTGCTGGACCAGAACTACCGCTCCACCGAGACGATCCTCGACGCGGCCAATTCCGTCATCTCCAACAACACGCAGCGCAAGCCAAAACGCCTGTGGACGGACCTGGGACGCGGCGTGCCGATCATCCGGTACGAGGCGCAGGACGAACACGATGAGGCGGCTTTCGTGGCCGACGAGATACTGGCGCTCGAGGACGCCGAGGACCTGCTGGCCTCCGACGTTGCGGTGTTCTATCGCACCAACGCCCAAAGCCGGGTGCTGGAGGAAGTGCTCGTCCGCTACGGGATCCCGTATACGGTCATTGGCAGCGTCAAGTTCTACGAGCGGCGCGAGATCAAAGACGTGCTCGCCTATCTGCGCACACTGGTCAACCCGGATGACCCAATCTCGGTCAAGCGCGTGATCAACGTCCCCAAACGCTCCATCGGAGATACCAGCGTCGGTCATATCGACCGGTTCGCTGAAACCGCGGACATCTCATTCTTCGAGGCACTCGAACGGGTGGACGAGATCGAAGCGCTGTCGGCCCGCGCCAAGAATTCGGTGCGCGATTTCCTCGCCATCGTGGAACAGCTGCGGGAGGAGGCGATGGCGGGCGGACCGCGGTCGGCCGTGGACGCCGTGCTCACCCACACCGGCTATCTCGAGATGATCGAGGCCGAGAAAACGATCGAAGCACTCGGACGGGCGGAAAACCTACGCGAACTCAGCTCGGGCGCGGAGGAATTCGAGAACGTCAGCGAAGGAGCCGTCATCGACGGTGAGGAGTTCGACGAGATGGACGGGCTCCGCAAACTCGAACTGTTCTTGGAGTCGGTAGCGCTGGTAGCGGACGTAGACGAGCTCGACGAGGGGCGCTCTTCGGCGACGCTGATGACCCTGCACAACGCGAAAGGTCTCGAATTCCCGATCGTGTTCATCATCGGCCTCGAAGACGGCGTGTTTCCCCATATGCGCTCGCTGGGGGATCCCGACGAGCTGGAGGAGGAGCGCCGGCTTGCCTACGTCGGCATCACTCGGGCGCAGCGGCGTCTGTTCCTATCGAGTGCGTGGAGCAGAATGCTGTGGGGTGGGACCCAGTACAACCCGCCCAGCCGGTTCCTGAAGGAGATCCCGGAGCAGCTAGTCGACAAAGCCGGCAAGCGCCAGCGCAAACCGAAACTCGAGTCGGCCACTGGAGCGGGGGACACCGTAAGCCACTCCGACATCGGCCCGGGTGATCGGGTGCTGCACGACAAATGGGGCGAGGGCGTTGTCCGGCAGGTCATCGGCAGCGGCGACAAGGCCGAGGCCGAGGTGGATTTCGAGCACGAGGGCAACAAGCGCCTCTTGCTTGCCTGGGCGCCCCTCAAAAAGGTCGGCTGATCGGCTCCCTTGCGCCTCCCGTTCCGAAACATTGATCCGGCCGGTACCGTTGTACGTACCGGCCGATAGCCGACAACCGAAGGGAGCCACATGTCCAACCTTCACCGACTGGCCGGGGTCGGTCAGTCGATCTGGATCGACTCACTTTCCCGCGAGATGCTGCGGACCGGTCAGCTCCAGCAGCACATCGACCGGAATGCGGTCACCGGCGTCACCTCCAACCCCACCATCTTCGCCAAGGCAATGCTGTCGGGGGATCACTACGACCAGCAGCTCTCCGAGCTGGTCGACCGGGACGCCGGAACCGACGAGATCTATGCCGCGTTGGTGACCCAGGACATCCAGCGTGCCTGTGATGTGATGCTGCCCATCCACGAGCGGACCGGCGGCGCGGACGGATTTGTGTCCGTCGAAGTTGCGCCCACCTTGGCGCACGACACGGAGGGCACCGTCGCCGAGGCGCGGGAATGGTCCAAGCGCGTGGATCGTCCCAATTTGCTGGTCAAAGTACCTGCGACGGCCGAGGGCGTCGGGGCGGTTCGCCAGCTCATCTCGGAGGGCATCTCCATCAACGTCACGCTGATCTTCTCGCTCGATCGGTATGAGGCGGTGATGGAGGCCTACCTGTCCGGGCTCGAGCAGTATCACCAGACTGGCGGGGAGATCTCCCGGGTTGCCTCGGTCGCGTCCTTTTTCGTTTCTCGCTTCGACTCGGAGGTCGATCCCCGCCTGGAAGAGATCGGCACCGATTCAGCTCTGGCGCTGCGCGGCAAGAGCGCCGTGGCCAACGCTCAGGTTGCCTATTTACGCTTCCTCCGCACGTTCACTACCGATCGCTGGCTGGCGTTGGCCGCGAGCGGGGCCCGCGTGCAGCAACCGCTGTGGGCCAGCACCTCGACCAAGAACCCCGACTACTCCGACGTCCTCTATGTCGAGAACCTGGCCGTACCGATGACGGTCAACACACTGCCGGAGTCGACCATCGACGCCTACCAGGAACACGGGCCCGAGTATCCCCCAATCCTCGATCTGGCGGACATGGCTGCGGCGCGTGAGATATTGGTCGAGCTGAGCCAGGTGGGTGTCGACTACGACGACGTCACGGCTGTGCTCGAGCGGGAGGGCGTCGATAAGTTCGCCGCGTCGTTCCAGGAGATGATCGACGACATAGATCGCAAACGCCGGAGCCTGCTGAAAGGCTGAATCTGGCCTCGGGCGGTTGTGAGCAGCGACTTCCACCACATCAGGTGGTGAGCACCTTCCGCCGCGAGCGTGAGGCGTTTGGCGTCAATAGGGCGACCTCCACCGAGGTCACGTCATTGAGCGAGCCCATGACGCCCCGTCGGCCAACAACTCCAGGTATATGTCTTCTAGCTGGGCACAGAGCAGCTCGAGGAAGCCTTCTACGAGGGCGGCGCCGGGTCGGTGGGGGCCGTGCCATTGCCCGACCAGCGCCTCGCCGGCGATGTGGAGTCGTATCGCTCAGGAAGAACGAACGCGCTCACGTCCGGCGTCGAGCCACCAGCGCCACCCCGATCAGGCCAATCAGCCAGCCCGCCGCGGCCAGCATCCCGAACGCCCTGGGCCCCGTGAATGGAAGCCTGGTTGGTGCCACGCCTGTCGTGGTGGTCGCTGCTGGCGATGTCGTAGTCGATTCCAGCGTTGTCGTCGTGGTCCCCAGCTGTGGGGCCTCGGCCGCCTCGGCGACCATTACGATCTCGAGCGTTAGTTCTTGGCGCGGTTGGATGCTGAACGCCAGCTCTTGCGCTCTGAAGCCTTCGGCTTGGACCCTGAGCACGTAGTCACCGGTCAATCCGCCGCCATCGTCGCTCGTGAAGCTGCCGTCCGGGCCGCTCAACCCGATGCCATAGCCAGTAACCACCGGGCCCGACAGGACGAGGTTTGCCGAGGGGATCGGTTCACCGGAGACCGAGTCTCGGACGGTGCCTACGACTCTTCCTCCGAGGGCGAGACGCATTTCGATTTCGACTGTCTCTCCGGCACCCAGCACCACGATGTCACGCTCGGCGTACCCCGATCCGTCGTGATCCTGGTAGTACTCGAGGAGGTATGGATTGACCTCGGGAAAGGCGTAGCTTCCGGCGGCGATCCAGTACCCACCGGGTGGTAACCCATCAGCAACCAGCACGCCCTCTTCGCTGGATCTCTCCGCGACGTTTACGCCGTTTGCGATCGTGACCGGGACGCCGCCCAGCGGATCACCTGTGATGTCATCCGTCAAGGCAACGATCAAAGTGGCGGTGTCCTCGGCGCCCGATTGACCACCGGCCAGCGCAGCTTGGTTGAGGGAGGCGAGCACCACCGCCAGCACAATCACCGATGTCTGCATGCGTGGTCCTCTGCCATCACCACCCTCGTACAGGGACGCCGGCCTACCCAGTGCCCAAGGTCCCTCATCCGCACGACCCCGGGACGCCGCTGAGTTGTCACGAACTCCGACATCCGCTGCGTCGAGAATCTGGCTGGACGCTCAATGGGGCGTGGGCCCGGGGTCGGACTTCTGTCATTGCCAGCGGTAGGCCTTCCACGCGGCTGCGCCACAGGCCACGGCGATGGCCGCCGCTACCGCGGACTGGGCGCCGGCCCACCCTCCGGTGAGCCACGGCTCCTGGAGCAGCTCGATGACCGGTGTCAGTGGGAGCCAGTCGCCGATGATGCGGAGTGAATCCGGCAGTACCTCCGGCGGGGGACCCGCCCCCGACAGGAACATGAATGTGAACCACATCAGCAGCCCGACCGTCTGGGCGGAGCGGGCCGTCGGGAGAACGGTGCCGAGCAGAAGCCCCATTGCGGCGACGGCTCCTGCTCCCAATCCGTAGGCGGCTATGAAGCCGGCGGGCGAGATCGGAGCGCTCACGTCGGTGAACAGAAACGCCGCGACGAGCAACAATCCGGCACCGGCTGTCGCTATCAGCAATGTCACGATCAGCTGGCTGGCCAAGACCACACCTCGATGCACTGAGGAAGCGCGGAAGCGGCGCAGTACGCCGAACTCTCGATACTCAACCATGTGAACAGGCACGCTGATCAAGGCCACTCCGGCAACCGCCAGCGCAACGTACGCGGGTGTATAGAAGTCGGTTGGTCCGTGCCCGCCGTACACCCGCACATCGCTGCTCGTGTCCGGTTGGTTGCCGAAGACTCCGCCCAGTATGTACAGCACCATCAACGGCAACGCGAGCGTGAAGATCACCGTGACGGGTTCTCGCAGGAACAGCTTCACCTCGAGCCAGGTCATGTTCCGCAGTGAGTCCATCATGCCTCCCCGCCGTCCACCAACTCGAAGTAGATGTCCTCGAGCCGCGGCCTGTGCACGACCATGTCGAGCGGGGCCACGCCCTGGTCAACCAGCACCTTGCCGACGTAGGGGACGATCGACGGCGCGCCGAAGACTCGGACAGTTGTGCCCGAGCGTTCGACGCGACTGACGTGGGGAATGGCGCGCAGGGACCCCAGACTGTTGCGGCCGGCCAGCGAGAACTGCACGACGGTCGGACGCGCGCTCCCCGCCACCAGCTCGGTGAGTGTCCCGACCGCCGCCACCGCCCCGTCGATGATGATCGCCAGGCGATCACACAATACCTCGGCCTCGTCCATGAAATGGGTCACGAGCACGACGGTTGTCCCGCCGGCGCGGACACGGCGGATCAGCTCCCAGGTGGCTCGACGGGCCGCTGGGTCGAGGCCTGTAGTCATCTCGTCGAGGAACACGACCTCGGGATCGTTGATCAACGCGAGCGCCACCAGCAACCGTTGGCGCTGACCTCCCGACAGACTCGAGAACGCTGCATTCGCTTTGTCATCGAGTCCCCACTGGCGCATCACGTCACGCCAAGACGGACCTCGGGGCAGGAGCGACGAGAACAGACGGAGGGCCTCCCAGACTCTCATCCTGCCGGGGAGCGAGGACTCCTGCAATTGCGCTCCGATCCGAGGCCGCAGGAGATGCGGGTCAACGCCAGGGTCGACTCCGAGGATCTCGATGGTTCCGCCCGAGCGGACCCGGAGGCCTTCGATGCATTCGACGGTGGTGGTCTTGCCGGCTCCGTTGGGTCCCAACAGACCAAAGATCTCGCCCCGATGCACGTCGAACGAGATGTCGATCACGGCCATCAGCGAGCCGTACCGTTTGGCCAGATGCGACACGGAGATGATTGCTTCTGGTTCCGGTTGGGATGCCTCGCCAGTATTGGCGGCGTTGTGCCCGAGGTCCGGAACGTCGAACGTCATCTTGTCTCCGACCCAACTCGCTCACCCCTGATGAGATCAGCGGAGAGTGCGTCGTGCCAGAGTCGATGGTCCTATGGAGCGGCTCCCCAGGCGGGCGGTGCTTTCGCTGCGCTGGTGCGGTGCGCAGGCCACGGCTCGACTTGCGAGGCAGTACGCTGCTGACCGTGCCGCGACGGATCTTGATCGCCAAGCCCGGCCTGGACGGCCATGACCGAGGGGCCAAAGTGGTCGCCCGGGCGCTGCGCGACGCCGGCAACGAAGTCATCTACTCGGGCTTGTTCCAGACTCCGGAACAGATCGTCGAAACAGCGATCCAGGAAGACGTTGACGCCATCGGTCTCTCGGCGCTGTCCGGTGCCCACATGACTCTCTTTCCTCAAGTGGTGGCGCAGCTCGAGGCTCGGGGTATCGACGACGTCGTCGTGTTTGGCGGTGGGATCATTCCGGATGAGGAAATCCCGGCGCTCGAAGCTGCTGGTCTGGCCAAGATCTTCACGCCGGGAGCGCCGCTCAAACAGATCGCCGAGTGGGTTGACGCCCACGTCGCGAACCGATGAACCGCAGGCCCGGCCGGCCCACCGGCTGCGTTGACCGGAGCTGTGGCCCAATGTGGAATTCGGCCGCAGTCTCCTAGACTCGCCGGCGGTCGATCGCGAGGAAAGAGCGTTGGATCTCTTCGAATATCAAGGCAAGCTGTTCTTCGCGTCCTACGGCATTGCGGTTCCACCAGGTGAGGTGGCCGAGACCGTCGAGGGCGCCGTGACCGCCGCAAACCGGATCGGTTATCCGGTCGTGCTCAAGGCCCAGGTCCAGGTCGGTGGCCGGGGCAAGGCAGGGGGCATCAAGCTGGCCGTCAACCCGGAGGAGGCGCGGCATCACGCCCACAACATCCTGGGTATGGACATCAAGGGCCATACGGTCCACATCCTCTGGATTGAGGCCGCGTCGGACATCGCCGAGGAGTACTACGCCAGCTTCACACTCGACCGGGCCAAGAAGCTACACCTCGGAATGCTGTCCGCGCAGGGAGGAGTCGACATCGAGTCGGTCGCAGCCGAGACGCCGGAGGCGATTGCCAAGATCTGGGTCAATCCCGTCGATGGCCTCACACACGAGGCGGCGCGCGCCTGGGTGGGGGCCGCGCAACTCAACCCGGCTGCAACAGACGGGACCATTGACATCCTCGTACGGCTCTACACCGCGTACACCGAGGGCGATGCCGACCTCGTGGAAATCAATCCGCTGATTCTCACCCAAGACGGACGGGTCATTGCCCTCGACTCGAAGGTCACGCTCGACGGCAACTCGGTCTTCCGCCACCCCGACTACGCCAAGTACGACGAGACCCAGGTGCGCGATGAGCGGGAAAAGGCCGCCCACGAACGAGGTCTGCAATATGTGGGTCTCGAGGGCAACGTCGGAGTCATCGCCAACGGGGCCGGGCTGGCAATGAGCACGGTCGACGTCGTCAACCAGGTCGGCGGCCGGCCCGCCAACTTCCTAGATATCGGTGGAGGGGCGAACGCAGACGTCATGGCTGGCGCCCTCGAGGTGATAAACAACGACCCGGACGTGAAATCGATCTTCATCAACATATTCGGCGGGATCACCAAAGGCGAGGAGATCGCAAACGGCATCGTAGAGGCACTCAAGCGGGTCACCATCGGTCCCCCGATCGTGATCCGGCTGGACGGCACCAACGCCGATCAGGGGCGGGCAATCCTGGAGCCGCATCTGTCCGAAGAGCTGATGATGGAGCGGACGATGCTCGACGCTGCCCGCAAGGCGGTCGCTCTGGCGGAGGGGGCAACGTGAGCATCTTCCTGGACGAAAGCACAAAGGTCGTCTATCAGGGGCTCACCGGCACCAGCGGCCGTTTCTACGGTCTGCGGAACCGCGACTACGGCACCCAGGTGGTGGCCGGTACCCATCCCACGAAAGCTGGAACCGATGTCGAGGGCATCCCGATCTACACCAACGTGGGTGAAGCCGTCGCCGCCACCGGCGCCACCGCGTCCTGCGTGTTCATCCCCGCCCCCGGAGTCAAGGACGCGGTGATCGAAGCCGCTCGAGGAGGCGTCGAACTGATCGTGGTGATCACGGAGGGAGTGCCCGCCCACGACGAGGCCTGGTTCTACAACAAACTCGCGCGAGACCACCCGCACGTGCGCCTGGTCGGTCCCAACTGCCCGGGGCTGATAAGCCCCGGAAAAGCGAACATCGGAATCACCGCCGATCACATCGCCAAACCGGGCGGGCCGGTCGGGATCGTCAGCCGCTCCGGCACTCTGACCTATCAGGCTCTGTACGAGCTGAAGCAGAAGGACATCGGCGTCACCACCTGTGTGGGGATCGGTGGCGACCCGGTCCCGGGGACGACGTTCATCGATTGCCTGGCCGCTTTCGAGGAGGATCCCGAGACCGAGGCGGTGATGATGATCGGCGAAATCGGCGGCTCAGCCGAAGAGGTAGCCGCCGGTTTCATCAGCGAGCACATGACCAAACCGGTCGCGGCCTACGTGGCGGGCGTGACGGCGCCACCCGGCAAGAAGATGGGACACGCCGGGGCAATAGTTTCGGGGGGCAAAGGCACCGCCCAAGCCAAGATGGACGCCCTCCGCGACGCCGGTGCCAAAGTCGGGGAGAACCCGACCGAGGCAGGCGAGCTGATGGCTCAGATCGTGGCCAACCTCTGAGCCGACTGTTCCTCCGATCATGCCACCGTGCCGGAGGCCGGCCGTACGCGCCTCCGCGGGCGGTACGCTGCCCTCGGGTGTCGCATACGCTGAGCATCGGAGACGTCGAAATCGAGTACCGCTGGATTCGGCGCGGGCTGCCCGGCATCCCAATCGTGTTCCTGCACGAAGGCCTCGGTAGCGTCACTCACTGGAAAGATTTCCCAGACACACTATGTGCGAGGGTCGCGCGCGCGGGCCTGGCATTCAGCCGGGTCGGGTACGGCGCCTCGAGTCCGGTCACCTTGCCCCGCAGGCTCGACTACTTCTGGCACGAGGGGGAAGAGATGTTGCCGGCAATCCTCGACGCCACGGGGATCGAACGCGCCATCCTCTTCGGCCACTCGGATGGTGCCTCCATTGCCCTCGTCGCCGCGGCGGCCCTCGGCCCACGAGTAGCCGCTCTCATCGTGATATCGGCCCACGTCTTCACCGAGCCGGCCGGACTCGCCGCGATCCATGACGCAGTCGGCGCATATGAGAGCGGAGATCTGCGTGACCGGCTTGCCCGGCACCACGGAGACGTGGATGGGGCTTTCCACGGCTGGGCCGGGGCGTGGCTCGATCCGGCTTTTCTGCAGCCCGACCTGACCCACGTCCTGGGTGCTATCACCAGTCCGACCCTGATCCTCCAGGGAACGGCCGATCCCTACGGAACGGTTGCCCAGAGCGAGGCTATTGCGGTCCACGCCGGCGGACCGGTCAAACGAGTCGACCTGGTCGGGCTGGGTCATTCCCCCCACCGGGACGGGCCGGAGACGGTGATCGCTGAGACGGCGCGGTTTCTCGACCGGCACATTGGGCCGTCTAGCGGTGGCTGACCGCGGATCAATCGTCGATCGTGCGGACCACCCGGGCGGGATTTCCGACCACTATCGACCGGGCCGGCACGTCTTCAGTCACCACGGAGCCGGCACCGACCATGGCCCACTCGCCGATCGAGACGCCGGGCAAGATAGTTGAACCGCTTCCGATCGAAGCCCCACGTCCCACCCGGGTGGGCAGCATCTGCCAGTCGTCGTCAGTCTGCATCGAGCCATCGGGATTGATGGCTCGGGGGAAAGCGTCGTTGGTGAACATGACGCCGTGTCCGACGAAGACGCCGTCGGCGATGTCGACGCCGCTGCAGATGAATGTGTGGCTCGAGATCTTGCAGTCTTCGCCGACCGACGCTCCCCGCTGGATCTCGACAAACGTGCCGACGCGGGAGCGGGCGCCGATCTTGCATCCGTAGAGATTGACGAGGTCCGGGTGAAAGGCGAGCGCACCCTCGCCGAGGTCTACGTCATCTGCGATCACGAGCTGCTCCTAACACGCTGTGGGCCGCGACGGCCAGAGTTTCGAAAAATTTTCCGCGCGGACGGATGTTCGGCTATGGTCACATAAAGTCCATTTTGCCTGAAGGGGACCGGAGACTATCCGTCATGCGCTTGCGCCGGGGACGGGGTCCGGAGGCCGTGCGCGGGGGGCGGGAAGCGCATGTCGACTGACTCTGCCGCCATTCCATTCCTGAATCTTGCAGCGGCCAATCGTCGCGTTGCGGCGGAGATCCAGCCGCTCTGGGACGAGATACTCACTGCTGCCAGCTTCATCGGCGGTCGGTTCGTTGCCGATTTCGAACGAGAGTTCGCGGCTTTCACCGATTCCGGATTCGCCGTCGGTGTGGCAAACGGCACCGATGCGATCACGCTCGGCCTGCAGGCGCTCGGCGTGGGTGCAGGGGACGAGGTCATCGTTCCGGCGCATACCTTCGTAGCAACTGCCGAAGCAGTCGCATGGGCCGGCGCCGTCCCCGTTCTCGCGGATGTCAATCGCCTCACCGCCACGATCGACCCGGCGGCGGTCGCGGCTGCCGTGACGAGCCGCACCCGGGCCGTCGTGCCTGTCCACCTGTACGGCCAGCCGGCCGACATGGCGGGGGTTCGAGCAGTTGCTGCGCGCCATGGGCTGGCGATCCTGGAAGACGCGGCGCAGGCGCATGGGGCCACCTACCAGGGCCGGCCGGTCGGGTCTTTGGGGGATGCGGCTGCCTTTTCGTTCTATCCCGGCAAGAACCTCGGCGCCTGCGGCGATGCCGGGGCGATCACCACGGATCTCACAGACGTGGCCGCAGCCGCCCGCACCGTCGCCGATCACGGCCAGACCGCGAAGCACGACCATCACGTGCTCGGGATGAACAGCCGCCTGGATGCGTTGCAGGCGGCAGCGCTGATCGTCAAGCTGGCACACCTGCCAAAGTGGAACCACCGCCGCCAGGAGATTGCGTGCCTGTACGAGGGATTGCTGGCTGGTACCGATGTGACCTTGCCGGCTACGGCGGCGGACCGGACCCACGTCTTCCATCTTTACGTGATTCGTCACCCCGAGCGTGACCGGCTGCAGGAAGGGCTCGCCCGCCGTGGAGTAGGGGTGGGCCTCCACTACCCGAAACCGATCCATCTGCACCCAGCCTTTGCCCATCTGGGTTATGGACCGGGTGCGTTTCCGGAGGCCGAAGCGTGGGCGGCCGAGTGCCTGTCCTTGCCGATGTGCCCCGAGCTCGAGGATGGCCAAGTCGAGGCAGTCGTCGACCGTCTGCAGCAGGTTCTGTAACCATGTACAGCCGCAACGTCATCATCATGAAGGCTCACCTGGTGGCTATCGACGCACTTGCGATCTTCACAGCCGGTGTGTTGGCGCTGTGGTTCCGGCACCGCTCCGGTTTCTTCGGGATTGAGCCCCGATTCCCGTGGGGCACCTACTTGTGGCCGCTGTCGATCGTGACGGTCATCCATCTCGGTGTGCTGCGCTATTTCGGCATGTACCGGCCGACCGCCGATTTGGGGATGCGGCTCCGTTTGTTCAAGTCGGCGTTCGTAGCCACCGGACTGTTGACTGCCGTGTCGTTCTTCTACCGGGCCGAGAGCTACTCCCGGGTCTCGGCCGTTCTGTTCATCCCGCTCAGCGTGTTGACGATCATGGTCGGGCGCGAGCTCTACCAGACGCTGCTGTCGAAATTGCTGCATAGCGACTCCGCGGCGCGCAATGTCGTAATCGTGAGCGCGGGCCAAGCCGGTCGCCGCATCGGGCGCCACCTCGTCCGCCAACCGCTGTTCTACCGGTTGGTCGGCTACCTCGACGACGACGCCCAAGAGCCCGCGGTCGGCGATGTCCCGATCCTGGGACCGCTCAGCGCCCTCCTCGAGATCATTGCGGAACTGGCGATCGATGAGGTCATAATTGCGCTGCCCGATGGGGATGACGAGCGGATCATTGATCTCGTCGGAGTCTGCCTCTACCACGACATCACCTGGAAGGTCATGCCGGATGTACACGGCCTGGCGTTGGACCGCACTGCCCTCGACCAGGTTGACGGGCTACCGCTCATCTCACCTCGCGGGAGCCAGGTTGTGGGCCTATCTCTCGTATTGAAACGAGCATTTGACGTGGCGGTTGCGTCCGCAGCGCTGCTGATCGCCGGCCCGGTGATGTTGCTGATCGCGGCGGGGATCAAGCTGACGTCCCACGGTCCGGTGTTCTACCGCCAGCAGCGGATCGGACAGTACGGCCGTCCGTTCACCATATTGAAGTTCCGGTCCATGCGCATGGACAACGACACGTCGAGTCATGTCGCTTTCGCCACCGATTGGATCTACGGTCGTACCGGCGGCGACGACGGCGTACACAAGATCACGGCGGATCCCCGCGTGACGTTCATCGGCAAGGTCATCCGAGGTCTCAGCCTGGATGAGCTTCCGCAGCTGATCAACGTCGTGCGGGGGGATATGAGCATCGTCGGGCCGCGGCCGCCGACGGTGTACGAATTCGAACGGTACTCGGAATGGCACAAGCGCCGCTTGGAAGTGATGCCCGGCGTCACCGGGCTGTGGCAGATCAGTGGCCGGAACGAGCTGTCGTTCGACGAAATGGTCGAGCTCGACATCCGCTACATCGAACGATGGTCACTGGCCAATGACATGCGGATTGTGGTGCGTACGTTGCCGACACTGCTGAGAGGGAGCGGGTATTGATGTCCAGGGAAATCACATTTGGGGTCGTCGGGTGCGGCTATTGGGGGCCGAACCACATTCGCAACCTCACGTCGCTGGGAGGGTCCGGGGCCGTCGTCCGGCTTGCAGCGGATCTCGACGAAGGTCGGCGTCGCCACGTCGAGCAGCTGTATCCGCACGTCACGGTGGTAGCCGACGCAGCGGAGGTCATTTCGTCGCCTGCGATCGACGCAGTGATCATCGCCACCCCGGTCAACACCCATTATGTGCTGGCCAAGCAGGCCCTGCTGAACGACAAACATGTCTTGGTGGAGAAGCCGTTCGTCCGTTCGTGTGATCAGGCTGCAGATTTGATAGCCCTGGCCGATGCGCGCGACCTCCGGCTCATGGTCGGGCACACGTTCGAGTACACGGCCGCTGTCAATCGGATTCGGGACATCGTGGCAGGCGGAGATTTGGGGGAGGTGCTCTACGTTCGGTCGCTGCGGGTGAATCTGGGTTTGTTCCAGACCGACGTCAACGTGTTGTGGGACCTCGCTCCCCACGACGTGTCGATTCTCCGCTTCGTGCTGCAGCGGCCGATCGTGGCGGTGTCGGCAGTGGGGACTGCCAACGTCACCGCAGGTGTGGAAGATGTCGTCTCGATGTCGATCGAGTTTGCCGGCGGCGTCATGTGCAACGTGATCGTCTCGTGGCTCGACCCGAAGAAGGTCCGTGAGATGACCATCGTCGGCGATCGGAAGATGCTCGTGTACGACGACGTGTCGACGACCGAGAAAATCCGGATATTCGACAAGGGCGTTGCCGGACCGCGCCACTATGACTCGTTCGGGGACTTCCAATACTCGTACAGGTACGGTGACATCGTCACCCCGTTCCTCGATGAGCACGAACCGCTGCGCGAGGAGGCGGCTCACTTCCTGGCATGCATCCAGCAAGGCACGACGCCTCGCAGCGACGGCCACTCGGGCGCGGAAGTGGTGGCCGTGCTGGAGGCGGCGCAGGAGAGCTTGCGCAACAAGGGGTCTCGGGTTCGCCCGACCATGTCGAACATAGATTTGACCGCGCTCGAGACGGTGGGAAAGCCGACATGAGCACCGGCAGCCGTCTGGCGCATCCTTCCGACCGGCCGTGGGCGATCATCGTGGACAGCGAGCCGGCCATGCTCTCCTACCTGGCGCGGGCGTTGATGTTCTTTCAGCCCAGCTACCGGGTGGCGTCTGCGGCGGAAATCGATCACCTGACGGAATGGATGACGACACGTCACTACGACGTCGCCGTGCTTGGCTGCCTGGGGAATTCCGCGCTCGACGGACGGGCCCGCAACATTCTGGCGCCGGTCGGCGCCGTTGTGTCGCTCGCGTGCCCACACATGCCCGCCGCTCTTCCCCGCCCCCCTCGGCTCAGCGCCCTCCTGGAGCAGGTGCGGGTCAGCAGCGGCCAGCCGAACCTCACGATCGATCTCCGCGCTTTGACAGGGGTGTCCGCGCCGTGGACATGATCGAGTTTCTTCAGGCTCTTCGCCGCCAGCGCACCTTCTTGCTGCTGGGGTTCCTTTTGTTGATAGTGGCCGTGGCCGGAATGATGTTCGAGATCGGCGAGAACGGCATTCAGAGCCGGATCAGCCCCAAATTCGAAGCCTCGTTACAGATGGCGGTGGTCCCTGCCGGTCTGGAGACGCTGGCTGATACCGCGCTTGCCTCCGACCTCTCGGGTACGGCGGCGGTATACGCCGAGCTATTGCAGTCGCCGGAGGCGGCCAGAGAGATCCAGGAGGCGCAGGGCGTGGAGCTGGTCGACGAGCTCATAGCAGAGGTCACCGGCCGCACAGGGGTGATGACCGTGACCGCGACCGCGACCACCGAGGAGGGCGCCGCCAAAGCCGCGCTCGGATCATTCTTCTGGCTGGAGGGCAGGCTGGCCGAACCGCCGGTAGTGGCGGCGATCCCACCGCCCACCACCACCACGATCCTGAGCCCCGTCGCGGGCCCGCGTGACAGTTTCCTCGGCGAGATCCGGCTCAATATCGACCAGGCTTACGCCAGTGCTTCCCAGGACCTGTTCTTGCGGATCTCCACCCAAGCCGATTCCGGCTTCCCGGTGTCGCTCCAGGACGCGGCGTTCGGCGAGCGGAGCTATCCGGTATTCCTGGCACGCAGCGGGCGGGTCACAATTGCGTTGGAACTCACCGACGGCTCCATCCTGGCCGAAGTGCGCACCGAGGTGCCGGAGCTGCGGGATAACGCCGAGCTCGTCCCACCGCTAGTGATCACCATTCAGCGCGGCGCGTTTCCTTTGACCGCCGACGGTCCCATCGAGGTGGAGCCGGATCGGATCACGGCGCAATGGGATCTGCGTGACCTGCTGACTGAGGTGCGAGAGAGCGCCTCCGAGCAAATCTCGGTCGTGCTCCTCACGTCCGAGCCTGTGGTAGAAGAGACGGGTACGAGACGGGCCCCTGTTCTGCTGGCGGGCGCCCTGGTCGCCGGCACGCTGGTGTTGCTTGCCCTGGCGACCACGCTCGACACATGGCGGCGCGGACGGCGGCACCTGGATGACTGGGATCCAGGCGTGATACTCGACGACTATGCCCGTGCTCCAGCCGGATCAGCCGCCCCCGAGAACCAGGAGGACGAGGCCGATCACATTGGTGCGATTCCCGGTAACCCAGACGGCTAAATAGGATCCCCGCTCGCCCGAGATCTGGCGGTCCTCGTGCACCCGTGACCTGGATTGGAGGCACCACGTGCGAGTTTCCGCCCTCGCTTTCTCGCTGGCAATTGTGTTTCTGGCGGCCGGAGCCGCCGCTGCTTCGGCGGGCCCGGTGACTGCTGCCGCAGGCGCCGGGAGCCACGAGTTCCCGGATGCAACGAGCACCGGCCTCACGGATCCGGGCGCGCTCACAGTCCACAACGGCAACCTCTTGGTACAGGAATCGGGAGCCGTGATCGAGAACCTCGAGGTTCGCGGCACGCTCGAGATCCGCGGGGCCGACAACGTCACGGTCCGCAACGTCTGGGTGTACACGTCGAACTTCTGGACGATCCGCGTGAACGACGGTTCGGCGGTGATCGAAGACGTGGAGATTGGCTCCGCTGCCGCACCGGGTTTGCGCGGCATCGGCGGTGACAACCTCACCGTGCGCCGAGTGGATATCCATCACGTTGAGGACGGCATCAAGATGGGCAGCAATTCGACGTACGACTGGGTGTATTGCCATGACCTGGCAAGCCCCAGCGCCCAGCCCCACTACGACTGCGTTCAGAACGACGGCGGCGCTTCGAATGTGCGGTTCAGCCGTGTCTTTCTCGATCCGCGTCCGGCGCCCGGCTTCGACGGCTTCAGCACGAACGGCAACGCTGCCTTCTTCGTCAAATCAGATCTGGGCCCGATCGACGGGGTGACGATCATCGACAGTTACCTCACCGGCGGCGGCTTCTCTGTGTTCTCGACCGATGGCGGCCATGCGGCGCCGTCCAATGTCCGTGTGATCGACAACACGTTCGGAACCGACCAGACCTGGGGCGTGCTCCACGAGCAATCGTTCATACCCTGGTACAACAACACATGGGAGTCGGGGGGAATCGTGGGCCGTGATGGTGGTGCGGCCCCTCCTACCGCCTCGTTTGCCGACGTAGCCGGGACTCCGTGGGAGGATTCCATCGCGTGGCTGCACTGGTCGGGAATCGCGGCCGGTTGCGGGGCCGACCGCTTCTGCCCGGGCGCAGTGACCACCCGAGCCCAGATGGCGTCGCTGCTGGTACGCGCGCTGCCCCTGGGGTCGTCCAGCAA
This sequence comes from Acidimicrobiia bacterium, assembly GCA_041576165.1. GTDB lineage: Bacteria > Actinomycetota > Acidimicrobiia > Spongiisociales > Spongiisociaceae > JBFGLM01. The sequence continues at coordinate 50,704 of JBFGLM010000012.1, forward strand.
CGATTCGTTCGCCGACGACGGGGGCTCGGTGCACCACCAGAACATCAACACGCTGGCGGCGTCCGGCATCACTGCGGGGTGTGGCGGTGACCGTTTCTGTCCCAACGCTCCGGTCACGCGGGGCCAGATGGCCACGTTTCTCGTCAATTCGCTCGATCTGCCGGGTACGGCCCGCGACTACTTCTCCGACGACAACACCTCGGTCCACCAGGCGAACATCAACGCCGTCGCCGCTTCTGGCATCACCGCGGGCTGCTCTGCGACCGACTTCTGCCCGGAGCTACCCATCAACCGCGGGCAGATCGCCGTGATGCTCGAGCGGGCGCTGTCGGCCTAGCGACGGCCGATCAGGCGGCATCGGCCGCGGCTTGCCGCGCGTGGCGGTCCCATAACGCGTCTGCCCGGGCTGCGCCCAATCCCATCAAGAGGATGCACGTCGGCAGGAACTGATCGAACGTCCACGCGTCGAACGTGGTCCCACCGAGCAGCAGGCTGAGCGCAGCGACGGCCCCGATCGCAACGAGGCCAGTTTCTGTGCGCCGGTGGCGGAATGCGGCGGCCATCGTCCGGATCAACACGGTGATTATGAAGGCAATGATCAGACCCAGGCCGACAAAACCCAGCTCGACGACGGCCAGGTTGTAGGCGTTGTCGAAGATCTGGATACCCGGATCGTGCGTGAGGTAGCCCGCTCCCACGAAAGGCCGTTCGGCAATCAGGTCGGGGAGCAACGCAAACCGTTCGAGCCTGACATCGACGTTCTGGTCTGTCTGCACCCCGGTGAAGAAGTTCAGCAGCAGCCGGGGAGTCTCGGGAGAGACGACAAAGATGATCGGGACGCTCACCATCGCCACGAAAGCCAGTTGGATGAGCTGATTGGTTCGGTACGAATAGATCACTGCGACGACCAGTCCGATAACGATCACCATGACGAATCCCGTCCGGGAGTTGGTGGCGGCGGCCGCGGCCATCTGGATGAGTGCCGCTATCCCCGCCCACCGCCGGGCGCGAGACGTGTCCGCCCGGAAGTAGAGGACGAGCGTCACGAGGACGCCCAGCGCCAGCACAGCCGACAGCACCAGTGGGTGAGGGGCGGTTGCCGCCGCCCGCAACTCGCCCGTGAGGCGCAGCAGCAGGTCCTCGGTCTCACCCCGCAGAGCGAGGGCGCTCGGATCCACCTCGAACCCGATATTCGTCCAGATCGTGCCGAGCAGCGGGCTCGGCGATCCCGTCATCGTTTCGTATATGGCAATGGACCCCTCCACGATCGTCATCACCACGACGACATAGACCAGGCGGATGGCCTTTTCGGCATCCCACCCGACTTGGTAGGCGGCCACGAAGAGGACCGCCATCAGCATGAACCGGATGAGGCCCTGGTCGTAGGTGGATGCCTCAAACTCGCTCAAGGTGGTCATGTGGATGAAGGGGGCCACCAGCACCATTGCCAGCAGCGCCAAGCCGGTGAGCGCCACCGAGCCTCTCGGTAACGGGGCGGGCTCGATCAGAGCTCGCCAGAACAGCAGGCCGCCGACGATGAGCAGCACCAGCTCGCCCGCCCGGATAGAAAACCCGATAGGCAGTGTGTAGATGTCGGCGATCAGGCGGTTGATGACAACGTAGACGGCCAGGGTGCCCAGCAGGAATGTGGCAAATGCGGAGCGGGTCGCGTGGCGCTCGATCGGGGACAGCTCCTGGCGCATCGTCAGGCCGTCGGTTGTCGACATGTCGAGTTCCTTGCGGCGGTTGGGTCACGCCCACCAGGCGTGCGGGACGCAGGATACGGTACCCCGACGCACTGAGAGAAGCTCGGGCCCGACCGATCGGCGGCGCTGGGAGTAGCACCGGCGCCTCCAATATCCTTTGCGTCGATGTCGTCTCCGAACGCGAACGAGAAGACGGCCAAGGGCATGCTGTGGTCCCTGGCCCGCACCTGGGGCCGGCGAGCCGTATCCACCCTCAGTTTCTTGATTCTGGTGGGGTTGCTCACTCCTGAGCAGTTCGGGTTGGTGGCGTGGGCGACGGTCTTCATCGGCGGCACCCAGGTGATCATGGATTTGGGTCTGAACGACGCACTGGTGCAGCGGGAAGACGTTCGTGACGGGCACCTCCACAGCTCGTTCTGGCTGGGCGTGGCAGTTGGCTTGGGATTCTTCGCAGTGTTTCAGGTGGCCGCCGGCCCCCTGTCGGTCCTGTTGGATGAACCCCGCCTAGCGTCCGTGCTGCGCTGGCTGTCCATCGTGCTCGTCCTCAACGGGCTCAGCGTCGTGCCTCAGGCAATGCTCCACCGCGACGTGGCCTTCCGCGAACTTGCCATACGCGAGTTCGCTGCGATCACCGTGGGCGGAGTGGTCGGGATCGGGCTGGCGTTGCGCGGCGCCGGGGTGTGGGCGCTGGTCGGCCAGCAGCTCGCCTGGGCCGTCGTGCTGCTGCTGGCGTTGTGGATGATGACGCCGTACCGGCCCCGGCTTGCGTTCCGGTGGGCGGATGGGGTGGAGCTGCTGAGGTTTGGGGTCCACCGCATCGGGTTCAAAGGCCTGCGGTTTGCCAACCAGAACGTCGCCGATTTCCTGATCGGGCTCCTGCTGGGCCCAACTGCGCTCGGTTTCTACACGGTGGCCTATCGAGTGATCAACATCGCCACCGACGCATTCGTAGAGGCGGTGAATGCGGTGGCGTTCCCGACCCTGGCCCGGATGACTTCGGACGACGATCTGTTCCGGACCAAGGTGACCGGCGGGATTGGGATCCTGGTACTCGCGGCATTTCCCGCGTTCTTTGGACTGATCGGAGTCGCCGGATTGGCGGTCGAGATCTTTCTGAAGCCTGAATGGCTGCCGACCGTCACGGTGCTGCGGGGATTGGCCGTGATGGGCATCGCCATGTCTGTTGCGAGCTTTGGCCGATCGGCGATCCTGGGGTATGGCCGCGCCGGTGTGACCCTGGCCCTGCAGGCGGTGGCGACGGCCGCCAGTCTGATCGCAGTCCTGGTTTCGATTCCGTTCGGAATCGGCTGGGTCGGGATCGCGCTGGGTATCCAAGCAGTGATACTGCTGCCCGTGGAGCTCCAGGCGCTGAAACGGACAACGCCCGTGCAGCTGGACGCCTTCATCCGTCAGATCGCGGGGCCGTTTGCCGCCGCAGGTGTCATGTTCAGCGCGGTGCTGGCGTTGTTGTGGCTGACCAGAGGAGTTGCCGACCCGGTCCGGCTGGTGACCGCGCTTCTCCTCGGCGGACTCAGCTACGCCGCGCTTGTCCGCTGGTGGGCGAGGCCTCAACTCGATCGGGCGGTGCGGGCAGTCCGGACCGCGATCGGCCGCTGACCACGGTCGGTTGGATGGAGCCCCGACCCATCACGTACCATGGAGCCGCCGGCCGGGGCGGATGTCGGTGCCATCACAATCGGGAGCGGCCGTGCATCCACGGGGCATCACCTGTTCGTTCATCATCGTGAACTGGAACGCCGGGCAGTTCCTGGTGGACGCGATGGCCTCGATCTACGAGGAATGGGGCTCGGATGAAGCCGAGTTGATCGTGGTCGACAATGCCTCCAATGATGAAAGCGTGCCGGCTGCCCGTGCCCGATTCCCCAAGGCGACCCTCATCTGTAACGAAGAGAATCTCGGTTTTGCCCGGGGTGTCAACGCCGGCCTGGCGGCCGCCGGCGGTGACCTGCTGTTTTTGGTGAACCCGGACGCCTACCTGCTGCCGGGATCGCTCGAGCGGATGATCGAATTCATGAACTCGAACCCGGAGGCTGGCTTGATGGGCCCGCAGGTGCTCAACTCCGATCGGACGCTCCAGCGCTCCGCCCGGCACCGGCCCACACTCGGGCGGGCGGTCGCTCGGGCGCTGGCGCTCGACGCGCTGGTCCCTTCATTGGCTTTTCCGGATCATGGCCACACCGGAGATGTAGACGTGCTGAGCGGAGCTTTCTGGGTCGTGCGACGTGCGGCCCTCGCCGAAGTAGGTGGCTTGGACGAAGGATTCTTCATGTACGCAGAGGATGTTGACTGGAGCCGCCGGTTCGCTCAGGCCGGTTGGCGGGTGATGTACTACACAGACGCCCAAGTCGTGCACCACGGCGCCAAGAGTTCCCAGCACGCACCATCCCGCTTCTTTGTCGAGATGCGCAAGGCCGACCTCCGGTATTGGAGGAAGCACCACGGGGCGGTCCCGACCGTGGCCTACGCCCTCGTGCTGACCATCCACCATCTCCTGCGCGTGGCAGCCGGCTTGCTCAGCGGGTTGGTGCCCGGACGCCGATCGTCTGCGTTGCGTCGCATCCGGCGAAGCCGGGCCGTCATCAGCTGGATCGTGCGCTCTGCCTTCGGTCTGCGGCCCCAGGACATCCAGTGAGCACGGTCGATGTCGACGTGGTGATCCTTTCCTGGAATCGGACCGACCGGACCATCGCTGCGGTCGAGAGCGTGCAGCGGCAGGCCGGGGTGTCTCATCACGTCTGGCTCGTCGATCAGGGTTCGGAGCAACCGGGGCTCGAGCGGCTCCGGCGCTGGTGTGAGATGCAGGGCGGCGTGTCCCTGATCGAAAACGGCATGAATCTGGGCGCCCCCGGCGGCCGCAATGTCGGATTTCGCGCCGGGTGCGCTCCGACCGTTGTCTGCATCGACAATGACGTCGAGTTGGTCAACCCGGACGCGCTGCGATACGCAACCGAACGGCTGGCTGCGGAGCCCGGCCTCGGGGCGGTTGGATTTCGGGTGGTGGCAGCGGCCGGCGGACTGCCAGCCGACTATCACTGGGCCTACCCCGAGTCGCTGCGGAGCCGCGCTGATGAAGAGTTCTACGCCACCCGCTTCCTGGCCGGAGGGGTGGCTTTCCGCCGGGCGGCCATCGAACGAGTGGGGCTGTACGACGAGCGGTTGTTCTTCACGTGGGAGGAGACAGACCTGGCATACCGGCTGATCCAGGCGGGGTATTCCATTCTCTACACCCCCCGGGCCCAAGTGCTCCACCTGGTAGATGCCGAATCGCGGCTGACCTGGCGGGGATCGCGGTTCTATTACCACATGCGCAACGCACTGTTCATCGAATACAAGTACTGGCGTCGGCCCGGACGGCTCCTGCTCAAGACTGCCGGTTACCTGGTGCGCGGGGTCTACAGCCGTGTGCCCGGGCAATCCCTTCGAGCCCTCACCGGGTTCGCCCGCATGTGGGCCGATGCTCGACCCGGGCCGGAGCATGTCCTGACGGAGTCCGCTCGCCGATACGTCTACGAAAACAGCGGTCGCTATGAGCAGCCGCTGGCCCGACAGGTCGCGGGGAAGCTGTTCAGGCGGTTCTCGACCAGCTGACCGGGCGTAGCAAGCGGCCGGACTTGGGGTCTCCCGGGCGACCGAGCCATCAGTTGCGTGCTTCTACAGCTCTGGGCGGAGCTGAGATACCACTGCCATCGGGGCCGGCTCGTCCCGGCTGCGAGAGGTGCGGGCCAGCCGGCGAGCCTGACGGAGGGGTTCGGGGGTTCGTGCCCTGACTGCGGTGGCTTCCACGATCTCAGCGGCGGTGTCGAGCGTGGTGCGCCAGCCCGCGGAGACCGCCACCGGCCTCGTTCCGGACCGTGTTCTCACCCACCAGCCCACCTGTTCATCGCCAATCATCAACGCCGATCGTGAGCCGGACGGCGAACCCGGTTGCCCCCCTGTTGCGACGAGCGGACGATGGGTGACACCGACGGTCGGTACGTCGAGTACCCAACCGAGGTGGCGGGCCAGCCCTGTCCGGCGCGGATGATCAAGGCCGGTGGCGTTGACCAGCAGCACGTCGGGCGGCCAGGGGAGCGAGCGTACCGCAGCCTCGAGAATGGCCCCCTCGCGAGCCGCGAGGAGCCCGGACATGTATGACGCTCCGGCCTCACCGGCGGTCTCGGTCGTCGCCAGGAGCCGGCGCCAGGCAGTGACGGCGGCGGCCGCCCATGCCCGATCGCCCGCCGCACCCGGCCCCGACCCACCCCGGCCGAAACACACGAAGCAGCCGCCCGTCGTGATGCCCGGCCCGGGTACCCAGGGTGGCGGCCGGAGCGATGAGATCTCCCGCTGCAGCTCTTCTAGCCGCACGGGGTCGGTCGGCCATTGCATGCCCCTATCCTCGCGCCAACCGCCGCCGCTGGGGCGGGTGTCTGCGCGAAATCCGGCCGAGCGCGAAGTACTGATCGGTCCGGCTGCCCGGCGAGGGCTCGTCACATGAGCGAGGCGTCCACCGACATCGCGACGTTGCCCGCCAGCGCCTTCGACACAGGACAACCATCCTTGGCTGCCTCGGCTGATGCCCGGAACCCGTCCTCATCGAGGCCGGGCACCTCACCACGCACCGTGAGATGCACTGAAGTGATGCCGAAGCCGCCTTCCGCCAAGGCCTCAAACGCCACGGTAGCGCTGGTCTCGAGGCGGCTGGGGGGGTTGCCGTCACCGGCCAGGCCGTGAGAAAGGGCCATCGAGAAACAGGCGGCGTGGGCGGCTGCCAGCAGCTCCTCGGGGGTGGTGTTGCCGTTCTGCTGCTCGGTACGAGCTTTCCATGAGACGTTCAGCGGACCGGCCAGCCCGCTGTCGAGGCTGACGGTCCCCGACCCCTCGGCCAGGTTGCCCTGCCAGGTGGCGTGAGCACTGCTCTGCACGAGATCCTCCTCTCGCCCCGGGTGGTAACGGGGCTAGCCACGCAATTCCCGCGTCGGAACCTAGTCGTCGCCGGCCGGGGTCAGCTCCATTGAGCTCGCCAAGATCGATCATCCGGCCGGGGCTGACCGCATGTCGAGCCCGATGGTCGAGCCCGACACTTCAACGTTGGATCTCAGCCGGTTGGAACCACGATTTGGTCTGTTGGCGCCAGCGGTGCGAAATCGGTGTGCACGCTGGTAGGAGGATCTCCCGGCAGCGTGTATCCGGCGCCGACGAGCAGGCCACCGGCGATAGTCATCGTCGTGTCGACTGTTTTCGCCGCCACTCCCAGGACCCGGCCCGGATACGTGACGGTCAGGGCGATGCTGTCGGCCGATACCGCGGTGACGGTAACGGCCAGGGGATCGACCAGAATGGCCAGCGATTCGCTCGGGGCAGGCTCGCTGGCCAGCAACCCCCATTCTCCGTCATCGACTTATGTCCAGCGTTCGGTGGGAGTGATCACGTAGGTCAAGTGGGCGCCGCCAGAAGAGATCTCCAGCTGTGCCTGATCGCCCATGACCACACCATTGATCGTGCCTACCTCCTGATCCCCCACCAGTGCCACCGACATCGAGCAATAGCCGTCGGCGTATCGGTCGAGTGCCGCGGCGAATACTGCAGGTCCGTCGACGGCTGGCTGGACGAGCTCGGGGTGGCTGCGGCGACTGGCTCGGGAGGGGCAGCGGTCGGCGATGCGGGGCGTTCCGGCTGCGGGTCGGCGGCGGTAGCCGATTGGGGCGCCGGCTCGAAGCCGACCACCCCGGTGACGTCGCGGGCGACTTGGTGCCACGACCCCGGCAGCGCCTGCGCAACGGCCAGCCCGCCCACCGTCACCAGCACCACGAGTGCGGTGGCGGCAGCCCGAGCCAGATGACCGGCGAGCACGGGAACCGTGCCAGCGAACCGGGATGAAGCGCCCGCGCTCGACCGGCCGCTCAGTTCAAGTGACGTGCGGGCGGCCGCCGCCACCTGGGCGGCCTGAGCTGCCGGTGATACCGGATGCTCCAGCAGCCGGAGGCAGTCCAGCAGACCCGCCAGCTCGGGGTAAACGGCGGAATCGTCGACGTAGTGTTCGTCCATCTCACCTTGGTTACCGACCGCGCCCCTCATCCCGTTACCGCGGTCAGGGTCTGGCGGATCGCCGTCATCGCTCGATCGTGAATCATGCGGACGGTGCCCGGCGGCTTGCCCACGGCGTCGGCGATCTCGTTGACGCGCAGACCGGCCATCGCGCGCAACAGCACGATGTTGCGCTGGTCATCGGTGAGATCAGCCAGCAGCTCGGCGATCCACGCCCATTCTGTCGATTCGACCACATCTCCCTCCGTGTCCGCAGTGGGATCGGGGGTGTCGGGCACGGAATCTCCGGCAGGCTCGACCGGGCGCCGGGCCGTGCGGCGGCGTTCATCCGCCAATCGGTGATGCGCAACGATGAACGTCCATGAACGGAATTCCGTGTAGCCCCCGCTGAACCGGCTGATATCGCGGGCTATCTGAGTGAAGGTCTCACCAAGGAGGTCCTCGGGCTCGCGAGCTCCGCGGACCAGCAGATACGCGTGGAGAGCGGGTGAGATGTCGGCGTAGATAGCGGTCCACGCCCGCTCGCATCCCTGCCTGGCGTCCCGCAGCGCAACCACGAAGGCGGGTTCGATCGGGGTCACCTCTCCGGTCCGGAGGTCGCGAGCAATGTGAGAAGTCCTGGCTTGATCATCGATATTGCACCTGGCTCATCGGACTCGTCGCAGAAAGCTTGAAGGTTTACGGGCCTTTCCCAACCCGCGGCGAGAGCACCCACGCTCTCGACCTGCGAAGCCTGCGCGGTGTTGCGATCAGCCGGACGCCAGCCGGTCCACCAAAGCCAGGTACCGCTCCGCCTCGGCCGCCCAGTGGTGCTCGTCGAAGAACCGTCGAGCCCGGCGGGTCCTGGTGGCCGCTGCAGCCGGATCGGCTAGCACCTCGCGCAGCCGGCTCGCGAAGGCCTCCGGCGTGGCGTGGTCCACTGTGTAGAGCGGGCCTGGATCGAAGTAGTCGGTCAGCCCTTCTGTCCGAGTGATGACGGCCGGGATGCCGAGAGCGAGATACTCCATGAACTTCGTCGACAGAACCAGGCGTCCGAATCCGTCGTGGCGGTTGGCAACCACCCCGGCGCTGACCCGTCCCAGCGCGGCCGGTATCTCGTGAGTGGGAACCCGCCCGGCACTGAACTCGACGCGGCCGGCCAGATCGTGCCGGGCCGCCCGCGCCTCCAGTTGCGGTTTCAGGTCTCCGTCGCCGACAATCCGCACGGTCAGCTCGGGGAACTCGGGCACGAGCAGCGCGGCGGCATCGAGCAACACATCGGGCCCGTACCGGGGTACCAGCGTCCCGTGGTAACTCAGGACGGGTCGGTCGGGCGGGGGCGGGATGAGATCACGCCAGAAGATGGCGGGATCGGGCAGGTTCATGATGACGGTCACCTTGTCGCCGGGAATCCCACGATCTGCCAGCCGCCTGCGAAATGTCTCCGATACGGTCAACACGTGCGACGCGGCAGCAGTACTGAGCCACTCCGAGAACCGGATGGCAGCCTGCGCCCATATCTTTCTGCCACCAAATCGATCACCGAACAGCTCGGGCGTGAGGTCATGTATGTCCAGTACCACCGGGGTCGAGCGAATTCTCATCGGGAGCGCGCTGATGATCGCAAAATCAGGTGGAGTGTGTATCTGCACGTAATCACAGCCCGACGACTGCCGCCAAGCTTGCGCAAGGGCCCACTGCACAAAGCGCCGGTATCCACGGAGGTATTCGCCCAGCGCTGAGCCCCGATACCGGGGCATCACCAGATTCCGAACCTGCACCGGGCCGACGGTGGTTTCCGGATCCGCGGGCGGTTCGGCTATCGCCAGCACCGACACCTCCCAACCCGCCCGGGCCAGTGCTTCAGCATGGCGGCGGACCCGCGGATCGGACTCGTACACGGAGTAGACGATGTGTAGGGCCTTCATCGTGCCTCTCGGTCCGCCGGTGGCGCCGGCAGCGAAATCGGATCCTGGCTGTTCGATTGACTGGCGCGCCAGGCTACCGGCACGCGCCCTCCGGGTGTCGCCGATGCCTGCCCTGCCCGTGCCTACACTCCCGCCGGTGGATGTGACACCCCGGTTGGCGATCGCGGTGCTGGTGTCAGGGTCTGGCTCCAACCTCGCGGCGATTCTCGACCGCCAGACTGCAGATGCCGCCTTTGGTGCCCGCGTCGTCCTAGTGCTGGCCGACCGCCACGGCATCAAGGCGCTCGACCGGGCCGAGGCGGCTGGTGTGCCGTGGGAGGTGGTGAACTGGGGCGACTATCCAGACCGGATCACCTTCACGTCGGCTGTGTGCGATGTTGTGGATCGCTACGGGGCCGAGGCCTTGGTGCTGGCGGGCTTCATGCGGGTGCTGGCTCCTGAAGCTGTCGAACGATTCCCCCACCGGATCCTCAACACCCACCCGGCGCTGCTGCCGGCTTTTCCGGGCGCCCACGCCGTCCGCGATGCGCTCGCCTATGGCGTGAAGGTGAGCGGGGTCACCGTTCACTTCGTGGACGAGCAAGTCGACCACGGGCCGATCATCGCCCAAGAGGCGGTGGCGGTGCATGAGGACGATGGCGTCACCGCACTCCATGCTCGCATCCAGTCGATCGAGCATCGCTTGTACCCAGAGGTCATCGATGCTTTTGCCAAAGGAAGACTCCACGTGGGTGGGAGGAAGGTGACCTGGTCATGACGACACGTGCCGTACGAACCGCGCTGCTCTCGGTGTCCGACAAGACCGGTCTGCCAGAGTTCGCGGTCCGTCTGGTCACGGCGGGCGTGCGGCTCATCTCGTCGGGCGGAACGGCCGCCGTGCTGGCCGAGGCCGGAGTACCGGTCACTGCCGTGAGCGATGTGACCGGCCATCCCGAGGTGCTGGGCGGACGGGTGAAGACACTCCACCCTCGTATCCACGGCGGAATTCTGGCCGATCGGGACGATCCGGAGCACCTGGCGGAGCTTGAAGCGCACGGCATCGAACCGATCGATCTCATAATCGTCAACCTCTATCCATTCGAGGAGACCGTCGCAGATGGCTCCCCGCCGGAACCCGTTGTCGTTGAGAACATCGACATCGGTGGCCCCGCCATGATCCGTGCTGCCGCCAAGAACTTCCATCATGTGGCCGTGGTGACCTCACCCGATCGCTACGACGAGGTGGCGACCGCGGTGGCGTCCGGAGGTCTCGATGCAGAATTCCGGCGCAGCCTGGCCACAGAGGCGTTCTTTCACACGGCTGCCTACGACGCAGCGATCGTCGGCTGGCTCGAGCGAGAACGCGAAATGCCGTCCCGCATCGTGATGCCGTTGCGGCGTGTTACCGGATTGCGCTACGGCGAGAATCCGCACCAAGACGCAGCGGTGTACGCTGATGCCGGCCCGTTTGCGTGGTTCGGTGCGGAAACCCCCCTCTACGACCCTCCGGTTCTGATCCGGGCCACCCAGCTGCAGGGCAAGGAGATGTCGTTCAACAACTACGGCGACGCCGAAGCCGCCTGGCGCCTCGTCAACGAGTTCGGGATGTTCAGCCCCGCGGCGGTGGTCGTCAAGCACGCGAATCCCTGCGGCGTAGCACTCGGACCGACGCTGTCCGCTGCCTTCGCCAAGGCGTGGGCCTGCGACCCCATATCGGCGTTCGGGTCGGTGGTTGGCTTGAACCAGCCGGTCACCGAGCAGACTGCCCGGGCCATCATCGACACCGGATTTGTTGAGGTACTCGTGGCTCCCCACGTGGAGGATGCCGCGCTAGGCGTATTCTCATCCAAGCCGGGGCTGCGAGTGCTGACAGCCCTGCCGGCCGCGGGGACCGGTCCCGACTTTCGGCGCATCAGCGGAGGTTTCCTGATGCAGGAGCGCGATCAGATACGGGCTGGGGACGAGGTCGAGACCGCCACGGTTGTGTCGGAGCGTGAGCCGACTCGGGAAGAATGGGCCAATCTCCGGTTCGCATGGACGGTCGCCGCCCACACCAAATCGAACGCCGTCGTGATCGCGGCGGACGGTGCCGCTGTCGGCATCGGTGCCGGGGACCAGAGCCGGGTTGGAGCAGCGGCGCGGGCCATCGAGCAAGCGGGCGGTCGGGCCGGTGGCGGGGTGGCCGCATCCGACGCCTTCTTCCCTTTCCGGGACGGGATCGATTCGCTGGCCGTTGCCGGGGTCCGGGCGGTCATCGAGCCGGGTGGCTCCAAACGAGACGACGAGGTGATCGCGGCTGCGAATGAGCACGGCATTTCACTCGTGTTCAGCGGCGTCCGCCACTTTCTCCACTGAGCACTTCTCCACTGAGCGCGTCTCCGGTCCGCTCACGGCAACAATGTCGGTCGCGAGTGCCTCCAGCCGCTCCTCATCGACTGAGACGCCGATCCCTGGCGCAGTTCTGGGCTGTACGTCGCCGCCGGCCAGCTCCCACGGATCAAACACGATGTCTTCGCGCAGGTGCTCTGCCGCGGGAGAGAAGTCCACGAACTGCACCTCGGGGGCGGTGGCCAGGGCCAGCGTATGCGCTTTTCCTACGCTGGTCTCGAACAGCCCGGAGGCTTTGAGCGGGATACCCTCGGTTCGCGCCCAGCGGATGATCCGCTCAGCCTCCGTCACGCCCACCCGACCCAGCTTTATCGTCGGGACGTCGGCGGCTCCCGACCGCACGACACGGCGGGCGTCGGCTTCACCCCGTATGTCCTCGTCAGCCACGACGAGCGCCGGGGTGGTGGAACGCAACGTCGCCGCCAGATGGTCGTGTCCTACCGGGAAGGGTTGCTCGATGTACGTGGGGCTGCGACCGGCAATAGCAATCAGGCTGGCGGCGATCTCCGGGTAGGAGGCGTTGGCGTCCACAGCGAGACTCAGGCGGGGGAACGCCGAACGCACCGCATCGAATGGCTCGACGTCGCGCCCGGGCTCGATCTTGAGTTTGATCGCTCGGTAGCCTCGTTCGACCAGGCCCGCAACCTCTGCCAGCAGGGCGTCGAGGTTGTCGTGCAACCCGACCGCCGCGCAGGCGGAAAGGGGGTCGGGTTCGCCGTTCCACCGCCGCCACACCGGTTCCGCGGCCGTGCGAGCCGAATGGTCGACTGCCGCCTCTTCCCGCGCGGCCTGGGCCGCATCACCGAGCGACGGCTGCCGCTCATCGTTCGGGGCGGACCACGCCGCGGCCGACGTCAGCGCCCGCCAGGTGGCGTCGGCGTCGAGGACGGTTTGCCCCGGCCAGGGCGCCGCCTCGCCCCATCCGCGCACGCCGTCGGCTTCGTGACAGACCACAATCAGCTCACGGGTGGCTACGCGGCGACCAGCTGCCCGGAACGGCGTCACGAAGGGAATGGCGATTCGGTATACGACGAGCCGGTGCACGCCTCCGACTGTACTGGGGGCGGCCGGCCCGGCCCCTCGATCTGACGCTACCCTTTGGCGCGATCTCACTGACAGTCAAGGAGTCGCGCATGGCTACCCCCATCACGATGGGAGATGACGGACTTGTCGTCCCCGACGAGCCGCTCGTACCGTTCATCGAAGGGGACGGCATTGGCCCCGACATATGGTCGGCAGCCGTTGGCGTATTCGATGCCGCTGTCGCCAAGGCATACGGCGGCACGCGCAAGGTCGGGTGGATGGAGGTGCTCGCCGGGGAAAAGGCATACAACGAGACGGGCGAGTGGTTACCGGAGGCAACGGTTCAATCGTTCCGCGACTACCTGGTGGGCATCAAGGGCCCCCTGACCACGCCTGTGGGCGGCGGGATCCGCAGCCTGAACGTTGCTCTCCGCCAGATCCTCGACCTGTACGTCTGTCTGCGCCCGGTGCGCTGGTACCGGGGGGTGCCCTCCCCGGTCAAGCAGCCCGAGCTCGTTGACATGGTCATATTTCGTGAGAACACCGAGGACGTGTACGCCGGGAAGGAACTAGAAGCCGGGACCGAGGACGCCGCCAAGCTGCTCGCATTCCTGCGCGACACCTACGGCTGGGAGATCCGGCCCGACTCCGGGATCGGGATCAAGCCGGTTTCGGTGACCGGCTCAAAACGGCTCATCCGCGCCGCAATTCGTTACGCGCTGGCGAACGATCGGGAGAGCGTCACGCTGGTCCACAAGGGCAACATCATGAAGTACACCGAAGGCGCGTTCCGCCAATGGGGCTACGAACTGGTGAAAGAAGAGTTCAGTGATGTCGCGGTGTCATGGGCCGACAGCGGCGGCCAACCCGGTGACAAGCTGCTGGTCCAAGATGTGATTGCCGACGCCATGCTGCAGCAGATTCTCACCCGCCCGGCCAACTACGACGTGATCGCCACCATGAACCTGAACGGCGACTACATCTCCGACGCCCTGGCCGCTCAGGTTGGCGGGATTGGCATCGCCCCCGGCGGAAACATCAACTACGACAGCGGTCATGCCATCTTCGAAGCGACGCATGGCACTGCGCCCAAGTACACCGGGATGGACAAGGTCAACCCGGGGTCGGTGATTCTCTCCGGAGCCAACATGTTCCGGTACCTCGGGTGGCGTGAGGCGGCGGACATGATCGAGGGCAGCCTCGAGCGAACCATTGAAGACAAGATCGTCACCTACGACTTTGCCCGTCTCATGGATGGCGCCACCGAGGTGAAGACGTCGGAGTTCGGCGCCGCGATGATCCAGCGCATGTAGGTCGCGGCGGTCGAGTTCGGCTGCCGCTCGTGCGTGTCGGAGGTCAGGTGATCGTCAGCTCCACGATCACGCGAAAGGCGAGCACGTCCAGCTGATACCAGCTCACCACCAGCTCGTGGGTACCGGTCATGGTGGATGGGAACTGAAACGAGAATCGCTTGCGAGCGGTGTCATCCGCATCCACCTCGAACGTCTCCACCGTCCGTAGCGGGTCACCGCCGTTCAGGACGAACTCGGCCCTGGTCGTCGGATCGTTGAACGCCTGTTTGTCGAGGTCGCTGCTCGCCGACCAGTTGTCCAGATTCCAACCCTCGAAGACGTAGAACTCGGTGCCGGCGGGGACCGAGACCTGGCCCGGGCAGTTGAGCACGTCGGCGCAGTTGGTGATCAGCTGGAACAGCGTCAGTTGGGTGCCGTTGGTGGTCTGGGGCCGCGGCGCCGGATCGAGCGGGGTGAGGCCTCGGGCCCGCGCGAGGAACGTTGCCATCTGCGCCCGGTTGACGTTGTCCAGCGGACAGAAGAGACCGGTCTCGCATCCGAGACTGATCCCGGCTTCTGCGACCTTGTTGATGTTGGCCTCGTGGGTGTTGCCGGTGTCGTCCGTGAAATAGTCGGTAGCGGTGTCAGGCAACATGAAGCCGCGCTCCAGGAACGTCGCCATCTGCGCCCGATTCACGTAGTCGGTCGGACAGTAGTCCGTACCCCCGCAACCCAACGTGATCCCGGCTTCTGCGATCTTGTTGATGTTGGCCTCGTGGGCGTTGTTGGTGTCATCTGTGAAGTAGTCGGTCGCGGTGTCGGGCAGGCCCAAGGCACGAGCCAGGAACGTCGCCATCTGGGCCCGCGTCACCGGCTGGGTGGGGCAGAACACCGTTCCGGCGCTGTCGCAGCCCAGCGTGATGCCCTCCATCGCCACGGCCTCGATGTTGGCTTCGTGAGTGTTGAGGTCGTCGTCGAAGAAGGTCCCGCCCGGATCCGTAGGAGCGGCGGATGCCGGGAGAGTGAGCACTACCGCCAGCAGAGCTCCCAGTAAGGAAGTTCTTGTCATCACCATCCGCAAGTGTAAACCTCCTGCCCACTCTCGCTGCCGAGCCAGGCTGCCGGTCGTGATACCAGCGACTATGGGCCGGCCTTGTGTCGTGTTGTACCGGGGCGGGTGGAGAATAGGCCCGTCGCGCAGGCGCGTGCGGAGTGTGAGATGTCGACAGGGTCGTCGTGAGCCAAGAAAGTCCTCGTCACGGGGATACCGTGCATCAACGGAGTCGCAGGTGGGCCTGGGCTGCGGCCGCGGGTGCCGTTGCGGTGATGTTGGTCGGAAGCGCCGTACTGGTCCTGGGTGGTGGCGACGACGGCGATGTCGGGACCAGCCCGACCAGCACCAGCTCAGATAGCGCGTCCACGCCGTCGACCACCGGCGACGGGGATTTCAGCGAGGCAACAGCACCTTCCGCCAGCACGGAACCGGGCACGGCTGCCACCACGGCCAGGGGCAGCGTCCCTACCCAGCCCGACAACACCGTGCCCGGCCGTGACCGCGAGCCGCCGGCACCCACCGGCCCCGTGCCGACGCATCGAGTGGCGGGCGTAGCAGTCGACGATGTTCTCAATGTCCGCCACGGGCCCGACCCCGGAGCCGACATACTCGCCGGGCTGGCACCGGCGTACGCCGGAGTCGCCTGGACGGGCGAGGAGGCAATCTCGCCGGACGGCGGGACATGGTGGCGGGTGGAGCTGCTGGATCCCGTCCGTCTGTCCGGCCTGCTGGAGCCGCTGCACGGGGGCCGGCCGATCGGCTGGGTGAACTCGGCGTTTCTCGAGCCCATCTCGGACGGGTTGCCGGTCGATTTTGCCCGACTGGCCTGCGATGCGGGCGGTGCCATCGGCATTTTCCAAACCGAGCCGGAAGGAGCGGGTACCTGGTCTGCCGACCACGTGTACTCGATGCGTCACGGCGTCTCCGGCGACTGCAACCGTCTCGTGATCACACTCGGGTCGGGATTCACGCCTGGGCTGGTGGAGGACATCACCACCGATATTCGACCTGCGGACGAGATACCCGTGACCGGCCTGGCCAACGAAGAGCGGATGACCATCTCGTGGGATGAATTGGCGGGCACACGGGAGGAGGCGATGCAACTGGCCACCCCGCATGGCCCGATTCTGGTGGTGCTCGATGAATTTGGGACGTTCGCAGTGGTGTTCACGTACCCGGTGACCGGGCCCCGGTACCGTGCGTTCCCGGACGAAGGACGGATCGTCCTCGACTACGAGCCCTTCGGCGAGCCAACCTCGAACACCTTCGGCCGGCTGGTGGTGGCGCCCCCTCCGGTCATCATCGAACCGAACGACGTCATAGCCGAGCCGGTCGTCTGGGTCGAGGGCTGGGCTCGACCGTTCGAAGCGACCCTCCAGATCGGGCTCACACGAAGCGGATCGGCAGTGCAGGCCGACTTCCGCGGCTCGAATATTCTCGGCGACGTCACCGGATCGGACTATGCGGTGATGACCTCGGCGTGGGCCGAGGCCTGGGGACATTTCGTCTTCCAAATCGAGGGCCTCGATCCGGGGGATTACGAAGTGTCGTTGACGAGCGAGGGTGGTGCATCGATCGGAATCCGGGTGCCGTTCACGCTGCCGTGACCAGGTTCGGGGTCTGCCCGCTCGCTTCGCTCACCAGATAGCGACGTAGGTGAGCACCGGGGTATCGGGACCCGTCGTACCAGACGGGCGGGACCGGAAGTCCCACAATTCGACCCACCATGTGACCCCTTCCGGCGCGGCGAATGCACCTCCGAAGCGGGGGAGGCCGCCCAGTTCGAGGGACCGCAGCGATCCGGACATGCCTCGTGACAACAACTCGGTCGTGATCAGTTGCGCCAATTCCTCTGCGGCCGGCATCCCGACCGGCAGTTCGAAATAGATGGGTTCGATGTGGGCCCGCTCCAATGCCAGTCCCGCCACGCTCTCCTCGTCGTACAGGTTGCTCCGGGAGCGAACTTCTTCGGAACCGGCCGGCGCCCACGGCCGCCCGCGGGCCAGTGAGTCGGCGGTCACGCCCAGCCAGCTCTCAACCCAGCGGACCCGATCCTGTGGCACCAGCTCCGGCAGCCCGATGGCGACCAGTGTGACCGACTCCGCCATGTCCTCACCAGGGCTGGTGCGCCCGTATCTGGTGGCGGCTTCAACTCCGTCGGGCAGAAACCAGCCGGCGTCGACTCCCGACCCAACCTTGCTCCAACCGGTGGTGGCGGCGAAGTCGCCCACCAGCTCAGAGCCGATCGTCGGGTCGACTGCACCGACCTCACCGGACAGCGCAGCCGATACGTAGTCGTCGGTCATCGAGAAGAACTGGGCCACGTGGACAAGTTCGTGAACGAAGGCTCGGGCCAGGTCGTAGCGGGAGCTGCCGTCCGCGGAGAGCTCAAATGCTCGGTCCAGCAAGTACACGTCCGGCCCCAGCGCATACGCAACGGGCTGTTGGTGGGCTGTACGATTGCCGGGCGCCTGGGGCACGCGGACCACGTCGCGAATGGGAACTTCATCCCAAATCACGTTGGGCACATCCCGCGCCACTGCTTCGATCAAATCGATCTCATCTGGATCGGGGACGGTGCCCTGGCCCACAACGTTCAGGTCGCCTGCCCGCCGTTGCCATGCTGGGGTTTCCAGGCGGGGTGAGCCGAGAGCGGCCTGGATCTCCGGCTCGCTGAGGTCGAAACCGCCGGGGGGAGGATCCGACGGCGAGGAGATCGTTACGCCGGCACCACACGAGCCCAAGACGATCAAAACGGCGATCGCCAGCGAACCCGGATTGAGTAAGCGGCCCGGCATCGAGCGTATGTTGGCACCCGAGGCGGAACATCGTGAAATGACCCTCCAGGGTCGATCGTCGCGTAGATTCGGCGGCGTCACGGCGACCGTGACGGGCTGTTGGAGGGTCGAACGGTCGTGTCTTTTCCAGGTTGCCGGTAACCGGCAGAGCGAGAAAGGCCAGCAGTTGCAAGCACTTTGCTTCCGTGCGGCCATCTGACGCCATATAATGACAGCGCTGTAATTCTCCCAGAAGGAGGGGAACTGAGATGAACAAGGGTGATTTGGTCGACGCCGTCGCCGACGCCACGGGCGACTCCAAGGCCGCCGCCTCGGCTGCGGTAGACGCCGTGCTCGATTCCATCACGGGCGCGCTGAAGAGGGGCGACAAGGTCCAGCTGAGCGGATTCGGAACGTTTGAGGTCCGTCATCGCGCTGCACGCCAAGGCCGGAACCCCCAAACCGGCGCCGCGATCCAGATAGCCGCCAGCAATTCGCCGGCATTCAAAGCCGGCAAGGCGCTGAAAGACGCCGTCAATTAGCCACATGCATCCGTAGTAGGAGGGTGCGCCGCCGCGCCCTCCTACATCAGCTCGTTCGGCTAGAACTCGATATCGATGTCCTGGCTGACGGCAGAGAAAGCGCTCAGCACCGCCTGGTGCATCATCAACATCGCCAGGTTGCCGGCGACTTTGATTTTCCCTGTCATGAAGGCGGCCTGGGGATTCAGCTCTCCTCGCTGGAGTGCCATGGCGGTGTCGTGTCCGCTGGTGATCGTCACGTCAGGGTCGGCAGCCGGGCCCAGGTTGACGGCCGCAGCTCCGTCGGCAACCGCCAGGTGGTACTCGGTCTCGCCATCGGGGCCGTCGTTGACCTTGTAGGCCAGTGTCAAGTCGACGTTTGCGATGGATTTCGTGAATCCGTCGTCAGCGTTGAGCGCGTCGGTCATCGTTTGCGCCCATTCCGGACTCATGAACTTCACTGCCATCAATTTCCCTTCCAGAGAGGTCGTGATCGTAGCAAGGCGGGATCACTCAGCTGTGCAGTAGCGCGGCGATGCGATCGCTTTCTTCGGGGCTCAGCGGGGCCAGCGGTGCCCGGGGCCAGCCGGGTTTCATACCGGTCGCCTCTGCGGCTACTTTCACAGCCGGGATGCCGCCCCGTTCCACTGCGGCGGCGATACCGGCTAGCCGGCGCTGGTCCTCCACCCGCCCGTCGACTATGACGCGGCGCACGAGTTCCGGTGCGTAGTTGCCCGAAGCAGTGATGCCCCCGTGCGCGCCCGACCAGATCGCCTGGGCGAGGACGGCACTCGCCCCGTTGTAGAGGCGGAAGTGGACCGGCACGCTGGCAGCTAAGCGGGCGACACGGCGGATGTCGCCGCCCGAATCCTTCATACCGATGATGGCCGGGAGCTCGGCCAGTTCGTCGACCAGCGCTTCCGGTAGCTCGTAGGCGGTCCACCTGGGAACCGAGTAGAGCAGCAGCGGGAGTGGTGTCTCGGCGGCCAGTACCCGGTAGTACCGCGCGACGGCCGCAGCATCCCCTCGCGTCATGGTGGTCGGGGTCAGGACGAGCACCGAGCCCGCCCCCGCGTCGGCCACCTCCTGAAGCTGAGCCTGTGCCCCCCGGTTCGTTTCGGCCGCGATACCGGCCATGACATGTGCCTCCGGGAACAAGGACTTGGCTTCCTCGATGAGCGAGCGCCGCTCACCCACCTCCAGGTAGGGGCCCTCGCCGGTCGACCCGCCGATCAATACCCCGCTCATACCGGCTTGTGACAGGTGCTTGATGTTGTGACGGTGGGCGTCCAGGTCCAGCTCGCCGGAGCGGTCGAATGGTGTGATCAGCGCAACGAGGTCCTGGGGTAGATCCGGAGTCATTCTTCGTCTAGGTCGAGTGTGCCCCTTTGCAGGTCGCGCCAGCGCCGGGCCAGCTCGGATGACGGCTCGGCCGGAGGTTCGTCGTGGACCGCCGTTGCTTCGAGTAGCTCCATGGCTCCATCAGTGAGGTCGAGCAGCACGGCCGGCTCCTCTGCGGGCGGCTCACGAAGCTCGGCTCCCCGACTGTTGACGTAGTATTCATATCGTTCAGCCAAGGATGGTTCGCCCACCACATGCGCCAGCTCGAGTGCCTCGATTTCTGAAGGTTCGGGCGACCCACTAGTTTCGGGGGCCGGTCCCTCGCCTTCGGACACGAGTTCCTCTGCGTCCGGTTCCGCGTCCTCAGGTTCCAGCTCCACCGGCGTGATCAACTTGCGATCGGCGAGGTCGGCCATCGCCGACGCGACATCGAACTCGGGAAGAGCCGCCACACTGGCGATCTCTGCAGCGGACCGGCCTGATCCCATCGCGGCGAGTATTTTCCACTGCTCGGCGGACACGACGACCTCGCCCGGATCGCTGGTGGGCCGGATCGCAAAGGTCTGATGAATCGAGCTGATCGAGTCCTCGATCTCGCTCCAGGTCGACAGGAGTTTCTCGGCGCTGTCGAGAACCTCTTTGACCGTGAGGTCACCAGTTGTCGGGTGCATGGGTTCCACGCCGCTTTGGAACACGAACGTGCCCTCTTCGAGGCGCAGCAACCGCATGAGCACGCTGGTGACGATGTTGGCCTCGTTGGCGTCGGCGGGATGGCGCCTGTCGGCCGCGTCCTCGGGTTTGCCGGGACCGGCCCGGGTCGTGGCGAAGATCACCCGGCCATCCTTGAAGAAGACTGACCCTCGGAGCGAGTCGGCCGTGATCACGAGAATCCCGCTCTTGGATCCCGTTGCGATCAGCTCGAGCATCTGGCGAAGCGGGAAATCCCGCAGGTCGCCGCTCAATTCTGACATCCGGCCCCCCGGATCGTGCGTGGAACGGCGCCAGCTTACGACCCGCTGGCCCAATCTGCCAGAGAAACCTCGTGACCCGGCCGGCGTTGTCCACAAGCTGTGGCTAGCCACCCACTCAGAGTTGATATGTCGGGTGGGCGTCAGTTTCCGGGGCTGGAGCGAAGGTTTCGCCAGCGCCGAGCCAGCTCGGAGGCCGGTGGGTGATCACCATCCCCGAGGACGTCGATCTCGACCGGCAGTTGTTCTGGATCTTCGAGTCCGCCCCAGCCGTCGTCGGTCTCGCCGGCGTCTTCGCCGTCGACCGGCAGTTCGTCGTCGCCGTCTTCCGGTTCGTCGCTGAGTGCCGACAGCACGGCCTTGGTTTCGAGCTCCGAAAGCTCGACGCCGACCGGATCGGGCGTGGGGGCGCGGTCTTCAGCCCGGTGGTCATCCTGCTTCTCCACCAGACCCTGCTCGACGAGCCTTGCCAGGGTACGACCGGCGACAATCTCGAACTGGCCGAGCTGTTCGGCCACATCCCGAGCAGCCGCGGAGCCGGCCATGACCGCCAAGGCGTTCCACGCCAGTCCATCGATTGTGATTGTCTGATCGGCTTCCATGGTCCCGACCATGGTCATTGGTGTGGCCGTGGATCCGATGATCGCTTCGATTCGGTTCCATTCCTTGAGCTCTGCCTCGGCATCGGCCAGCAGCTCATCGACCGGCATGGGCTCCTTGACGGGTTCGGCCGGCGCCACCCCATTCTGGAAAACGAAACTGCCGGTGGTTTCCCGGCCCAGCCGCACCAGCACCTCCACGATCTGGGCCTTGAGATGATCCTGGAATTGCCCGGGGTCACGATCTTTGATGTCGCCCAGCTCGACCCGCCGCCGTTCGGCGCCACCCTTGTCGTGGGACGGGTCGGAATCGGCGAAATCGTCGCCGGCACGAGTCGTGGCGTAGCTGACGCGCCCGTCCTCCAGATACACGCGACCGCGATTGACGTCGCCGTAGACGTGCAACACGCCTTGTTTGCGACTCTTCGCCAGGAGCCGGAGAACGTCCGGCAGGGGGAAGTCTTGAAGATTGCCGCTGAGTTCACTCACTGCGCTATCCCTTACGTGCTCGCCCACCCCCCATGAACCCGTTCGCGCTCTGGGTGGTATCGGAGATATCGGCATGTCAGCCGCAGGCATTAGCAAAAATCGTTGATGTTCATGCTGTCTTCTCGAAGTTCGGAGCGCGGGGCCGGGTCCTCTGGGCGCGTCGATGCGCACGCTGGGTGGTCGGAGTCGTGAGCCTGCCCGCTAGAGGTCGGCTTCGGGCTCGATTCGCATGATGGTATCGCTGCGCCATTGCACGGAGCCCGAGAAGGGCGGAAGGCCGGTTACCCAGGCGTGGTCGAACACCACCCGCAGCCCAATGTTGTCCCGGTTGGCACCTGAGTTGTCCCGGGAGGCAATCGGCCAGCCGATTGGCCCGATTCGGACCCAGTTGTTGCAGAACAGAGACCCAGGAAGGTCCGTGTCGACCTTCGGCCGGTATCGGTTCCAGGCAGTGGGATTGCCGCCGGCATCGGCTTTGAAGATCCAGATCTCGGCCACTGCGTCGCCGTCGACGCTGGTCAGGGCTCCGGCGGCCGCCTCGAGCGCCAGGCAATCCGCGTCTTTGTCGCCGGGGTTGATGGCTTCCAGCGGCCCGGCAGAGGCACCAGCCCGCACCCCTTCCCGGGTGGCGGCGGTCACCGACAGCCACTCATTGAACCCGAAGCCGAACTCCACTGCCCCGATCACCAATGGGACCAGCACGAACGTGACCAGAAATGCCGTCTCGACAGCCGCCGCCCCCCGCTCGCTAGTCGCCTTACCCCGCCTCATCACCCCACCACCAACCGCACCGGATTGCCGACAACCCGAGCGGACCACACGGTGCGATCGTGCGCCACTGCGGAATACGTGAAGTCGAGGCTCCAGAAGCAGCCCGGTCCCACCGCCGGCGTGCAGGTATAGGCACCGGGAATCTCGATCTCCCAATCGACCCATGAGCCGTTGAGCTGGCTGGGCCCCCCGGCTGAGACGGTGTCGATCGTGCAGCTATTGGTCCACGTCGCGGTTCCGCGCACGCGCCACCGGCAGCTGCTGGGAACTGTCCCTGGCGCCACCACCGAGATCGTCCCATTGCCCGTGGAGTCTCCCGGATCGAAGAGGCCGACGATCAGCGTCTTGCCTGCATGCACATCGGGGATCTCGGCGAGGTCCACCCGAGTCGTGCCTGCCGACACGCGTGAATAGATGCTGATATCCCCGAGCCCGTACACGGCCGTGGCCTGGGGCGCGCGCACGGCGAAGTTGTTGAACGTCCCTCCGCCATCGGTTTCGATCTGGAGCGTGTAGATGCCCGGCGTGGGCGAGATCGTGCACAGCGTCACCCAATCGGTGTAGCCGGCCTGCTCTGCATCGACCCCGAGGCTGCAGACGCTGGCTCCGAGGTCCGTTACGTCGTAGGGCGTACTGTCGGGTGGATACAACGAGTAGGTGGTGCGCGGACCATTGTTCGAATCCGGCAACAGATACTCACCCGTTTCAGGCGAGCCGTCGTAGAACGCCGCGTTGTAGATCTCGACGCTGAGCGTGGGAGTGCCCGGCGCCACCTCGACCGCCAGATAATATCCGCCGCTCCGGTATTCCCCATTGGGTCCCGTGTCGCAGCTGTTGTCAGGTGAATCGCCGATGCCGCCGACGATGCAGCTGGTGGCGTAGGCGTCGCCGTCCTCATAATCCGTGAACTCGCCGTTGATCGAAGCCCAGAAGTTGTTGTCGGACTCGACCCCAAAGCGGTTGATGTTGCTGCCGAGCCGTACTGGGAGAATGTACTGCGCGGTGGCGGCTCGGCTGATCGTCACCTGGTCCTGGCCCAGAACCCGCAGGAAGAACGTGTCGACCGGTGTTGTCAGGGTCACATTCAAGCTGTTGTCGATCCCAACCGAGGAGGACAGACTGGTGCCGCCGCCCATCACGTAGCCGTTGGCGAGCGCCGCAGCTTCGGCCGATGTTTGCGCCTGAACGGCATCGGCCGGCAGGTGGGTCACGCCCGAGAGTGCGGCTGCGTCCGCGGCGTTCTGGACACGGCTGGCATTCACCCACAGCCACCCGAGATCTACCGCGAACGCGGCCAGCCCGAGCAGGAGCACCACGACCGCCGACAGGAGCATGATGGCCGACCCGTGATCGCGGCCGGCGAGCTGTCGAAAGATCACTCGAAGGCCTCCGGCTCCAGGCGGGTGATGGTGGCTTGCTCCAACTGCAGAGTCCCGCCAAACGGCCCGAGATTCGTTATCCAGTCGTGGTCGTACACCAGCTTCACGCCGATGATGTCGAGCGGGCTGGTCGGGCCGGTGATGGTGTTGCGGGTCGTCGGGTCCCACAGCACCGATTGCGTCCAGTTGGCGCAGACGGCTGGGTCACCGGTCACATAGGTATAGACGTTGGTCTTCGTGGGATCCTGGCCGCCGCCGGGAATACCACGGAAGATCTCGACCCGCTCGAGCTGCTGCAGGTCGAGGGCGGTGAGCGAATCCGAGAGTCCGGCCAGCACCGAACAGTCGGCGGTGGGCTCGTTGCCTGCAGATGACGCGATCCGGGCGCCCTCCCGTGCCGCATTGGAGACGGACAGGAAGTCCTTGAATGCCAGCCCGAACTCCGCAATCCCGACCACAAAGAGCACGATCACCGGCAGCACGAGCGCAAACTCGAGGAGCGTCGCACCCTGCTCGGCGTGCGATCGCCTCCGCTCTTTGTCGCTCCCCGGCAGTCCCCAGCCCATCGATCCCCGTCCACCCCAGTGTTGGCATGGCCGGCGCGGCGAGAGCGGTCGCCGCGCACGGGGGGCCTCCCAGCCCCGCCGTCGAGAATACCACTATATGTGAACCTACTACCGTGAGTGAATTGTCATAAATCAGTCTTTTCACGACAAGCTCACCTGCGGCGCATGTAGCCCCGTTATGGAATCAGGTGAACAGGAGCCCCGACCATGCTGGCGCTCCATGTGGTCGTGTCCGTCGGACTGCCGGGGAAGACGTAGTCGATCTTCCACCAGCAGTTCGGTGCGCAGGTGTAGGTGTCGGGAAGCTGCATCTCGAGCTTCACGAAATCGCCGTTGTAGTCATCGGGGCCGCCACCGCCGTTGTCGGCGAAGAACTCGCACGGCATTCGTGTCCCGCGGCTGGTCCAGCTGGCGGTCACATCCGGCCGAACGAACATCTCGCACTCACCAACTGTGCTCCAGCCGGCGCCGTTCGGCGCCCGCACCTTGACCGTCCCGCCGCCGCCAGCGTCGCCGGGATCGTACAGCTCCACGACGAAGGTGCGCCCGCGATAGAACTCCTGAACTTCGGCGAGGAAGAAGTCGGTCGTTGTGCCGACCGCGTTGTTGTACAGGGCCATGTCACGCAGCCCGTAGAGTCGGGCGGGCCCGCCGATACCCTGCGCGCGGACCGAGTAGCGGTTCAGGCCGTCGTCAAAGTCGTTGCCGGCCATGTCGACGGCTCGCACTTGCAGCACGTAGATGCCGGGCAGCGCGGCCGCCACGTCGAAACATCCGGCCGGCGACGACCAGGTATAAGGATCGGTCACGTCGACCTGGGGCTGTGGCGCGACGGTCGTTTGGCAGACGACCGGGTTGTCCAGCACCAGCGGCGTCGCGTCCGGCCCGTAGAGCGTGAGCTCCATGTGCATCCCGCACCCGGGATCGCCCGGATTGCCCCACGAGTCCTCGCAGCCGCGGTCGCCGGTCCTGATGGTATCGCTGGTCGGGAAGCCGCCCGAGTCGTTGTGGTGGGCGATGTCGAGAAATTGGACGCGGAAGCCGGCCGCCCCATTGGCCTCGATTCCGTACACATAGCCGGAGCTGCGGTGGGCGTTGCTGGTGGGACAGGTCTCCACACTCCCGGTGTTGTCGGCGCAGCGTGACGAGAATGCATCGCCCATCCGCGTGTCGGTGTCGATGCCGTGGATGTTCGCCCAGAAGTTGGGCTGACCCGTGCAGCCGGGTTGCGACGGATCACAACTGTTTCCGAAGATGCCGTACGGGGAACCCAGCGGCAGCGGAGGCAGATACTCCGCGGTAGCGTTTCGCGTGATCGTTTGCGTATCCATACCGAAGATCGACAGGAAGAAGAGGTCGATCTCATCGCTGATCGTGACCTCGAGTTGAGTCAGCTCGCCGCCCGGCTGTGGGTTGGGCGTCACCGTTGTCGAGGGACCACCCTGATAGCCGTTCTGGGATGCGACCGTCACCGCAACCGTCGCGGCGTTGGCGGGGCTGCTCGGAAGCTCGACAACACCCGACAACGCAGACGCCTCCGCCACTCGCTGTATCCGGCTGGCATTGACGAACATCCAACCCAAATCGGTGGCAAAGGCAGCCATCCCGATCAGGACCACCATCATCACGGCGAACAGCGGGAGCATGGCTGCGTTGTCGTCGGACAGATGCCGTTGAATTCGCCGGCGGCAGCGCCGGACTCGCCACCTCAAAGTCCAAATTCCGGCTCGAGGCGGATTATCTCCTGGTCTGACCAGCTGGCCGGCGCCGCGGCCCAGAGACCCACGACCCAGTCGTGAGTCCAGTTGATCCGCACCCCCACCGTGTCGAGGCTGGCGAAGACGGTGCTGCGCGAACCGGCCGGCCAGCCGCATGGGCTGCAGCCACCGAATCCGCCCGAATAGGGGTAGCCCTGGGTCAGGCCCTGGCTGCCATCTACCAGCACCTCGTAGATCTCGACAGACGTGATCGTCGCCCGCGGCGCGCCGGCCATTGCGTCCTCGATGGCGGAGAGGATCGCAGCATCCGTCGTTGGGGCGTCGCCGCCGGATGCTGCCACGCGTACCGCCGTGCGGGTTGAGTTGGAGACGGCCAGCCAGTCGACAAAGGCAAAGCCGAATTCCGCCGCCACCACCGACAGCAGGAGCAGGATGGGCAGCAGCAGGGCGAACTCCACCGATGCTATGCCTCGATCGTTACGAATCATGAGCTGAACATCTGTGGTTCGAGCTGGTTCGTGACCGAACGGGAGAGGTCGATCGTGCTGCCGAAGAAACCTGTCACCCAGTTGTGCGTGAAGTCGATCTCGACGGTTGCCCGGTCGAGGTTGCCCACCTCCACGTCACGGTCTACGGGTGCCCAGGGCGGCTGGATGTAGAGCCCGGGCAGGTCGGGATCCGGACACGGTGACCAGGTGCAGGCGCTGGCCGGCGTGTAGCTGTAGGTATTCACGGGCCCGCCGTCCGGGTTGAAGATCCTCACTTCACCGATGGCGTTGAGATTCGCTCCGGCAAAGGACTGCTCGATGGCCCGCAGGGCGCTTATGTCTGCGACCGGATCGTCGGCGGCGGCCGCCAGCGCCGAAGCGCTCTCCCGGCTGGCGTGTGAGATCGTTATCCAGTCCTTGAAGACCAGGCCGAACTCGAGGATACCGATGAGGATCGGGAGGGCGATGAGCGCGAATACAACGGCGCTTTCGACCAGTGTTGCCCCGTGGTCGCGACACAGAACGCCACCCCGGCACGCTCCGGGCTGGCGCTCGGACATGTAGCCCCCAGATGTGTTCCCTGGCATGGGAGTCTCCCCGCCGCGTCCCAGGCACTTCTCGCCCTGGCTTCCCGTCCCCCGTTGTGCTCTGCCCCGCGCTGCGAAGACCTCTCCGCAGCGCCGGTGGAGGGTCAGCGTTCCATGCTGTGACGGGGATTCACCCGTCGCCCACCCAATCACGGCCATGATGGGCAACTGGGAGAGGTAGGAAGGGGCCAAATCTGTGCCCCCCGCGATGACTAGTACGTGGGCGACCGCTAGGGGATCAGGTGCACTGGGCGCCGATGATCTCCGATCGCCACGTCGTTGTGTCGTTCACCGATCCAAGATATTCGTAGATTTTCGTCCGCACCTCTCGGCGGTCGCGACAGGATCTGGGAACGCGACGGCCCGAGTCTCGACGGCAGGAACACGTGGATCAGATGTCCGGCCGAACCACGAACAGCGGGCGTGGGGTCAGGTCTGGCCCAATAGGTGACGGTTGCGAAGCTTGGCCTGGAGGTAGTCCCGGTTCATCTGAGCGATGGTGTCGAGATTGATCGACTTGGGGCAGGCTTTTTCGCACTCGCCGTGATTGGTGCAGGAACCGAAGTAGCGCTCCATCGTCTCGACCATGTGCTCTGTTCTCGACCAGCGCTCGGGCTGGCCCTGAGGAAGCAGGTTCAGCTGGGTGATCTTGGCGGCTGTGAACAGTTGGGCGGCGCTATTCGGGCACGCGGCGACGCACGCTCCGCAGCCGATGCAGGCCGCGGCATCCATCGCCGCTTCCGCAGCATCGGTCGGTACCAGCAGCAAGTTGGCGTCCGGGGCGGAGCCTGTGGCCACGGTGATGTAGCCGCCCGCCTCGATGATGCGATCGAATGCACCCCGATCGACGAAGAGGTCCTTGATCACAGGGAAAGCAGTGGCTCGCCACGGTTCGATCACGATCGTGTCGCCGTCGACAAACTTACGCATGTGCAGCTGGCAGGTAGCTGTACCGAGCTGGGGGCCATGCGCCTTGCCGTTGATCATCAGCCCGCAGGAACCGCAGATCCCCTCCCGGCAGTCGTGATCGAACGTAACGGGCTCCCGGCCGGCTGCGATGAGACGCTCGTTGACCACGTCCAGCATCTCGAGAAACGACATGTCCTCGGAGATGTCGGGGGCGTCGTACGTCTCGAACCGGCCATCATCGGTTGGACCGTCCTGGCGCCAGATTCGCAGTGTCAAGTGCATCGCGTCCGTTCCTACTTGTAGCTGCGTTGCGACAGCTTGACGTACTCGAAATCGAGATCTTCCTTGTGGAGGACCGGCTCGTTTTCCTCTTGCCATTCCCAAGCCGCGACGTATTTGAAATTCTCGTCGTCGCGGAGCGCTTCGCCCTCTTCCGTTTGGGACTCGAGCCGGAAATGGCCCCCGCAGGATTCACGCCGGTGACGCGCGTCGATGCACATCAGCTCGGCGAGTTCCAAGAAGTCGGCCACGCGGCCTGCTTTCTCCAGTCCCTGATTGAGGGTGTCGCCCGAGCCCATCACTCGAACGTCCTTGTAGAACTCTCCCCGCAAACTGCGGATCTCAGCCGCGGCTTTCTCCAGGCCCTCCTCGTCCCGGGCCATGCCGCAGTAGTCCCACAGCAGCTTGCCGAGCTCACGGTGAAACCAATCGACGGTGCGGGTGCCGCCGATCGAGAGGAGCTGCTGAGTGCGGTCGGACACGTCTCGCTCGACCTGTTTGAACACCGGCTCGTCGGTCGACATGACGTCGTCGTTCAAATAGTCGGAGAGGTAGTCGCCAATGGTGTAGGGGATGACGAAGTAGCCGTCGGCAAGGCCTTGCATCAATGCACTGGCACCGAGCCGGTTGGCGCCGTGGTCTGAGTAGTTTGCCTCACCCAGCGAGTAGAGACCCGGCACGTTGGTCATGAGGTTGTAGTCCACCCACAACCCGCCCATCGTGTAGTGGACGGCCGGGTAGATCCGCATGGGTTGCCGGTAGGGGTCCTCGCCGGTGATCCGCTCGTACATCTCGAAGAGGTTGCCGTACCGGGCGCGAACGACGTCCTCCCCAAGGCGCTCGATGGCGTCGGCAAAATCGAGGTACACGCCGTTCTGGAGGGGTCCAACGCCGTGCATTTGGTCGACCATCCGCTTGGCCGCGCGACTGGCGACATCGCGGGGGACCAGGTTGCCGAATGCCGGGTAGATGCGCTCTAGGTAGTAGTCGCGCTCGCTCTCGGGGATCTCCCCCGGCGGGCGCTCGTCGCCGGCTTTATGCGGGACCCAGATCCGGCCGTCGTTGCGCAGAGACTCCGACATGAGCGTCAGCTTGGACTGGAACTCGTCGGAGGCGGGGATGCAGGTCGGATGGATCTGGGTGAAGCACGGGTTGGCGAAGTAAGCCCCACGCTTGGTTGCCCGCCACACTGCGGTGGCGTTGGATTTCATGGCGTTGGTCGACAAGAAGTAGGCGTTGCCGTACCCGCCGGTAGCCAGGACCACGGCGTGGGCGGAGTGCGATTGGACTTCGCCTGTGAGCAGATTTCGGGTGACGATCCCCACCGCCCGACCGTCATGGATGACGACGTCGAGCATCTCGGTGTACGTGTGGAGGTCCACCGTCCCGAGGTGGACCTGGCGCATCAGGGCCTGGTAGGCGCCGAGCAGCAACTGCTGGCCGGTCTGGCCCCGGGCATAGAACGTGCGGGAGACTTGGGCCCCGCCAAACGACCGGTTGGCCAGCAGCCCGCCGTATTCACGGGCGAAGGGGACGCCCTGGGCGGCGCACTGGTCGATGATGTCCACTGAGACCTGCGCGAGCCGGTACACGTTGGATTCGCGCGAGCGATAATCGCCGCCCTTGACGGTGTCGTAGAACAGCCTGTACACCGAGTCGCCGTCGTTCTGGTAGTTCTTCGCCGCGTTGATGCCGCCCTGGGCGGCGATCGAATGGGCCCGGCGGGGCGAATCGTGGAAGGTGAACGCCTTCACGCTGTAGCCCAGCTCGGCCAGGGTGGCAGCGGCCGATGCTCCGGCGAGTCCAGTGCCGACGACGATGATCGTGAAGCGGCGTTTGTTAGCCGGGTTGACGAGCCTGATGCTGAATTTGTGGTTCTCCCACCGATCCTCGATGGGCCCGGAAGGCACTCTGGAGTCGAGTGTGGCTGTGCTCATCGGTGTCCTACTTTCAGTGAATGATTCCGGTGGCGATGCCCACGGGCACGGTGAGGAATCCGCCGACGATGATCACCATCAAGCCGGTGGCAAACACACGGCGGAAGCGGTTGAACCGAGGAGAGTAGAAGCCCAGGCTCTGGAACATGCTCCAGGCCCCGTGATACACGTGGAACCCCAGCGCCAGTTGTGCCACTACGTAGAGCAACCAAACCGGCCACCGCTGGAGGCTGAAAAGGAGGTTGTCGTACACCTCGCCGCGCACGAACTCGGGGTTGACGAACTCGACCCCCCAGGTCAGATCGGCGAGATGCCAGATCAGGAAGAGCAGTACGATCGTTCCGCTCCAGCGCATGGTGCGGCTGGCGTAGTCAGCGGCCAGGTAATCGCGAGGCGACTGGTATTTGACCGCGCGGGCCTGCAGGTTGCGGTAGCCGAGGTAGTAGGCGGCGTGTATGTGGATGATGAACGCCGCTATGAGAGGCGCCCGCAGGAAGACCCAGAGCAACAGCGTGCGGGGGAACAGCGGTTCGCCGATGTCACGCAAACCTTCGCCGTAGTGGTTGATCTGGGTGGCACCCTCGAACATGTGCAGATTGCCCGCCATGTGGGCCACGACGAAGCCGAGCAGGAGGATTCCGGTGATCGCCATGGCGTACTTCTTGCCCACGTCGGTCCGGTACAGCTCGACGATCCAAGGGACCCGCCGCCTGCGCCGTTCGAGAGTCGTTGCCACCGCCGTCCTTCCGCAGTCCGGGGCCATTATGACATCGGTCTCCGGGCACCCGCGTCCACGGTGGATGCCTGCCTGCCTGTGCCAGCCGGTGCGCGCACCGGGCGCTCGGCGGAGTCAGCTCAGACGATCCGCCGGTCGCTCGCCCACCTGGTCAACTCATGGCGGTTTGAGAGCTGGAGCTTGCGCAGCACAGACGACACATGGGTTTCCACCGTCTTGATGCTGATGTCGAGCTTGCGCGCTACCTGCTTGTAGGCAAACCCCCGGGCGATGAGACGCAATACTTCCTTCTCGCGACCCGTCAGCTGATCCAGTTCGGGATCGATCGGTCCTTGCACTGTCCCGGCAAAAGCGTCGAGGACGAAGCCCGCCAGCCGGGGTGAGAACACCGCATCGCCTTCGTGCACCCGGCGCACCGCCGCGCCCAGGTCCCCGGCCGCGATCGACTTGGTGATGTACCCCCGGGCACCGGCCCTGATCATGGCAATCACGTCGTCCGGCTCGTCCGAGACCGACAGGGCGAGAAATTTGATGGCGGGCGCACGCTCGGCCACCGAGGAGACAACCGCGTGGCCGCCGCCGCCCGGCATGTGTACGTCGACCAGCACCACGTCGGGGTGGGTCGAGAGGACCGCGCCGATTGCCTCGTCGACGTCGGAGGACTGTCCGACGATGTCGAACTCGTCGCCCAGCTCGGCCCGGACACCGCTGAGGAAGAGCGCATGGTCGTCGACCAGAAAGACCGAGATCGTCATCGGGTGCTCCTCGTGATCGTGATGTGCACTTCGGTGCCTTCACCGGGCTGCGACTCGATCTCGACGTGGCCGCCGTGGCGGGACATCCGTCCAACCATCGAGTCGCTGATTCCGTAGCGGTCCTCCGCCACCGACTCCGGGTCAAAGCCTATGCCCTGATCGGTGACGAACACGTCGACCTCGCTCTCCGAGACTTCCAAATACACCGAGACGGACCGGGCGCCGGAGTGCTTGGCGGCGTTGACCATCGCTTCGCGAGTCGCGCCGACCAACGCGTCGATCTTGTAGTCGAGCTCGCAGTCGCCGACGGTCACCAGTTCGACTGCGACCTGGTGGTCGCGTTCGACGGTGGCAGCCGCCTGTTCGATGGCACGGGCCAGAGTCCCTCCGTTGGTCGTGCCGGACCCGAACAGCCAGGAACGGAGCTCTCGTTCCTGGATCCGGGCGAGAATCGCCTGCTCGGCCGGGTCTTTGGAACGCTGAATCAGCGCGAGGGTCTGCAGCACGGAATCGTGGAGGTGGGCGGCGAGTTCCTCTCGCTCCTCAGAGCGGACCCGCTCGAGGCGCTCATTGCGCAGGTCGGCGGACAGCCGGAACACCCACGGCCCGAACACGAGCAACAAGCCCACCCCTGAGATCAATGCGGCCAGCACGACACTACCCGCCGGGCGCAATGCATCGGAGGTCGTGAAGAACAGGGTCAAACCCACGGCAATCAGCAATCCGCCGGCGACCGCCCGCAGGCCCAGCTCGCGGCGGCTCCGCTCTGAGTCCTCTCCGCCGAGCAGGGCGTTGGTCCATCGGGTCCGCTGTGCACGATCGCTGCGAGCCCAAAGAGTCGCCAGGCCGAACGCAGTCAGCGTGACTGCGCCGCTGGAGGATCCCAGCCACAAGCTGGTCTCCGACAACGCCAGCAGGACCCCGGCGAACGCGATACCGGCGCCGACGGTCCGGTTCCGCTCTGAGGCGGAGGAAGCGACGATCGGCTCTGATGGACCATCAACGACATGATGCGCGGTGAGCATCCACCCGATCGCGTACAGCAGGGCGCCCAAGCCGCCGGCAGTGAGAAGAGCGACAAAGGCCGCTCGCACATAGGCCGCATCAATACCGAGAGCGTCGGCAATGCCGCCCGCCAGACCGGCCACGACGCGCTCGTCGCGCCGGCGTGATACACCGAAGTTGGGCGGT
Organism: Acidimicrobiia bacterium; assembly: GCA_041576165.1. Lineage (GTDB taxonomy): Bacteria > Actinomycetota > Acidimicrobiia > Spongiisociales > Spongiisociaceae > JBFGLM01. The sequence continues at coordinate 84,112 of JBFGLM010000012.1, forward strand.
CCGAGCGCCGCGTGGTCGTTGGCTGCCTGGGTCGCGATGGTCGTCTCCTGAGACGGACACATGATCTCATTGCGCCGTACCGCCCCACAACCGGTGAAACCCCTGAGGAAAGCGTGCGTCATCAGGGTCGTCCCGGGGGCATCCCCGATACCTACCTGCCGGGTCCGATGCGACGATGCTGAAAACGAGTCGCGCCTGAAGGGAGAGCACAATGGAGGGGCTGCGCAGGGACACTCAGGCGGGCATCCTCGCCGGCGTCGCTGCGGGAATCGCTCGTCGCCTCGACGTCGGCCCGTCCGTCGTGCGCCTTGCCTTCGTCGGTGCGTGCTTCTTCGGTGGTCTGGGGCTGTTGCTGTATGTCGCGGCCTGGCTGCTGGTCCCGGCAGACGGAGAGCCCCGCTCCATCCTCGAGAACTGGCTGTCCAGCGGCTCTGACCGCAATCCGTGGGTCGGCGCGGCGCTCATCGGCCTCGCCGTGCTGATTCTCGTCGCCAGTCTCGAGACCGTGAACGCCACCATGGTCGCGGCGGCCGCGCTGTTCGTGGTTGGCGTCCTGCTGTATCGGGGTTTCTTCGACGAAACGTCAACCGGAGAAACCGCCTCCGACCGCTTGGAACCGGGCTCAGGGTCGACGGCATCTTCTACCTCCGGGAGCGAACCGACCCCCACCGCGCCGGTGGTGCGACCCATCGCGCCGGCGTCCGCACCCGCTCGTCCGCCCGAGCCATCGCCGAGCCTGGGGCCTCCTCCCCCCGAGGCACGGTCCACCTACCCGCCTTCACCGCCCGGGGCACCACCGACCCAGGAACCGCCGCGCCCGCGGCCGGTTGAGCGGTCGCCGCTCGGCCTGATCACAGTCGCCGCGGTGCTGGTTGTGGTCGGCGTGATGGGGATCGTTGACTCCACCGCCGCAGTTGCGATCACCCTGTCGAGCTATTTCGCGGCGGCCGTGATCACCGTCGGCGCGGGCTTGCTCATCGGCACGTTCTTCGGCAGGTCACGTGCCCTCATACTGATCGGGGTCCTGTTGCTGGCCGGGCTCCAGTTCACATCTTGGTTTGACATTCCGCTGGTCGGCGGATTCGGGGACCCGCGTTTTCACCCCGACCGCATCGCCGCCATCCAGGACGAGTACCGCCTCATCGCCGGTGAACTCTGGCTGGATCTGACAGAGGTCTCGGACCTGGCGACGGTTGAAGGCCAGGTCGAGTCCGACGTCAGCCTGGCGGCCGGTTCTCTGCGGATCATCGTCCCGGCGGATGTGCCTCTCGACCTCGATGCCCGGGTCATCGCCGGTGAGTTGCACGTAGGTGATGAGCAACAAGTGGGTGCCGATCTGGAGTACCGGCTGAGAGAAGACGGCACTGGGGGAGGGCTGAGGCTTGACGTAGAAGTCGGCTTCGGCGAGGTCCACATCGTGTGGGAGAGGAGCTGAGATGCGACGGCATCCGTTCGACCCGGTTTCAGCGATCTTCGGGACGATCTTCCTGGCGGCCGGCATCATCGGGCTGACGAAGGCCCGCTTCCTGTCCCTCCTGCAAGGCGGGCGGCTTTGGGGTGTGCTTCTGCTGATCGGAGGCGTGGCGGTGCTGGTGGCGGCGCTGCGGCGGACCGGCACCGGCAACCAGGCATCGTTTGCGGGCACGCCGCCGCCTGTCGCCCGGTCCACCCAGCCCGAAGGACCGTCACCTGTCACCGACGTCGAGCTGGCTATTCAGGAACTGGCCGCAGAGCGCCGGGCCGCTCGCGACTCGTCCCCCGGAGACCGGTCGGCGCCAGATCCGCCGCGTCAGCCGGCAGATTCCCAGGATGAGGTAAACCTGGAGGAGCCGCCAAGCGACGACCATGTATAGAGGCACACGAGCCTCGCATTCGCGTTGCCTCTAGATGACTATTCACGGGGCGGCCGTGGAATTGTTCACCGGCACAGATGGGTGGATCTTCTACCTGGCGGTAGGACTCCTGGCCTTCGGCGAGTCTGCCGCCTTTCTCGGCCTGGCGGTTCCGGGTGAGTTGGCGGTGATCGCTGCGGGCGCAGCCGCCGCCATCGGTACTGCGGCCTTCGGCCCGGTCGTGCTCGTCGCCATCGTTGGATCGGTCCTCGGCGGTCTCGTCGGGTACGGTCTGGGCCGCAGGTGGGGGTCAGATGTGCTCGGCTGGAAGCCGGTCAGGAGACGCCTGGGTACCGCCGCCCCCGCCGTCATGCAACATCTCGCCGCCAAGGGTGGCCTGGTCGTGATGCTGTCCCGCTTCAACTCGATCACCCGGGCGCTCGTACCCGCCCTCGCCGGTACGGCCGGCATGCCGCTGCGGCGATTCATGGTCGCGTCTGCGGTCGGCGGGGTCGCCTGGGCCGGGGTCTTCGCGACGGCCGGTTTTCTGGCCGGCGCCTCGTGGCGCGCAATCTCGGCCGGCTCCACTCTGGTCTCGATGACTGCGTTCGTAGTCGTCCTCGGCCTCGCCCTGGCCGTGGCGCGGCGGGCCCGGCGGGCGACCGGCCCGGTCGAGCGGTCGGTGGTGGGGGCGCCCCGGCCCTCGTAGGGGTCTTGACCCCAGCGGGAGTCCACCTCACCTGGGCTGATCACTGCACCGGGCCGATTTCTGCCGGCACGCGCGCAGCGCGCGTGCGCGAGCGCAATAGGTCGCAGATCCCCTTGACAGGTTGTCCCCGCGCGGCGAAACTTACGCATGTGTAATTACACGAGCGTCAGGAGGGCTCGTGCACAGGAAACTGATCGAGGCACTGGCGGTGGACGATCTCGGCTGGCAGGACTATGCCAACTGCCGGGGTGCGGACGCCGACTTGTTCTTCCCCGAGCGAGGGGCCTCGACTCGCAAAGCCAAGGCGATATGCGCCGCCTGCCAAGTGCGGGTGGAGTGTCTCGAATTCGCCGTAACCAATAGCGAGAAGTTCGGGATTTGGGGAGGTTTGTCCGAGCGCGAGCGTCGGAAGATCCGAAAGCAGCGGGCGATCGAAGCCCGACGGGCTGCCGTCGGCTGAGCCTGACGCTTCAGAAAACGACGCACTGGGTGTCCGGCCGGCGGACATGTTGGGCGGGTCAGTCGGCCCGCCCCGGGGCGGTGAACCCCGGCCGGACCACCCGATCGCCTGGAAGGCACCCGGCGGCAGCGATGTTCTCTTCAATGTGGCAAGCCTTGGCATCACCGCATCTATCATCGGACCAAAGCGCAGAAGGTGAGCGGTGGAAATCTTCATTGCCGTTGTGATCGTGGTCGTCATCCTCGTTGGTTTTTCGGTCTACGCCGGGCGCCGTAGACGGGAGCTGCAAGAGAAGGTGCAGTCCGATACGTCCGGGCCCAGGCCGGTCGAGGACTTCACCGCGCCCCGCCCCAAACTCGCTGAGTTTCACGTCCGGGGGTCCGACGCACTCGTCACCTTCGACGTACCCGTCCCCAGCGGTGAAACCGACCCGGTGCTGGCTGATCTCCTCGTGACCGAAGCAGTGGAGGTCACCCGCGAGAAGAGTCATTCGCTCCCGATCGATCAGGTCACCACCGTCGTGGCAATGGCCGGTTCAGGGGCCGACCGTGTCGAGGTGGGACGCCGCCAACTCGAAAACCCGGGCGAACTGCCGCCGCCGCTCGGTGTCGAGCACATGCTGCATTTCGCCAAGATCGGGTTCGACCCGCTCGACAAGCAGTTTGACGATGACGGCGCGCAGGTGGGGTTTGAGGCACCTCCCGCCCACGGGGACCAGCTCGGCCCGATCGGCACAGAGCTGCGCCTCCCGAAAGCGGTTGACGTCGGCCTCCGGAGTCAGGGCGTCGATCCGGCGACGATGTCGTCCGGGGAACTGGTGCGAACCCTCCTCAGTCTTTTCGGGTATTCGATCACCCGTGGCGAGAAACCGAACACGTATTTCTCGGACAAGGCCGGACAGCGCACCTACATCCGCGAGGAGCCGCACACCGGCGACGACTACCCCGAACTCGACGCAAGCGTCATCAATCAATTCATGGCCGACTTTCGTTCATCGGGGGCGGACCGGGGACTGCTTGTCACCGACAAGTACAGTCCCTTCGAGGTCTACGAACGAGAGAAACGGGAGCCGCGAGTCCGGTTCGTGACCCGCGAACGACTCCAGAAGTTCGTGGACTCGTTGGCCCTCGGCTGAGGCGGCCGGGCTCTCGGCCACCAATGCGTGGAGTCGGTCGGGAACCGGAGATAGTGGCTGGGGCGTTGTCGGAGCGGGAGAGGTCAAGTGACGTGGCGACGACCAGCATCCGACTTGTGGCCGGTCTCCGTTACACTTTGAGTTCGGAAGGAGATCACAGTGTTCGGCGGACGACTCAGCGGGTGGGAACTGATCATCATTCTCGTGGTGTTGCTGCTGCTGTTCGGGGCCCGCAAACTCCCCGACCTGGCGCGATCCATCGGTGCTTCGGCGAAAGAGTTCCGCAAGGGCATCGAAGACGGGATGGACGAAGAGCCCTCTTCGACCGACGCCTCCACCGACAGCGAGTCCTGAAGGCGGCCGCACCAGGAACTTTCGCGATTGTCGGCACGTTCTTTCGACGTGCTGGCAATCGGCGGAGTGATCTGCTGGCCGCTCGAGGTCTGGCTGCCCGGCGTCGCCTGATCTCGGCAATGCCTGCGGCGCGGCGTACCAGCACCCAGCCGGGACGTCGCTGATGCGCGACGTGCCCCTGACGTGGGAAGAGGTGGCCCGCTCGTATGGGCGCAAGATATACAACTTCGCGTACCGGCTCACCGGTAACAGCGACGACGCCGCCGATCTCACCCAGGAGGTGCTGCTGCGAGTCAGGCGCGGCCTCGCCACCTACGAACCGGGCTCGTTCGAGGGATGGCTGTGGCGAATCACCCGTAATGCCTTTCTCGATGAGGTGCGGCGCCGCAAGCGGCGTCCCACGGTGCCCCTCCCCGATGACATCGACCGGGTCGGCGCCAGCGCCACCCCGTCCCCGGACGACGTGCTCGCCGCAGTTCGGCTCGATGACAACGTGCAGCAGGCCCTCCTCAAGCTGCCATACGAGTTCCGGGAGGCGGTCGTGATGTGTGACATCGTCGGGCTGTCGTACGACGAGATCGCGTCCGCCTGTACGGTCCCAGTCGGGACCATCCGCAGCCGGATTCACCGGGGCCGCCGTCAGCTTCGGGAGCTGCTCACATGATGTATCCGGCAGAGCTGCTATCTGCCTACCTGGACGGCGAGCTCAGCCGGGCCGAACAGTCGCGAGTAGTTGCCCATCTCGAGTCGTGCGCGGCGTGCCGGATGGATCTCGCCGACCTGCAGTCGGCTCGGGCAGCGGTGCGGGCCTTACCCATCCTCGACGCGCCCGACTGGCTCCGCCCTGCGGAGCCTGCGGCCCTGGAACTGGCCCGCCGCCACCCGGCGGCGTCGTTCGCCACAGCCGCCGCTGCCATCCTGGCACTGGCGATCGGACTGGCATCTTGGTTCGCCCCGCCCCCCGAGGTCGAGTTGCAGATTGCCGACATCGCGGCCACCCATGGCGCCCGGGCGGTCCAAGACGGAATCCCCGCCAGCGGAGGGATGGCCGAAATGGCAACGCTGCTCCCGGGAGTGGTAGCAGAATGAGGCGGACCGGAGTGACCCTCGCGTTGGTGGCGGGGATGGTCGTCGCCAGCGCATCGCCGGCGCTGGCGCAGCCGCTGGAGGAGTGGCTGGACCGGGCGGCGCGGGCTGAGTTCGAAGGCCGGCAGGTGACGATTTGTGAAACTCCGGAGGGCCGGATCAGCGAAGTGGTGGACGTCGCCCAGAAGGACGGTGTGGTGGTGGTGACCGCTCCCGGCGGTGAGGTCGTCATCCAGGCCGGCGCCGTGATGACGACGGAAACCGACGGATCCGCCTCGTTGGCGACCGTTGAATCCGCCTCGAACGCCCGACTGGCGGACCGGTACCGCCCGGCCGTCCGGGGCCAGTCACAGATCATCAACCGGGCGGTGGACATCGTCGAAGTGCTCGAAGGAGATTTGGTCCGCGTCCGCTACGCCTTCGACGGCGAGACAGGGGCCGTGTTGCGCTCCGATGTGAACAACGGCGACGGCTCCGCGTACTGCACCACTCAATTCGTCGAATTCCGGCCGCAGACCAGCATCACGGTGGCCGAACCCTCCGATGTTCGTGAGGTGCTCTTGACCGCACTCGCCACCGACGCCTCGTTGCCGGAGACGGTCGCCGGTTTCTCCCGGCTCGACACGTATGAAGGCCCGCAGGGCAGCGTCGCCGCGTTCTACACCGACGGTATCTTCTCGTTTACGGTCATCGTGGCCGACCGCAAGATCATCGTGCCGGAGCTGAGCGGGGCTCCGGACGTGAATCTGGACGGTGCCACCTACGTGCGCCGGTTCACGCCCGGTCAGGTCGTGTACTCGTGGGAGACACCCGATGGCGGGTTGGTGATGATCGGTGACCTGCCTACCGATCTCCAGGAGGCCGTTCTGTCGGATCTGCCCGAGCCGGGCGTGGCGAACCTGCTGGTGCGCTTGTGGCGCCGGCTCTTCCGCTGAGCCCCAGCCGTCGCCCGGGACGAATCAGATCGCGTCCAGCGCCTCAACATACGCGTCGTAGCTGCGGGGTTGTCCGAACTCATCGGCGGCGATGACCGATCGCACTATTCCATCTTTGTCGAGCACAAAGGTGGTGCGGTTGGCGACACCCAGTTTCTCGTTGAACGTACCGTACGCTTGGGCGACGGAGCCATGAGGCCAGAAATCGGCCAGGATCGGGTACTCGAGTCCTTCCTGCCGGGCCCACGCTGCGTTGGTGAAGAAAGAGTCGGTGGTGATAACCACTACTTGGGTGCCGGCGTCGTGCAGCTGGCCGAGGTTGTCCCGCAGTTCGCACACCTCGCCGGTGCACACCCGGCTGAACGCATAGGGCATGAACACCAGCAGTGTCTTTTCGCCCCTCAAATCGTCGAGAGAAACGAGGTTGCGGTGTTGATCCCGGAGTGTGAATTCCGGCGCAGGCCGATCGATCGCAACAGCCACGGTGCTCCTCACTGCTTGGGGACTACCAAGGTACTACCACCGAAAGCCGGGGCGCCCTCGGGCCGTTCGTCCGGAATCCTCGAGGCCCAGCTCATAGCCCGTCGGTCAGATCATCCAACAGCACTCGCGCCGCCCAGCCGAGCGGATCGCTCAGCTCGGCCAGACTCGGCAGGTTCTCGGGAGCGACCCAGAGCTTGCGCAGTGCGTCGTGCCCCCACCGTTCGGCCACCTGTTCGCAGAACTCGGCGCCGAGCCGGTATTGCTCGCGCTTCAGTTCCATCCCCAGCAGCCGGTTGAGGAGACTTTCGCCCTGGCCGGCCTCCTGCCGGCGGGCCGTCATCGCCGCCCGCATCCGCTCGAGATCGGGGAGGAGCCCCGGCGCTGCCCGATCCATGAGGTAGTCCGAGTACCCCTCGACGATCGACATGAACGCTTGGATGGCGTCCAGCTTTGGACGCTGCTCGGGACTTGTGACCATCCCGGCGAGTCCAGCCGGGTCGTCGAGCAGCTCCTGGAGGCGCGACGGGTCGGTGAAATCCTGCATCCGCTCACCTAGGGCGGAGGCGTCGAGCTGCATCCCATCTAGATACTCGTGCACCAGCCGGATGAAATGCGCCCGGACCCAGCCTTGTGCAAACTGGGCATGGTGGGTCACCTCGTGGAGCGCGACCCACAGACGCACTTGCTTCGGCTCGAGGCCGTGATCCGATGCGAACGCTTCTATGTTCGGCACGACGTAATAGATATCGCCTTCCTCAGCGGCGGGCAGACCGATGTCGAACTGGCCCAGGACTCGCTGGCTGAGGAATCCGACCAGTACTCCCATCTGCATCCCGAGCAGCGCTGGGATGAGCGGGGCCAGCATGGCGTCCATGCCGGCCGGAGCGGGGAGCATCGACATCTTCTCCGACATCGGTTCAACCAGATAGCGGAATGACCGCAAGTTCCGTTCCGCCCACCGGCTCCGGTCGAGCGGCACGGCGCTCACCACCGGCGACAAAGCCAGCCCGGATGCCTGGCCGACATGCATCTGTGCCACTCGGGTCAGCTCTATGTACTCGTCTGCCAGCCACGGGTCGATCGGCTCCTCCGGGCCGGTGACGTGTTTGGCGATCTGCTCGGCGAGCTTCCAGTTGACCGGTCCCGGCTGGTTCAGCAGCTCCATGAGCTGATCGAATATGTTGTTGCTCATCAGTTCTCCGGTCTCTCGTCAAGGGTGAGGGACAGTTCGATCGAGTCACCGTCTCGAATCAGCTCAACGTCGACTGTTTGTCCCGCCCGGAAAGTCCGGAGTTGAGAGACCAGCAGGTTCATCGACGAGACCCGCTCTCCGGCCAGAGACACGATCACATCACCGGGGCGCGCTCCCGCCGCTCCGATGGCCGAGCCGGCGGTGAGGCCGGTTATCTCTGCGCCGATCGGTACCTCGACTCCGTTCTGATCGCTGAACGCCGGCCGGCCGGTGATGCCCAGGAAGGCGTGCCGAACCTGGCCCTCGACGATGAGGTCCTGAGCGATGCTGTCGACGAGGTCTACCGGCACGGCAAAGCCCAGTCCTTCGGCTCCGACGTCGCTCACTCCGATGGCGGTTGTTATCCCCAGCAGGTCACCCTTTTCATTCAGGAGCGCCCCGCCGCTCGACCCTCGTGTGATCGGCGCATCGGTTTGCAGGAGCCCGTACAAGACGATGTTTCTGAATGGATCGACCTCCAACTCGCGGTTGAACGCAGACACGACGCCGGACGTGACCGACGGACCACCCTCCAGGCCCAGCGGGTTCCCGACCGCCACCGCCAGATCGCCGATCTCGACCTCGTCGATGGCGGCGTAGTCGATCGTCGGCAGGCCTGTAGCACCAATCCCCAACACTGCAATGTCGGTGATCGGATCCGAACCGACGAGATCGGCGGCGTAGGTACGGCCGTCGGAGAGCGATACCTTGATCTCGGCGGCCCCCTCGATCACATGGCTGTTGGTGAGGATGAGACCGTTCTCGTCAAAGATCACTCCCGATCCGGCCCCGGCCAGCGTATCTGACTGCCCGGCAACGGCGTATATCTGCACGGCCACGATCGAGGGCACGGCTCGGGCCGCCACTGCGGCCACCCTCCCAACCGTTTCACCGGAGGTGATTATCGGCCGTTCCACCACTCGGTCGGCAGTCGGCGCGACCGGCTGATCCCCCGAGAAGGCGCCGGTCCAAGCCACGATCCCGACCATCAGGGCCGCGCCGACCAGGCCGCCTAGAAAAGCGGTGAACCATGTTCGGTGGGCACTCGGGGGTCGGCCCGGAGCTGCCGGCGCGAAGACGGTCGGCCGCCAAGACTCGAGTGACGGAGGCGTCGTCATCGAGCTCGGATCCTGCGCCTCTCCGCCCGCAGGCCTGTCCGCCCGGTCATCCTCAACCGCCTCCGGCGGTCCCGGCGGGAGGTCTCGCCATGGTTGGCGGTGTTCTTCCATAGACTCCGATTCTATGGAGGAAGCACAGGTACAGCAGCGAGTACGGGTGAGCGAGGACCCGATCGACCCGGCAGCACTGACCGCACGGGTGGCTCATGACTCCTCGGGCGCTACCGCAATGTTCCTCGGAACCGTGCGAGATCACTCGCCGGGCAAGACAGGCGTCACCCGCCTCGAATACGAGGCATACCCCGAAGAGGTGGTGGGAAAGATCGCCGAGATCGTGGCCGAGGCCGAATCGCAGTGGGCGGTTATCGATGTTGCGGTGGAGCACCGGGTAGGCGACCTGGCGGTGGGGGACATCTCGGTGGCGGTGGCGGTGTCGTCGGTGCACCGGGCCGACGCGTTCGATGCGGCGCGGTTCATCATCGATGAACTCAAGGAACGGGCGCCGATCTGGAAGAAGGAGCACTGGTCCGGCGGCGCCGAGTGGGTGCGGGGCTCCTAACCGGCACTGGTGAGCATGTCCCGTTTTGCGCCCATTCCCGGGCATGGCAGATTTTCGCGTCCTAACCTGCTTCAACCAGGCCAGCCACGAGGAGGAAGGCAATGACGACGACTGCCGAGCGTCACGATCTCCCCGACGTCTCCACCGGCTATCCCACCGTCTCCAGCCGGGCGTATCAGTGGTCTCTGAAGCTTCCCGATCAGGTTGCGATGCGCGAGAAGGACTTCGGAATCTGGCAGGAGTACACATGGGCCGAGACCTGGGAGCTGATTCACACCGCCGCCCACGGCCTCCTGGCCCTCGGCGTCGACGTAGGTGATCGTGTGTCGATCCACTCCGAGGATCGACCGGAGTGGGTCATCCTGGACCTTGCAACAGTGGCGATCCGCAGTATCAGCGTGGGCCTCTATCCGACCAACCCAACGGCCGAGGTCGCTTACCTGCTCGGCGATTCGGGGTCGTCCGTGCATTTTGCCGAGGATCAGGAGCAGGTCGACAAGGTTCTGGAGATCGATCGGGCGGACCTGCCGAACCTGCGCCACATGGTGTATGTGGAGCCTCGCGGCGTCCGCACCTACACCGATGATCGCCTCATCTTCTGGGATGACTTGCTCGATCTGGGCCGCTCCCACATCGCCGAGTCCCCTCACGCCGTCTACCAGCGAATGGCCGATGCTCAACCAGACGACATCATGACGCTGGTGTATACCTCGGGAACGACTGGGCCCCCCAAAGGGGCGATGCTGTCCAACGCCAACGCCGATTACGCCATCGAGAAGATCGTCAACTCACCGGGCCGTGCGCCGGATGGACGACCGCCCGGGCCGGATGATTTCATTCTCACGTACCTCCCTTTGTGCCACGTAGCTGAGCGCATCTTCTCCACGTGGACGTCGGTCGGGACCGGCGCAGTTCTCAACTTCGCCGAGTCGATCGAGACGGTGCAGGAGAACCTGCGGGAAATCCAACCGACGCTCTTCTTTGCCGTCCCCCGGATCTGGGAGAAGATGGCGGCAGTCGTCGAGATCAAATCGCGGGACGCCACCCGGCTCAAGCGTGCGATCTTCGGCACCGTGATGAAGCTGGCGCGCAGCATCGGTCGCGACAAGATCGCCAACGGCGGCCGGCACACCGCCCGGTCTCGAATCCTCTACACGCTCGGGTACCCGCTCGTGTTTCGGGCGCTCAAGGAGCGGCTCGGGATGCGGCGGGTCCGCTGGTCGGCCACGGGGGCCGCTCCCATCGCACCAGAAGTGATCGAGTTCTTCACCGGCATCGGAGTGCCCATCTACGAGCTGTACGGGATGACCGAGAACGCAGCGGTGGCCACGTGTAACTTCCACGGTCGGATGAAGCTGGGCACCGTCGGCGAACCGTACCCGGACATCGGGCTTCGCATCGACGAAGAGACCGGTGAGATCCAGACCAAGCACCCCGGCGTGTTCCAGGGCTACTGGAACAAACCCGAGAAGACCGCGGAGACGTTCACCGAAGACGGCTGGCTTCGGACCGGCGACGTGGGCGAATGGGTCGACGGGACCCACGTCAAGATCGTGGACCGCATGAAGGACATCATCATCACGTCCGGCGGCAAGAACATCTCGCCGTCGGAGATCGAGAACTCGCTGAAGGCGTCGCCGTACGTCAAAGAGGCCATGGTGGTCGGTGATCAGCGCAAGTACCTCACGGTCTTGATCGGCATCGAGTTTGACGTCGTTGGCGACTGGGCCACGCGCCAGGGTCTGGCGTACACGACGTACCGCGACCTCGGTGAAAAGCCCGAGGTGCTGGAATTGGTCCAGGGGATCATCAACGATACGAACGCAAAATACGCGTCTGTCGAGCAGATCAAGAAGTTCAAGATGATTCCCAAGGAGCTAGACCACGAGGACGGCGAGCTGACCGCCACCCAGAAGCTGAAACGCAGCGCCATGGAGGACATGTTCCGCGACCTCGTGGAGTCGATGTACTGATGGAGCTGGTCGGCCTCCTGGCTCAACAGTCCGCTTCCGTCAAATTCATCAACACTCTGGTGTCTGGTGTGGCGCTCGGCGCCATATATGCCCTGCTGGCGATGGGTTTCGTCATCATCTTCAAGGCGACCCAGGTGTTGAACTTCGCGCACGGCGCGCTGGCGGCACTGGGCGGCTACCTCACCGCGTACATGGCAACCATCCTGCAGGTACCCGTCAGGTGGCTACCCGATGGCCTATGGGGTCGCGCGGCGTTGGGCTGGCTGGGTGCGCTGGCGCTCGCCGTGGCAGCCACTGCGTTCGTCGGCCTATTCCTCGAGCGCCTGTTCGTCGAGCCGATGGTCGGTGAGCCATTGTTTTCGATCGCCATCATCACGCTCGGTATTGAGATCGTTGTTCGGACCATCACCGAGGACTACATCAACGTCGGTACCAGGTCGGTGGGCGATCCCTGGCAGTTCACCGGCTTCGAGTTCTTTCTCGGGGACGAGCGTGTATTCATCTTGTACACACAGTTCGTGACCCTGGCGATGGCGCTAGTTGCCAGCGCGTTCCTGGTGCTGTTCTTCCGGTCGAGGACCGGCATCGCGATGCGGGCGACTGCGTTCGACCAGGAGGCGGCGATGGCGCAGGGGATACCGGTCAGCCGCATCTTCGCAGTTTCGTGGATCATCGGGGCCGGGCTTGCCGCGATCGCAGGCGTGTTCGCATCCGTAGCCCCCCGGGCTGGTGGCGTCACCGGCGGCATCGTCGGGACCGCCTTCGTTGCTTTTCGGGCGTTTCCCGCCATCATCATCGGCGGCCTGGATTCCATTGCCGGGAGCGCCATCGGCGCCCTCATCGTCGGGCTCGCCGAGGTGTTCGCGGGGTCGTATCTGAGCGGTCCCACCTTCTCGTTCCTCGGATTGGGATTCCAGAGCATCGTGCCGTATTTGCTGATGCTGGCTGTGCTGTTGGTCCGGCCATACGGCCTGTTCGGAACGGCGGAGATCAGGCGCGTATGAGGGGTCGTCCGAATCTCTTCACGTCGTATGAGGCGGAGCAGTCCCTACTGCCGACCTGGAGCCAGCGGGTGGTCACCGGAGTGGCGCTCCTGATCGCCATCCTCATTCCGCTCGGTCTGATGCCCGGGTCGCTCAACTTCATGTACGAAGACCCGAGCTGGCTCAGGCTGCTGGCGGTGGCGTGCATTTTCGGTGTGGCCACCCTCGGGCTCAACTTGCTCACGGGGGTGGCCGGCCAGGTTTCGCTGGGACACGCCTTCTTCATGGGGCTCGGGGCGTACACAGCGATCGCCCTGGGCGGACCGAGCACCGAGAACCTCATCGGTCTCGATCTACCTATGTGGGTATGGTTCCCGGCCGCCGGCATTGTCCCGGCGGCAGTCGGCTGGTTGGTGTCGCCGGCGGCCGTGAGAACCCGGGGCCTCTACCTTGCCTTCGTCACGCTGGGTCTCGTTTTCGTCGGCGACCACATCTTCCGGAACGCGACCAGCATCACCGGGGGGGCGCAGCTGGGACGCGATTTTCAGCCGCTGGCGTTCGAGGCATGGCGCGAAGCCCCGCCCCTCCTCGACTTCACCGTTGACTGGAACATCCTCGGCCGGAGGGTCGACGAGTTCGGCATGGCGTTCTTGTTTCTCCTTGCCCTGCTCGTACTGACGATCATCCTCCACAAGAACATCGTCCGGTCCCGGGTCGGCCGGGCGTTTCAGGCGATCCGCGACCGCGACATTGCGGCCGAGGTCATGGGCGTCGCCGAGTTCCGTTACAAGGCGCTGGCCTTCGCAACCTCCTCGGCGCTGGCCGGCCTTGCCGGAGCCCTGTTTGCGGTCTTCGTCGGTCGGGTGATCCCCGAAACCTGGGACCTGCTGCTGTCGGTCAACATCATCGCGATGCTGCTGATCGGTGGTGCCGGGACCACCGCCGGACCGGTGCTCGGTGCCTTTTTCGTCACCGTCATTCCCCGGATCGTCGAGGACACAACCGAAATCGTGGCGCGCGCGGCTGAGAGAGGCAACGCGCTCGCCGACGTCCTGATCGCGCGTGAGACCGACTTCGGGCTGGTCAGCCTGTCAGCCAACGGGCCCGGCCTCAGCATCTTCCAGCTCAATCAGGTGCTGTTCGGCTTGCTCATTATCCTGTTCCTGATCTTTGAGCCTCTGGGGCTCTACGGGATCTGGATTCGCATCCGCAATTATTGGAAGGGTTGGCCGTTCACTTACTGAGCGGTCCAGGAGGGTTGGCGGCGCGATGGCGTCGCGAACGTGAGGAAGGAAAGAGGAGAATCATGCAAAGACTGCAGAGATGGCGATGGCTGTTCCTCAGCCTCGTCTTCGTCCTGGTGGCAGCGGCCTGCAGCCAGGAAACGGAAGGCGGGGACCAGCCGGAAGACACCACTGCCGAAACAGAGGCACCGGACACCACTGCCGCGGCCGAGGAGACCACGACTACGGCAGCCGCCGAGACGACCACAACAACCGCCCCGGAGGCGGCCGAGGAGGTCGCGTTTGACGGCGTGACCGTGACCGAGGACACCATCAACATAGGCATGCTCGCCGACCTGACCGGGATCTTCGCAGGTCTGGTCAACGACATCGTCGACTCCGAGCTTGCGTTCTTCGAGGAGTACAACGCAGCCGGTGGCGTCGACGGTCGCTGGCAGGTCAACGTGATCGTCGAGGACACCGCCTACGACGTAGAACAACACGGGCAGAAGTACGAGGAGCTCAAGGACAAGGTCGTGGCTATCACCAACTCGACCGGGTCTCCGCACACGGCCTCGATCGTCGATGACCTGCAAGCCGATGGCTTGTTCGCGATTCCGCTCAGCTGGTACTCGGGTTGGTCGGACCCGGCTTTCGATGGCGGCAACACGCTCGAGCAGGGCGTGAGTTATTGCATCGAGGGCATGAACCTCGTCGAATGGCACGCTGACCGCTTCGAGGCAGAGAATGGCAGCCCGCCGACGATCGCCCTGGTCAGCTTCCCGGGTGAGTACGGCCAGGACTCCATTTTCGGAGCCCGCTTTGCCGCCGACGAACTCGGTCTCGACGTCGTCTACGACGGTGAGGGCGCAGTGATCCCCGGACAGGACCAGAGCGCCGTGATCAGCGGCATCGTCAGCTCGGGTGCCGACCAGGTGTTCATCACAGTGAACCCGTCCACGCTGGCCGAGATCTACGGTGGCGCGCTGGCCCAGGGCTTCCAGGGTGAGTGGTTCGGCGCCGGGCCGTCCTTCTCGTTCCGCCTGCTCGATACGCCCATTGGCCAGGCGCTCGCGAACGACTACTGGCAGTCCAGCTACTACGCCCCGTTCGGCTCCGATGTCGCCGGCATGGACGCCCTCGAGGCGACGATGAATGCTGCCTTTGCCGACCGGGTGTATTCCGACGCATACACCCGCGGCTGGATCGAGTTCGAGCTCATGAAGACCGTTCTGGAGCGGGCCGCCGCCAACGGCGACCTGACCCGGCAGGGCATCATCGATGCTGCCCTCGAGATCGAGGAGTTCGACTTCGGCGGCATGGCCGCCCCACAGACGTACGCCGGCGAGCCGAACGACTATCTGGCTCGTCAGTCGCTGATAATCAAGGCCGACTACGACACGTTTGTCGAGGCCGGCGGCGTCAACGCGACGATTGCCGATGATCCTCAGTTCTGGTCGATCGAGCAGGACTGGTTCACCGGCGACATCGCCGCCGCGTACGACTTCCAGGGAGCGTGCTTCACGGGTTGATGACAACTGACAGACGTGCGGGTGGGCGGCAATGCCGCCCA
>JBFGLM010000013.1:0-91892 GCA_041576165.1 Acidimicrobiia bacterium
CGAGGGCCAGGAGCGTGCGACGTCAGGTGGTGGTGGCGGCGCAACAGGCACTCGAGGCGGCTCCGCCGGACAGCGACGATCGGTACTGGATCCTGGCCACGCTGGAGGAGGCGCACTTCGGTCTCGGACTGGAGGAAGCCGGCATGGCCTGGCACGCAGAAGCGGCTGCGGCCGCATCCGCGACATGGATGACCGAATCGACGGCCCAGCAGATCGATAAGTTGCGAGGGTTGCACGCCGAGATCCAAGCCCGGGCCGGGTAGATTCCCGCAGCGCCCCGACAACGGCGGAGTGCGGGCAAGGAGGTGCACGAGATGCGGGTCCTTTTTTCCGGCCATATGGTCGACGCGCCCGATCGGGCGCAACCGCGGTTCCCATCGCACAATGTGCCGGCAGCACGGACGGCCATCCATCGGGCGATCTCCGAGATCAAGAACCCGACGGCCCAGGCGATCAGCGGTGCGGCGTGCGGGGGTGACCTCTTGTTCTGCGAAGAGTGGCTTTCCACCAATCGACACCTCACGATCTACTTGCCGCGTGAGGTGGAGTCGTTCCTCGACGAGTCCGTGCGCTTCGCAGGGGCGCACTGGGAGGACACGTTCCACCAGGTTGTGATCGCCGACGGCGTTCGGGTGGTCGGTCCCGAACCGGGCATGGAGGACCTGGCCGATCCCCACTCTCCCAACAACCTCCGCATGATCAGCGCCGCGCTCGAGGACGGCGACGTTGCGGCGGTCGTGCTCTGGGACGGCGGCGGCGGCGACGGCCCGGGTGGCACTGCGCACATGGTGCGGGAGGTGCAGAACAGCGGCGGTCTCGTTGTGGTCATCGACCCCCATGACCTGGATGCGGGATGACGCAGGCGACGGGACGGTAGGCGCCATGAATTCGGGAACGCCTTCCGCGCTCGGCACCCGTGTCGTGTACCGAACGACCGGGATCAATCCGCGCCGAACGCGGAACAACGTGGTCGGCCCCCAGCGGGTTGTGTTGACGCCTTCGCCACCAGACAACGACATCGCGCTCGGCCTCACCCCATCGGGCACCTGGAGATGACGCCTTCAATCGGCTGCGCAGACGCGCAGCGGATCGAGTCCGGTGAGCGTCCGGTACGCGATCCGGAGCTCCTCGCACGAAGGGTTCCCGATGCGCGCCAGGGCGATGGTCGAATCCATCACGCCCCACGCCACCGTTTCGGCTGCCTGCTCACTGCCACGCTCATGCCACGGCACGTCGGCTCCTTCCCACCGTGCCAGGCTGCGCGACTCGAGAAACCGGTCTTGGGTCTCAAAGTCAACGTTGTCGAGCATCCATGCGTGCGCCAGTTCGTGGAGGAAGGAGAATCGAGCTCCCGCCCGGAGTGACGAGCAGCTCGCCGGTGTCGGATCACATACGTCGTAGGCATCTACGCAGTGGACCAGGTCGGCTGGTCCGTCGACGTTCTCGGTCACGATCCCTGAGTACCGGGCGCATGCCGGCACCGGTCCGAAGGTCACCGAACCCAGGTTGGGTGGCGCCAACCCGGCGGCGCGGAATCGTTCGAGGCCCCACTCCAGGAGACCATGGACGCCCGGGGTTCCGTTGAAGACCGTGACCTCCCTTCCGTTGCCGAGCTCCACCGATCCCGAGATCTGGTTCTCGAGGTGGACAGGGATCTCCAACCCGTTCCACCATCCACCCTCGGCGCGCCCACAGGTGCCAGGAGCACCGGTCTCGAGTGATCGGCGTTCTTCCGTCACTGTGTCCCCGTTCAGATCGAGCCTGATCAGGGTCCGGGCGCCGCACTCATCACCGCCGTCGACGACGAACGCCACGACGTCGGTGTCGGGGGACGGTGCCACGAAGACGGCTGGATGTCGCTTTGCGCCGGCGGTGACATCGGCGACCGAGAGGTCGGCGCGGGCCGTGTACTCCTCGATGACGTTGTCGATCCACGCCAGGCGTGGATCGGGTACGCCGCCCGGCTTGTACGCGTACCGCCAACGCAGCATCCTCTGAGAGCCGATCAGGCCATCCGCCATCTCCATCTCGAACAAGGCAGCGGTGTCCAGGTCGTCGAGCACCATCATCACGCCCGCCGAGCGCTGGTCGAGGAACACCCCTGCGAGGCTGCGGTCGGTCGATCGGGTCGTCTCGGCAAGCCACTCGGCGAGCCAGGTTCTCCCATCGCCTCGAGTCGTTGAATCGAACGTGGCAGCGGCGAACGTGAGCTCCAAATCGGGCTGAGCGAGGCTGACGGAAACGTTCGGCGAGTAATACCGGACGGTGGCGAATGGGTCGCCGCGATCCCAATCCGCTGACCACGAGTCGAAAAACCGCTGCGCCTCTTCGCCCCAATGTTCGGTGCCGTCGTCGCTGCTGCAAGCGCCAAAGGCTGTGACCACCGCGGTCGCGGCGCTCAGAACGAGGCGTGCGCGCAGAAAGATGGAGCGAGGCTACCACCGCGCCCCGGGGGAAGATCGCCTCGCCCGATCCGGTGCAAGGCTCGTCCAGAGCGAAGTCGGCTCGGGCAAGACGGTTGAGCGATCACGGGCCCCACCGAAGTTGCTCGCCGAGCAGCACTGTCAGGGCATCGGGGACCTCACGGCGGCTCGGGTCTTGCGCGTGTTCCGAGCGTCGACGGCATGGTGCGCCGCTTCCCCGCTCCGGAGCCTGAGCGTCCGGTACCGGAGCGCTGCTGACATCGAGCCGGGTCGAGCTGAGTGATCGGGGAGCGGCGAACCGAGCCGACGTCTTGGCAGCGGTGGCCGGGGGAACGGTGTCGTCGTGTTCGGGACCCACGCGCTCATCCAGGAGGCCGGCCATTGCTGGAGTCTCGCCCTGGTTGTCGTCCATAGCAACATCGTTTCGGAAGCAGGTCGGACCAGGCGCAACCTGCCCGTCTCGCCAGACGGACCTCCGCTACGGGACTTTCGGGCCTTTAGATCGGCCATGGCATCTGGTGGGCTGATTCCCAGCAGTTGCTGAGGAGATCACAGATGTCAGAGCGGACGGCGACGCTTGCCGCGGGACGCCCGGCTGACGAGCGCGCCGGTCAGTGGACGACCATCGACGGCAACGAGGCCGCCACCCACGTTGCCTACCGGCTGTCGGAGGTCGTCGCCATTTATCCCATCACACCCGCCTCCCCGATGGGCGAACTGGCCGACGCCTGGGCCAGCCAGGGGCGGCCCAACCTGTGGGGCACCGTCCCCCGGGTTGTCGAGATGCAGTCCGAGGGTGGCGCAGCCGGGGCGGTGCACGGGTCGCTGCAGGCCGGCGCGCTCACCACCACGTTCACGGCGTCCCAAGGTCTGCTGCTGATGCTCCCCAACATGTACAAGATCGCGGGCGAGTTGTCGCCGATGGTGATGCATGTTGCCGCCCGGACTGTCGCCACCCATGCGCTCAGCATCTTCGGTGATCATTCCGACGTCATGGGCGCCCGCCAGACCGGGTTCGCCATGCTGGCGTCGGGTTCGGTGCAGGAGGCCCACGACCTGGCGGCTATCGCCCATGCCGCTACCTTGCGCGCCCAGCTACCGATGATCCATTTCTTCGACGGGTTTCGCACCTCGCACGAGGTAGCCAAGATACAGGCGATCCCGGATGACGTCTTGAGCGAGCTCGTGTCGCCAGAGGACGTTGACGCGCATCGGTTCCGGGCACTCAATCCAGACCACCCGGCGGTCCGGGGCACCGCGCAAAACCCGGACGTGTTCTTCCAGGCCCGGGAAGCGTGCAATCCGTTTTACGACGCACTGCCCCCGATCGTGTCGGACACGATGCAACGCTTCGGAGATCTGACGGGCCGTCGCTACCAACTGTTCGATTACTACGGTCACCCGGGAGCCCAGCGGGTCCTGGTCATGATGGGATCCGGCACCGGCGCCGCCTGTGAGGCGGTCGACCGGCTGAATGCCGCCGGTGAACAGGTGGGCCTGCTGACGGTCCGGCTCTACCGGCCGTTCGACACGAGCTCGTTCGTTGCACAGCTGCCGGAGGAGACCACCAGCCTGGTGGTACTGGACCGAACCAAGGAGCCGGGTGCGATCGGCGAACCGCTGTATCAAGACGTGGTCACGGCCCTCGCCGAGGAAGGGAGATCCATCCGGGTCGTCGGCGGCCGGTACGGTCTGTCCTCGAAGGAATTCACTCCTGAGATGGCCGCTCGTTGCCTGGCCGAGGCACAAGCCGACTCACCGAAGAACCACTTCACCGTCGGGATCACCGACGACGTGACCCGGCTCAGCCTGGAGGTGACCGAACGCTGGACCGAGCCCTCGGGCGTGATGCGGGCCGTGTTCTACGGCCTCGGCTCAGACGGCACAGTGGGCGCCAATAAGCACACGGTCAAGATCGTCGGAACCGAGACCGACCTGTTCGCCCAGGGCTACTTCGTCTACGACTCCAAGAAAGCGGGTTCGCGCACGGTTTCACATCTCCGGTTCAGGCCGGCACCCATCACCTCCACCTACCTGATTCGAGATGCACAGTTCGTAGGCGTCCACTGGTTTGACTTCCTCGAGAAATCAGATGTGCTCGAGGTGGCGGATACCGGAGCAACGGTGTTGATCAACAGCCCGTTCGGGGTGGACGGCACCTGGGATGCGCTACCGGTCGAGGCGCAACGCCAGATCATCGAAAAAGAACTCGAGGTGCACGTGGTAGATGCATCGGCTGTGGCCCGAACCGCCGGTCTGGGCGGGCGGGTGAACACCGTGCTACAGACGTGTTTCTTCGCGCTGACCGACCTGCTCCCAACCGAGCAGGCGATCGGGGCGATAAAGGCATCGATCAAAGAGGCGTACGGCGCCCGGGGCGAGGTGGTCCTGCGGCGTAATTTCGATGCAGTCGATGCCGCGCTCGCGGGTCTGGCGAGGCTGCCGATCCCGGCCGACATCACCGCCGCCGTGGGGCTGCCGCCACCGGTGCCGGCCGCAGCGCCGGATTTCGTGCAGCGGGTCACCGCCATGATGCTCGCCGGGCACGGCGATCTCCTCCCGGTGAGTGCCCTGCCGGTCGACGGCACGTTCCCCACTGCCACTGCCCAGTGGGAGAAGCGAAGCATCGGCGATGAGATCCCCATCTGGGATCCCGAGATATGCATCGACTGTGGCCGCTGCGCCCTGGTGTGTCCCCACGCCGCCATCCGGATGAAGGTATATGAGCCCGAGTTCTTCAATGGAGCACCCGAGCTCAAATCGAAGGAGTGGACCGGTCGCGACGCGCCGGGTGCGCTGATGACGATCCAGGTAGCGCCGGACGACTGCACCGGCTGCGGAGTGTGCGTGGCGATCTGTCCGGCCAAGAGCAAAGAGGTGGTCAAGCACCGGGCCATCAACATGGAGCCGAAGCTCGACCACCTGGAGGTCGAGCAGGCTGCCTGGTCGGCGTTCCTGGAGATTCCCGAACGTGACCGCACCTTGGTGCAAACCGACAACGTCCGCGGCAGTCAGATTCTCCAGCCTTTGTTCGAATTCTCCGGAGCTTGCGCCGGCTGCGGCGAGACCCCCTACATCAAGCTCATGACGCAGATGTTCGGCGACCGCGCCATCATCGCCAATGCCACCGGGTGCTCATCGATCTACGGCGGCAACCTGCCGACCACCCCCTACGCCATCAATACCGAAGGGCGGGGCCCAGCCTGGTCGAACTCCTTGTTCGAAGACAATGCCGAGTTCGGGTTGGGTATGCGGCTGGCCCTGGACCAGAAGCGCCGCCATGCCCTGGCGCTGCTCGACGAACTCGCCCCGAACCTCGGTGGCCTGGCCGCTGAGCTTCGGGACGCCGATCAGGGCGGCGAAGCCGGCATCGCGGCCCAGCGCGAACGTGTGGAGCGGCTCAAATCGCAGCTCACCGCCATTCGCTTTCCGGCCGCGCGCCGGCTCGAAGCGCTCGCCGACTCGCTGGTCGACACGTCGGTCTGGATCATCGGCGGGGACGGCTGGGCCTATGACATCGGCTTCGGCGGTCTCGACCACGTGCTGGCCACCGGCGAGAACGTGAACATCCTGGTGCTGGACACCGAGGTCTACTCGAACACCGGCGGTCAGGCGTCCAAGGCCACCCCACGGGCGGCAGTCGCCAAGTTCGCGTCCGGTGGGAAACCAACCGGAAAAAAGGATCTCGGGATGATCGCCATGGCGTACGGCAACGTATACGTTGCTCACGTCTCGATGGGGGCCAACATGACCCAGATGGTCAAGGCCTTCGCCGAGGCGGAAGCGCATCCCGGGCCAGCCTTGATCATCGCGTACAGTCCATGCATCGCCCACGGCATCGACCTGTCGGACATGGCGAGCCATCAAAAGGACGCAGTGGAGTCCGGCTACTGGCCGCTCTACCGTTACGACCCGATGCTCGAGGCAGCCGGCAAGACCGCGTTTCGGCTGGACAGCCGGCCGCCCACCAAGACGTTCGAGCAGTTCGCCCGCACCGAAGCCAGATTCGCCATGCTGGCTCGCGCCAACCCCGAACACGCGGCACAGCTCATGGCCCAGGCCCAGCAGGACATCGACGACCGGTGGCACCTGTACGAGCAAATGGAGGACATCGAGTGGACCGTCCATCCAGAAGAAGCGGAGGTGACCTGATGGTGGACCTCTCTACCACCTACCTGGGGTTGGAGCTCGACTCGCCGCTCATGGCTTCGTCGTCGCCGTTGACCGGACACATCGACACCTTGCTCCAGCTCGAGGACGCCGGCGCGGCGGCAGTCGTGCTGCCGTCTTTGTTCGAGGAGCAGGTCGAGCACGAGGCGATGGCCGTCCACCACACCATGGAGGTGGGCTACGGCGCCTTCGCTGAAGCGGCCGGCGGATATCTACCCGAGCTCGAGGAATACAACAGCGGTCCGGCCGAGTACCTCGATCTGGTGCGCCGCGCCAAGGACGAGCTGTCGATTCCCGTCGTGGGATCGCTCAACGGCACCTCGGCGGGTGGGTGGACACTGTACGGCCGGATCCTCGAGGACGCAGGGGTTGACGCACTGGAGCTGAACATCTATCTCATCGCGGCCGACCCGCAGGTGAGCGGTGAGGCGGTCGAGCGACGGTACCTGGATCTGGTGGCTCAGCTGCGCGAGGCGGTGGACGTCCCGCTGGCCGTCAAGATTGGCCCCTACTTCTCGTCGATGGCCCACATGGCGATCCGTTTGGCTGAGGCAGGGGCAGACGGCCTGGTACTCTTCAACCGCTTCTACCAACCAGACATCGATCTGGACACGCTGACGGTCGCGCCCAACCTGCACCTCAGTCATTCCCCCGAGGGTCTAGTGGTCCTGCGCTGGCTCGCCATTCTGCGGGACTATTTGACGATCGACCTGGCGGCGACAACCGGGATCCACGAAGCGGCCGACGCGGTGAAGGCGATCCTGGCCGGTGCCAACGTCGCCATGATGGCGTCGGCTCTGCTGCGCAACGGCCCCGCCCAGCTGGCGTCTGTCGCCCAGGGTGTCCAAGCCTGGTTCGACGAACGGGATTACGCGTCGGTCGGCCAGGCCC
Organism: Acidimicrobiia bacterium; assembly: GCA_041576165.1. GTDB lineage: Bacteria > Actinomycetota > Acidimicrobiia > Spongiisociales > Spongiisociaceae > JBFGLM01. Next base: position 7,485 of record JBFGLM010000013.1, read on the forward strand.
GAGGCAGCCTCAGCCAGAAGAACACGCCCGATCCAACTGCCTTCGAACGGGCCAACTACATGCAGACATTGACCAGCTACGCGGCCGGCTGAGCACGAGGCGGCTTGTGCCGCCGGGCATGCACCTCGCTGCAACTTCGTAGGGCGGCTGGGCGCTACCGTCATTTTCATGTCCGAATGGGTCGAGGCCGCGCAGCGCATCCACCGAAGCTTGCCGGTTGTCGACGGCCACAATGATCTTCTGTGGCGGATCCGGGTGACCGCCGGCGGCGACCTCGATGAGGCCGATCCGCGCCGGTCGCTGCCCGACTTCCACACCGACATCCCCCGCATGCTGGCCGGCGGGGTCGGGGCGCAGTTGTGGTCGGTTTACGTGCCGGCAGCCATCGCCGACCCGTTCCGGCAGACCATGGCTCAGGTCGAATTGCTCGAACGCATGGTCGCACGCGATGACCGGCTCGAACTGGCCCGAACCGGGCGGGAGGCAGCCGCGATTCGGGACGGGGGGCGGATTGCGTCGCTGTTAGGGGCAGAAGGCGGCCACTCCATCGAGAGCTCTTTCGACAAGCTGCACGCCCTCGCCGCCTGCGGGGTGCGCTATCTGACCCTCACTCACAGCGACACGCACGAATGGGCCGATTCGGCCACCGACCAGGCCATACACGGAGGTCTCACTCCGTTCGGTCGCGACGTCGTGCGCGAGATGAACCGGATCGGGATGCTGGTTGACCTAGCGCACGTGTCGGCCGATACGATGCGCGACGTACTCGACGTCAGCGAGGCGCCCGTCATCGCCAGTCACTCGAACGCATATGCCAGGGCACCCCATCCGCGCAACATCCCGGACGATGTCCTGCGGGAGATAGGGCAGCGGGGTGGAGTGGTCATGGCGGTGTTCTTCCCAGGTTTCGTGGTTCCTGAAACTGCCGCGCAGATGATCGATCTCTTCGCGCTATGGCGGGAGGTGCGAGCCGAAGTAGGCGACGACGAAGCGGCGATCGCGGCCGAGATCGAGCGACGCGAAGGCGGACTTGATTTCGACCACGGCACCGTCGCCGACGTCGTCAACCACATCGAGTACATCGCCGAAGTAGCAGGCCTCCATGCCGTCGGGCTCGGTTCTGACTTCGACGGAATGACCATGGCGCCGGTTGGGCTGGAAGACGTTTCGTGTTATCCAGGCATCACCGAAGAACTGCTCCGGCGCGGGTGGCACGAGTCCGACATCAGGCTCATCCTGGGTGAAAACTCGCTCCGGGTGCTCGACGTAGGTCCAACGGGCTGATCGGATCTCGGCCGCTGGCGCGCCGACGCCCGGCCGCTTACTCGAGCCGCTCCTCGGGAGATTCCTCTGTGGGTCCGTTCTGGGCGGTCGGCACCCGGTACGCGTCCGGTGTGGGCTTGGTCGGGCGGGCGAACCATTCCGGCCGGCGGAGGCCGCCCGGCCCGGGACCCGGTTTGGTCAGCCGCAGCCACTCACGGTAGATCTCGATCGATTTGCCGGTGTCCGCCACGACATCCCCATAGCGATCACCCGGCTCGGCATGCGACAGTCGAACACGCTGATGCCACGCGTGCATACCTGACACCGGATCCGGATGGGGCGGGAACGCGAGATTCTGGTTGACGCCGGCGTCGGACCACCAGATACGCTCCGAGTCCGGGTCGTCCGAGGAGAAGGGCTCGATCCCCTTCTTCTGCCGGAGCCGCCAGCGGCCATTGTCCAGCTTCTCGACATCCACGAGCGCAGAAGACCAGCGCTCGTTGCCCTGCTCGTCAAACAGCCGCCACCGCCCCATGTGGTGAGATGCGGCGACCACCCCGGGCCGGATGCCCTCCGTGCGCCAGATCCGCATCACGAAATAGCCGGAGTCTGTAGTGATGCGGATCAGGTCGCCGGTGTCGAAGCCCAGTTCGTCGGCGTCGCTGGGATGTACCCACAGCGGATGCCCGTGGCTGATCTCATATAGATACTTCGCATTGCCCGAGCGAGTGTGGATCAAGGTGGGGAGCCGGAAGATCGGCAGCAGGATCCGCTCGTTGCCGGCCAGATCGAGGTCGCGCCAGTACACGTGGGTGTGGAGGTACGTCGGGATCGCCTCATCGTGCCATCCCCATTCGTGCATGGTGGGCGACCACCATTCCAGGCGCTTCGACGGCGACGCGAAACCCTTCATGGGCGTCCCGTCAACGTCGACCCCCGTCACGGCGCCGTCCTTGCGGGCGAAGCCGTCCATTCCCACGTTGTCCGCCTCGACGGACTGTTCGTGCACGTTGTAGACGTCGGTGGCGATCTCGACGGCTCCGTATTTGCGCATGTATTCCAGCGGAGTGAGCCCCTCGGCCTCAGCTTTGTCCGGGAGACCCGGGACCGAACGCTCGAACATCCAGCCGTAGTATTCGTCGACCGAGATCGGTCGGCTCGGATCGTTCGGAGATTCGAACCATTGCTTGATGCCGAGCGAGCCGTCGGGGTCGACCCGCCATGAGAGGTCGATCCAGAACTCGGTCTCCTCCCATACCTCACCCGGGTTGGCCTCATATGTGCGCTGGAACACCTGCCCGTCCCGCTCGCCTGCTACCCGCAGGACCGGCTGGCGGAAGCCGAGCCACTGGGCGGCATGAGTTTCGTATGAATGGGTGTCGTGCCGCTCGCTTCCGACCCCCATGGGCAACACATAGTCGGCGTATTGCGCCGTCTCGGACCAGGTCGGCGTGAGCGCGACGTGGAGGCCGACTTTGTCCTCGTCGGTCAGCAGCTCGATCCAGGAGAACCCGTCGGGGTTGGTCCATACCGGGTTGTAGACGCGGGTGAAGTACACCTCGAGCCGCCCGCGTCCTTCCTGGATCAGATAAGGGAGCAGGAACGACATCTCGTGGTGCGCAAATGGGTATTCGGGCGGCCAGAGCAATTCGTTCCAGCGGCTGTGCGGCGGCGGCATGTTCCAGTGAGCAGGCTTGAACTTGCCCCAGGCGCTGGGCGAGGTGCCGCCTTTGGTCCCCACCGATCCGGTCAGTACGTGCAGGAGCCATAGGCAGCGGGCGGCTTGCCAGCCGCCGAGGTTCCCGGAGCCGGTCGACCGCCAGGTGTGAGAGGCGAAGCGAGTGCCGGCGTCCTGGATGCCGTCCACGACCGCAACGATTCGCTCGACAGGTACACCGCACTCTTCTGCCGCCCACTCGAGCGAGTAATCGTTGTACGTCTCCTTGAGTAGGTCGATGAAGGCCTCGAAGCGGATAGCGTCTGGGCGGGCATGGGCCATGACCTCTTCCCAGTTGACCCAGCGGCGGATGAAATCACGGTCGATGGCATCGCGCTGGAGCAGTTCCCGAGCGATTGCCAGGAACAACGCCGGCTCGGTGCCGGGCCAGGTCGATAGCCAAATGTCTGACATGGAGGCGGTGTTGGACAGGCGGGGATCGATTGTGGCCAGCTTCGCACCGGCCTGTTTGCCCTCGATGATCCGCTGGGCGTGGGGATTGAAGTAATGGCCCGTCTCGAGGTGACTTGACAGCAACAGGATGAACTTGGCATTGGCGAAGTCCGCCGAGGGCCGGTCGTGTCCCATCCACAAGGCGTACCCGGTGCGGGCCCCGGCCGAGCAGATGTTGGTGTGGCTGTTGTGGCCGTCGACGCCCCAGGCGCGCAAGGTCCGCTCCATGAAACCATCCTCACCAGGACGGCCAACGTGGTACATGATCTCGTCGTGGCGATCCTCCTGGAGAGCAGTGCGCATCCGTTCCGCGATGTCGGCCAGCGCGTCCTCCCAGGAGACTCGTTCCCAGCCGCCGTCACCCCGGGAACCGGTCCGCTTGAGCGGGTAGAGGATGCGTTCGGGGTCATACATCTGGTTGAGGGTGGCGGGGCCTTTGGCGCAGTTGCGGCCCCGCGATCCGGGATGGGCCGGATTGCCCTCGAACTTGCGGACCTCGCCGGTGTCCCGATCAACGTAGGCCAGCAGCCCACAGGCCGACTCACAGTTGAAACACGTGGTCGGCACCAGTCGGTAGCGGTGCGCCACCTTGTCGGGCCAGGCGCGGGCGTCGTACTCCTCCCAATCGTCCCAGCGATCGGGCGGCGGATAATTGGTCAGCCCTTGAGGATGCAGCCTCGGAATCTCAGTCGTCATTTCCGGCCTGCCTCCGTTTCTCGACTTCGTCGCAGCGCACGAGGAGGGGTCACGTACGGCGGCCGGGCACCCAGCGCACCACCCGCTCCCCCAGCCGCGCCGACCCTCATGAGAGCGGCACCGCCTGCCCCGCCCGCACCAAGGCATCGTCGGCGAACCAGATGCCCGCCATCGCAGCAAGACCACCCAACGAGGCAAGTGCGTCCTGGCCAGTCGCCAGGCTCACCCACCCGGCGGCAATGGGAACCGTCACCCCGAGCAACTGGCCGCCCACCCACCAGCGGAGGGCAAAGTGGCCCCGGGTGAGGTGATGCATGGCCGCCTCGACATTGCGAGTCGGGTGCCGGCTGAGCAGGTCTCCCAGCGCCAGCAACCCGAGCGCAGCGGCTCCGCCGATCATGGCCCAGACAAACGCCTCGAATCCGTCTGGGCTGATCACCCGCCGTGTGACCGCCCCCGAACCGGCGTCGTACAAGATGGTGCTGAACACTGCCGCTGCACCACCGCCGACTGCGAATGCTCCCGCCAGCATGTGCCACAGAAGCATCGGGCTCTGCCACAGGTCCCGCGCCTCTGCCTGGCCGAAGAGAAACGCCGTATATCCGGCAGTGGCCAGCGCCAGCGGCACTCCGACCGACAGCATGACCTTCACGAGGCCGACGTTGCCCATCAGCCCGGCGACAAACCAGATACCCAGCACAGCCGCGTAGGCGCCGAGGATCCACGCACCCCGCACCAGCCACGAGCCGGGGTTCCCCTTGGTCAGGAGGTAGTAGAACCGGTCGGGTCGCTTGAGGTCGGCCACCAGCAGCGCCCCGGTCGCGAGCAGGAAGATGCCGGCGATGAGCGGAGTGCCCCAGCGGGCCCAGTTGGTCTGCATGTCTGCTCCCGCCCACCAGGCCAGCGCCAGCGCCAGCACCAGGCCCGCCGAGATACCCTTCGTGAGGAAGTAGCTCGACACCCGCCAACCCCAAGGGGCCGGATGGTCGGTGTTGTAGGTCACCCGGGGCGGCTCGTGATCGCGGCGCAGCGTCCCCGGCCCGGCCGCCGGCCGGTCCCCGTTGGGGGGAGTGAGATCGACTGCCAGCCATGACGAGCCGGGCTCCGTGTCGCGCCAGATTCCGCCGCCGTCTCCCAGCGTCGTGGCGGCGAGCGGGTCGAGGTTGGCTGCCTCAGCGCCCTTGTACCACAGGTTGGGTGCCGTTCCCTGCTCGGGCGCCCGCTGGAACAGCGTGTCGGTCGCAACCATGTGTGAGATGACGGTGGTCGGGTCGTGCAGGTCCCCGGCAATGATTGCTTGTTCCGGACATACGACGACACAGGCCGGCTCGATCCCAACCTCCACCCGATGGGCGCAGTAGTTGCACTTTTGCGCAGTGTGCTCGTCCGGGTCGATGTACAACGCATCGTACGGGCAGGCCTGCATACAGCTCTTGCACCCGATACAGCGATCCGTGTCGAAATCGACAATGCCGTCCTTGCGGGTGTAGAGCGCCTTGGTGGGGCAGATCGCCACACAGGGGGCGTTGGAACAGTGGTTGCAGCGCATCACCGAAAAGAAGCGCTTCGTGTCGGGCCATTCACCCTTCTCGACGTACTTGACCCAAGTTCGGTTGACCCCGAGGGCCACGTTGTGTTCCGTCTTGCAGGCGACTGTGCAGGCGTGGCAACCGATGCACTTCGTCTGATCGATCACGAATCCGTACTGCACACCGCTCCTCACCCGACCGTGCGACTACGAGCAACCTCGTGGAACGTACTCACGCCCGTCACCGCGCATTCTCGATTCTGACACAGCACAATGCAAAAGTCCGTACAAATTCGTAGACGGCTCCATACAATACTGACAAACACATTTCGGAGCAGCACGTGAGCGATACCGCCAATCCCCGCTGGACCCTGGTCAAGCGATCACGATGCGTGGCGACGCCTCCAGTGCGGCTTCGGCAAACATGCCGGTCGGACCGGAACCGCGCCCAACTGACCCGCACGCTGCCCCACCGGCGCGCGAGCATGGAGCTGGCGACGGAGGTGTACTGATGCGCCGGATCGTGCTGGTGGTGATCCTTGTCCTGGCTGCCTGCGGGCAAGGCGAGTCGGTGGAGGTCCGACCGTTTGAGGAGATCCAGGCGTCGGATGTCACCTTTGAGAACGATCCGACCTTCCCCGGGAGGGCCATCATGCGCGTGACCACCACCGAACCGGCCATCTGCGCGATCGTCTGGGGCGAGGCCGAGACGCTCGGTCAGATGAACAACAGCCTCAACATGAACGGCACCGGGATAATCCAGCACGATGTGTTGCTGCCCGGTGCCGAAGCCGGGCAAACGTACTTCTACCGGCTGCAAGGATCCACCGCCGACGGCACTCTGTTCCAGTCCGATCTCATGACGTTCACGCTGCCCGCGGCCGACCCGGCGGCGCAAGCTGATGCTCCCGGCGGGGCCAATCTTGCCCTCGAGGCGACGATCACCGACGTCAGCAGCGAATTCTCGGACTCATGGGCCGCCGCCAACGCCATCGATGGCGACCTAGCCACCGAATGGTCGACGGCAGGCGACGGAGATGAGGGATACATCGTCGTGGACCTCGGTCGATCGCACACGGTCGCCGTGCTCGAATTCATGACCCGGACGATGGCCGACGGCTCTGCCACCACAACCACCTATACAGTGACCGTTGATGGCAGCGATCCGCTCGGCCCCTTCGACGCAGGCAATCCCGCCGACCGCAAACTGGTGCCCGTATCGGTCACAGGCCGCGTATTCCGCTTCGACGTCCAGGATTCGACCGGCGGCAACACGGGCGCCATCGAGATCGGTATCTACGAGCAATGAGGCCGCTCTACTCTCCCGAAAGGGGCCGCCCCGGCACAAGCCTGTTCAAGTCGATAGAATAAAAGTACGGACATTTAGGCAGGAGCAACGACGCAGGCGAGGAGCGCTCGATGAAGATCACCAACATTCGAACACCGGGTTTGGGCGACGCCACCTACATCCTGTCCCACGAAGGCGTATCGGTGATCGTCGATCCGCAGCGGGATGTGGAGCGCTTCCTGGCAGCCACTGAGGACACGATCGTGCGGATGGTCCTCGAGACCCATCTGCACAACGACTACGTGTCCGGAGGCCGGGATGCCGCCCGCCGGACCGGCGCCGAGTTGATCGTGCCGGCCGCGGCTGCCCCGGCGTATCGGCATACCCCGGCCTTTCATCTGGAGGACATCGCAGCCGGCCCTTTCATCGTGCGCCCGATCCACACGCCCGGGCACACCCCAGAACACACGTCGTATCTCATCGTCGTGGACGGTGAACCGCTGGCACTCTTCAGCGGCGGATCGTTGCTCGTGGGCTCGGCCGGCCGCCCCGATTTGCTCGGCACAGAGCGAGCCGACTCACTGGCGCGGCTCCAGTACATCTCGGTCACCCGCCTGGCCGAGCTGCCCGACGAGGTCGAACTACTCCCGACCCACGGCGAGGGTTCGTTCTGCACCGTGTCCGGCGCCGGCCGCACCACATCCACCATCGGCGAAGAGAAAAAGAGCAACCCTGTGCTGCATTTCGCCGACGCCGAAGCGTTTGTCAAAGCGCAACTCGCCGAATTGCAACCGTATCCCACCTACTACCGGCACATGGGGCCCGCCAACTTGATGGGTTTTGCACCAATGCCCGCGACAGGCCCCGAGCAGGTCAGCATCGATGAACTGGATGCGCTGGCGGATGTCACGCTGATCGACATCCGCCCCAAGCAAGAGTATGCCGACGCTCATATTCCCGGCTCGATCGGACTGGAGATGGGCGACCAGGTCGGTGTGTGGGCCGGCTGGCTGCTTCCCCACGACGCGCACATCGTGCTGATCGCGAATCACGATCAGGACGTCGAGGAGGCGGCTGCCCAGTTCGCTCGGATCGGCATGGACGGGCTCATTGGAGTCCACTACGGGATCGGCGATTGGACGGCGGCCGGCCGCCCCACCGCCGGCCATGGCACAGTGGACGTTGAAGGCTTCGTCGAGGCGTACCGGCGGGGCGAAGTAACCAACCTGCTCGATGTGCGTGCGCCCAGTGAGTTCGAAGCCGGCAGCCTGGACGGAGCTATCTGGCGGTATCTGCCGGACCTGGCACAGAATATGCCGGACGGCCTCGATGGAGCGCATCCTGTCTGGGTAGCGTGCGCGAGCGGCTACCGCGCCAACGCCGCCGTTCGGTTCATCGAACAGGCCGGCTACGAAGCAGTGGTGCTGATCGGCGGTGGGATCCCCAACGTTCTCGCCGCACTACAGCGTTGAGCTCAACCCCACCCGGCGCGTCGCCGGTGATCTCGGTTTGTGCCCTCGCCCGCCCGAGGGTGGGCATTTCCTGTCCGGAACGCCGAACGCACGCCGGGGGTGGCAAGCCCCGAAGCGTGACATATTGCACTCCGCCCGGCTGCCGACCATGACGCGCTCTGCGAAGTACCGGTTTGGGTTCCATGACGTGGTCGCCGGAGTCAGCGTGGCCCTGGTGGTCATCCCCCAAAGCTTGGCGTATGCCGAGATCGCCGGTATGCCGCCCTACACCGGCCTGTACGCGGCGGCCCTACCGGCGATTGCCGCGGCTCCGCTGGCGTCGTCCCGCTACCTACAGACCGGTCCTGTGGCCATGACGGCCCTGCTGTCGTTCGGAGCACTGTCGGCGATCGCCGAACCCGCCACCGACGAGTACGTCGGACTCGCCATGCTGCTCGCGATCGTCGTGGGCGTGGCCCGGTTGGCGCTGGGAGCCGTGAAGGGCGGAATGATCACGAACTACATGTCGCCCTCCGTGGTGCTCGGCTTCACCACTGCGGCCACGCTGCTGATCGTCGCCTCGCAGAGTGCCCTAGTTGTGGGCCTACCCGATCCCGATTCCGATCTGATGCGGCGGGCGGTGGACGTGGTCGCCAACCCGGGCACGTGGAACTGGGAGGCGCTGGCGCTGAGTGTGGTCGTGGCGATTGTCATCATCGGCGGGCGCCGCGTCCACCCACTGTTCCCGGGGGTCTTGCTGGCAGTGGTTGTCGGCATCGCCGTCTCGGCCGCCACCAGCTACTCGGGAGAGCTGGTCGGTCAGATCCCGGCTGGATTCCCCCCGTTCTCCCTGTCCTTGCCGTGGAGCCGGATCCCGGAGCTGGTGGTCCCCGGCATCATCATCGCCGCGGTTGGCTTCGCCGAGCCGACCGCCATCGCCCGCACAATGGCGGTGCACGACCGGGAGCGATGGGATGCATCCCGGGAGCTGATCAGCCAGGGCTTAGCCAACGTCGCCAGCGGCATATCCGGCGGATTCCCGGTCGGGGGGTCCTTTTCCCGCAGCTCGATCAACCGGGTAGCTGGAGCGAGGTCGCCGTGGGCGGGCGCCGTGACCGGGCTGGCGGTGCTGGCATTCATGCCCTTCGCCGGTGTGCTGGCCGAGCTCCCGCTGGCCGTATTGGGTGGCATTGTCATCGTGGCGGTGTTCGGGCTGATCCGGATCCCCGATATGGTGCGTCTGGCCCGCGTGTCGTGGGGTCAGGCCTTCGTGGCCTGGTCGACTGCGGCAGCCACCATCCTGCTGTCACCCAGGGTGGACCTGGCAGTCCTCTTTGGAGTTCTGGTCGCTGCCGGCGTCCACATCTATCGGGAGTCGTCACGCACCCGGGTGGTCACCAACTTCAAGGAGCCCGAACTCGAGATCCGGCTCGGCGGCGTCCTGTTTTACGCCTCGGTCGGTGCGCTGGAAGAGGCGCTGACTGAGCAGGTAGCGGCGAACCCCACCGTTGAACGCTTGGTACTGGACCTGGGCCGGCTCGGTCGCATCGATCACTCGGGGGTCATGATGCTCCGGACCTTCGTGAACGAGGCGCGCCTGGCCGGCCTCGAGGTGCGGGTGGCGAACATCCCCAGCCATGCTCAGGGGATATTTCAGCGGGTCGGCGGAATCTGAGTGGCCGGCGCCTCCCGGGCACGAGTTTGAGCTGTGCCCCGGCGGAGGCACCGGGGCACAGCTCGATGACGTCCGGCTAGGACCCCGACGCGCCTGAGCGCATCACCCAGGAATAGCGATACACAAGGTGATGCGTCATTGAGATCCGTCCTCGTTGGTGTGACGGACGGATGAGAGGACGGCCCGGCTCGCCGAGATCCGTGATTGCGCGGACGCCGCGACCAGGGGACCGAACGTGCCAACAGGCCAGGTAGTACGCCCCATCAGTGACGGATTCCGTGAGTTCGAGAACTCAGGGAAGCAGGGCGACAACACGCCTGCGACGGCAGGGCCAAAGGCCACACACCAGTGCAGCACCGATCCGCACGACACGCGCCGTGCAGATGGTTCGGTAGTGGTTTTCGACTCTTCGACCACGGGATGCCCCCTGACCTACTTGGAAGATCGACGGGTGTCAGCGGGGCCTTGAGGAAATTCTCACCAAATCCAGAAAGAGTTTGCGGCCGCGTTCAGCGCTTGAGCTCGGCCCGCAGCGGCCCGTGATCGAGACGCGGCAGGACGTACCGCGCCACCAGATCGGCCTCGTTCAGATGCGGGTAACCGGAGAGGATGAAGCCGTCGACTCCGGCCTCCCGGTATGCCCCCAGCTTGGCGACGACCTGGTCCGGGTCGCCGACGATGGCGGCGCCGGCCCCGCTGCGGGCCCGCCCGATGCCGGTCCACAGGTGATCCTCGGCGAAACCATCGTCGTCGCTGTCGTCCCGTAAGCTGGCTTGTCGCTGCACGCCGACCGAGGTTGCATCCAGCGAACGCTGCCGGATCTCGCGGCCGACCTCGTCCTCCAGCTTCGAGACCAGTCGGGCGGCGGCGCCACGGGCCTCCGCTTCGGTCCCACGGACGATCACGTGCGTACGGAGCCCGTACTGGAGGGTGCGGCCGTGCCGTGCGGCGCGTTCGGTCATCTCCTTGATGGTTGCTCCAACGGCCGAGACGGTGTCCGGCCATGTCAGGAAGACGTCGGCGGCTGCCGCGGCCGTCTCTTTGGCGGCTTCTGAGAAGCCACCGAAATAGAACGGAGGGCAGACTCCCGATACCGGTCTCACCCTGGGCGGCTCCAGCTGTAAGTCGAGAAACTCGCCGTGATAGTCGACCGATTCGCCGTTGAGCAGCGCCCGCAGGACCTGCATCCACTCGAGCGTTCGCTGGTAGCGGGGCGCAGACTCCAGTGTTTCCCCTGGAATGTCGCTCGAAATGATGTTGACGGTCAGCCGGCCGTCGAGCATCTGGTCGAGGGTGGCGAGCTGGCGGGCCAATTGCGGTACCCACATCTCGCCCATCCGCACTGCCGTGAGCAGCTGCATGCGGCGGATCTGGGGCGCCACGGCCGCCGCAAAGGCGATCGTGTCGATCCCCAACGTGTAGCCAGACGGGAGCAGTATGTTGTCGAACCCGAGTCGGTCGGCCGCCAGCACGATGTTGCGGCAATGCTCGTAGCTCGATCGAAGCATCGGTTCGGGCACCCCCAGGAACTCGTAGTCGTCGTCGCATAAGGCCCCGAACCAGGAGATTTCGACGCTCACGGCAACGGGACTCCTTCTGAGGCTTCGATGATGTCGTAGACATCGTTTCGGTTCAGGCGGACGTCGAGTGCCGCGACGGCGGCTCGGATGCGGTCCAGATTCTGCGTGCCGATGATCGCCACAGGCTTGGAGGGATGAGCCAGCACGAAGGCCAACGCCACGGCCGATCGGTCGGTGCCTTCTCGCTCAGCCAGGCGGTCCAGCGTCTCCACCAGTTCGGCGCGGGTGCCCTCGCCGTGGGCCAGGGCACCGCCCCCCAGTGGACTCCACGCCAGCGGCGTGACTTTGTCCCGCATCAGCCGGTCAAACTCGCCATTACGCAGCGGCTCGAGGTGGACCGCCGAGTACTGTGGCTGGCTGGTGGCAATTGGGAAGGGCAGATAGGACGTCAGTGCGTCGTACTGGGCGAGCGTGAAGTTGGACACCCCCACTTCCCGGATCTTGCCTTGTTCGCGCAGCGCCGCCAGCGTCGTCGCCAGCTCTTCGGGATGGGTGAACAGATCGGGTCGGTGGATCTGATATAGGTCGATCATGTCTGTGCCCAGCCGCCGGAGCGATTCATCGACTGCAGACCGCAGGTAATCGCTGCCGGAGTCATAAGGAACCGGAGGGGTGATACCACCCTTGGTGGCCAAGATGATCCGATCGCGCAGATTAGGGGCGTCGGCCAACACGGCGCCGAGGAGCTCCTCGGCGCGCCCGAACCCGGTTCCTCCCCAATCGAGACCGTACACGTCTGCGGTGTCGATCAGGTTCATTCGTGCCACGAGGGCGGTCTCTATGCGATCCCGGGCCTCGGCGGGCGACATCTGGACGAATCGCCAGCAGCCGAACGCCAGTGGCCCGGTAGTCATGCCTGACGAGCCAATAGGACGCGGACCCGAGTTCGTGAGGTTTGGCGCAGTCACCGACGTATCCTATCGGCCGGAGAATGCCGACACGTCAGGCGTAGGTCATGGACGAGATCAGGATCGGGATCGTCGGCTCGGGCATGATGGGGCTCGAGCATATCGCCAACATCAATGCCATCCCCGGCGCCCGCGTCGCTGCGCTGGCAGACCCTCACAACCCGTCCCTCGACGCGGCAGAAGTGCTGTCGATCACGCCGGTCGCGCGTTTCAGCGATCACCGCGATCTGGCCAAGGCCCAGACGTGCGATGCGGTGATTGTCGCGACTCCGAACATGACGCACACCCAGGTGTTGATAGACCTGCTGGCGACCGACTTGCACGTCCTCGTCGAGAAACCGCTCTGCACCACGGTGTCCGACTGCCGGCGGGTCATCTCCGCAGCCGACGGCCGTGCCCCGATCACCTGGGTCGGCCTGGAGTACCGCTATATGCCCCCCGTCGCCCGCCTGATCGACGAGGTTGCGGCCGGAACCGTCGGGTCCGTGCGGATGGTCGCAATCCGAGAACATCGCTTTCCGTTTCTTCCGAAGGTGGGCGATTGGAACCGCTTCAATGAGAACACCGGCGGCACGTTCGTAGAGAAGTGCTGTCATTTCTTCGACCTCATGAATCTGGTGGCCGGCTCGGCGCCACTCCGGGTGATGGCGTCCGGCGGCCAGGACGTCAACCATCTGGAGGAACGTTACGACGGGCGGCGGCCCGACATCCTCGACAACGCATACGTGATCGTCGAATACGACAACGGCGTTCGGGCGATGCTCGATCTATGCATGTTCGCCGAGGGCGGCCGCCATCAGGAAGAGGTTGTCGTAGTGGGCGACAAAGGCAAAGCTGAGGCCTACCTACCTTCGTCAGAGCTCTCGATCGGCCTCCGTAGCTCATCGTGGTTTTCACCGACCACCGAGGTGGTCCATAATTGCGACGCTCGAGTGCCGGGCCACCACCACGGTTCTTCCTACATCGAGGATCTGCGGTTTGTGGAGGCGATTCGGTCCGGGACCCCGCCGGAGGTCACCCTCGACGACGGTCTGATGTCGGTCGCCGTGGGGGTGGCGGCCCACCGCTCGATTGACGAACAGCGCGCGGTCTACCTCTCCGAGGTGATGTGACCGAGCCCGACCGCAACGGGCGTCTGCGGGCGCTGCTCCGATACTTCGCGACGCTGGCCCGACCCGCCCGGGAGCAGCGTGCCGGTCTACTGGACGGTTCCAAGACCATGTCTGAGATGGTCTACATGGGTGATGACCTCGAGTGGATCGACCAGCCCGTCTCCTACATTGCCGATTTCGGTGCCGACCGGCTCCCTGCCCTCTCGAAGCTCTCCAGCATCCAGAGCCTGCACGAAGGAGAGCAGGTGCTCTACGCCGGCTGGCCCTGGCTCTCGGGCACGGTGCCGGTCGATGGGGAGGAAACCCGCGTCTGCCTGCCTGTCCTGGAAGCTGCGGTTGATGTGTCGCCCAACCGCCTCGGGCTGGGTTATCGGGTGCGGCTGGTCGGCCCGCCCGAGCCGACCCCGCTATTGGCGGACACCTCGGAGGAGTTGTGGGACATATTCGAAGCCGTTGCCGCTCCGGTCTCGAAGCGGCGTGGGGACGGGTCGGCTGAGGAACGCCTTGCGGCGGCTTTGTGGGACCGGCTGCGGGACGAGCTCGAGGTGCTTGCACATATCCCCGAGGTCGCGGTGGCCGACAACCTGCCGACCCGGCTGCGGTCGCATCCCGGCTTACACCTGGTGCTCGGAGCAGCGCTCTACGTGAAAAGTGGCGTCCGGCCGGGCTCGCGCAGCCATGAGCTGCTTGCCGCCCGGGACGTGAGGCTGGCGGGGACCGCGCTCGACGTTGTGTACAACGGCGCACCGGGCACCGGTCCCGTTCGTGAACGCCGAGTCGTGGAAACGACCTCGCTCACCCGGCCTCAACATGTGGCGACTGCCTCCGCCCTCAATCGGGACCTCACCGTGGTCGCCGGGCCACCGGGGACCGGAAAGACCCACGCAGCAGTGGCCGCAGCGCTGGCCGCAGTCGGTCACGGCGATTCTGTGTTGATCGCCACGACCTCCAGGTTCGCTGCCGACGTCATCGCCCAACGCTTCCGAACGGTTCCCGGGTTGCGTTTCTTCCGGTTTGGTTCCGAGGAGCGGCCCGCGCTGCTCGAGGCGAAGGAGTCAGACACCCCGCAACCGGGCGGCGTCCAAGGAGGTGAGTTGTACGGGGCGGTGGCCCAGGACCTTCGCTCGGAAGCCGATCTCGAGCGCGCCCTCCGCACCCGCCGGCGGGCGATGGCGTTCGGGGCGGTTCCCCGCTCCGACGTCGACCTCTCCAAAGTGGGTAAGTGGGTGGCTCGAGCAGATGGACACGGGTGGTGGGCCACCCGTGTCCGGCGCAAAGCCCAGAAGGCGCTGGCGATGCCGCCCGACACCTCGCTCGAACAGCTCCGACAGGCTCTGGAATTCCAGCACGCCGAGCGGTTGATCGAAACGGTCATCAGGACCGGGGGCGTCTCGCTCGATGCGGTATGGGCCGACCTCGAACAAGCGGTGGACGAACGGCACCACCGCGGCCGCCGGTGGGTTGCGTCGACCTCGGCCCCGGCCGCCCAGTCGCAGGTGCTGGCCACGTTGGACACGGCGTTGCGGGCAGGGCCTACGGCCCGGCGTCGCAAGCTAGCCGCCATGAAGTCGGCCCAAATCACGGCCAGTCTCCCGCTGTGGATCGGCACGCTGACCGAGATCAGCGAGTACTTGCCGCTGGCGCCCGCCATGTTCGACCTGCTGATCATGGATGAGGCTTCTCATACGAACCAGCTCGATGCGATCCCAGCGCTGGTGCGAGCCCAGCGGGCCATGATCCTGGGCGACCCGAGACAGCTTCGCCACGTGTCGTTTGTTGGCGATGAGCACATGACGGCTGCAGCCGGGACCGCTGCCCTGGGGGACGACCTCGCGCTGAAAGCCGACATCCGCCGGAACAGCGCGTTCGATGTGGCGTCGATGGCGGGTCCGGCCGTGTGGCTCAACGAGCACCACCGCTCTGCGCCGCACATCATCAATTTCTCGGCGCAGCGGTTCTACGACGGCCTCATCATCATGACCCGGCACCCGCACAACGAGACGCTGGACCTCATCCACACCGAGCATGTGCCGGATGGTGCATTTGACCGCGGGCTGAACACCGCGGAGGCCAATCGGGTCGAAGACCTGATCCGCCGGCTCGATTCGGGCGGTCCCGGGTCGATCGGGGTTGTGACACCCTTCCGCAACCAAGCAGACCTCCTCGAAGAGCGAATGCTGAACCGCTTCGATGACGCGGACATCCGCCGCCTGCGGCTACGGGTGGGCACGGTGCACGGTTTCCAAGGCAACCAGCGCGACACGATGATCATCTCGACTGTCGTGAGTCCGGACAACCTGAGTGCGCTGCGGTTCGTCGAGGATCCGAACCTGTTCAATGTGATGGTCACCCGGGCTCGTCTGAGCGTGTGGCTGGTTACTTCGGTGACCGCCGACGACCTTCCCCGCAACGGCCTGCTCGCCGAATACCTCCGCCATGCCGACGAGAAGCCCGTGGAACTGTTCACCACATCACCTGACGAAGGCTGGACGACTGAGGTTTTCACTGCGCTCCGGGGTTACGACATGCGGGTGGTTCCGGAATACCCGGTCGGCCCGTACACGATTGATCTGGTGATCGGGGAGGGACCTGCGGCGATCGGGGTCGAGACGCGGGTGCACGACGGGGGTATCGGCGCCCACATCGAGCGCCATCTCGCACTGCGCCGGGCCGGGTGGACGCTCATCGACGCGTTTGAAAGCCGGTGGATGACCCGGCCCGAGGCGGCCGCACAGCACATTGCCGAGATGGCGGTTCGGGCGACCAGGAGCCTCTAGCCTCACTTGGCCGACGGCTCCACACACGAGCGCGTGCTGGAGATCAATGCGGGCAAAGTGGCCATGCCCGGTTCACCGCTGATGTCGCCACACGGTGCGTGGGTTCGACGCCGCTGAGGGTCACGGCAGCCGCGCCCCGCCGAGAATGATCCAGCTGCCGCTCTCACAGCCCCGAGAACTCGGGCGCCACCTCTAGCCGGGCGACGGTAGCTCCGAGTGGCTCGAGGCGGGCCTGCAACTCGTTGATCTGCTCGATCCCCCGGTACGTCCCGACGATGGCACCGCCCGAACCGGCGAACGCGGCCGATGCGCCGGCGGCCCGAGCCCGCTCGACCATCTCGATCTGGTGGTCCGGCAGCTCGACCATGCGCCGGCGAGCGTCGAATGATTGGTCGAGCAAGCTCGCAACTGCGTCGTGATCCCCCAACCGGATCGCCTCCTCGGCCTGTTCCGCCAGACTGCTCAGTATCTTCATCCCCGATACCACCGCCCAGTCGCGGGCGAAGAACCGGACTCGCAGGTCGCCATGGGTGGTGGTGCTCTCGGCGGCGGCTGCCGGCGCCCACGCCAGGTACAGCGGAGGCAGCCCGGCGGGATCGAGGAAGCGATACTCGCCATATTCGAGGCCGTGCTCAGTCCGCATGCGGCGCTGGCGGAAATCCATGGCAACGACTCCCCCGAAGGCCTGCACAACCCGGTCCTGCAGACCCGCCACAATGCCCAGGCGGGCCTCCGCCGCCAGCCCTAGGGAGGGAACCAGAGCCGGCTGGATGTCGATGCCGTGGTGCTCGATCACGGCCCGCAACGCCGCCAGCACGATCGCCGACGAACCACCCAACCCCACCTGTCGTGGAATCGTCGTCCGGTAAGCCAAGCGGAAGCCCTCTTTGAGCGGCGGCGCACCCATTGTGTCCAGCAGGCTGGCGTAGGCCGCCAGCGCCGCCTGGATGAGACGCACCCCTCCCCCGTAGCCGTATCGCTCAGAATCGGTCTGCAGCGCGGCCAGCGACTCCCAGGCCGCCTGGTCACCGGTCCCGGGGGTGATCGAGATCCCCTCCCACGGTGTCAGCTCTACTTCGGCTGCGAAGTTGTCGACCGCCACCGAGACCACTCGACCCCCGTAGCCGTCCGAGGGATTCCCGACTAGGCCGGCCCGCGCTGGAACCCGGGCGGTGACCCGTTGCGGGCCGGCAGCCTCCAAGCGCTAGCCCTTCACGGATCCGGCGAGAATGCCCCGCACGAAGTACCGCTGGAGCGCGAAGAAGACGACC
Organism: Acidimicrobiia bacterium; assembly: GCA_041576165.1. GTDB lineage: Bacteria > Actinomycetota > Acidimicrobiia > Spongiisociales > Spongiisociaceae > JBFGLM01. The sequence goes on from JBFGLM010000013.1 coordinate 25,204, forward strand.
AGAGGCAGGACCGTCGAGATGAAGGCACCAGCGGCCAGCAGGTGTTCCCTGGTCCCGAACTCGCCCGCCAGAGATGCGATGCGAATCGTCACCGGCCAGTTGGCGCCGTTTCCGCCGATGAGCGTGAGAGCGATCAAGTAGTCGTTGTAGGTCCAGAGGAACTGGAATATCGCAAACGCCGCCAGCACCGGCACCGACAGCGGGATGACGAGACGCCAGAAGAAGGTGAAGTGGTTGGCGCCGTCGATCTGAGCCGACTCGAAGACATCCTGGGGCAGCCCGGAGATGTAGTTATGCAGCAGGAAGATTGCGAAGGGCAAGGCGAACCCGGTGTGGGTCAGCCATACCGCGGTCACCGTGCCGGACAGGTCGAGGTCGGGGAAGAACGTGATGGTCTTGTCGATGATGGGGATGGTGAGGTGGCCGCCACCGGAGAATAGCTGCAGCAGCGGGAGCAACGATGTCTGCACCGGAACCGCCAGGAGTGCAACTGTCCCGATGAACAACCACTCTCTCCCCCGAAAGTCCATCCAAGCGAACGCGTACGCGGCGAAGGCGGCGACAGCTATGGGGATGATCGTGGCGGGAACCGCAATAGCTAGTGAGTTGAGCAGAGCGTTGCCGACCCCACCGCCGACCTGAGTGGCCAGCACGTCCGTATAGTTGTCCAGAGTCAGGCCGTTCGGATCATTGAAGAACGTCCACCATCCGGACGTGGCCTGGGCGTCGCGAAAACGGAAGGAGTTCACGAACAGGCCGAGCGTGGGGATGCTCCACAGAATCACCAGGATCCACAAAACCCAGGTCGGAATCGAGCTGAGGAAGGCGTAGATCGTCTTCCCGAGTCCGATCTCGACTGGCGAACGGGTAGTTCGGGTTTCTCTCGTCACAACCGCCATCACACCGCCGCTTTCTGCATCTGCCGGATGTTGTACACCAGGATCGGGAGGATGAAGAGCAACAACACGGTCGCGAGGGAGGAACCCACGCCGAAGTTGAACTCGGTGAACGCCTTGTCATAGAACTCGTTGGCGATCACGTTCGTGTCGAAATTGCCCGCGGTCATCACGCGGACGATATCGAACACCTTCATCACAGTCACAATGAGAGTGGTGACGACCACACCTATGGTCGGCATGATCTGCGGAACGGTGACTCTCCAGAAGCTCTGCGACTCAGTTGCTCCATCGACCTTCGCCGCCTCCAGCAGCTCAGCCGGCACGCCTTTGATGGCGGCGGAGAAGATGACCATGCTGAACCCGGTCTGAATCCAGATGAGCACGACCATCAACCAGAAGTTGTTGAACGGTCGCTCGGACGTGAACTGGATCGGTTGTCCGACGATCTCTCCCGTCGCCTCGACGATCTCGAACCCACCAAGACCCGGACCGAGAAACCGGTAGATCAGCCAGATCAACGGCAAGGTGGTGACGATCGAGCCCCAGGCGACGCCGTCGACGCCGCTCCTGAATCCTCGAAACGATATGTAGCCGAGCCCAATGACGACCAGCGTCAGGACGGTCACGACAATGGCGGTGTCAGTCGAGTCGTTGCTGATCTGTCCGAGCCAAACCCACAATGCATTCATCACACCGGTCTGGTCGCGCACCGGTGGACGGGCTATGTACATGAACCGCCAAATGATGCCAGCACCGACAAACGAAATTGCCATCGGCATGAAGATGATCGACTTGGCGAAGCTTTCCGAGCGGCTGCGATCAGCCAGCACGGCAACCGCCAAGCCGGCGGCCGTGGCGAACGCCGTCACCGTGAATACCCACCACAGGTTGTTGATGATCGTGCCTCGCAGGATCGAAAACATCGCGAAAGCGATGAGGACAAGACCAAGGGCGACGAGGCTCAGGTTGGACGGGCCGAAGTCGAACGTCTCCGATCGAGCTCTCCCCACGAACCACGCCGCGGCGAGTCCGAGCCCCGCAACTACCACTCCTCCGATGAAGAGGCTCGACGTAAAGATGTCGGTCCACGTCGAGAGGTCGAGGATGTTGGCGTCGGTGAAGATCGTGGCGTAGTTGGCGAAGCCGACCGCTTCTTCACCGCGGCCATCTAGGAACGACAGGATCACGGTGCGGATGCTGGGGATAACCAGCGAAGCGGCGATGAAGAACAGGGCCGGGCCCAAGAAGATGTACTTGCGCGAGCCGGATTCCACTCGATCGTGGGTCTGCTTATCGGCGAGCGGCCAGGCCCCAATGGTCGCGCCGATACCCAGACCAAGAATCGTGGAGGCGAGTATGGCGTTGCTGCGTAGTCCAGTGTTCAGCTCAGGGGTCAGGAACGCTCCGAACAGCCATCCGACTGTCGCCCACAGGACTAAGCCTCGCCAGAGCGGGCGCGTACGCCCCCGCACAGCCCAGAGCGCAACCCCGACAGCGAGGCCGATGCCGACCCACAGGAAGAGCTCGCCGTAGTTGATCGAGGGAATCGGCGTCGCGATCTCGCGCTGCGCGTTGCCGTCGGGTACGACCAGGATGACATTGCGCATGTTGAGCCCGACCAGGAAGCCGAGGACCGCTCCCCCAGCCGCGCCCACGATCATCCGGGCCCACCAATCTCGCAATGACCCGAGCAGGTATCCGGCTACAGCTCCGACGAGACCGGCCAGGAGCAGCCACACCCACTCGGGCGGCATGCCCTCTCTCTGGAAGATGACCCGGTTACCCCAAAGGATCGCAAACGCGACAAGGCCGGTGGTCGCCCCGATCGCGGTTGTGAACCACCGCCAGCCGCGTGGAGCAAGGTCAAACAGCTTGTTGGCTCCGATGAAGATGAGGGCGCTTCCGCCGACTGCAACTCCCACGCCGACGAGCGTTGCAATCACCCGATCCATCGGTTGCTGCCTCCCTTGGATGCTCGAACACTCACCCTAGAGCCACAGCTCTCCTCATGCCTCGGAACTGCCGCGAAACACGGCGGGCGCCGGTAGTCACCGGCGCCCGCTTGTTCGTCGGTCAGTTCATCAACCGACCTCAGCTCTCCCACTGGGCATCGATGTTCGAGGCAGCTGTCTCTGCGTCGATGTCACCGTTGACGAAGGCCGTGGCCGAACGCCAGAACTCCGCGTTCACCGGCGTGGGCATGTTGTCGGATCCGTCGAAGCGGAAGATCTCCGCGCCCTGGAGGATGTCCAGGAACGACTGCTCGAGCGGCTCCCACAAGCTCTGGTCGGCCTCGGCGTGCGGCGACAAGAACCCACTCAGCACCGCCCCACCACCATTAGCGAGCTTCTGGAAACGCTGACGGGAGTTGGCGTAATCACCGGTTGCCATGTACTCCATGACCGCGGTGACTTCCGGACGGTCGCTGAATTGCACGGGGTAGACCCCGCCGCCCAGCACGGGCCGGACGTCCGGATCGACCGGCGGGAAGTAGAACACATCGACACCGACCACGCCGTCATCGTTGACGTCATCACCGAAATACTGGCCTTCGGGCATGAACGCCGCGAAGAAGTTGGCTTGGCGGTGCATCATGCAAGTGCCGTCCGCGAGAGGCGGGCCGTTGTCACCAAACAGGGTGGTGGCGATGGAGCCGCCGGCCGCGTATGTACCGCCCGGGGTGTCCCAGAGGTCGCGGATCTCGTTGAAGATCTCAACGATGCGCTCGTCGCTGAAGCGGACATCGCCGGTCACCCACTCGTCGTAGATCTCACCGCCATGGAAGCGGAGCAGCAAGTCCTCGGTCCAGTCCGTGAAGGGCCATCCGGTGGCACCACCACCGGAGTCGATGCCAACGCACCAAGGAGTGTCGCCGTTGGCAATCATGTCGTTGGTGAGCGTTTTCAGCTCGTCCCACGTCTCCGGAACGGTGTAGCCCTTCTCGGCGAAGGTCGCCGGGCGGTACCACACGATCGATTTCAGGTCGGCCTTGGTCGGGATGCCGTACTGAACGCCGTCGACGTTGCCCAAAGACCACAATCCCTCAGGAGTGGTCGACTGCACGGTCGCGGTGAGCTCATCCGAAAGCGGAACCAGCACGCCCAGGCGGGCGAAGTCGGCCAGCTTGCCGGGCTGTGGGAGAATCCCGATGTCCGGCGGGTTGCCGCCCTCGACCTGCACGTTGATCTGGTCCGAGAAGTCGCGGGCGCCCGTGTAGGTGATTGTCATGCCATTGGCGGCCGCAAACAGGTCGAGCGCCGCCTGGAAGGCACCGGCCTCGACGTCGGACGACTCCGGACCGAACACGGTCACCGTAGTCCCCGCCAACGGGTTTTCTGCCTCCACCTCAACGGTTTCGGTGATGACCGAGGTCTCCGTAACGATCGACGTCTCGGTCACGACTGACGTGACCACCACCGTCTCGGGCGTGCCACCACTATCGTCGCCACACGCGGCCGCGACGATCGCAAGCCCGAGAGTGAGCGCGACCGCCTTCCTGATACGTCTGTTCATCCGTCCTCCTGTCTTATCCGCCAAGCCAAACGAGCGGACTATGAGCAGCTCCACTCGCCGATGCAGGTTGGCGGACCGGAGCATAGCGCCGGAGGGGTGGCGGGACCACAGGGGACGATTGGACTGAGCCGTTGCCGGGCCGATCTTCTGGCCAGATCGGATCGCCCGACCAGATCGCTATCGAAGGATGCATCTAACGACCGCGGCCGGCCCCAAGGGCTACCGGCTGCTATTCACCGGTGAACCTCGGTGACCTGCGTTCGATCTGCGCCGCAACCCCTTCGGCCAAGTCGGCCGACCGGATGAAGGCCGAATTCCACACCGCCATGTAGTCGAGCGCTTCCGCCGTGGTCCGGCCTTCCCCGGCGTGCAGGACTGCCTTCAAACCCTGCACGGCCAGCGGGGAGTTGGCCGCGATCTCGGCGGCCAGCTCGCGAACGGCCTTGTGGAGCGTGTCGAAGTCCGGGTGCACGTCGTTGACGAGACCGATCTCTCTGGCGCGGGCTGCGGTGATGTCCTTGCCGGTGTAGAGCAGCTCGGCAGCGTGCCCGGGGGCCAGAATTCGGGGAAGCCGCTGGACCGTGCCCACGTCGGCGACCATCCCCAGCTTGGTTTCTCGAACCGAGAAGACGGCGTCCTCCGACGCCACCCGGATGTCGCACGCCGTGATCAGATCTACCGCGCCTCCCAAGCAGTAACCGTGGATCGCGGCGATCACCGGCTTCGGACAGCGTTCGGCCGCGGTCATCGTGGCCTGCATCCGCTTGAGCGCTCGATAGAACGTCATGTTCTTGGCAGCCGGAGACGTTGACGGACCCTCAGCTGAAATCCCCAAATCGCCGAACAACGCAAGGTCGATGCCAACCGAGAATGCCCGACCACGGCCCGCAACTACGACCACGCGTACGTCGCCGTCGTCGCCAAGTGACTCCATGACCCTAGGAAAGTCCTCCCAGAAAGGGAGATTCATGGCGTTCAGTTTCTCGGCTCGATCGAGCCACACCGTCGCCACATGGTCCGAGACCTCGATATCCAGCACGTCAGACGTAAAAGCCATGCGGCAAGCGTAGATCGGCGGCCGCTCCTGGGTCGCTTCAGTTCGCCATCCCGGCGGCCACGGTGCCGCTCGCCGGGCTCACGCAATCTCGGTGATGAGCTCTTCGAAACGGGCGTTGATGGCATCCGCTCGGCGGCGGTACGCGGCGATGGCTGCAACCCCGATTCCTGCCCAAGCCACGATGGCGGGCACGAGGCTCCCTGGCCCGAGCACCAGCCACACGAGGGCTGAGCCCCCGCCGGCCCATGTCCCGTACCCGGCGGCCTTGGGCCGCAGATCGGCCTGGACCCGGACCTGGGTGTAGGCCGACGACCGGGCTCGGACCCCTGTCATGACATGGATCTCCGATCCGAGCCGTTGCAGGTCGGGCCACCAGTCACGTCGCTGCGTCCAGCACCCGAAGGCGTGCATCGGGCAACGATCCATGAGCCGTTTGCGCAGCGCCTCATCGAGGCGGCGAGCCACGATCGGCGCCGGGAGCGCCAGTATGGCCTCCGCGGTAACACGGCCAGCCTGCACCGACGTGGTCGGCGAATCGAGCTCCCGTAGGGCCCGATGGATCACGCGGTCCTCGATGCCCAACTCCCTTCCCAGCGCGAGAGCGTCGAGGGCTGAGTAGACGCCCCCCTCGTCTTCGTCCGTGAGAGACGTTGCTCGCTCCAGCACCCATTGGAGCTGCCGGTAGCTGAGCCGGCGGCTTCCGTCTCTGCTCACAGCGGCCGGTTGTTCAACCTGGTCACCCATGTTGTGAAGTTATCACCAGCAGCCCGATATGCGCGAGTGACTCGCGGCCCGGGCGGATCGGGTCTTGAATGTGGTGATGCGCAAACTGGTGCCTGTGATTCTCTCTGGTGGGATCGGTTCACGATTGTGGCCCGAATCGCGCCGAGCCCGGCCCAAACAGCTTTCGCGCCTGGTGGGCCCGACCAGCTTGCTCCAGCTCACCGTCGAACGGGTGGCGCACATCCCAGGGGCGGCGCCGCCGCTGATCGTCTGCGGCGAGGCGCATGTGGCTGTAATCCGCGAGCAGCTAGCTGAGATCGGCGAATCGGCGGGCATGACAATCGTGGAACCGTTCGGGCGCAGCACCGCACCGGCGGCCGCGGCGGCCGCCCTCGTGTCACAGCCCGACGATGTTCTGCTGATCGCGCCGGCCGATCACATCGTGCGGGACACGGACGCCTTCGTCGCAGCCGTCGAGAAAGCTGCGCAGGTGGCCGCGGCAGGATGGCTCGTGACATTCGGCGTAGCGCCCACCGCCCCGGAAGCGGGTTTCGGATACATCGAGCACGGCGACGAAATCGAAGGGCATTCGGGTGCTCGGATCGTGGCCCGGTTTGTCGAGAAGCCGGACCTGGCGACTGCAATCAGGTTCGGAAAGACCGCACGCCACTGGTGGAACAGCGGCATGTTCGTCTTCGGCGCAAGCACCTACCTCTCCGAATTGGAAACCTTCGCCCCGGAGATCCTCTCTCATACCCGCCGAGCCGTTGACGCAGCAACGGCTACGGCCGGGGAAGTGACGCTGGACCGGGCGGAATTCGCGGCCTGCCCGCAAGATTCAATCGATTACGCCGTTCTGGAACACACCGCCCGGGCGGCGATGGTTCCGCTCGACGCCGGATGGAGCGATGTCGGCTCGTGGGACGCGCTATGGGAGATCGGGACCAAGGATGAGAACGGCAACGTGACGAGCGGACCGGTCTACCTCGACGACACCACCAACTCGTACGTCCGTGCCGCCAGCCGGGCGGTCGCGGTGAGCGGGTTAGATGGCGTCGTCGTGGTCGAAACGGCCGACGCGGTCCTCATTGTGCATCGGCAGAAATCCCAGGCCGTCAGGAGCCTCGTCGAGCGACTCGCAGAGGAGAATCCTGACCTGGTCTGAATGCAAGGCTCCGGCTACTCGCCCCCTGGGCGATGCTGCATCAACGAACCGGGACGACCTTGGATACGGTCCCTTCGAAGGTGACGATGTAGATCTCCCCCGCACCGTCGATCCCCATGCCGTTCACCTGGCCGGCGTCGTCGAACCAGCGGTTCTCTTCGACGACAGCGCCATCACGGTAAAGCACGCTCTTCACCCATTTGTTGCACCAATCCGCGAAGAAGTACTGACCGTGCAGTTCCGGTATCGCCTGACCGCGATAGACCACCCCACCCGTAACCGAACAGCCCTCATCCGGGTCGTCCAGGTTGTGGCCGTATTCCACGATGGGCAGCACGTAGTTGCTCGGGTCACAGCCTGATTCGAAGAAACAGCGGGTGCCCTCGACATTGGCCCATCCGAAGTTGTATCCACCTCCGGCGGTCGAAACGACGCTCACTTCCTCACGGTCGCCCTGCCCCACGTCGGCCACGTAGAGCAATTCCTCCACCGGATCGATGTCGAAGCGCCATGGGTTACGCAGACCATAGGCCCACACTTCCTCGGCACCGCCCCCGCTCACGAACGGGTTGTCGGCCGGAATCGCGTACGGGTCTCCCCCATCCACGTCCAGCCGCAGAATGGCCGCATAGAACGAGCCCGAGTTCTGACCCTGACCGCGGGCGTCCGCCCCGTCGCCCAGCGAGACATACAGGTACCCATCTGGGCCGAACTGGAGCATGCCGCCGTAGTGCCGGATGTCGGTGGAGTCAGGCGGCTGGGGCAGACTGAACAGCACCTTTTCGGAGTTGGGGTCACCTCCGCCTTCGTCGCCGGAGAACTCGGAGAGGGTGCGGCGCCCGTCTCGGTTCGTGTAGTAGACAAACAGGCGTCCGTTCGTCTCGTATGCGGGATGGAACGCCAATCCGAGCAGCCCCTGCTCGATCCCGTTGGCCAGTACCCGATCGGCCAGGTTGAGCCACGACTCCTCGACCAACCCGCCGGCGTCGATCACACGGATACGCCCTAGTCGCTCCGCCACGAACTGGCGCGACTCGCCCGGGGGCGTGACGAGGATGGTCGGCTGCTGCAGGCCGTCGGTTATCAATTGCAGCTCAATCCCCTGCAGCGGTTCTTCGGGCAAGGTGACCGTCGTGGTGGCCTCCGTTGCTGTCGCCGGCGTCGCCGTCGTGCCGTCGGCTTCTCCGCCAGGCGCAGTCTCCTCCCCCTCCACCGCCGCGCCGGCGACGTCGCCGGTCGTCGCCGCAGTCGCAGCCGGCTCCTCGCCTGCTTCGGCCGAAGTGTCACCTTCCACGATGGCATCGCCCTGGTTGAACGCCACCGCCCAGATCGATCCGATGACGAGCACGACGACCATGGCCCCAACCATGGTTCGGAGGTTTGGACCGGGCGCACGGGATGGCTCAGGCGGTAGCACGGGAGGCGAGTGTACTGTGGTCACGAGACATCCTGTCGCCGTCCCTCAGGGCACTTTTGGGCTGTCCTGGGGGGCCGGTCTACGCTCACGCCGATGTCACGCACGATGTTGCTCTCCGCCATCGCCGCCACCACCCTGTTCGTGTCGTCCTGCGGCGGTGACGGCGAATCGACCCAGGCAGTCATGACAGAGTTTGCGTTCGCCCCGACCACCTGGACAGTGCCGGCCGGCACGGAGGTGACCGTTGAATTGGTGAACAACGGTACCGTCGAACACAACTGGGCCGTGTTGACAGCCGGCTCCGAGATCAGCAGCGAAGGGGACCTGCCCCAAGACCCAGCGGCGCGCGACGCGCTGTATCTGGTCAAAGGATCGGCCGCACCCGGCGAGACGACCTCGATCACATTCACGGCCCCCGATCCCGGCGAATATCAGGTGATCTGCGACATCCAGGCGCACTTCAGCGCCGGCATGCGCGGGACCCTGATCGTCGACGGTTGACCAGCACCCCGGAGGTCTTCAAGTAAGGGGCAGCTCGACCCGCACCGTCGTGCCGCGGCCGACCGCCGTCTGCACCTCGAACGTGCCGCCGAACTCCTCCGCCCGGACACGGAGGTTCTCGAGCCCCATCCCCCGTTCCACCGATGCCGGATCGAATCCAACCCCGTTGTCTGCCACCTGCACCACGACGCTCTTTCCGTCCGACAGCACGTTCACCGCAATCTCGTCGGTGTCGGCGTGCCGTAATGCGTTGCTGGTGCTCTCCTTCACGATGTGGAATAGGGCGGCGGTCGCGGCGTCGTTCAGCATGTTGAGATCACCGGCCACGCTCACCTCCGGCGTGCATCCATAGGGTTCACCAAGTTCCTCTACCAGTTCGATCAGCTCTCCCTCGATGTCCCGCACGTCGGGCATCCGCCGAAGATCGAAAATGAAGCGGCGCAGCGCAGCGATCGACGCATCCAGCCGGCGAACCGAGGCTTCGATGTCCGCGCGGACCTCGGAGTCGCCGGTCCGCAGGCTCAGGCCCTGCAATGACAGGCCTACTGCAAAGAGATCTTGAATGATCTCATCATGTACGTCGCGCGCAATCCGCTCCCGGTCTTCCACGACGGCGAGGCGCCGGAGTCGATCCTGGAGCTGCATGGTCGACACAGCGGCACCTCCCACCAGCGCCAGTGCCTCCACCATCGTTTCGTCCTGCTCGACGAAGCCGCCCGGCTTGTTGGTCAGATACAGGTTGCCGAAGACCCGATCCCCGGCGCGCACGGGGACACCGAGAAACGTGTCCATCGGCGGATGGTTTTCCGGGAAACCCACCGAATCCGAATGATCCCGGATGCGGTCGATTCGCACGGTCTTGCCGATGCGGGTGATCGTTCCCAGCACCCCGTGACCCCGCGGGGGCGGTCCGATGCGTGCGGCGGTCTCGTGGTCGATGCCACTCCACAGGAACTCGACCAACGTTCCGTGCGAGCCGAGGATGCCGAGCGCGCCATAGCCTGCCCCCGTCAGCTCGATGGCGGTCTCAACAATGGTTCGTAGCAGTGCCCTGAGGTCGCCTTGCCCGGCCACCTGGGCAGCGGCGTCGAAGAGCTTGGAGAGGCGCTCGGTGGCCATTTGCATACTGCGAGATTAGAAGCCATCGGGAAAAGCGGCTAACTCGCGGGCCGGGTACACAGTCCCAGCAAACGGGGACGCAAGGCCCACGAACTCCTCAGCCACGACGGGTAACTTGTTTCCATGACGCGGATTCTCCTGGTTGATGATCACGAGGTGGTTCGCCAGGGCCTCAGAAGCCTGATCGACCAGGAGGTCGACCTTCAAGTGGTGGGTGAAGCCGGCACGGCGGCCGAGGCGCTGCGCCGGGCCGGGTACGACAGCCCAGATGTGGTGGTTCTCGATGTTCGATTACCAGACGGTTCGGGAGTCGAGGTGTGCCGGGACCTGCGCCTCCGCTTTCCCAACCTGAGGATCATGATGTTGACCAGCCACTCCGATGGCGAGGCGCTCCGAGCGGCCGTGCAGGCCGGGGCCGACGGCTTTGTCCTCAAGCAGGTAGACCTTGCCTACATCATTGAGAGCATCCGCCGCGTCGCTGCCGGAGAACCGATCATCGACCCCTCACTGTCGCGGGAGGTCGTTCGATTCATGCGAGGCGAGACCGATGAGGACCCCACCCTGGCCTCGATGACCGAACAGGAGCGAACCATCCTCAACCTGCTGGGAGACGGGTTATCGAACCGGGAGATCGCCGATCAGGTCTACCTGGCGGAGAAGACCGTCAAGAATTATGTTTCTCGCATTCTGGCCAAGCTGGGGATGTCGACCCGCAGTGAAGCGGCCGCCTTCGTGGCCCGCCAGCGGGCCGGAGCCGGGCGGGCCGGCGATCCCGAAGAGTGGAGCAGCACGGTTTGATCGTTCTCGGTGCGGTTGATGGGTCGGAGCACACCGACATAGTTGTGCGCCAGGCGGTGCGGTTCGCCAAGCTCATGGACGCCGACCTCCACCTCCTGCATGTCGTGCACCTCACAGGGCTCTACTACTCGGCACTGGCAGGCGTGCTGATCGACGAGACCGAATTGGAGCAGCGGCTCGTGGCTTCGGTTTGGGAGCGCGTTGAGCCGTTGATCGAATCGCTGGATGGGCTGACGGTCACCACAGTCAGCCGCAGCGGGTACGCCGCCAACGCCATCACAGATTACGCCGACGAGGTCGATGCCGAACTCATCGTGATAGGTTCGCGCGGGTGGGGAGCTGTCAAGGCGGCCGTCCTGGGCAGCACCAGCCAGCGGGTGCTCCACGAAACCGACCGCAACGTGCTGGTGGTGAGCGTCTGAGCGGTCGGGTGCCGGACCGTCGTGTGCCCCATCACCGGGCAAGAGGGGTGCCACCGGCGTCGAAGGGGCCGGCTCCGCGACCGGTCAGCTCAACAATCTCCACCGTCACGACCACCTCGTCATCCGCGGCGCGTCCGACGAAGGCGCCCACCGTGGGGCCATATTTGCGCAGGATCGCTGCCAGGATCTGCTGCATGTGGGGACCGCCGCTCACCCGATGGGCCGTACCACGGGCAATGACGCATTTCCATTCGCCCGTATCGAGGTTGTGGCGGCTCACCTCGATACACACTCGCGGATCCCGGTCGATAGCCGCGAGGCGCGTGCCGGTCCGCGTTCGAAACGCAAGATGATCACCCGAGAACACGTACGCCACCGGCGTCACATATGGCCCCCGATCGGTCGACACTGCCACGTGTGCGACGTGCTCGGTCTGCAGAAGCTCCAGGCAGGTCTCGAACGACAATTCCTCCATGAGTCGATGATGCGCCAATCACACGACCGGGTGCATCGGACCGATTGCCCTGTCGACCGGGTCTTCGGTCCCGGCAGGTAGCCTGGCGGCTGTGACCAAGCAACTTCGTATCCAGGTCGTCGACGACCATGACGTCGTTCGCGCCGGAGTCATCTCCTTCCTCAACGGTCATGACGACCTCACAGTCGTGGGGGATGCGGCCAACGGCAAAGAAGCGCTTGCCCTGGTCGAGGCGCTGGAACCTGATGTGGTAGTGCTCGACGTCCGGCTGGGCGACGATGACGGAATCGATGTCTGCCGTGAAATCAAGGCCGCACGACCAGAAACGGTGGTGCTGATGTTTACGTCTTTTGCGGACGCCGACGCCCTCGAAGCGGCGATGCTCGCGGGCGCCAACGGTTACCTGCTCAAACGCATTTCGATGGATGACCTCGTCGACGGCATCCGACGAGCTGCGGCCGGCGAGACCCTGCTCGAGCAGGAGGCCAGCGACCTGCTTTCACGGCGGATGCGCGGCGACACTTCCGCCGACCCGCGCCTCGCCAAGCTGTCGCCCCAGGAGCGGACGGTATTGCGGCTCATCGCCGAGGGCCGGACCAATCGCCAGATCGCCGAGGAGATGTCCCTGGCTGAAAAGACTGTGAAGAACTACGTGTCGAATTTGCTCCGCAAGCTGGACATGCGCCGCAGATCAGAGGCCGCGGCCTTTCGGGCCAGCCTTCCAGAGTCCTAGTCGACCGCGTCAGCGCAACGCGCGTCCGGAGATCTCGGTCGGTCGTAGCCGGACCCACCGGGCATTGACACCTGGTTTGGCCCAACTCACCAGGCCGAGTGCGTCCAAGCGCTCCACCTCAGCCGGCTCGTATACCGCTTCGGCGGTGCCCCGGACGACCACGCTCCAGCCGCGGCGGGCTTCGGGCTCCCATCCATCTACTTCGAACGACATCGGTGCCCGTTGCCGGGCTGCATCGAGCTTCTCTCCGACGGTCGTGCGGAAGACGATGGTGCCGTCGACCAGAGCATGATTCACCGGCAGGATCAGCGGCTCACCTTTGCTCATGAATGCGACGCGGCCGACCGCCGTGCTCTCCAGCAGCCGGTTGCACTCCTCCGGCGAAAGGACCTGGAGTCCGCGCCGGTCCTGGGGTCGCGCAGATGTTTCCATGTGCTCAAACCTAGTCGGGCACACGCCGCATCCGACACCCGTTCGAGGTCACGACGCCGAGGGCACAACGACCCTGGCGCGTGCACCGGCTCCTCCTGGAGCATCTCCACGAGGCGTGACGCCGGCCGGTCTAGCCGCTAGTAAGTGGGGTCATGGAAGAGCTCACGAGACCAGAGATAGACCATCTGCTCGCCACCCAGCCCGTGGCGCACATCGGTGTCGTATCGGACGGTGAACCCTACGTCACCCCTACGTCGTTCGTTTTCGTCGACGGATCGGTGTGGTTCCGCACCGCAGAAGGCCGGCGACTCGAGGCTTTGCGGTCCTCTCCCCGGACATGCGTGGAAGTGACCCGCTATCACCACTACACGGGGATGTGGGAGAGCGTCGTCGGATGGGGCGATGCGGTGGTCCAAGACGACCCCAGCCAGCAACTGCGGCTGGCTGACTTGCTCGAAAGAAAGTACCGCGACCCGCTGGAAGCACTCGAGGGGATCCCGATCGATCGGACGGACCATGAGGACATCGCCGCGGTCGAGATCCGGCTCGACGAGGTCAGCGGGCGGGCAGCGATGCGCACCGGGGGCAGGCGAACCCGACCCGGCCGCCTCTGACCGTCCCCGCCGGCCAGTCTGATCGTCGGCCGGCACCCCAACGAACTTCTGGCGGTCCTAGATTGGAGTCATGGTCGATCGCCCGGATGCCGAGCGCCTGCCGGCGCGTGTCATTCCACTGGCGGGCTTCGTCGTGCTGCTCTGGTTGGTCGAAACTTTCGACCAGCTGGTGCGGGACGGCGCGCTCGACGCGGCCGGCATCATGCCGAGAGACCTGCGGGGGCTCGATGGGATCTTCTGGGCCCCGTTGCTTCACGGCGGGTTCGGCCACCTGATGGCGAACACCCTGCCGCTCATCGTTCTCGGCGTGCTGGTTGCGCTGCAAGGCCCCGGCCGGTGGCTGTTCGTGACCGCCTTCATCGCTGTGGCCGGAGGTCTCGGCACCTGGCTGTTCGCCCGTCCGGCGGTGCACATTGGTGCGAGCATCATCGTCTTCGGCTACATCACGTATCTCATCTCGGTCGGGTTCTTCGAGCGCCGGCTGCTGGGAATCGCGGTCGGCATCGCGATTCTCTTCGTTTACGGCGGGACGCTCCTGACGGGTATCTTTCCAGTCCGATCAGGCATCTCCTGGGAGGGTCACTTGTTTGGGGCCCTGGCCGGGTTCGGGGCAGCTTGGCTCGTCGGGCGATCGCGGCATGCAGCTCCCACCTAGCGGTCAGGCGCGCGGACGGGTTGCCCCCATCGTGATGTCGGTGTCGTCGACTACCAGCGTGGTCCCGGCCGTCATGTCCGTCGCCCCGATCGGCAGCGTGACCACGAACTCAGACCATCCCTCCCGGTGACGGTATGCCAGGTCCCCGCTCATGAGGCGAGCCAGCATCCGGGAAACCTTCAGAGGATCTTGCTCAGTTTCGCCTCCCTCGTGGCCGCGCGTCGGCGGCTCAGCGGGAAAGGCCTGGTCCGCCTCGGTGCTCAGTGTCCGATTATCGGCGACGATGATCATGGCGGCGTGGCCCCGTACGGCTCCCTCCACCCGCACGGCGCTTCGGGCATGAGACAGGGCATTCATCAGAAGATGCCGCAAGATTTGGCGGAGACGGGTCGGGTCCGCCAGGACATGGAGTTCGTCGACGCTCGGGTCGATCGAAACGTCGGAACCTGCACCGACTGACCGAAGCACGTCCTGCACGGCGGACCCGACCCGCACGTCGGTGGGTTCGACCGCCAGCTCGTCGACATCGGCCCGGGCCGCCGCCAGCAAATCGTCGGTGATCCGGGCCATCTCGCCGCTTTGGACCGCGATAAGCCGGGTCAGGTCGGCGACCTCTCCCGCGGAGAACCGAGCCAGGTTGTCCGCCAGCTCGGTGGCGAATCCGAGTACGGCGCTGAGCGGCGAGCGCAGCTCGCCGGAGACGGCGCTGAGCAGCTGATTCTTGGCGAGCGCGGCGTTGCGCGCCTCGTTCAGCGCCGCACGGTGGCGGGAGACATCACGAGCGATGACCGCGAATGACCGGCCGCCTTCATGCTGATCTTGGGCCACCGTGACTACCAGCGAGAACGGCACCGGCGCGCCGGTAGCACCACGCGGGAGATCGGTTTCGAGCTCGATGGTCGAGCCCTCCGGCAGTTGCGACCAGTGCGGATAGCTCTCGTCGAGCTTCTCCATGATGCACTCGAACGCGCGATCTCGTGCGTCGGCCGTGCTTCCAAAGAACTGCAAGAAAGCTGCGTTGACGTGATGTCTACGGCGGAGCGCATCCCATACTGCGACCAAGTCGGTGGTGGCGTCGATCGCCTGCGCAAAGCGCTGCGAACGAATGGTCGTAGCAATCTTCTCGGTGACCTCTAGCACCGTGAAGACATACAAGGGCGCGCCGTCGGGCTGCAGCAAGGGTTCGCTCATGGCCACGTCGAGCCACGCGAGCGAACCGTCGGCTCGTTTCACCGCGTGAGAGAACTGCAAGCTGCGCCGGTTGAGCTGGGCATCGATGATCATCGGCTCGATACGATCGAGAACCCCGGCCGGGACCGCTTCGGTGGCGCCGGTTGCCTCTACCTGTTGCGGTGTTAGGCCGAGCATTTCGTGCAGCCGGGGGTTCATGTAGATGAACCGCCCGTGCCGGTCCTGGATCGCCATCCCGATCGGGGAGCTCTCCGTCAGCATCTCGAGCTGGCGGATGCGCCCATCGAGTTCGCCGGCTTGCCGCCGTAACGACCACCCGACCTCGAGGATGAGCACGGCCGCCACCGCAACGACCGCAATCGCCGACACGGCCAGGTAGGTCGCCACCCGATCATCGGTGAGCGCCGCCGGACGCGCCACCACATCGACCAGAATCAGTGCGAGTCCTCCGCCGAGGGGCACCACGGCCAACAGCCCGAGGCCCATCCGTGGTCTCACAACGGCCAGCAGCATCGGCACCAGCACCACCAGCCATGGCACTGCCACCCGGGCGTCGCCGGCTACGACCGCCAGGGAGACGGCGACCCCGCTATCGAAGACGATCGCCACCGGAGCAAATCGGGTGTCGCTCTCGGCCACGACCATGCTGGTGAAGAGCAGGTGAATCGCCGAGATGCCGAGCATCCACGGTGTCACGTCCCACAGGAGGCTCAGCCCGGCGTGAATCAGGACGCCACACAGCGCGGCCACAGACCTGGCCCGGGTGAGGGCCTGATTGGCGGCCGCCTCGGCCAGCACCGGCCGGGAAGGCTTGACTCCCTGGTTCGATGCACCGGCAGGACCCGGTCCCGCGGGCTGGGGTTGATGGGTCACGAGATCCCCCGAGCTAGGCCGGGTCACAGTACCGGCCGACGAGCCGGCTGACGAACATCGGGCCGGCTTGGTCTGCTCAGTCGCTTCCGGCCCTGCCCCGAATCGCCCCCATGAGCTCCTTGCAGGTGGGACAGATGGGATATCGGTCGGGATCGCGGTTCGGAATCCACTTCTTCCCGCACAGCGCTACCACCTCAACACCCTCGACGTTGCTCCGCAGAATGTCGGCTTTCTTGACGTAATGCGCGAAGCGGTCGTGGCTCCCGTCGCCGAGTTTCGGGTCGACTAGCGGCTTGATCGTCGTGTCGGTCACACCCCCATTCTGGCATCCGCCGAGTCCTCGTCCGACATGGGCCACAACCATGCCGCTCCGCGCACCCCGCCGGAATCACCGTGCTGGTTGCGGACCAGCCGTGTGACCACGGTGTCGGAGAAGACGTATGCCTCCCACAATTCAGGGACGCGCTCGTACAGAAAATCGACGTTGGACACACCGCCCCCCAACACCACAACGTGCGGATCCAGGATGTTGATCACCGTCGCAAGCGACCGAGCCAGCCGGTCCGCGTACCTTTCCAGCGTCCGAGCGCTTGGCTCATCACCGGCTGCAGCGCGCCTGGCGATCTCTCGAGCGGCGAGGTTCCCAGCCTCCACCTGGCGGTGGTCCCGCTCCATGCCCGGACCGGACAGATACGTTTCCACACACGCGACCCTCCCGCAGTAGCAGGATGGAAAGGGCGTGTCGCCGTCGCCGGCATACGGAAGCGGGTTGTGGCCCCACTCACCAGCGATGGCGTTGGGGCCGGCCACCAAGCCGCCATCTATCACGATGCCACCTCCCACTCCCGTGCCGAGGATCACGCCGAACACAGTCGTGGCCCCGGCCGCCGCCCCGTCGGTGGCTTCCGACAGCGCAAAACAATCTGCGTCATTCGCCATCCGGATCGGGCGCCCCAGCGCCGCGGCGACGTCCTGGTCGAGAGGGCGATCGTTGAGAACAACCGAATTCGCGTTCTTGATGACGCCGGTCGCGGGCGAGATCGCCCCGGGCGTGCCGATCCCGACGGTGCCGGTGACTCCAGCCACGGACTCCACGTGGCGCACAACCTGGGCGATTGCCGCCACCGTTGCGGCGTAGTCGTTCTTCGGAGTCGGCACCCGATGGCGAGCAACTTCGCGACCGGTCCGGTCGATCGCGATGGCTTCGACCTTCGTGCCGCCCAGGTCTACCCCAACTCGCATACGATCAACCGGGGGCTACCGGGCGCCCGAGATGCTCCCGGCATCGCGGGCCCGCCGGGTGCGGTGCGTGGGGGACCGGCACGTCGTCATTGCCCGCGCTTGGCTCAGACCCGACCCAAGGGAAGGCGACGGAGCTGGGATGTGACATGGCGAGGCATCGTAGACGCCGGCCCGCAATCGATCACGTGGCGACGCCTAGGGGGAGTCGCCCTCGGTCACCAGATTGCCCACGCCCGCCCGTTTCATGTCGCCCCAGTTGACGTGCCCATTCCAGAACAGTGAGCGCACCCGCCACCACACCGTGCGCTGACGGATCAACATGTGCTCGCGCAGCGCGTACCAGAGCAGCCGGAACGCATGGTGAGGATGGCTGTAGAGGCCGAAGCGCTCGTCGAGGAACATCGCGATCAGCGTGTTGATCACCCCGATGGCGACCGCAAATATGACAAGCAGCATGACCCGCACCGGGTCCGCATGCCCGGTGAGCAGCAAGAAGGGCACCAGCAAGTAGCCGAGGAACTCAACGACCGGCGCGACGAACTCGAAAAGTACGAACTGGGGCCAGGCCACCATTCCCAAGAACCCGTACCGCGGCCGGAACAGCATCGATGCGTACTCACGGATCACCTGGCTCAGGCCCCGGTGCCACCGAATCCGCTGCTTGCGCAGAACTTCATACGTCGACGGGACCTCGGTCCACGCGACCGCGTCGGGCACATACACGATGCGGTAGGGACGCTTCGATTCCCGGAACGCCCGATGGAGGCGCATCGTCAGCTCTAGGTCTTCACCCAGGTGGCCCCGGCGGAATCCCCCGACCTCGATGACGGCATCCTTTCGAAACAGACCCAAGGCGCCAGAAATCAGCAGCAGCGCATTCATCCCGGACCAAGCCGGACGGGCAGCCAGGAACGACCGCAGATACTCGAGAATCTGCACCACCTCGACCGGGCGCGGCGGAAGGCCGACCCGGGTGACCTTACCGCGCCTGACGCGGCTTCCATTCAGCGGGCGGACGTTGCCGCCGACCGCGATGACCCGGCTGCGATCTTCTGCCACCGGCCGGACCAGCCGCAGGAGGCACTCCTCGTCGAGGATGATGTCGGCGTCGGTCGCCAGTACATACGGATACTTCGATGCGTTGATGCCGGCGTTGATGGCATCGCCTTTGCCGCCGTTCTCTTTGTCAACGACCACGACCGGCAGCGGCAGCTTGGTGCGGTAGGTCGCCCTGATCGGCTCGGTATCGATCATGACCCGAATCGGCATGTCGACCTGATACAGGTGAAACGCGGCGTGGAGCTTCTGCAATGTGTCGTCGGTGCTGCCGTCGTTGACGACCACGATCTCCAGTCTCGGATACCGCAGCATTGCCAGCGAGCGCACCGCGTCGGCGATGCCCACGCCCTCGTTGTAGGCCGGGACGATGATGGAAACCGGTGGAGTGCTGACTGATTGGAGCATGTCGAACAACCGCCCGTGCAACGCCCAGAACTGCTGGCGGTGCAGCCACATCCACGATCCCGAGGCGAGGACCAGAACGCCGATCTCGAGCACGATGACGTACCCGAGAATGATGTATGCGAGGTAGTCCAGCACGCTCAGCTCGCTCGCTGCGCGGCGGCCGGCGAGTCGTGTAGACCATGCGAGTCGAGCGCCTCATCCAGCGCGGAGAGGGCTGCCTGGCGCGGCGTGGCGCCCGGCGAGGCAGCCGATCCCTCGTCGGCGTCGGCCTGGCCTGGCGCCGGGTCGGCTTGGAGATCGTCCTCGCCGGTCGAGTCCGGCGCGACCGGGGGGTGGTTGTCGTGCGGGCGCGGCGCGGACGGACCCACCGGACCGCTTTCCTCTGCCCCGACCGCTGCGGCTTCGGTTGACCTCTCAACGTTGCCTGTGATTGTGGTCATTCGGTCCTCATCCTCTGTGGTGGTTGTTTGGTCCAGTGCAGGAAGCGACTGCATCTGCTGGCGGATCCAATCCGGCATTCCATCCGGATCACCGCCACCGTGTGGCGGGTCAGCTCCGACGATCGGCACCTTTCGGTTCGATGCCGACCCCAATTCAGTGGCCTCCGGCACAGGATCGTCTGCGGGCACCATGGGCTCCGATCCGGCCGGTGATTCGCGGTGCAGACCCGACGAGGACGACGCCACCTGCGCGGCCTCGCCGCCCCCGCCGTCCGGCTCAGGCAGACCGGTCGGAGGGTCTGGTGTGGGGTCGG
Source organism: Acidimicrobiia bacterium (assembly GCA_041576165.1). Taxonomy (GTDB): domain Bacteria; phylum Actinomycetota; class Acidimicrobiia; order Spongiisociales; family Spongiisociaceae; genus JBFGLM01. Next base: position 45,251 of record JBFGLM010000013.1, read on the forward strand.
TGCCCCGACGCTCGGGTTCGCCCGGTGTATCCAGGGTTCGCACCCGGGTGTGCAGCACGTCCAGCTGATCCTGGATCCAATCCGGACTGTCGTCGGACACCGACTCGGCTGTCTCCAACGCTCGGAGTTGGTCCTCCACCCAGTCGTCGCCCATCGGAGCATCACCGGCTCCGGCCGGGATCCCCAGCATCATCAGCTGTTCGCGGGCTGCGTCACGGGCGAACAGATCACGGTCTCGTAACGCTCGCTGAAGCGCGGCAACGCCTCCTGGAAGCTGAGCCAGGGCTCCGGCAGAGTTCTTGCGAACCCACCACTCACGATCGCGGAGACCCTCCGCCAGTGGAGCTATTGCCCGGTCGTCGAAGTGGGCGCCCAGCGACTTGGCGGCCCGGGCCCTGACCCGTCCATCCGGGTCGTCCATCGCTCCGATCAGCGGGGCAACACACTGGGTGGTCCCGCACGTCTGGAGCGCGCCCGCCGCTACCAGACGCGTCTCGGCCTCGGTGCCGGCAAGCGCATGCAGCAGTGTCGGCTCCGCCCGGTGGTCACCGATCTGGCCGAGGGTTCGCAGCGCCAGCTGACCGTACGTGGGCATTTGCTCGGACAGATCGCCCAGGTACTCGAGAAGACCGTCGACCGCGGCAGTGCCGAGTGATGCGAGGTGATCCATCGTTCGGGCTGCGTCCCACTCCGTTTCACGGTCGATCGAACCCAGGATCGCTCCGACGGCGTCCGGTTCGCCGATCTTGGCCAAGGCAGCCGACGCGTTGATGCGGACCCCGCTCTCCGGGTCGTTGAGCGCGGCGGCTAGGGGCCGAGCCGTCTTCGGGTCGGCCAGCTCTGCCAGCATCAGCGCAGCCCGGATGCGCGCTTTTCTCCGGCGCGATTTGCGCAATGTGACCACGGCCGCGTCGACAATCCCGAGATCGCGAGCGACCCGCAGCAACCGGTCGCGTTCGATGCCGTCGAGGAGGCGGATGAAGTCGACCAGCGCCGACCGGAACACGGGGTCATCGGTCCAGGAGGCCAGGATCTCCTGCGGATAGCTTCCCCGAGCGGTCAGCTCGCCGAATACGGCGACATAGGAGGCGCGACGAACTGCCTCGAACCGTCTCCTCCAGCTGTTGAGCCATTTGGTGAGGAGTAGAGCGGTTGCAAGAAGCAGCATCGAGGCGACTGACGTCAGCGCAGCAAGTGAAGGGGAGGTCACGGCTCGCCCCGGCAGCGCGGGCTAGCGCGGGCCGACCAACCCGAAAATCGGCGCATTATCAGTCCAGAGAGCTCGTCGTGGCGGAGCGCCGCAGCTGCACCTTGACCCGGGCCAACAGCTCGCGGATCCGGAAAGGCTTGGTGATGTAGTCGGATGCTCCGAGCTCGAGGCTTTGAACGATGTCATCTTCGGCGTTGGAACCCGACACCATGATCACCGGAAACGGGCGGGCCGCTGTCTGCCACCGGTTGAGCACTTCGATACCAAGCAAACCCGGGAGGAACATGTCGACCAGCGCCAGGTCGAAATGCTCGCGCATGCCGAGGTCATAGGCTTCATACCCGTCGAAGCTCTGCACTACCTCGCATCCGAGAGATTCGACGGCGCGCGTCACAAGCGTGGAGACTGTCCGCTCGTCATCGACGACGAGCACCCGTTTGCTCGTCATGGCATCCCTCTTCTACCGATGTGGTCTCATGCCGCCGGGGCAAGGTGACATCATCAATGATCGGTCACGCGATGTGACAAGTTGAGGAAACAACCACTGGCCGTGTTCTTGGCTGGGACCGGGGAGTCAGGCGCCGCCGGCTTCGCGCAGCGCCACGGTGGTGCCGGACAGCGCCTGTTCGAACGACGAGGCCGGCACGAGGACATGCGCCTGGAGCTGGCCGACGTCAACCGTGTAGTTCTCGACCGGGATATTGACCCGTTCGACCCTGCTCAGGTCGATGTTGCGGTTGTCCCACATGGTGTCGATCAATCCGGCGAAGTCGAGGCCCTCGTCGACGGTTACCGAATCCTGCAGCTTGTCGACGACGGAGGAGAATGCTGTCAGAGAGTTGAAGGACGTCAGTTTGGAAGCAATGTCCAACAGCACGTTCTGCTGGCGCTCTTGACGCGAGAAATCGCTGACGCCGTCCATGAGCTGCCACCGCCCGTCCACCAACTCCTGCGTGCGTCGGGAGCGGACCCAGGCAAGCACCGTTTCCCCGTCCGCCATTGTGCATCCGGCGTCGAGCTGAAGAAGGGCTCTGCTGTCCCGTACCGGGTTCTCCACGCAGATCTCATAGCCGCCCACCGTGTCAACCACCTCGGCGAAGCCGGCGAAATCAACGATGGCAAAGTGATCGACCGGAATGCCGGTGAAGTCCTCGACCATCAGTCCGAGCAGCTCCGGTCCGTTCGCGAACTCTCCGCACCCGTTGAGAGCCGCGTTCAGACGGGTGTTGGTTCTCGTGCAGGGGTTCGGGAGGTATAGGTCACGTGGCAGGGACACCATGACCGGGTCACCGCCGGCTGTTGGGCGCAACACATAGATGATCACGTCCGCCAGCGAACCCGACAGGTCGCTGCCGATCAGCAGGTACGCGTCGAACACGGAGTCATCGATGGAACTCGAAGTCGCGAAAGGCACCTCAAATCCGCTCGTGATTTCCCGATCTGACAGGGCACTGCGCGCCCCGCCCAGCAGATCCTGATCGTCGATGATCGGGATATCGCCGGAGGCGAGTTCGGCCTCCAGCGCGGCGGTCTCCGCCGCTTCTACTTCGGCATGGAACTGCTCCGCTTGTTCGGGCGCAACGGACTCCAGCCGGTCGCGGGCCTGGCTGCCGTCGAACGGAACCCGCTCGATACCGCTGAGTGAGCGCCATGCAACGAATACGCCAATACCTGCGACGGCGGCAATGACGATTATCGCCCACAGCACTGCGCGGATCATCACCGACCGGCGCCGGGCCTCTTTCCTCGACGGTTTTTCGTCGAGCAGTGTCGTCGATTCGCGAGCGTCGTTCATGGTGAGCCAGACGGCATGCTACGTGTGTTGCGTTCGTACCCGATGAGAACCCTGTAAAGGTCGACCGGTCTGTGAGTCCCTGAGTGGTGGAGGCACGGATCGGTTCTTCGGATACGGTGATTCGCCGGTTTCGTCCTCTCGTACTCTGATCCTCCCGCAGGAGGCGACCTGATCAGTTTCCGTCGGGCCGGAAAACCGTCCCATCGAATGATGCCAGGATCCGGCCGTCCGAGCGAACGACTGGAATCCGATAGGTTGCCAGTCGACGGCTGTCGGCTACCTCATGAGCTTCTGCCGTCAACGTATCCCCGACCCTACCTTTCGCGCTCAGCACGATGTGTGCGTCTACCGCCAGCGCGCTACGACCGAAACCATTCGAGGCGAGGGCAAGCGCAGTATCGGCAAGCGTGAAGACGATGCCCCCGTGGACGATCCCCACGAAATTCAGATGTTCGGGCCTCACCGTCATGAGCAGCGCCACTACCGCGCCCGGGGAAGCCTTGACCCGTTGGATGCCCAACAGGTTCGCTACGGGGTCTTGTGCCAGCAGTACGTCGATCGAGTCGGACCGGGTCATCACCAGACGGTACCCTGCGTCCATGCATCCGGTCGAAGCGACGACGGCAGTAGGTGCGCGATGGATGGTCGCCGGGTTGGCGATTTCGCCTGCTCTCCTCGCCGTGGACGTCCCCCTCCTCGTCGGTTTCACGGCTCATCTCGCGGCGCTTGTTGCGTTCGGACTCGGGCTCGCTCATGCGCTCGCTCCCCGCTCGGACGAAGCTTGGTTCTCCTCGCTCCGTTATCCGGGTGTGGCCCAGCTCGCTTCGGCGGCGGCGGTCGTGATCATCGTGACGGGGGTGGTGGGGCTGGTGACGCTGGCATCTTCCGCTGCGCTCCGCTTCCACCCTTCCACCCAGTTCCTGCAGCTGATCTCGGCGCTCGACATCGCCTGGGCGACGACTGCGGTGTTGCTCGGCGTCCGCTGGGCTCGCTCACGAAGACTGGCCACGTGGGCGGCGTCCGCGCTCGGGATCGTCTGCGTATGGTCGATTTGGCGGTACCTCGTAAATGTGGGGTTTGGACCGGACGGAGAGTGGCTGGTCACGCGGGCCGCCCTGTTCGAATACGTCCTACCATTCGATGTGGCGGCAGCATTCCTTGCGGTCGGCGCCGTAGTGGCCGGGATTCGGCGCCGTCAGGCCACTTGGCAGCCCAGCGCCCAGTCGTAGTTCTGAAACACGACCCGGGGCCGATCCGCCACCACATATCGGGCGAGATCGTCCGGCATCCAGCGCGTCAACGCAACAGCGACCCGACGGCGTCGGGCTGGCAGCCACGTGGGCATTCGATGCGGTCGCACGAAATCCGCCCCGTACCAGAGGAAGATCCGCGATAGCTCCAGGACATGGTTGGGGCGGTCGGCGACTGCAGCTCCCGCAGCCAGGAACCGGCGCATCTGGTCCTCGAGCTCCTGGTCGATCCCCGAACCTGTGAAGGGTGTGCGCCGCAACGTCGGGCACGACAGCGACCCACACACCAGGGCCGCGTGAATGCGGGGATCGCCAAACCGCCGGATCTTGCCGTGCTCGATGTCCGTCAGCGACAGCGACTCTCCCGCTACCGAGATCTCGCGACGCTCGAAGGCGCCGGGGATCCGCAACACCGACGATGCGCCAACCCGAAACGCATCAGCTGCCAGCCGGATCGCTGCAGCGTTGTAGAGGTTGATCCAATATGCCAGCGCCGCCCCCCGGTGGAGTTGGTGCGGCTCGATCTCGCTCAGGAGCTTGATGTACCCAGCCGGCTCGGCTTCATCTATCTGTCCGAGCGCATCGGGCCCGCTCAGCCGTTCGAGAACCGGCGCGAACAGGGAGTGATCCACATCGGCTGTTCCTACCGGCCGAGGCCGGGCGACCCGCCGGGATCTCCACACCGACCAGGCTGCGCGGATGGGATTCGGGCCCGCAACTTGAGACTCTGCCATCGCCCTCACCCAACGCGCCGGGACCGCTGGTTGTTCCGCCGGGGCCGGCCGAGCGCACTGCTGACAGATCGTGCGGTCGCCTAGCCTGATTGGATGAGGATGAGCATCGCGTGGGCTGTAGTGATGCTGGTAGCCGCCGCCTGTGGAGCAAGCGAGGCCGCTCCCGATACCATCCCGGCCTCCGCAGCCGCGGCCCTCGTGCCCGGCACCCTGCCCGAGGCGGATGTTGCCACGTACGAGGCCGCCAGCCTCGGATTCACCATCGACCATCCCATCGACTGGGATGTCGAAGAAGATCCGGACCTCGGGATCGTGTCTTTCTACGGGCGCCTCGTGCCGGGTGACAGATTCGTCGAGAATTACAACGTCGCCGTGGTCGAGCTCGTTGACGAGATGGATCTGGAGACGTTCACCGAGCTGGACGCCGTACGGCTGGCGGTCAGCGTCGAGGGTTACGAGGCGGTCAGTGGGGGCGAAACGACACTCGACGGTGTTCCGGCGGTGACAGTGGTGTTCGACGGAACCACCTCGGATGTCGCATTGCGGTTTTACCGGCTTGTCGCCGTCCGCAACGCCAAGGCCTTCGAGTTCACGTTCGCGGCCAGCCGGGCTGAGTTTCAGAACTTCTTGCCGGTAATCGACCAGATGCTCGCCGGTTTCCGATTCCGTGATTGATCCGCTTCGCCGTCGCCGCCCCGTCGGGTTGGTGGTGCCGGCCGCTCATCCCTCCCCTTGGCGTAACCCACCGCTACCCCTAACCTGCCCGGCGGCGGAGAGTCATCTGGTCCTGTACGCGGGAGAGATCCATGCGAACTGTCACACTCACTGCCGTTTCCGTCCTTCTCACGGTGCTGCTGGGCGCTGCCACCTTGACCGCGGGTGCCGCCGGCCTGCCACCCGGTGGCACCTTCTGGGACGACAACGGCAACACTCACGAGGGCTTCATCGAAGCAATCGCCGCCATCGGCGTGACTCAGGGGTGCGACGACAACGGCCGCTATTGCCCGCGGACGTTCGTTACGCGGGAACAAATGGCAACGTTCCTGGCTCGCGGTCTGGGTCTCAGCCCGATCGCCAGCGGGCCCTTCAGCGACGTGGTCGGCACCCATGCCGGCAACGTGAACGCAATTGCCAGCGCCGGAATCAGTCTGGGCTGCAATCCTGCGGGCACGCTGTTCTGCCCCACCGATCCGGTCCGCAGGGACCAGATGGCGTCGTTCCTCGCCCGGGCCCTCGACAATCTGGATCCGGCTACGGGCGACGCCTTCACCGACGACGAAGGAAACGTCCACGAGGACAACATCAATATCGTGGCCGCCAACGGGATCTCGCTCGGCTGCGACGACACCGGAACCCTGTACTGCCCGCTCAGCATCGTGCTGCGCGACCAGATGGCATCGTTCCTGGGCCGGGCGCTCGACCTCACAGAAGTGGCGGTTCCACCCGCGTCTGACCCGGGCACCCAGCTCATCGCGTCCGGGTTGAGCGGTCCGCTGCTGGTGACCTCCCCGCCCGGTGACGGCCGGCTCTTCATCGTGGAGAAGGGTGGGTTCATATCGGTGGTCGAGAACGGGACGCTGCGATCTACCAAGTTTCTCAACATCAGCTCACTCGTGTCCAAGGGCTCAGAACAAGGCCTGCTGGGCATGGCCTTTCATCCGGCGTACAGCTCTAACGGACTCTTCTACGTCAGCTATACCGACACGTCCGGCGACTCCCGGATCGTTGCGTACTCGGTGTCGGGTGACCCCAACGTGGCCGACCCCAACAGCGGCTCGACGGTGCTGATCGTCGACCAGCCGGCCACCAACCACAACGGCGGCCACATCGCGTTCGGCGAGGACGGGTACCTCTTCTTCGGTCTCGGCGATGGGGGTGGCCGTGGCGACCCCAACAACCACGGGGAGAAACCCACGACCCTGCTCGGTTCGATGCTGCGGATCGACGTCGACGGCGATGACTTCCCCAACGATTCCACCCGCAACTACGCGATTCCTCCCGGCAACCCGTTCGACGGGACTACATCGGGCGCCGACGAGGTGTGGGCCTATGGACTGCGTAATCCATGGCGCTGGTCGTTCGATCAGGTCGACGACAACCTGTACATCGCCGACGTCGGCCAGAATTCCTGGGAAGAGGTCAACGTGGCGCCCGCGGCCGAATCCGCAGTGAACTACGGGTGGGACATCCTCGAAGGCACACATTGCTTCGAGCCGTCTTCGGGGTGCAGCAGCCTTGGCACCTGGCTGCCATCGATCGAATACTCACACAACCAGGGCAGGTCGGTGACAGGCGGCTACGTGTACCGGGGGGCAGCCATGTCCGACCTCAACGGTGTGTATTTCTACGGCGACGCCAGCTCGGGGTGGGTGCGCAGCTTCCGCTACGTCGACGGAAGGGTATTCGACCAGCGACTTTGGTCCGGTCTCGGAGTCGGCGGCGTCTGGTCATTCGGGCAGGACGCAGCCGGAGAGTTGTATATCACCACTTCGTCGTCGGTGTACAAGATCGTGCCCTGACCACGTCTGGATCTCGATCGGACTGCCAGGACGACCCGATCCGTGGTAATGCGGGAGGAACCGCGGAAGCGCCGTCGAGCGGAACTACCATGCGCGCCCGTGCTGGCGCTGAAACATCTCTCGTCCGGCAAGGTGCGGGACATCTATGAAATCGACTCCGATCGGCTGCTGCTCGTGGCGTCCGACCGGATCTCGGCTTATGACGTGATCATGTCGCAGCCCATCCCTGACAAGGGCCGCGTGCTGACCGGGCTGTCGCTCCACTGGTTCGACCTGGTGAAGCATCCGAATCATCTGCTCACGACGGATCTGGACGGCATCCGCGGCCTGCCCGCCGCCCCACAAGAGCTGCGGGGCCGGTCGATGGTGGTCCGCCGGGCGGAGGTGATCCCCGTGGAGTGCGTGGTGCGCGGGTACCTGTACGGATCGGCCTGGCGAGAATACGCCGCCGGCGGTGGACCTTCGACCGGACATCTGCCACCCGGGCTCGAGCTCGGCTCCAAGCTGGGCCGGCCGGTGTTCACGCCGGCCACCAAAGCCACCTCCGGCCACGACCAAAACCTGTCGGAACTAGAAGCCCGCGCCGCGCTCGGGGACGACCTGTACGAGGAGTTGCAGGCGCGGTCGCTCGAGATATACACAACTGCCGCCGACTACGCCGCCGAGCGCGAGGTGCTGCTGGCCGACACCAAGTTCGAGTTCGGGTGGATCGACGGACAGATCACGTTGATCGACGAGGTACTCACCCCAGATTCGTCCCGCTACTGGCCGGCCGCACAGTATGCGCCGGGACGGGTGATGCCATCCTACGACAAGCAGTATCTGCGGGACTGGCTGGATGCGACCGGCTGGGACCACTCGCCGCCGCCCCCGAATCTCCCGCCTGAGGTGATCGCCGGGACCCGGGCGCGGTACGTGGAAGCCTTCGAGGTCATGACCGGTACGAGTTTCGCTACCTATTTGGGGGTTTGATGAAGGTTCGAGTGACGATCACCCGCCGGGAACAGATCGCTGATCCGCAAGGAGCCGCCGTGGCCCGGGGGCTACGCGACCTGGGTTACACAGAGGTGGCGGCGGTCAGAGTCGACCGCATCGTCGATCTCGAAATCGATGGCACGGATCCGTCGGCCGTCGAGGCTCGCGTCGCCGAAATGTGCCGGCGGCTGCTGGCCAATCCGGTGATGGAAGATTTCGAGATCACCATGGGGGCGCCGGCATGAGGGCTGCAGTCGTGGTCTTTCCCGGCACCAACTGCGAACACGACGTGGTGTACGCCCTTCGGGCCCTCGGCGCCGAAGCTGAACTCGTCTGGCACCGGGACACAGACCTGTCCGGTGCCCAGGGGGTTGTTCTCCCGGGCGGGTTCGCGCACGGTGATTACCTGCGGACCGGCGCCATCGCCCGCTTCTCACCGGTGATGTCCGAGGTTGCTCGTTTTGCTCACGAAGGCCGCCCGGTGCTGGGGATCTGCAACGGGTTTCAGATTCTGTGCGAGGCGGGCCTGCTGCCCGGTGTTCTGCTCCAGAACAACGGCTTGAGATTCATATGCCGCCCCGTTCATCTGCGGGTCGAGTCGACCGAGTCGGTGCTCACACGGGCGGCCACCGCCGGTCGGGTGCTCCGTATCCCGCTCAACTCTTACGAGGGGAACTACACGGCGCCGGCGGATGACTTCGCCGCGCTGGAAGCCGGCGGCAGGATCATCTTGCGCTATGCCGATCCGGATGGGCACGTCGACACGACCACGAATCCGAATGGTTCGATGGGCAATGCCGCGGGGATCACCAATGACGCGGGCAACGTAGCGGGTTTGATGCCCCACCCCGAACGGGCGATTGAAGGCATTCTCGGTTCGGACGACGGCACGGTGCTGCTCGAGTCGTTCGTGGCCAGTGTCCCGGCGGGAGTCTGAGCAGATGGCGGCAACGATGTACGAAACGCTCGGTATGAGCACCTCCGAGTACGAAAGCCTCTGCGACATCCTCGGGCGCCCGCCCCGCCCGGCCGAACTGGCGATGTATTCGGTGATGTGGTCGGAGCATTGCTCCTACAAGTCCTCCCGCAAACACCTTGGCCGGTTCCCGTCCGACGCCCCCTGGGTGGTGGTGGGACCTGGAGAGAATGCCGGCGTGGTGGATCTTGGTGATGGCTGGCTGGCGGCGCTGCGGATCGAGTCGCACAACCATCCGTCGTTCGTCGAGCCTCACCAAGGAGCCGCAACCGGTGTCGGCGGCATCCTGCGCGACATCTTCACGATGGGCGCCCGCCCGATCGCGCTGTGGGACCAGATCCGCTTCGGGCCGCTCGACGAGCCGCACAACCGCTACCTGTTCTCCGGGGTGGTGTCGGGCGTGGCCGGCTACGGCAACGCGGTCGGCGTGCCGACGGTCGGCGGCGAGGTGGCCTTCGAGGATTGTTATTCGAGGAATCCACTGGTCAACGTGATGTGCCTCGGCATCTTGCACCGGGACCAGCTGGTGCTGGGTACTGCCGGCACTCCCGGCACGGCTGCGGTCCTGCTCGGTGCGGCGACCGGACGCGACGGGATCGGGGGTGCCTCCGTTCTCGCGTCGGCCGGGTTCGATGCGGCGAGCAGCGACAAACGCCCCTCGGTCCAGGTGGGAGATCCCTTCGAGGAGAAGAAATTGATCGAAGCGTGCCTCGAGATGTACCGATCAGACCTGGTGGTTGGTGTGCAGGATCTGGGAGCGGCCGGCCTGAGCTGCGCAACGTCGGAACCGGCCGGACGTGCCGGCACCGGCATGGACGTCGACCTCGACGCGGTTCCGGTCCGCGAATCCGACATGACCGCCCCGGAGCTGCTCATGTCCGAATCTCAGGAACGGATGATGGCGTTCGTCGATCCTGCCAAGCTGGCTCAGGTCCTGGAGGTGGCGGCCCGCTGGGAGGTAGATGCGGCAGTAGTCGGCACTGTGACCGCTGGCAATACATTGCGGGTCACCCACAACGGTGAGCTGGTGGCCGAGGTGCCGGCGAATACCCTGGCCGATGCCGCACCCCTCTACGACCGACCCGCGGCCCGGCCCGACTGGCTGGATGCGGCGTGGGCCAGCCCCGGGCCGCCACCACCGGACAACGCTGCGGAGGCGCTGCTCGTGCTACTCGACGATCCATCCATCGGAGAGGCCGCCTGGGTCTATCAGCAGTACGACCACATGCTGTTCTTGAACACGCTGATCGGCCCCGGCGGCGACGGTACGTTGTTGCGGCTCAAGGGCACGTCTAAGGGACTGGCCGTCTCGACCGACGGCAACGGGCGCGCCTGCTACCTCGACCCGCGCCGGGGCAGTCAGGCGCTCGTCTACGAGGCAGCGCTGAACGTTGCGGTCCACGGAGCCAGGCCGTTGGCGGTCGTCGACAACTTGAACTTCGGGAATCCGGAAAAGCCCCAGGTCATGTGGCAGCTGATCGAGAGCATCGAAGGAATCTCCGAAGCGTGTGAGGCTCTGGATGTTCCGGTGGTCGGCGGCAACGTATCTCTCTACAACGAGACCGAGTCGGACGACATCTACCCGACGCCCGTAGTGGGGATGCTCGGGCTGGCCGACCCGATTCCGTCGAACCCAGCCGGGATGGACGGAGCCCGGGCCGGCGACGAGCTATGGCTGGTCGGGCCCGTAGGCGCCACCAACCTGGCTGCGTCGGCATATTCCAAAATCATCGGTGGGACCTTGGGGGGCCGTCCGACCCAGCCCTCGCCGGAGGCTGCCCGGGCCGCGATTTCCGCCGCCCTCGAGCTGGCCCACGGAAACGTGGCCCACGCGTTGCACGACGTGTCCGACGGTGGGATCGCGGTGGCTGCGGCCGAGATGGCCATCACGGCCGGAGTGGGCGTCGCAGTGTGGCTCGATGACTGGCGGGAGTACTTCGCCGAGGACCCACACCGTCTGCTGGTTGCCGCGCCGCCGGGCGCTGAGCTGGGAGCCGGGGCGAAGGCAATCGGGCGGTTCGGCGGCGACGAGATCGTGCTCGGGAACAACGTTGTGTCGTTGCAGGCGGCCACCCACGCCTGGCGCAACGCCCTACCCCGCCGGATGGACTGAGGTTCGCGCGGCAACCTTAGGCTCGGAGGTGCCCTGAGGGGCCCCTCTGGCCGAAAGTTCCCGCCGCCCACCGGCTGGAGCACCCAGAGGCCGACAGCGCAGGGCTGACCAAGTACCCTGCCCGGCATGGACCACTGGGACGCAATCACCTCCCGCCGCAACGTGCGGCAGTTCGCCGACCAACCGATCTCCGACGGAGACCTCCGCAAGATCCTCGAGGCGGGCCGACGGAGCCCTTCAGCCCGCAATAGCCAGCCGTGGGATCTGGTCGTCGTTCGTGACGAGGGCACACTCGCGGAGCTGGCCGGTGTCTGGCGCGGCGCTTGGATGGTGGCCGATTCAGCCGCAACGGTGGCGATCATCGCGGCAGAGCCCGATTCCGATCAGCGGGACACCCTCTTCTACGACCTCGGACAGCTGACCATCATGATGATGCTCGCGGCAACCGGCCTCGGCATCGGCTCCGCCCACGCCTCGGTCCAGGATCAGGACCTGGCCCGCCGCCTGCTCGGACATCCCAAAGACCGTTTCTGTGCACGGCTCCTGGCGTTCGGGGTGCCCGCCGATGGGCCGGTGCGGCCCTTGGCGAGGATCGACCGCCGTCCGTTGGAGGACGTCGTTCATTGGGAACGTTGGTAGCACCGGCCGGCCCCAGCAGACAGCGCCCGCATGGGCGTAGGCACGACTCAGTGGCGCCGTGCCGCTCGAACTTTCGGCTGTGGGGTGCCCTGAGGGGCCCCCGCAGCCTAAGGTTCGCCCGAACCAGGAGGCCGCGTGGATATCCAGGATCGCAGTGAATTCAAGCGCCAGATGGTCGACGCCCTGACGATCGACCCGGCTCGGACCGTCGCGTTGACTGTGGATATGCAGCGCGAGTATCTCGACGAGAGTGTCGGCCAGTCAGTCGTCGAGCCCGCCGAGGCCGAACGCGTCCTGGCCACGGCCAAGCATCACCTGGACCTGTGCCGAAGCATCGGTGTACCCGTCGTCCACGCCTACGTGACACGCCGTCCGGAGGAGCTCGCCGCAGGCATTCACACAGGCGGCCTCGCCTACAACATCGTCGGCCGCCAGATCGAGGCTTCGCAACTCCCCCACCGCCCAGTCCGGACTAGCGGCGACCGCGAGGTCGGATCCCCCGAGTCCAATGTACCGGCGGAACTGGTGGCGCCATCCGACGTACACGTGACCACCAAGAAAAGCCTCGACTCATTCGCACACACGGACCTGGATTTCCTGCTTCGACGGGCACTCGGTGCGCAGTACCTGCTCATCTCGGGCATCAACACCGACACCTGTGTGTACTCCACAACATTCACCGCAGCCAACCTGGGGTACTGGCCGATCGTCGTCTCCGACTGCGTGGCCAGCATGCGAGGCCGCGACAGCCACGAGATGGCGCTCGAGCTGATGGCACGGTCGATCGCTTGGGTCATGTCATCTGACGAAGTGCACCAACGCCTCGCGCCGCCGGCGTGAACCATCGACGAGCGGCGGTCAGCTAGGCCGGCGCTTGGCCAACTCGGGGATGCCGGTAATCTTGTCGTCGTCTAGATGGTCCCACAGCACCCCGGCCGGGCGGGATAGCCTTCCGTCGGTCGTGATGGATTCCGCTGGTGTGACCACGAGGTCGACCGGGAAATCGTGTTCCGTGACCGGGATCCGGCCCGCCTCCAGCACCTGGACGGGGTGAACGGTGGTGGCAGTCACCGTGCGATCGGTGACCAGACCCGCGTCCATCGCAAAGGCGAACTCCAGATCAGAGAACCCGCCGCCCTTCCCGAGTCGCGCTCCGGTTCGATCCACCGCCACCGAGCCGCACACCACCAGATCGAGGTGGCCGATCGCAGCCACTTCCACCGGCTCCCCGTGAATGGCGGCGCCTTTGATCGAGCACGCAGCTCGAGGCGGCACGGTCAGCTTGTCGGGATCCAGACGCCAGAACGGGCGGTCGGATGCCAGTCGAGGGACGGCCATGTAGACCGTCTTGCCGTCTTGCAACGCCCGGGTGCGCACCGGCCACTGCGGCGAATCCGGGTTGGCTTTGATCGCGCTGGCCCGCTCCCATGCGTCGGTTTCGGCGAGACGGCCGGCCGCCTCCTCGGCGCCGACGAAGTTCGGGATGCGCCCGGCAATCCCGGGGAAGCGCCCGACCCCAGCGACTCGAATTGCCTCCCACACTTCGGCGCGGAGATCCTGTTTCGTCGTCATCCGCCCGACCGGAACACCACGACCGGCAACCGCACCATGCCGACGTGGATCATGCGGGACCGGGGTTGTCGCGGCACGGACAGCGGCCGCCGTCCGGACCGGTCGCAGGGAAAGGACCCGGTCGGCGCATCGCACATCCAGCAGTAGCCGCCAGTCACGGCCGGAACGCTACTCCCGCTCGCAGTCGCCAGGGTGCGGCCGTCTTCCTGAAGCACGGGTCGTGACTGCGGGCGGTTTACACTCGCTCGGGAACGGCCGGGGTCCGCGCTGGACCGCCGCGCGAGGATCAAGACATCAGGGCGGAATGAAACGACCATCTCCCAGCGAGCCGGCGAGCGCAGCCGGCGACCACCAGCCCGTGGACATCCAACGTCCGGGGGAAGCCTGCGGCGTGTTCGGCGTGTACGTGCCCCAGTCTGACCAGGCGGCCAACCTGATCTACTTCGGGCTCTTCGCTCTCCAGCACCGCGGCCAGGAGTGTGCGGGAATCGCGACCTCTGATGGTGAAACGGTGACGGTCACCAAGAACATGGGTCTCGTCGCTCAGGTGTTCGACGAGGCCATTCTTGCCGGCCAGCCGGGCCACCTGGGCATCGGGCACACCCGCTATTCCACGACCGGCTCGAATCGCTGGGAGAACGCCCAGCCGGTCTATCGCCACATCGGCACCACCGGCCTGGCGTTGGGCCACAACGGCAACCTGACGAACACGGCGGCGCTCGCCCACCGCTACGGAGAACAGCTCGGCTCGTCCGATAGCGAGTTGATGCTCGAGGCGATCGCCCGGCGTTTCCAGGACGGCCGATCGGACGGCCGAGGTCTGGAACGAGCATTGCTCAAAGCGTTGCCCGAGTTCCAGGGGGCGTTCTCACTCGTGGTGATGGACCAGGGGCACCTGGTCGGGGTACGCGACCCTCATGGCTTCCGGCCCTTGTGCGTCGGCCGCGTCGACGGTGCTGGCTGGGTGCTGGCCTCTGAAACGGCAGCGCTCGACATCATCGGCGCTGAGTTCGTGCGAGAGGTTGAAGCGGGCGAGATGGTGGTCATCGATGCCATCGGTTTGCGTAGCCTGCGGCCATTCCCACCCGATGAGCCGGCTCTATGCGTGTTCGAGTTTGTGTACTTCGCTCGGCCGGACTCCAACCTGTACGGACGCAGCGTCCACAGCGCCCGCCTCCGGATGGGCCGGACGCTGGCCCAAGAGGCGCCCATCGATGCCGACGTCGTGGTGCCGGTGCCCGAGTCGGGGATTCCGGCCGCACAGGGCTTCTCGGCCCATTCGGGCATCCCGTATGTGGATGGACTGGTCAAGAATCGATACGTGGGCCGCACTTTCATCCAACCGCTGCAGATGCTGCGCGACCGTGGCATCCGGATGAAACTGAACCCGATCCCTGCGACCCTGGAGGGCAGACGGGTGGTGCTGGTGGACGACTCGATCGTGCGGGGGACCACGACTCGCAAGCTGGTGGAGATGGTGCGTGATGCCGGCGCCACCGAGGTGCATCTGCGGATCTCCTCGCCGCCGTACCGCTGGCCGTGCTTCTACGGCATGGACACCACCGATCGGTCACAACTCCTGGCCGCCGAGCGCACAGTGGACGAGGTGTGCGAGTTCGTGGGAGCCGATTCTTTGGCCTACCTGTCGCTGTCCGGCCTCGAACAGGCCACCGGAGCCGCCGACGCCGGCTTCTGCTCCGCGTGTCTGTCGGGCACCTACCCGACAGACGTTCCACCTGAACTCTCCAAGGCCGTCCTCGAGGGACAGCCGCAGGGCTGACGCGATGAGTGAGGCCTACCGGGCAGCTGGAGTCGACATTGCGGAAGCCGAGGCACTCGTGGAGGAACTCCGGTCCACCGTGATGGCCACGTGGGGCCCCAACGTGGTAGGGGGCTTCGGCGGCTTCGCCGGGGCCTTTCGGATACCGCCGGGCTACACCAATCCGGTACTCATGATGACGACCGACGGCGTCGGTACCAAGCTCGATCTGGCACGGCGGGCCGATCGGTTCGACGGGGTCGGGTGGGACCTGGTTGCGATGTGCGTGGATGATCTCGCTGCGGCCGGCGCGGCCCCGCTCGCCTTCACCGACTACCTGGCCGTCGGGTCGATTCGCCGCAGCCGCGACGCGGCGATCGTTGCGTCCATCGCCGCTGCCTGCCAGACCGCCGGATGTGCACTGGTCGGAGGCGAAACCGCCGAACATCCGGGGACCATGCCCGCTGATGCGTTCGACCTGGCCGGGGCGGCAGTGGGCGTTGCGGAGGAAGGCCGGATGGTGACCGGCCAGGCGGTGGTTCCGGGTGATCTGGTCTTGGGCATCGCCTCGCCCAACCTCAGGTCCAACGGGTTCTCGCTCGTCCGACGGGTGATCGGCGACCGAGATCTCACAGCAAGATTCCCGGGCGACGACCGCACCATCGCCGAAGTGTTGCTGGAGCCGTCCGTGATCTACGCACCGGCGGTGCTCGAAGCAGTCGCCACCGAGGGCGTCAAGGGTCTCGCTCACATCACCGGTGGGGGCCTGGCCGCCAACCTCCCACGGGCGCTCCCGGCCGGGATGACCGCGGTGCTCGACCGGTCGAGCTGGACACCGCCGCCCGTGTTCGGCACGCTGCAGGAAATGGGCGACCTCGACGCCAATGACATGTATTCGGTCTTCAACATGGGTGTTGGATTCACGGTCGTTGCGTCCCCCCGGCGCCGGGACGTCGTCAGTGCAGCGTTGGCCGCCCACGGCCACGAGGTTGCTGTGATCGGGGAGATCATTGCCGGTGAGGGCGGGGTGCGGTGGTCCGGCGGGCATCCCGGGGGCGCAGGGCACTGATCCGCTCAGCCTTTGCCGCCTCCGAGCCGAAACAACCAACGGTGACCAGGTCTCGTCTTCTCATAGGCTCTCTCGTGGCGGCACTCCTTGCGTCTGCCTGCACTCGGGACCGAGTGGACGCTGTCCCAGTCACGGCGGCAACGTCTCCGCCGACTACCCAGGCCAGCACCACTACCGCCACAGAGCCGCTGGCCGATCCCCACGGCCTCAACCGGCGGACTGCACCGCCGTACGACCCCGTCGACTGGTATCTGAGCCATGGACTCCTCACCGCCGACGAGGTCGCCATTCCGACCCGCCCGCGCGCCAACGTCGGCGACACTGAGATTTTTCGCGTGGCGGACGAGTTTGGTGTAGCCGAGGTCGAGGCCGAACTCGTGCACGCAACCGGGACCGTGGCGATGTGGGTTGAAGCCGGCGCACCTTTGGAAGTGTCGGAATACGAGTACGCCGCCACGGTGCTCACCGAAGACATCCTGCCGACGCTCACTGATGTGTTCGGCCCGGTACCTTCGCCGGGAGTCGACGGAGACGATCGGATCGATGTCTTGCACCTCACCACACTCGGGCCGACCGCCGGCGAGTTCGGCGCAGCCGATCTGCTGCCGGTGGCAATTGCGCCAGAATCCAACGAGCGCGAGCTGCTCTACATCAGCCTGGAGGCAACAACCGTCGGGTCGGAGTACTACCTGGCCACCTTGGCGCACGAGTTGCAGCACCTCATCGACACCGGCCAGCGCTCCAACACGCCTTTGTGGCTGGCCGAGGGGTTGGCGCAGCTGGCCGAGCGTATGGCCGGCTACGACGCCATTCGCACCGACACCGAGTTCCTTTCCACGACGCCCGTCCAGCTCAACACCTGGGGTCCGCTGCAGCTCGATGGACGCCACTACGGCGCGGCCTATCTCTTCTCTCTGTATTTGTGGGAGCGATTCGGGGACGAGGTGGCGACTGCCATTGCCACGACCCGCTACGACGGTATGGCGGCGGTAGATGCGGCTCTGGCCGACCGCGGGACCAACGTGCAGGCGCTCTTTGGGGATTGGATCGTGGCGAACTATCTCGACGATCCCCAGCTCGATCCCAGATTCGGGTACAGCTCCGACGCGTTGCGGCCCATTTGCCCAGTGGATCGTATCGAGGCACTGCCGCACGCTGTGACCGGCCAGAGCGACCAGTTCGCAGCTCGCTATCACGTGCTCGAAGGGTCGGGCGATGTAACGGTTCGCTTTGCCGGGGCTGAAACGGCGGGCCCGATCCCCGATCTGCCCCATCGCGGACTGTGGATGTGGTGGTCGGGCCGTTCGGACAACTCCGCCACGAGTCTCACGCGCTCCTTCGACCTCTCGGGCCTGACCGAGGCCAGTTTGGAGTTTCGGATCTGGCACGACACCGGTTTGGGAGACAACGCGCTCGTCTCGGCGTCGGTGGACCAGGGACGTACGTGGACGGCCCTCGAGGGCCGTCACACTTCGCCCCCCACGCCGACCTTTCCCGTCCCCTCGTATACCGGCACCTCCGGGCGCGGCGAGGAACCGGTTTGGGTGGGAGATCGCATGGATCTCACTGCATATGCCGGGGGCGAGGTCATGATCCGCTTCGAGTACATCACCGACCTGTTCGAGAACCGGGCCGGGATGGCACTGGACGAGATCGAGGTCCCCGAACTCGGTTTCCGAGACGGGGGCGAGGAAGAAACCGACTGGGTGGCCGAAGGCTTCACCCGCATCCCCGGCACTCTCGAGCAGCCATGGATCGTCCGGGTCGTGAATCCGGCAGATCCCAGTGTTGTCAGCGACGTGGCATTGGAGCAGGCTCGCGGGTCGATTCCGGTGAGCCTCACTGCGGGCACGCCGGCCGCGATTGTCGTAGCGCCTGTGGCCCTGGCGACGGCAGTGCCAACGAGTTACGAGCTGACAGTCGATGGCGGCGCCACGCTCGTTCAAACCGGAAGCAACGTTGACGAGTTCGGTGATCCGTGTGCCGGCTGGGATCTCGAAACCCAGGGCGACTATGCGCTCCGCCTCGATGACGGCCGTCTGGCCATCGA
The DNA here is from genome assembly GCA_041576165.1 of Acidimicrobiia bacterium. Lineage (GTDB taxonomy): Bacteria > Actinomycetota > Acidimicrobiia > Spongiisociales > Spongiisociaceae > JBFGLM01. Next base: position 63,912 of record JBFGLM010000013.1, read on the forward strand.
CCTCATGGAAGATCAGGTCTTCACGTGGTCGGCGCGGGAGGGATACCGCGAGGACTCGGTCGTGACCGCCACGACCCAGTTTGGAGACGACATCGGGGCCGATGGAGCCGCCGGGATGATGTGCCGGCTCTCCAACGCCGGGTACTACGACGTCGAAGTTGCGGCCGATGGCTACGTGTTCGCCGGCGTTGCGTTCGGGGACGACTACGAGGTATTGCATGACTGGACACCAAGCGACGCGGTGCAGACGGGTGACGGTGCCGTCAACGCGTTGTCCCTGTCATGTCTCGGCGACCGAATCAGCCTGGACGTCAACGGGCAAACCGTGATCGACTTGACCGATTCTCGTTTGGTCGGCGGCCAGATCGCCTTGAGCGCAGCATCGTTCGAACAGTCGGGCTTCACGATCTGGTACGACGACGTCGAGATCACCGGTCAGGACCCAACCAGCCTGGAACAGCTGGTCAGCTTCGATGATTTTGAAGGCGACGCTGGTACCTGGACCGAAGAGGAGAACAGCCGCGGAGTGCTCGAGGCGGCCGGGGGACGGTATGTGGCCACCGTGCGCCCGGCCGATTGGGGTGTTGAGGGGTACGCGGCTGTTGATCTGAGCGACGTGGTCGTGGATCTCGACGTGACGGTGATCGAGAACAGCCCCGACGGATCCATCACGCTGAGTTGTCGCAACCAGCCCAACGGCGACCAGTACCTGTTCGCATTCGGGCTCGACGGCTTCGTGTCGATCTCCGCGTTCATCAACGGCAACCTGGAGATCCTGTCCGATTGGGATATGACCGGACAACTCTCAGCGGCCGTGGGGGACATCAATCATCTTCAGATGGAGTGTTCAGGATCCAACCTGCGCCTCGCTGCCAACGGCGTCGACATCGCCGCGGCTTTCGACGATCGGCTGGCCGGCGGCGACATCGGCGTCGGGCTGCTCACATTCGAACATGGCAACTACATCGTCGCCTTCGACAACATCCTGATCCGCCGCGCCGGGTGATGTCCGACCGGCCAGTCGCCAGGCCGAGCCCGTTACCCGCGGGCTTGTGAAACATGGCACAATCGAGATGTGAACAGTCGTGCGAGCGCAATGGGGCCGACACCACAGAACACCCGTCGCGCTTTGTTCGCGGCTCCATAGTCGTCTGCTCGGCATCAACCGAAAAAGCCGAGAGTGAGGAGCAGGCTATGAAGAATTTTCTCGATCGGGCCTCGGTCATCGCGCCCGTTCTCGCCTTTGATACCGATATCGTCGCCGATCATGCCGCCGGGCTGTGGGTCACCGACTCGGCCGGTAACCGGTGGGCCGACTTCGCCTGTGGTACGGCAGTCACCAACCTGGGCCACAACCATCCCGCAGTCATTCGCGCCGCCCGCCACCAGCTCGAGCAGCTGGCCCACGCCGGCTGCGTGTTCCGGTACGAGTCCATGGTGGGGCTGGGCGAAGAGCTGCGCCGGATCACCCCCGGCGGGATCGACATGTTCGGCTTTGCCAACTCCGGCGCCGAGGCGGTCGAGGCGGCGGTAAAGCTGGCCAAGTACACGACGGGCCGCCAGGCCATCGTCGCTTTCCGGGGCGCGTTCCACGGCCGCACCATGGGCGCCGTCTCCTATACGACATCGAACGCGAAATACCGTGACGGTTATCACCCGATCCTCGGTTCGGTGTTCGTTGCGCCGTTCCCCCACCCCTACCGATGGGGTTTGTCGGAGGAGGAATCGACCGAGCTGGCACTCTCCGAGCTGAGCCGGATGTTCAAGTACGAAGTCTCACCCGAAACCGTGGCGGCGTTACTGGTTGAGCCGGTTCAAGGCGAAGGGGGCTACTACCCGGCACCGGCCGCTTTCCTGCAGGCGCTGAGAGATCTGGCGGATGAACACGGAATGTTGCTGGTGTTCGACGAAGTGCAGACAGGTTTCGGCAGGACGGCCGCCTGGTTTGGCGCCGACCATTACCGGGTCGACCCGGACATCATCGCCATGGGCAAAGGCATCGCCAACGGGCTGCCGCTGTCCGCCTACGGCGCGCCGGCGGATGTTCTGAGCGAGTGGCCGGTGGGAGCCCACGGCACCACCTTTGGCGGAAACCCGGTGGCGTGCGCCGCTGGAGTGGCGGTGGTCGAAGCAATGGAGCCGCTCCTGGGACCGGCCGCGGACCTCGGGGCGCATGCGCTCGAGCGTTTCACCAAGGCGATGCAGGACCACCCCACCATTGGCGATGTGCGGGGCCTGGGATTGATGATCGGGGTGGAGTTGGTGCGGGACCCCGGGACCCGGGAACCCGATGCCGAAGCGATGCAGGCGGTGATGCGGCACGGCCTCGAGCATGAGCTGATCGTGATCCCCTGCGGACCAGACGGCAATGTGATCCGGTTCATCCCGCCACTGATCGCAACCACAGACGACGTTGATACGGCAATCGACGTGATCCAATCAGCGCTGCGCGCCTACGAACATTGAGCAGGCGCCCTGACCGTTTCGAGTCGCCTCGCCGGACGTCAAGCATGCAAGGCCGCGGGAACCTCCCGGCACCTTCGAGCGTCATAGGAGCAACGACGCCCTCTCCCCTCCCGGCGTCGGAAGGGCGGCGGTGCGACCTTGCGGGCGCACTGCGGGTCGTCGCCTCCACCTTCCCAGGGCGACGGCGCAGGGTGGTCGAGCAGGACGAGAATCTGCGGCCGGTTGGGTGGGTTGGGCGATCTTGCCCGGTCGGCGCGGAACCGGCTCGACCACCGCCGCCCGCACTAGCCCCAGGTTCCGTCATTCTGTCGGCAAATATTCACTCTTCGCGGCCGAAATAGCGCAGCATGTTGTGCACAAGCGCACGCCATCCACTACAAATAGGACAAGCCGGTTTGTCCCTGGCGAGGGCACCCGAACATCTGGGCCCTCGGACCGGCGTGGAAGGCCATCTAGCGATGGCCTTCCGCCTTTGGCCTTTCTGCGCCGGCCGGATGTGTTCGGCCCGAGCTCAAACCTTCGACCGTACCGACCCAACGGCCGAACCCGCCAGGACCACCAGTCCGACCAGCGACGCCAGGATCTGAAGCCAATCCCCGAGCTGGGTATAGATGGTGGGGCCGGCGCTGCGGGTTCCCACCTTCCCGTGGAGTATCTCGCCCGTGAACAGGCCCGTCGGGCCGGCCACGCTGCCATCCGCACGCAGCACCGCCGACCGACCGGTGATGGCGGCGTGTACGACGTCCACACCGTTCTCGGCCGCCCGCATGCGGCTCATCGCAATGAACTGATCGGCCGCCGGGCTATCGCCAAAGCTTGCCTCGTTGGTGGCAACCACGACGAGGTCGCCCCCTTTCGCCACCGCTGCCCGGGGATACCGAGCGAACGCGCCCTCATAGGAGATGACCGTTCCGACCTGGTGGCCGCCGACGTCGAAGGTCACCGGTCCGGGCCCTCGGACCATATCGCGTGGAACCCGGTCGAGAGCCGGGATCCAGTCAAACAGGGGTCGGGCAGGCACGTACTCGCCGAACGGCACCGGGTGGGTCTTCCGATACTCCGCAACAATGGCGCCGCTCGGGTCGACCAACAGGTTCGAATTCACGAACTCAGTGTCACCTTCTGGTCGATCCCCCCCGACCAGGAGGTACACCCCGAGCCTCCGGGCCTCATTACCAATCAGTTCCGCGAACTCCGGATGGGCGATCGGGTCCGACGAAAAACCGGTCGCGCTCTCCGGCCAGATCACCAGGTCTGTCTCGCCCGGCTCGAGCGACCGCGTCAGCTCGAGATGGTGCTCGAATATGATCCGCCGCTCATTCGGGCAGGTCGACCCCGGGCACGGGCTATTGCCCTGGATCACCGCAACCTGCAAGGCATCGCCATCCGCGGTGGCTGGAAAGGCGAGGCCCAACGCACCGATCAGTACCGCCGCGCCCGGGATGATCGCTGCAGATCTCCACGTAAACCGCGAGCGAACCAGCAGGACCCCGGCAGCCGCCGAACCAACCAGAAGAACGGACCAACCGGACGCGCCGATCCACTGGGCCGAAGCCCGCAGGGGGGTGTTGTCAACGGTCAACCCCAGCACACCCCATGGAAAGCCACCCACCGGTGCCCGGACCCGCACCGCTTCGGACAGCGCCCACGCACCGACTACTGCGAGGAGCCAGGTCCAAGGGGCGGCGGTGCGGAACCTCCAGGCAACCCAGGCGATCCAGACGAAGAAGAGCGCCTCGACCAGCACCAACGGGACATAGGCGATCAACTCGACGTTGTTGAGCCACCAGAGGAGCGGTCCAAAAAACGCCGCCCCTGCGAGGTAGCCCGAGACCAATGCCCGGGCGCGGGAGGCGGACCCCGTCCAGGTCCAGAGCAGAATCGCCACCCCCAGCCATGCTACGGGCGACCAGCTGAACGGTGGGTACCCGAGCACGAGGAGCAAGCCTCCGAGTACCGCACCCCCAAGTGTGCGCATGAGCGAGGATTGTATGTCGGAACGTCGGGCCGGCATCAGACGGGGCCACGGGTAGCGGTCGCAGCACACTCCAGGGCCGGGAATCCTTGCTGCGAAGGAGTCGGGCTGTCAGGGTACGCACAATGTTGGCGGACGAGAGCATCACGGCCTTTTGGGAGGCTTGGCCCGACTTGAGGGAAGCCATAGAACACGACCTGGCTGCTGGGGAGTATGGCGAGGGAACAGCTGCCTTGACCGAATATGTAGAGGCGATCCATCCCGAACTCGAATGGGACGTTCGCTTCGGCATCTCAGCCGAGAACGCTCTATGCCTGACGTCGGGGGATCATCGACTGCGCCATCTGGCCGCCCGATGGGTGGACGCCGCCCCACCGCCGGACGAGAGATGGGAGTTCCACCCTGCCCGGCCGCCCATCGGCCCGGAGCTCTTCGAGCTGGACGGGCTCGATATCGATCCGACCGAGGCCCAGTTTTTCGCCGAGCTGGATCCGGACGCCGAACACCTCAGCATCATGGTGTCGCATCCGGCGTTCCAGGGCCTCGACGAGGCGAACCGTTTCCAAGCCACCTTCCGCATGCTCGATGACCTGCTCGGCGAGGACGGCACCGAGAAGTGGATCGACTCGGTCGATGCCTCGCCTGTGGCCCCGCGGAACGCGGCGCCGCTGACGGACCTGGTCCTCATGGTCGATGAACTGGCCGCCACCGCGACCGGCGAGCGCTGGATCGTGTTCGAGCCTGAGGATCCGCGGGATCCATCCAGCCTCGACGTGAATCTGGCGCTCAAGCGGCTCGACCACATCCACGCCACCGACTATGTATCGGCCAATCTGCACTTCGATGACGAAGCCGGCGTCGGTAGGCCCTCCGATGAGGATGCCCAACGCCTCGATGCCCTGGAAGAAGAGCTCCTGGCGGCGTTGGGCACGCGCGGGGTTGAGTTCGCCCGTGGCTTGTTTCCCGGCATCATGGTGCTCCACCTATATGTCCAGCCCGACGCCACGCCGATCGCCGAGGACTGGGCCCGGCGCCACCAAGACACCGTGTATCACCTCGAGGTCGAGTCCGATCCGGGGTGGGATCGCATGCACGAGCTGTACTGAGTGGCGTCCGCAGACGTGCCCGGCGGGGGTAGGCTCCGCTCGCCACGAAAGGAGCCGGATGAAGGAATCGCTCGCGCCGGGCCTGACGCACAGCCTCGACGTCGAGGTCTCGGCCGACATGTCCCCGAGCCATCTGGCCCCCCTGGTGGTTTTGTCGACCCCCAAGATGATCGAGCTCATGGAAATGGCCTCGCTGCAAGCAGCCGCGCCTCATCTGGACGACAACGAGACAACGGTGGGCACACACGTCAACGTCAGCCATGAGGCAGCCGCCGGCGAGGGCGCGACCGTGACGGTGTCCAGCCAGCTCACCGGCGTCGATCAACGACGGCTGACCTTTTCCGTTACAGCTCGGAACGGTGAGAGGGTGCTGGGGCGGGGCACCCATGAGCGAACGGTTGTAGACACCTCGAGATTCGGCTGAGGTAGCGTGCCAGCACTGATCTCAGCCGAACGGATCGCGGGGCGAGCAGAGGCTGATGCTGTGCTGGTCACCGGGGGACGGATCGATGCCGTAGGGCGTCGCGCGGACCTTCTCCGGCCGGCGATCCGGGAGGACCGATTCCCGGGCTGCACGATCATTGCGGGATTGGCCGACGCCCACTTTCACCCGGTTGGCTACACGGGCGCGCTCCGGAGGTTGGTGCTCAAGAACGCCACCGACTTCGCCGATCTGCTCGATCGCGTCTCAGCCGCCGAGCGAGACCTGCCTGCTGGCGAAACGCTGATAGGAATTCGCCTGGACGACGAGACGCTTGCCGAGCGCGAGCTCCCGACCCGCCTGTTGCTCGACCAGGCGGCGCCCGACCGGCCCCTGATTCTGTATCGGTACTGCGGGCACATCGCAGTGACCAATACGGCGGGCCTGGCCGTTGCCGGTATCTCGCCCGACACACCCGACCCAGCGGGCGGGGCGTTCGATCGGGACGAACGCGGCCAACCCACGGGCGTGCTACGAGAAACGGCCATCTCCGCCGTCTCGTCCGCCATCGGCGATCGGGCAGCCGGCCTCACGCCCGCCCAGGTGGCAGAAGCCTCCCGATTGCTGGCCGCGATGGGATTGACCGGCCTCGGCGGCATCGTTGCCTACGGGACGTCCTTGTTGTGCGACGGATCCAACGAGCTGCAGCTGATGCTGGACGCTGCGCCCGAGCTGGCAATCCCAGTATCCGTCCTCGTCGCCACCGAGGCTCCGGACGAACTCAGCGATGCGGCCGACCGGGTCAGCAGCGCGGGGCGGCGGTTGCGCTTCCACGGGGTAAAACTGTTCGCCGACGGTTCGTTGGGCGGGCACACCGCGGCGCTGCGCACGCCTTACGCCGACCGCCCCGACAACCTTGGAACCCACCGGCTACCCATGGAGACCGCGTTGCCGGTTGCGCAACGAAGCCTCGACCTGGGCGGGAGCGTTGCCATCCACGCCATCGGCGACGCCGCGGTAGGCCACGTCCTCGACCTCTTCGAGCGCTTGCTCGACGCCGGAGCGGTTCCCGAGCGACTTCGTATGGAGCATGTGTCGCTCATCGCTGATGACGACCTCGATCGGATGGCCTCCATGGGGATCACGGCATCGGTGCAGCCCGCGTTTCTGGCCTCGGAGTCCGACTGGCTGCCCAAACGGGTGGGCCGCCAGCGTCTGGCTTATGTATACCGGTTTCGATCGATGGCGCGGGCCGGGATCCCTCTGGCCGGGGGGTCGGATTGTCCGGTGGAGCCACCTCACCCTCTCCATGGGATCGCCGCCGCGATAGACCGCCACGGTATTGGGCCAGATGAGGCGGTGACGGTTGACCAGGCCCTGGAGATGTTCACGACTGGGGCCGCGGCGGCGATGGGCTTCCCGCCTCCTCTGAGCGAGGGCGCTCCGGCAAACCTGGCGATTCTCGATGGGGATCCGGCGTCGATGGGCCCTAGCGACATCCGGCGAGCGCATCTTCTGGCAACTTTCATCGATGGGAAGAGCCCGGCCCTTCCGGCCGACCAGCTCGACTGGCCGGGCTGACCGATCAGGCCGCCCGGTCCCGGATGGCGGGCGCTACATCCTCGTAGTCTGCATGAGCGCCGGTGGCCTTTTTCGAGTAGACGAGGTCGCCGTCGACCTTCACCTCGAAGACTCCACCCGACGACGGGATCAAGGTGATCTCAAACTTCTGGCCGAATTCCTCGAAGATTGCTTCTGCCATGCCAACTGCACGGCCCGTGTAGTTTCAAGAACGGCAGAACTCGATGGTTATTCGCATGGGGCGATCATACCCACCCCGGCGGACGCCCACTCGGGGCGCCCGGATGCGAGCGGCGCCGAGTTCAGCCTCTCCGGAAAATGAGGTTATGCTCTTTCCGGCGTTGGCGCGCACTGCCAACCCGGGCCAAATGGCAGCCGTGAGGTGTGAGAGCTCGTCGCCGATTCTTCGGTCAGGATCCCTCAGACGAAGCATTCCCGGCATCTGGGAATTGGCACAGCAGCGTTGATCACGGGCCTTTTGGCACCGGCGCCTCCGGGGAGGACGACTGTCCTCCGAACCGGAACCCGCCGCCGCACCGTATATCTGAGTGACGGCCGGCAAATGTGAACAGAGTATGAGAATCGCCTGGTCACGGAAACAATCCATCCGCCGCCAACGTTGATATAGATGCCGGCTGAGAGGAGGCCATCATGGCTGACACACTCAAGGGACAGCGTCTGACAGGTGGCGTTCGTCCGTCGCGCAGCTACGGCGAGGGTAGGAGCTGCAAGAAACAAGGTTGCGACACGAAGATTTCGATTTACAACCGGCGTGAGTTCTGTCATGTTCACGCTCCGGTAAAATATCCACGTGTGCGGGGACGGATCCTTCCCGAAGGCACCTGATCCGCACCGGTAAGGTCAAGGCGCTCCGGAACTCTCTCTCCCCTCCCTCCGATGCGCCTTACGAGGCCCCGGATGGCCCTGCCTCCGGGGCCTCGTGTCGAGCTGACCACTCAGCGAGCAGCTCGGGCGCACCGGGCATTTGCGCCCCGAGTATTCCCCGGGACCAGGCGGATCATGCCGCGAGCGGAGACGGATCGAGCAACTCCGACACTGCGAGGGACCCTTCTAGCAGTCCGTCGGCGTACACCAGTTGTGCCCCCAGCGACCGAACCATTGCCGCCGCGGCCCCATTGTGCGGGTGGACATAGAACTCCAGGATCTCCATCCCAAGGGTGGCCGCAGTCGGCGCGAGTGAGGCGACGAGGTAGCGGCCGATGCTCCGATAGGGGGCGGCCACCGTCGCGGCCACCTCGGCTTTGTGTGGTTCTCCGCCATGCGGACGAATCGGGATAGCCCGACGCACGTCTCACCGTCAAATGCTCCCATAACGAGATGGTCGCGCAGGCGGACGGGCCGCCCGATGTAGTCCCGCGCGGCAACCGAGCGGGCAGGCTCGTCGTCCGGTTTTTGGGTCAGTTTCTCGCCTCAGGCCATCAGCCGGCCGGTGGGTGAGTGCCGGCCCCGGCCCGTTGGGCCACATCGCGCGGTCAGGGCCACGACATCTCCGAATCTCTTGCGCCGATCGACCCGATCGGCGTGTCCGCCCGGTGACGGACTGGTCCTGACGACGCTTTGCGTGAGTGGCCAGTTGTGGTACCCCACCCCTCCTGGGGTGGTATCATTGAGGTGTGAAACCCGAACACAAGCAGGGTGCGCTGAACCGCCTGAAGACGGTTCGGGGCCATCTGAACGCGGTCATCGACATGATCGAGGACGAGCGCTACTGCCCCGAGGTCATGAAGCAGGTATCGGCCCTGCAGTCATCGCTCGAAAAAGTGAACCGGATTCTCCTGCAGAATCATCTCGAAACTTGCGTGGCCCACGCGGTCGCCGAGGGACGCACCATCGAGATCGTCCAGGAGTTGATGGAGACGATGAAGTACACCGCCGCGATCACCGGCCCCGCACCCGTGAGAGGAGCATCATGAACCGAGTCACGCTGTCGGTTCCAGACGTCAGCTGCGGGCACTGCAAGAGCTCGATTGAGGGATCGGTCGGACAGCTGGATGGGGTGGCACGGATCGATGTCTCCGTCGAGGACAAATCGGTCGATGTTGAGTTCGACGAAGCGATCGTCCACCTCGATGCCATCACCGCTGCGATCGAGGACCAGGGCTACGAAGTAGCCAGCTGATGCGCGAGGTCGTATTCGACGTTGACGGGATGACGTGTGCGTCGTGTGCAGCCCGGATAGAACGCGTCCTCGGCAAGCACGAACAGGTCGAGGAAGCGGTCGTGAACCTGGCCGCTCACGAAGCCCGGGTTCGGGTGGCAGGCGACGCCGACCTGGCTTCCCTGGAGGGCGCGGTTGCCAAGATCGGATACGCGCTGAAAGAACGCTCCGAAGCGGAACCGGCACGGGACATCGCAGCTCTCTACAGCGAAGAACAGCAACATCAGTGGCGGCTCTTTGTCATCGCGGCGGTGCTGACCGTTCCGACCCTCGTGCTGGCGATGAGCGGCCTGGAAAGCGGATGGGCTCGGTGGGCACAAGGAACGCTGACCGCCCCTGTCGTTTTCTACGCGGGTAGGCAGTTCCACCACGCGGCGCTGGTGCGGCTCAAGGCCCGCACCACCAACATGGACAGCCTGGTGTCGCTCGGCACCCAGGCTGCCTTCTGGTATTCGGTGTGGGCCCTGGTTGCCGGCGAAGCGATCTTCTTCGAAACGGCCGCCGCCATCATTACCTTCATCCTGCTGGGCCGGTATTTCGAGGCGCGTTCGAAGCGTTCGGCTTCTCAGGCGATCAGCCGCCTACTCCAGCTTGGCGCTCGGGAGGCCACGGTCGAGCGCGATGGGACCACCGTCACCGTGCCGGCGGACGCGGTCTTGCCGGGGGACATCATGCTGGTCCGACCGGGCGAGAAGATTCCGACGGACGGACGGATCGTGGACGGGCAATCCGCCGTCGACGAGAGCATGCTGACGGGAGAATCGGTGCCGGTCGACCGTCAGGCGGGAGACGAAGTCTTCGGCGCCACCGTCAACCAACATGGCATGCTCCGTATCGAAGCGACCGCAGTGGGACGCGACACTGCGCTAGCCCGGATCGTCCGTATGGTCGAGGAAGCGCAAGCCACCAAGGCCCCGATCCAGGCGCTGGCCGATCGGATCTCGTCCATTTTCGTCCCGCTCGTGCTGGTCGTTTCCGTGGCCACCTTCCTAGGTTGGCTCCTGATCGCAGGTGAGGCCGGCTCGGCGCTACGCCATGCGGTCGCCGTGATGATCATCGCCTGTCCGTGCGCTCTCGGTCTCGCTACACCAACCGCCATCCTGGTCGGGTCGGGACGCGGAGCCCAGCTCGGCGTCGTGTTCAAATCCGCCGACGTATTCGAACGCCTCGAACGGGTGGGCGTCGTTGCTTTTGACAAGACCGGAACATTGACCGCGGGGGTGATGCAGCTCACCGCCGTACAGGCGGATAACGAGGTCGACTTCCTGCGGAAAGTGGGGTCGGTGGAGGCCGCTACCGGCCACCCCATCGGCCGGGCGGTGGCCGATGGCGCTGAGGCGCGTGGGATCGAGCTGGAGCAACCCACCGACGTGGAAATAGTCGCGGGACGGGGCGCAGTCGGCACGCTGCAGGGGACGAGGATCGTCATAGGTAAGCCCAAACTCGCGGCGGATCTCGGCATCCACGTGCTCGAGGAGCACGCAGCGGCGGTGCGCGAATGGGAGCGCGAGGCGCTCACGGCGTTCGTGGCCGGCTGGGACGGCGAGTCGCGCGGGGCGCTCGCCGTAGGTGACGAAATCCGGCCGACGGCTCAAACGGCGGTCAGCGAGCTCCGTCAGGCCGGCATGGATGTGGCCATGATCACCGGCGACAACGCCCGCACCGCGGAAGCCATCGCCAACCGCCTCAACATCGGAATGGTGGAGGCGGATGTGCTGCCCGGTGACAAAGCCGATGTGGTTCGAGAGTGGCAGGCGGAGGGAAAGCAGGTTGCATTTGTCGGAGACGGCGTCAATGACGCGCCGGCGCTGATGGTGGCCGATCTGGGGATGGCAGTGGGCAGCGGCAGCGATGTGGCGATCGAGGCAGGTGACGTCACGCTCATGAGCGGCGATCCGGCCCTGACCCTCACAGCTATCCAGCTGGCCGCCCGAACCTTGCGCACCATCCGTCAAAACCTGGCGTGGGCCTTCATCTACAACGTGGTGGCGATTCCGGTTGCAGCGGCCGGGCTGCTGAGCCCGATGATTGCTTCCGCGGCGATGGCCATGTCGTCGGTTTCGGTGGTACTCAACAGCCTGCGCGTCCGCCGGTTCCACCCACGTCGCAACCCCCCTTCCGTAGAGGGAACCAGCAGCTAGCCTCGCGGTCTTATGGACCACGTCGTGTGGATCGAGCGCCCGTACCTCCGAAACCCGGTTGCGTTGGTGGCCTTTGAAGGCTGGAACGACGCAGCAGACGCCGCCTCTGGAGCCGTCTCCTACATCCTGGAACAGCACCAGGTGGAGCCTTTCGCCAAGATCGACACCGAAGAATTCATGAACTTTCAGCACACGCGCCCGCTGGTCGAGATCACGGATGGCGATAGCCGGGAGATCCACTGGCCCGCCACAGGACTTTTCGCCGTGAATCTAGGCAACAGCGATCGCGACCTCGTTGTCGTGCTCGGCGACGAACCGCACCTGCGATGGAAGACGTACTGTCGGGCGCTGCTGAGCGCCTTGCGTGAAGTGGGCGTCTCCCACGTAACCACTATGGGTGCCTTCATCGGCCAGGTTGCCCATACCTTGCCAGTCCCAGTCTTTGGTGTTGCGACCGAGCCGGAGCTCGTGAACAGTCACGGCCTCTTCGGGTCCAACTACGAAGGCCCAACCGGGATCGTGGGAGTCCTCAACCACGCGGCCGTCAACGAAGGTTTTGAGACGTTGAGCTTGTGGGCGGCGATCCCCCACTACCTGGCCGCCAATCCCAACCCCAAAGCGATGCTGGCTCTGCTGCGCACCGTGAACGACGTGATGGGCCACAACCTGGATCTGGCCGAGCTCGATGACGATGCTCGAATCTTCGAAACAAGGGTCGATGAAGCTGTTCAAGAGTCGGGCGACATCGTGCGCTACGTCCGCCAGCTGGAAGAAGAGTCGGACCAGACCTCGATCAGGCCCATAGACGGCGACGAACTCGTCGAAGAGATCGAGCGTTTCTTGCGCGACGCCGACTGACGCCGCGCATCGGCACTCAGTACTGCGGCCTCAGCCTGCGGGGCTGTCACCACGCCCGTGACGACCGGCTCCGGCAGCAAACGTGGCGGCGCCCTCGGCGGCCACATCCATGACTGACAACCCGTGCTCTCGCTCGAGAGCCATGCCCCGGTCGAGGTTCTGCCCGTCGTAGACGGCCGCCCGATCGCTGCGCACCGTCGGTTGCGGGAAGGATGCGATCGCTCCGGCCAAATCGACCGCAGCATCCAGAGCAGTGCCCGGTGGCACAACTCGATTGACCAGACCCATCGAGAGTGCCTCGTGGGCGCCGACCGCGCGGCCGGTGAGGATCATGTCGAGGGCCCGGCCCAGCCCGATCACGACGGGCAAGCGCTGGGTGCCGCCGTCCACCAGCGGCACCCCGAACCGTCGCTCGAAGCAGCCGAATATCGCATCCTCGGATGCCACCCGCAGATCGCACCACAGCGCCAGTTCGAGTCCGCCGGCAACGGCATACCCGGAAATCGCCGCGACAGTGGGCTTCGACACCCAGAGTCGGGTGAATCCCAAAAACCCCTGCGGATCGTCGGTCAAGTCAAAATCCGTCAAGTCGGCGCCCGCGCAGAAGGTGCCTCCGGCGCCGGTCAGGACACCCACCGACGCTGATTCGTCCTCATCGAAACGACGCCAGGCGTCGGCCAGCGCCGCTGCCGTAGCCCGGTTGATCGCATTACGCCGGTGGGTACGGTCGACAGTGATGATTGCCACCGGACCACGCGACTCGTATTGAACGGCCATAATGTGCTCCTGTCGAGGAGGGTGCGGGTGATCTGGGAAACCGCAGTTGGAGATTTCACGCTATACGCGATCGAAGACGGCTGGGCGCCTCGCGATCCGCACGTCATGTTCGAGGACTCCGACCCGGCGGTGTGGGACGCCAACCCGCAATTCCTGGACAACGGCGTCCTGCGAGTGAGCTTCGGGTGCTTTCTGCTCCACGCCGGCGACGACCTCACGCTGATCGACACGGGCCTCGGGCCGCAAGACGACTTGCCCGAGGGGGCTAACTCGGGATTGCTGATGAAGGCGCTCGACCACCTCGGCATCGGGCCGGGCGATGTCTCCAAGGTGGTGCACACGCACCTGCACCCCGACCACATGGGCGGCGATGTCAGCGATTCTGCCCCGGCGTTTCCCAACGCTTCGTACTGGACCCATCAGAAAGAACTGGACTTCTGGCGCAGCGGGGAACATCCGGCCTCCGAGGCCGTGATGGCCGACGCGAACGTGATTCACGATGCCGGGCAGCTGTCGCTGATAACTGCGGATCATCAGGTGGCGCACGGTCTCACGATGATCGAGAGCTTCGGCCACACTCCGGGGCACACTTCGATACTGATCGCATCCCAGAGCCAGCGGGCATACATCGCCGGAGACATAACCCACCATCCGCTCCAGGCCATCCACAACTGGAATGTCGTCTACGACGTCGACAAGGCGGCGGCTGCCAGCACGCGAGCCAAGGTCTTCGACCAGTTGGCCGACTCTGGTGTGCTCATTGCGGCCGGGCATTACCCCCGTCCAGGCGTCGGCCGGATCGTCACGGATGAGGGCTTCCGGGTGTTCACCCCGGCTCCCGCTCGCAGAATCGTCTGATACCGGCGGCAGGCTCCGACGCCGCGGACGAGCAAATGCCCCGGTCCCCCGGGGCATCCGTCGCAACCGAAGAGCTACTTCTTCCGCTTGTGGCGGTTGGCCTTCAACCGCTTGCGGTATTTGTGTTTGCTCATCTTCTTGCGGCGCTTCTTGACCAATGAACCCATCAAAAACCTTTGAGATTCGGTGAGGGTTGGGAGTTTGGCCCGCAACCCCGGGTTGTGCAAGCCGGCCACGCCGCATGAGACCTGCTCCGGGACGCGCCTGGCGGGAGAAGTGTATCGCAACGCAGCCAATAGCCCACCTCGGCCCTCCCGCATGCAAAGGCGCCGGGCGGTCAGCAGACTCCATCACGAGCCGGCGACGGCCGCAGCACTCTCCCGGCCCCAGCCAGCGCCAGCTCGAGCGCCATCACCACGTCATCGGTTCGTTCACGGGGAGCGAACGCCAGCACCGAAGGCCCGGCACCGCTCCAGCAGGCGTGGACGGCACCGCCGTCGAGCGCCGCCCGCACGTAGGCACTAACCCGTGGATCCCACTCGCTGCGTGGCGCCTCATGCAGCTCGTCACCCCCCGCTGCCCGGAGGACGTCCGGGTCGCCGCGTTGTAGACCTTCGACCAGAGCGACGAGCCGTGCCAGGCTCCGCACTGCTGCCAGACGTGAGATCTGATCGGGCAGTACGGCTCGGGCCGCCCGGGTCGAGAGCTCGAAGGCCGGCACCGCCACGACCGGCGTCCAGTTGGCATGGAGATGAAGTGGGATCACCGCATCGCCCGCCACCGCCACCAGCCCGCCGTATACCGCAGCGGCCGCGTTGTCGGGATGACCCTCTAGCTCGGAGACGATCGGGAAGACATCTGCGGGCCGCGGATCCTCCCCGAGCGCACGCAGGGTCGCCATCGCAGCGGCGGCATAGGCCGCCGACGACGAGCCGAGGCCTCTACCCAAAGGTATGTCGCTGTGGACTTCGATCTTCATCGGTGTCGGAGACACCTTCTGCGCGGTGGTCAGCACCGCGTCATCGGCCGGGTCGGCGGACAGCAGCCGCTCAGGTCCAACATGCTCCACCGACCATGCGGCCGCCGGTTCACAGACCACCCGGCAGCGGATCTCTAGCGCCAACGCCACGGTGTCAAATCCCGGTCCGAGATTGGCGGAAGAGGCTGGTGCCGAAGCCTCAGCCATGAATCGACTCCAGTTCGACGAAGATGTTGCGGGCCGAAGGCAGAACCTCGCGGATCGAGGCCTCGATCTCGTCGATCGTTTCCTCGACCGTGCCGGCGTCGATGTCGTCCACCAGATCGACGTCGATGTTGACCAGGATCTCCGAGGGTCCCATGTGCATCGTCAGCAGCCGGCCGACGGCTGTCACGTTCTCGTGGGATAACACCAAGGACCGGATCTGGGCTCGGTCGCGGCGACTGGCGGCCTCACCAACCAGCAAGGCCTTGGTCTCGAAGGCCAGGATGAACGCAATCGCGGCCAGCAGGATGCCGATGGCAACAGATGCGACGCCGTCCCACACCGTATTGCCGGTGATCGCGGCCAGCCCGACACCGACAAGAGCAAGGAACAAACCGGCCATGGCCGCCGAATCCTCGAGTAGCACGACCAGCAGAGCGGTGTCCTTGGTGTCGCGGATACTGCGCCAAGTCGATCGGGAGCCGCGGACCCTGTTGAATTCTCGCACCGCCACCATCAACGTGAAGCCTTCGATCACGATGGCGGCCATCAGGACGATGATCGAAGCCGCCACGCTTTCCAGCTCGTGAGGATGCCGGATCGCCTCGATGCCGTGTTCGATCGACAGCACAGCCCCGCCGACGAACAGGATGACTGCCACCATGAACGACCAGAAGTAGACCTCTTTGCCGCGACCGAAGGGATGATCGGCATCAGCGTCCTTTTTGGAGGCATTGATGCCCCACAGGAGCATCACCTGATTACCGACGTCGGCAGTCGAGTGAACCCCTTCGGAGAACATCGCCGCAGAGCCTGTGATCGCAGCTGCCGCGAACTTGGCGATCGCGACCGCACCGTTACCAATGATCGCCGCGATGACGGCGACTCTTGAACCTTCGGTTGCCATTTCGTCGGCGAGTTTACGGCCTCGCCTGCGGCAGTCCCATCCGGCAAAACGCCGCCGGCCCGCGCCGGCCCGCCTACACCTCCAGCCAGCGAACCTCGTCCCGGACCACGTTCCCTCCGATCGCGGCAGCCTCGCCCGCCCAACGCAGCTGGATCTGAGAAGGAAAACCGACCTCTTCTCCCTGGAGAAGTGTGAGCTCTCCGTGGTCCATACCCCGCGCCGTGAGCGACGCGGCCAGAGCCACTGCCGCCGACCCGGTCGCCGGGTCCTCAGGAACGCCGTGGCCGGGCGCGAAGAATCTGGTGTGAACGGTCTCGTCGTCGAGCCACGCATACACGGAGATCATTTCGTCCTTCGGCACGACAGCGGCCCGGACCGCGTCACTGTCGGCCAGCTCGATCACGTGGTACGGGAGTGGCATCTCCACTCGTGCGACCGACAGCGGTGTCGGCCCGGGGTCATAACCTGGTAGCTCAACATCGGTTGCGACCGGCTGGGTGAGCGCCGTCTCGACCCATGCCTGGTCGCCTTCCATCCGCGCTCGCACCCGCCCGATGCCGCACTCGATCTCATCTGGCCCACCAGGGCCCAACGCATTGAGAACCCACGTCATACCAACGAGTGGGTGACCGGCGAAGGGCAGCTCGGACGCGGGTGTGAAGATGCGCACCTTCGGAATCTCCGCCTCCCGCCAGTCGAGGTAGATGGTTTCGGAAAAGCCCAGCTCGGTAGCTATGGCTTGCATCGTCTGGTCGCTGAGACCCGAACGATCGGTCACGACACCCAGGTGGTTGCCCCCTTCACCGCCCCGGGTGAAAACCCGCAGAACATAACAATGACGCGGCATCAGGTGACCCTCTCAACGTCCCCGGCCATACCTCCGGACGACTTGCCAATCATCACCGCAGCCTAGATCGCCGGCACCGGGAGGATCAGAGATCGAAAAGCCGGCCGAGTGTTCTGAGGACGTTCGAGATGGCGCCGATGCTGGTCGTTTCGTGATTCGAGTGATAGTCAGTCGTCGGAAGCTGGAGTGTCGCCCCGTTGAGTCGGCCTTCGGTGGCTGCACTGAGCCGGCCGAGCTCCGTCCGCCCCAGCGGCCGACCTTCCCCGGCCAGCAGCGCGTCCTTCCAAATGATCGGGGCACCCGCTCGGGCGGCCGCGCCTGCGATCCTCTCCACAAAGCCGGCATCGAACGCTCCACCCGCGTCGGCTCGGCGCAACACCACCCGACCGCTCCCGCACGGCTCGGGGTCGTCGAAGGGGCTGGTGTCGAGGACCAGCAGCTCGCCGAGTTCCCGATCTCCGAAATAGTCGGCCAGGCCGCGCCAGGACCGACCGGCCTCTTCGCCCACCGTGAACAGGACGGTTCCCCCGAAGCCGGCTGCCAGAAGCTCGAACGCAATCGCCACGGACGCGACATTGTCGAGCTGCCCGCTCACCAATGAATCGGCGATGCGGGCCCCACCGGCAAACGCAACCGGGAGACCCGGCTCGAGCTCTGCGAGGCCCGGTGCCTCGATGCTGATGTCGGGGCCGACGCCGCAATGGGATCCATGGTCTACTCCGCCCTCGGCCAGCCGCTCGCCGGTTCCGGGGTCATAGGCGTAGACCGCCTCGCCGACGAATCGGTCACACACCCGCCGGCCGAGGGACCGGGACAGGGGCCGGTGGGCGCCGGCTTCATGCTTGGCGGCGTAGCCCAACACTCCATGGCCCTTCGTGACCAAACCGTGGCGGTCGCTGTGGGTGCTGATCCATCCGCCATCGGTTCCCGGAGATACCACCATCCCGGCGACTCGTCTCGACCGGCGACCCGACGCGGCGAGTTCCCCGGCGATCGTCGCCAGCAGAGGCTCCTCGAACCCGACGACCGCCGGAACGTGAAGCCACCGATCGATGCGGTCGACCACACGCTCCGGCTCCATGGGGCGATTCTTCCACACCCCGGACAGCCGGCCGCCTCAGAACCCCGGGTCGATCTTCCACCGGCCGAGTTCGCTGCCGTCCGCCGCGTACGCCACCATCTCGGTGGGCCGCAACACGTCCCTACCCCACGAGAAGAGACCATGCCCGGTGTTGGGACGCTGCCAGTAATCGCCGTCGCGGGTGACAAACTGCACCACCGAGGTCTCGGGGGGCACGCTGTAGCTGATCGTGGTTTGCCCACCCTCGCTGCCGGAACCCGTTGCCCCGTAGCTGGTCCCCGCAACGGGACCGCCACAGCCACTGCCCGAGCCGGTTGGCCACACGACCGCTTCGCACACATCGTCGGGTTCGGTGAACCAGATGAGATAACTGGTCTGGCTCAGATTGCCGGGCGGATCGAGGGTGCCAACGGCCACGATCGGTCGGTCCGCGGTGGCGATCGCCGGCTCAACCGCGAACGACTCCTCGCCGGACGCCAGCATCGTGTCGAGTGCCACGTCCATCGACTCCAGCGCAACCAGCGGAGCCTCCTGGCCCAGCGTGGACGGATCGAACGCGGGCTCGGGACCGGGCGGTGCCTGGACGACGCGGGGCACATCCGACAGCACAGCTCCCTGGTTCATGGCCTCCACGAAGCGATCGATGTAGCGCTGCTCGGACTTCGCCGAGAGCGTCAACCCAAGCACTCCGGGATCCTCGCTGACGAGGGCCGCGACGGTACCGTCCTCTAGACCATCCTTCACCGTGAAGGTGACGATGCCTACTGTGGACTCCAGCGCAGGGGGGCCCGGCTCGCCGGCTGTGTAGGCAAGGCGGGGAGCGAGCAGATCCGTGCCGAGTGCGACCCTCACGTCGCGGCCCACTTCGCTGATGACATCAGGTATCACGTACGCGAACTCGTCATGCGGCACGAAGGCCTGGTGGGTCCAAGAGACTGACCACGCAGCCACCTCGAGCTCCGCAAACGACGCCATCCGGACTCCTTGCGCCACCGAGAGGACCTCATCCCGGGTCATGCCGACTGCGCTGACTTCAAACATCCCACCGGCGCCGTCGTGCACGAGGAGCGACCAGTGGGTTATTTGGCCCCCACCCTGTGTGAGGCTGGATTCGCGCAACAGAGCCGGCCAGGAGCCGATTCGCAATTCCTCGACATCCTGCAGGGCGCGGGCGCCCTCCATCACCCGTTCAGCTCCGACTCGCCCGTCTTGGGGGCCTGCGTCGGCCTGTCGGTTGAGAAGTCGCGGCAGGCTGGTGACTCTGAAGCCGCCGTCGCCCGGGCGCCAGGGCACTTCTCCTGTGTCACGGACGTAGGTCACCGTCCCGCCCTGCCGGATGTGGGCACTGGCTTCGAACAACACGTACTCGTCCGGCGCGGTGTCGGCGACGAAGAAGCCGGTTGATTCAACCCTGGGACCGACCGTCGTGGTCGATGCCTCCTCGGTCCCCGGCGCGGCGGGTTCCACTTCGGCGGGTCCGGTCAGCCGGTTCAGGACCAGTACGCTGCCGATGCCGACAACGAGGATCGCCAGGGCGGTGGCGACGGCGACCACCCAGCGGCGCCTGGCCCGGGCCGGAACCA
The DNA here is from genome assembly GCA_041576165.1 of Acidimicrobiia bacterium. GTDB lineage: Bacteria > Actinomycetota > Acidimicrobiia > Spongiisociales > Spongiisociaceae > JBFGLM01. Next base: position 83,875 of record JBFGLM010000013.1, read on the forward strand.
TTTGTCGAACTGGCGATGGCGGTGCCTCGGGCGTTTCAGCCACCATGGAGGCCAGCGCCTCGCGAATCTGATCGTCGAGAAGGTCACTCATTGATGCGCCTCCGGAGCTGTGTGCGGGCCCGGCCCAGGTGCTTGCGCACTGAGCCGATGGAGATACCCAGACGCGCGGCAACTTCTTCCGGCGCCAGGTCATCCCAATACGTCAGATAGACCACGGCCCGCTGTTGCGGGCTGAGCGATTCGATCGCGGCGCGTACGTCCGGACGCGGTTCCGGATCCGTCACCAGGACCGGACCGGCGATCAGCTGCTCCCGGCGGCGGCGGCGGGCGGCGCTGCGGCGCCAGTTCCTCGCCGTGTTCATGACGGCTCGATATAGATAGGCTCTCGGGTTGGCGACGGACGGCCACTGTCGCGACTCGAAAGCACGAAGCACGGCCGTCGTGACCACGTCGGGCGCGTCGTCAGGACCCACCATGACGGTGGCGAACCGGGTGAGCTCGTCCGCGTGTCGGGCGTAGATCAGCTCATTGCTGCGTTGGGTTGTTGGCATCTCAATCCCAGCAAGTCTGTTCATATCACCCGTGAGACACCGCCAAACCCCAGATCGGCTGACATTGATCTTGGATATTTCTCACCGGTTGGATGTCGGGTACGGTTCCAGGTTATGGGGGACTTCCTCGACATCAACTCGCTCCTCGCCCAGCTCATCACCGCCATCGGCTTCGCTCTCGTGCTGGGAAACGGGCTGGCGATCGCCCGGGCCCGGCACGGGCACATGCCGTGGGGCGTCGAAGGGGAGTTTCGACCACGCCGGGCATGGTTCCTGCTGTCGGTTGGGATCGTGATCGGATTCTGGGGCCTCGCCAGCCTCCTGACCGGCAATGGTTGAGGGCCGGGACCTGACCGGCGCCGCGGCGCAGCGACTACGATGGGCGCCCCGCGGATGTAGTTCAATGGTAGAACGCGAGCTTCCCAAGCTTGAGATGGGGGTTCGATTCCCCTCATCCGCTCGCTCCGTCGAGGTTTCCGGCCGCCGGTAATGTGTGGCCATGCTCCTCACAGTCATCATCGACTCGGCGCCTGATCGGGGGAGTCACGTCGCCACCGTCACCGCCCTCGAGGACGCGATCGCTCATGCGGGGGTTGACGGTGGTGTCCGCGTCGTACGCACCCCCGAAATCGACGCCGACTTTTTAGCGGACCCCGGCCACGGGATGCTCATCGGTCCCGGCTCGCCCTACGACGATCCGACGGCTGTGGAGGCCGCCATCCGCGTGGCACGGGAGCGTGGCGTCCCGCTCGTCGGGACTTGAGGTGGGTTCCAACATGTTCTGGTAGAGCATGCTCGCAACCTCGTTGGAATCACCGACGCCCGTCATGACGAATACGGAGATGCGCCCGGAACACCGGTCATCTCGATGCTGGAGTGTTCGCTGGACGGCGCCCAGATCATGGTCGACCTCGTTCCCGGCACGATCCTGCACGGGCTGTACGGCCGCGACGCTCAGGTAGAGCAGACCACCTGTAACTACGGGCTCGTCCCGGAACTTGGGACGATCGCCTCGAGCGCCGGTATGACCGTGTCAGGGATCGACGGTACCGGCGAGGTCCGCGCGGTAGAACGCCCGGGCCACCCTTTTTTCATCGCAACGCTGTACCAGCCGCAGCTCAGGTCAACCCCGGAGGCGCCGCATCCGGTCCTCACGGGGCTGGTGCAAGCGGCCGTCCAGTCGTAAAAAGCCACAGCCTCGCGAGGGCATCCATCCGGCGTTACCATCGCCGGCGCAGGAGCGTCTAGGAGGAGCCGGGTGATCTTCTCTGATCGAAGCATCAAAGAGGCCATCGCGGCCGGCCACATCGAAATCGATCCGTACGACGAGTCGTTCGTGCAGCCTTCGTCGATCGATTTGCGGGTGGACCGATTCTTCCGGGTATTCGAGAATCACAAATACCCGCACATCGACCCGAAGACTCATCAACCAGACTTGACCACTGAGATCAAAGTGCCGAACCGTGACCCGTTCATCCTGCATCCGGGTGAGTTCGTTCTCGGATCCACCTTCGAGCGTGTCAGGCTCGGCAACGACATCGTCGCCAGGCTCGAGGGAAAGTCCAGCCTGGGGCGCCTCGGCTTGTTGATTCACTCCACGGCCGGCTTCGTCGACCCGGGCTTCGACGGCTACCTGACACTCGAGCTGTCCAACGTCGCCAACCTTCCCATTGCGATCTATCCGGAGATGAAGATCGGCCAGATCAGCTTCTACCAGCTCTCCACGGAGGCTGAATTTCCGTACGGCTCACGCGAGACCGGCTCGAAATATCAGGGCCAGCGAGGCCCCACCGCCAGCCGGGTGCATCAGGACTTCACCGGCTGATCCACGCCGAGCCCGGTCCGGCGCGAGACGAACAAGACACACACCCTCCGCAGTCTTCTCCACGCGAGCGGAAGGTCCACCACCCCGTCGCGCGGCGAGAAAACGCCCGAGACGCCGGCGGGCACTAGAGGTCGGCTATCCAAACCTCCAGCGGGGGTGGTTCGGGCGGTTCGGACTCGGTCATCATGCTCTCATCGAACGGCTGGCGCAGCAGCACTACCCGGCCGCCCACGACGATGACCTGTTGCACGAAGCCCGGCTGGTCGAACTGGTCGTCGAGGTAGGTCACCGACCACGTTGCACCGTCGGGACTCGAGAGGACTGCGGTCCGCTCGTTCATCGGTCCGCCGTCCATCTCTGCGTATGCGGCTTGCTGCGCATCCTCCAGGTCGGTGATGCCGATCGTGACCAGCGGATCGCCCGTGTCCGGATCTGTGTAGGTGAGCGTCGCAGCTTCGACATCGACAATCGGATTCTCCTGCGAGGTCTCCCACATCGGGAGCTCGAGCAGAACCTCGTCGCCATCTTGGACCGTGATGAACCCTTCCATCTCATCCATGGTCACCGTGCGGCCGTTGTCTCCGGTCACGGTGACCGGTGGAGGCCCCATCATCTCGGACTCGTTGTAGCCCATCGCGACCGCCGCCAGACCCCCGTCCCCAGCACTCAGCGACTGGATATGCCAGGTTTCGGGTCCACCGAACGGGTCCTCCGGCGAAATGGCGGCCCACTCATCACCGGTCAGCTCGACGATGGCCATCTCGTTCCCCAGGAAAGCCAGCGCCAGCGTGCGGTCACCCCAGACATGGACCGAGTTGATGTCGAGACCTGATTCGAACCGAGTCCAGGTGATGCCGTCGGCCGATGTCCAAGCGGAGGGACCCGCTTCGCCTCCACCGACCGCCAGCATGTTGCCATCCGCCAGGGATGCAACCTCATGGACATACGTGTTGGATTCGAACGGGTGCGACTCGAAGCGAGTCCAGTTCACCAGGTCGCCGCTGTGCCAGAGGATCGTCCGCGGCCCACCATCTGTACCTGAGAACATCATCTCGACCGCCGCGGTCGTCTCCGCGTCCCAGCCGAGCTCTTCCGGCCCGCCCCGCCACAGGGTCGTGCCACCCGGACCATCTACAGTGAACTCAAATGGACTACCGCCCATCCCAAAGCCGTAACCTCCGCTTTCCTCCAGCACAGCCAGAATGTCCTCCGGCAGGCTGGCGAAGACCAGCTGTTCGATATTGGGCTCAACCGAACCCAAAACCACGGCACCCCCGTCTCCAATGGCGGCCCAGCCCGTGTAAATCGAAATGGGCAGCATCGAGTCCTCAAATGGTGTCGCGGGGAGGACATCCTCGGTCCACGTCCGTCCGTCGGACGACGTCCACACAAGTGCCTCGCTGGATGGTGCAGGCCCAAAGAACGTTTGCTCGGCCGGGTCGGGCTCTTCCCACCGGGTGCCGACGGCTACGAAACCAGCCGGACCGGCCGCAAGCGCGCTGACATGAGTGGAACCCTCGGTAATGGTGCCCACCCTCGTCCAGTCGACCCCGTCCGTGGATGACCACAGCTCAGTCCGGTTCTCAGCCACATCCTCACTGAATACTCCCCCTGTGGCGTAAATCACCCCGTCGCGACCAACGACGTCCTGTATCCAGCTCACCGGTAACGAGACGTCAACCCGGCTCAATTCGAGCGGTGGGCCATCCGGAGCGCCGGCGACCGTTGCGACAGCCTCAGAAGCAGTCGTAGTCGCCATGGCCGACGTGGTAGTGGCGGCAGACGCGGCAGACGCAGCCGGCGCCGCCTCCTCCAGCTCACCGCTCCCCCGGGAACCGACCAGGATCCCGACAACCCCGACGACCAGAACAACGGCGGCCGCGATCGCGGCGGCCACCCATCCCCGGCGAGAGCGCCGCTGGTCCAAGCGAATAGGTGAGCCTGCTTCGGCTTCGATGCGCCTGGCTCGAGCCTTCAGATGTCGGGATACGTCTTCCTCGATCCCCATCAGGGCCTCCTGGTTCGGAGCGCTGCCCACTGCCGGCCAGCGGATATGCCATCAAGACGCCCTACCGGCTGGGAACGTTCCATCATTTCGTGCCGCCCGACGCCAACCGACCAATCCAGGTCTGGATCGAATCTGCGACGGCCCGCGGCTCGAGCGGGGACCGTCCAAATGCCAGCTCGGGCATCTGCTCGGCGGCCACCACTACGGCATCTGTGACCAACATCGGAGTGATCGGTGTCCCGTCGACGAGCGCGGGTGACGACCAGTCGGTGCCGTCACGACTGAATAGCGAGAAACGAGGACGATCGCGCAAGATCCGATCCTCTGCAGCGGCCAGGTCCGCCAGCGCGAAGCTCGTAACGGTCTCGGACCCCGATTCGTCGATGACTTCGAGGGCCGCCGCCGTCAGATCCACCGAGAATCGTGGCGAGTTCCACACTTCGGCGGACGATTCCAGAATCGTGTCTCCGGCCGCATCGAGGACTCGGACGCGGCTCCACGGGATCACCGCGAGCGCATGGCCATCGGGCCCCTCGACCCGGACTTCCGGACTGATTCGGGGTTGCTGGGTGACCGTGACCACCAGCCCACCCGGCCCTCCGACGGCCCCGGTCGTGAGATAGTCGCTGCGCAACGGCAGCAGCCGGCCCGATCCCATGGTCGTCCAGCCTTCCACCGTCCACTGCCGGATAGACGGATAGCTCTGGCCGACCGCCAACAACCGCTCACCCCACGCCAAAAGGCGCCCATCCATCGAAGCGTGGATGTCCGTGGCCACAGTCCCCGCCTCGGTCACGGAGATGATCTGAGCTCCACGCTTGTAGATATGCGCGAGTACTTCGCCGTTGTTTACGATCGGCCCCGACCCGATTGACGTACGCTCACCCAGCTCCACCTGCGCCCATGTGCCGTCTGTTGATGACAGCCACGCCACAGCGCGTCCGGGTCCGGGCCGGCGCTCGCGTTCAAAACCCAGTTCCTCATAGGGGAAACGGGCTAAGGAGAGGCCCAAGGGGCCTTGCACCGCCAGTGCGTCTGTGATGTCGATCGCGGTGAGCTCCGGCCATTCAGCCAGCGCCCGCTCCCACTCGGCCGGAAGCGCGGCTACAGCTTCCGGCGGAGGATCACCCTCCGAACCCCCGATTTGGACGCTCACCACGGCGACCTGGTCCCCGGCCGCAACGTTCATCTGGGTCACCGGGTCTCCACGGTGCAGCGAAATCGGTTCTGACCAGGTGACTCCGTCCGCGGAACGCGTGACAGCCAGATCGAGAAAGGTCCCACGACCGGCGGATTCGGTGTGGACAGCGGCAATGTAGTAGCCGTCCGGAACGGACGCCACGGCCGAGACCACGTACTGGGTGCTGATGACTCGCTCGACCGGGATCCAGCTAGATCCGTCTTCGCTCGTGAACAATTCCAGGCCGCGTTCATCGAGCGGCACGACATGTGCCAGCAGCGTGCCCTGCCGTTCGCTGACGGCGAGGATCCGCCGCCCAGGTATCTCCCCACCTATCTCCCAATCGAAGCCGGGAGGCGAGGGAACAGAGGTGACAGCCGCAGGGGTCGAAGCAACGAAATCACCTTGATCCGCCAGATCGTTCGGAGATGTCGGGTTGCCGCCCAGCCAGGCAAGCGCCACGGCGGCTGCCACCCCAATTCCTGTGCCCAGTGCCAGCGCGGCACGCCCGGCGCGCCGCCGGCGGGTGGTGCGTCCGACCACCGGATCAGTGGGCATCAGCCAACTGAGGTGCCCAACGCCGCAAGCGCCCGATGGAGCCGGCTTTTCACAGTGCCGATCGGGACCGACAGCGCCTCGGAGATCTGTTCAATCGTCCAATCGTTGTAGAAACGCAGGATTACGACGGCCCGCTGTGCCATCGGGAGGTCAGCTATCGCCGGCGCCAGTTCAGGGTGAGGGACTGGATCGTGGTGTTCGCGATCTGGCATACCGGGCAGGGGCGTCTCCCGTCCGCCTCGCCGCAGCCAGGAGCGCGACCAGTTGAGACCGACCCGATACACCCAGCCCGCCGGGTTATCATAGGTCGACACCGTGGACCACCGCTCGTAGGCCCGGGTGAAGGCTTCATCGGTCGCTTCCGCCCCGAGCTGACGTGAGTTCAAGGTCAGGGATAGCGCACGGAAGACGGCCGGGTGAACCTCGCGGTAGAACGCTTCGAAACCGGCGTCGGCTCGCTCGCCGGCGTCCGCCTGCATTGTCACATCCCCTCCAAGCCGCGCCCGCCCCGGGAAGCGTTCGGGCTATCGCACAGTCCGTTGACTGACAGACGCACCAGGACCTGGAAAGGTTCCCGGACAGCCTTCGTGTCGGGGATCCGCCCACGCGAGCTGAATACGCGTCGCGTCAGGCTACACGTCCGGCCGATGCGTCACGGACGGGGCGTGGCGATCCAAATCTGGGACGGTGCGTCGGTGGCGATCCACGGATAGATGGGGCCGGAAGCGATGGCGAAGGAATTGTCCATCCCGACGACGGCCGACGCGAGGGTCGGATGAGCGTCGGGAGCGAGGTCGGCGAGGGATTGAAATCTCCACTCGTCGCCGTATACGTAGAGAACGCCACCCGACTCGGCCACCTCGTAGCGGAGTTGTTCGGCAGCCATCTCCTCGAGTTGTTCAAGTGTCACGCTGCCGGCCACGTCGCCGGAGCGGTCGATGATGCGCAACAGCCCGTTGTGGGGATCGAACTCCAGGGCCGGATCGGGGGAGTACATGCTGGCGGATGCGATCTCGACGCCCTCAGCATTCTCCACCCGAAAGGCGCCGCGGTCGAGATTGGCGACGAGGTGGTTCCCGTTCCCGATGTCGATCGCACGAGGCACCCGATCGAGCAGCCGGAGTCCGGGCGTGGTCGGGAACATCACGGCCGTTTGGCTTCCCGCTCCCGGTCCAGGACCGACGATGTCCTGACCGGCAATGTCAAATCGATATCGGACGAACTGCCCGTCCGAGCCGTAGCGATGTATCTCAGGACCGGTTCCTGCGAACGCCACCGTGTACATCGCATCGGGTATCACTGCAGCCGCCACCGGCTCAGCGCCCGATGAGAAGAGGATTGACTGCTCCCACTCGGTCTCGCCGAGATTGCGCCAGAGGCCGGCTGGTGACGCCACAAAGGGCGCATCCCCGCTGCCGGAACCGGCCGCCACCACCCACCGTCCGTACGGCGGAGCCGGCACGTGCTCCCATCGAGTCAAATCGGGCGACCACAACATCACCGGATTGCGGAGCTGGCTCTGATCTCCGATTCCAAGTTCGCTGCGGTCGAACGTAGCGAGCGGGGTACCGAAAGCCTTTTCATGTAACGAGATCTCGTCCTGGCCTGCCTCGGCCACGAAGACTCGCCCGTCCGCAACCAGCTCCTGGTAGGGCGCCGGGAAGGCGAAGGTCAAGGCGACATCCAGCTCGGAAGCGCTGAGGCCGATGAGCCAGGCACCGTCACCCGTGACAATCGCGGCCTGCACGTATAGCCCCTCGCCTGCGATGTCGCCGATCGACTGTTCCAGCCAATCCCGGCCGTCGCCGGACGTGCGGACGAGGTATGAGCCGGGATCACTGCTGCCCGGGAAGACGCCCAATGGGCCACCACGTACGCTCACCACCAGCAGACCCG